>DFIU01000003.1:28168-117268 GCA_002371465.1 Lachnospiraceae bacterium UBA3689 | reverse complement strand
AACATAGTTAAAAAAATTGAGAGGATGTTCAAGGCTAGCGTTGAACATCGTTGAACACTTTGAACAAAAAATACCGCCGGTACTGCAATACCGGCGGTAAAGGATGAACAACCAGAACCTAATGTGTGAAAAAAGGAAATGGCTATACATATAAAGTATACCATTTTCCTTGCTATATCTCAATCAAGAAAGGTGGTATTTTATATGAAAGGCGGAACACGCAAGCGTGGGAAAACATGGTCATACTATTTTGACATGGGGAAAGTTGACGGAAAGCGTCAGAAGAAAGAAAAAGGTGGCTTTACCACTAAGAAGGATGCCGAAGCGGCGCTTGCCGCTGCCCTGAATGAATACAATAATGGTGGTCAGATTTTCACACCGTCAGAAATTACCGTTGCCGATTTCCTTGATCTATGGCTTGGACAGTATGTAGAAATGCATTGCAAGTATACGACGCAACGGATTTACGGTAGCATAATTAGAAAACACCTGAAACCACAATTTGGAAATTATAGGCTGAAATCTCTGACCACTGGACCCATTCAGGAATACGTCAACACCCTGAAGAAAGAAGGGCTTGCCCGTCAGACAGTCCGTGTGATCCTTGTGGTGTTGGTCGTAGCATTGAACTATGCGGTTGAGCCGTTGAACTACATTCAGTATAACCCCGCTGAACGAGTAAAAATCCCAAGGTATGAAAAAAAGAAATCTGCCGTTCACCATTTCATACCAGAATCCGATATGAAACGAATTCTTGAACGTTTTCCGGAATCATCGCCGTTCTATATACCAATCATGATAGGGTATTATACTGGCGTTCGGATTTCTGAATGTTTTGCCTTGACGTGGGATAGAATCGACCTAAAGAACCAAACCATTAAGATTGATCGTCAGGTAATACGAAAGCAGGGATGGTTCTTTCAATCTCCCAAAACAGAATCATCCGTTCGCTCTATCCGGTATGGTGCCACACTCCAAAAGATTCTTCTGGCGGCGCACAAGCACAAACAGAAGAAACGTATAGAATTAGGATCGCAATTCGTTGAATACTATGTACAGCCTGGGAAAGATAAAAGAGGAAACACTACATACCAGATCATTAGCTGCAAACGTGATAGCTTCTCTGATTTGACTATGACTGATTTTGTCTGTGTCTATGATTCCGGGAAGGCGCTTTTCCCATATTCATTTACATATGTCTGTGACGTATGCCGCAAAGAATTGAACATTGATTTTAATTATCATTCCTTGCGGCATACCCACGCCACCATGTTGATTCAAGCTGGCGCCCCCATCAAGGACGTTCAGGAACGGTTAGGGCATTCTAGCATCCAAACTACTATGAATGCCTATGTCCACGATACAGACAGCATGAAGAATGAAACGGTTGAGCTCTTTGAACAAATTTCACATCTAGCATAAAAAATAAGCCGCTGAACAGATTGAACAGTTCAGCGGCAATTTTCAAATCATGGTGGCAAATTGGTGGCAAATGGTCAGTTTCCAGTTACAAAACATATAGAAAATCCCTTCTTTTAAGGCTTTTTCGTGTTCCACCATTGAAAACAATTTGTTAAATAAAACCCTTTTTATTTCAGTTCTCTTGCTCCATCCCCCGATTCGACCACATAGAACTGGGGTACGAGATTAAAGCGGTCCTTATACCTGCTGTCAAGGAGGTCCCGGAAGGTATCAATAGCGCTGTCTTCCACCAGGCTGACCGTACAGCCGCCGAAGCCGCCCCCGGTCATCCGGCTGCCGTAGACGCCTTCAAGTCCCTGCGCCAGGTCCACCAGGTAGTCGATCTCGGGGCAGGAAACCTCATAGTCGTCCCGCAGAGAGGCGTGGGAGGCATTCATCAGCTCGCCGAAATGCTGAAGGTGGTTGGCGCGAAGCGCGCTGACTGCCCGGATCGTGCGGGCATTTTCATAGACGGCGTGTCTTGCCCGCTTAGTCAGGACGGGATCCATAATCACATCCTTGCAGCTTTCAAACTGGTCGGTGGACAGGTCGCAGAGGGACTTGATATTGGCGACGGTCTGCAGCTTTTTCAGCGCCTTCTGGCACTCCCTGATCCGGACATTGTATTCGGATTCCCCCAGCTTGTGGCGGACGCCGCTGTTGGTCAGAACAAGATGAAGCCCGGTGAGGCGAAGCGGAATATAGCTGTACTTCATCGTCGCCGTACTGAGGAAGATCGCCTGGTCCTTCTTGCCTAAGGCGGAGGCGAACTGGTCCATAATGCCGCACTGCACGCCGACATAGTGGCTCTCAGCCCGCTGGGCGATGACCGCCAGGTCGATCCGGTTCAGGTGATCCAGATGGTAGAGATCCCGGACGATAAGCGCCGTCAGCACTTCGATTGAGGCGGAGGAAGAAAGTCCCGCCCCGCTTGGAATATTCCCATAGAAGAGGACGTCAAAGCCATAGGGCAGATCATTTCCCCGGTCCTTGAAAATAGAAAGGACCCCCTTGGGGTAGTTGGTCCACCGATCCTCTTTCCGGTAGGTCAGGTCATCCAGGCTGACCGAGCGAATTTCGCCGTCCCGCACATTGAGGGAGGCGAAATTCACCTGCCGATCCTGCCTCAAACGGACTGCCGCGCAGGTTCCCACAGTCAGGGCGCAGGGAAATACGTGTCCGCCGTTGTAATCCGTATGCTCGCCGATCAAATTGACCCGCCCCGGCGCGAAAAAGGTCCGGATCTCGCCTCCCTCTCCGTACAGTTCCTTGAATTTTGCGATCATAGCCTCCCTCTTCATAGGCGCGCCTCCCCTAAATCCTGTATTTTGACCATCTTACTATGATTAGTTTAAAGATTGTATACAGAAATTGCAAATACAGGCTTCACAAAGATTGTATGATTTTTTCGTCATTCTACACGGAAACCGCCTGATTGCGCCCGCTACAAACCATATTTCAATATGACAACAGGAGTCCACAGATCGTGCATCTACACGATTTGTGGACTCCTGGCTCTTAAGCAACTGCCAAATATGCGATTGTATATGAAAAACGCAATCTGCCACATTTTACGCCGCGGGTGTGCTGGAAGCCTCACTGACTGCCTCCGCTGCGCTGTTACTGCTGCCGTTCAGAGAGCCTTCTGCAGCGGTCTGAGCGCCTGCCGCGCCGCTCTCGGGATCCTTCAGAGTGACCGGATCCTTATCGCTCAGCGTCACGGTCTTCCAGACCTTCTGGTCGACCTTGATCTTGGCGTCCTTGAGCCAGCCGTCCGTCACCTTGTCGAATTCATCCTGTTTTCTGGACCGGACGATGGACTCCTTCTTGGTCGCCGTGTAGGTCTCATCGTCCTTTAAATCAAACCTTGCGACATAGAGGGTCTTGCCGTTGCTGCCGGTGATGACATGGTCGACGACTGTTCCCTCCTTCAAATCCTTGACGGCGTCGACAACGGCGGAATCAACCGAACCATCCGCCGTATCGCTGGTTGTGTAGTGACCTTCGACCGCCGAAAGAGAGGAATCCACCTTCTTGGCGATCGCGTCCAGATCTGCCGCTGCCGGATCGGCTTCAGCCAGAACTGCCTTCAGGACCGCATCCGCATTTTTCTGAGCCTTCTCATCCGGTCCCTCCGGAGTTGACTCTGCGGCTTCCTTGGTCGAAGACGCGCCAGACGCGGCATCCGCCGTATCCACCGCCACATAGGTCACCTTAGACTGCTGGGACTCTTCCTGCGTCACCTTGGTATCGACGTCCTTGACAAGGGGATCCATCATCTTGGACTGGATCGTCTGCAGCTCCAGCAGGCGAACGATATCCTCCTTGTCCGCACCGATCTTACCTCGGATCTCCTCCTGGTTCTTGTCGATATAATCCTGTGCTGCCTGGTCGATGGCTTTTTTCTCCTCATCGGTCAGCTTGACGCCGAACTCATCGGCATGCTGCGCCATGACGACCATCTTTTCCACGTCCTCCAGAGCCGTTTTCTTCATGCTCTCCCCGTAGGTATCAACCGACGGGTCCGAAGAATCCGCAATGGACGTATCAAAGATCCCGGATGAACCCAGCATCTGGGAATAATATTTATAGATCTGCGCCTGCTGGTACTTGGTGTAAAAACTTGCCACACCCAGCCGGACCGCTTCGTCATTTACCGTCATGACGGTCTTGCTGCCGTCAATTTTTGTACTGCCGCAGCCAGTCAGAAGCGCTCCGCCCATGATTCCCGCCAGCACCACCGCCGCCGCTCTACGAAACATAGAATTCATTTGCCAATCCTCCTTCAACTGCATCCTGAAAATGCTTTAAAAGCACACTTTTCCCGGATGCCAATAGACTTTCCTATTATAAACTTCCCGCTAAAAATCAGCAAGTAGTACCAATCTCTATCTCCGCAGCTATCTCAGTCAGTACGACTGCTGGAAAAACATTCTGCCATGGACTTCATTCCTCTTCAGCTGCCGGTGGGACCGCCTCCTCAAGCGCGGTCAAAAAGCCGGACAGATCCTTCATCATGCCCCCCTTATTCTTCAAATCGCCGTGGTACCAGAAACTGGTATCGCCCGCATTGGAATGAATGGTGATCCTGCCCGCCTGGGCGCCGATGATAAGGGGCAGCCGGGTCACGTCAAATTTAGGTTTTAAGCCGACCGTCAGGCGGATCTTTCCTCCCAGACTCTTAATTTCCGTGATGCCGACCCGGTGAGCGGCAGCCTTTAAAAGAGCCACCTTCATGAGATTGATAACCGACCGGGGCAGATCGCCGTAACGGTCCAGCAGCTCGTCCTGCGTATTATCGAAGTCCTCTTCATTTTCTATGCCCGCGATCTTCTTATAGAAGTCCAGCTTCTGGAACTCATTGGGAATGTAGCTGTCCGGAATAAAGGCGTCGATGGGGATATCGACGACGGTTTCGAAGTCCTCCTCGACCTCGATTCCTTTAGCCTCCTGCACTGCCTCCGAAAGCATCTTGCAGTAGAGGTCATAGCCGACCGCCTCCATGTGTCCGCTCTGCTCCGCGCCGAGCAGGTTGCCGGCGCCGCGGATCTCCAGATCCCGCATGGCGATCTTAAAGCCGCTGCCGAGAGCTGTAAATTCCCGAATGGCGGATAGCCGCTTCTCCGCCACTTCCTTTAACATCTTATCCCGCTTATACATCAAAAAGGCGTAGGCAGTCCGATTGGACCGACCGACTCTGCCCCGGAGCTGGTAGAGCTGACTTAAACCGAAGCGGTCCGCGTCGTGGATAATTATGGTATTGACATTGCTGATATCAAGCCCGGTCTCGATGATCGTCGTCGTGACCAGGACGTCGATCTCGCCGTTGACAAAGCTCACCATGATTCCTTCCAGCTCGTCCTTTTTCATCTTGCCGTCCGCATAGGCAACGGAGGCCTCAGGAACCAGATCCTGGACCCGCCGCGCCATATCCGCGATATCGCGGACCCGGTTGTAGACATAGTAGACCTGACCGCTGCGGGCGAGTTCCCGGCAGATCGCCTCCCGGACCAGTTCCGGATTAAATTCCATGACATAGGTCTGGATAGGGACCCGGTCCTGGGGCGGCTCCTCCAAAATGGACATATCCCGGATCCCGATAAGGCTCATGTGGAGGGTCCGCGGGATCGGCGTCGCCGTCAGGGTCAGCACATCGACTGACTGGCGCAGCTTCTTGATCTTCTCCTTGGCGGAGACGCCGAAGCGCTGTTCCTCATCAATGATCAAAAGACCCAGATCCTTAAAGGTGACATCCTTGGATAACAGGCGGTGAGTGCCGACCACAATATCGACCATGCCGGTCTTTAAGTCGCGGATGGTCTTCTTTTGCTGCTGGCCGGTGCGGAAGCGGGACAGCATCTCGATCCCAACAGGGAAATTCTTCATCCGCTGCACAAAGGTATTGAAATGCTGCTGCGCCAAAATGGTCGTCGGCACCAGATAGGCGACCTGCTTGCCATCCTGAACCGCTTTAAATGCCGCGCGGAGGGCAATTTCCGTCTTGCCGTAGCCGACATCCCCGCAGATCAGCCGGTCCATGATCTTGCGGCTCTCCATATCCTTCTTGGTGTCCCGGATCGCCTGCAGCTGGTCCTCCGTCTCCTCGAAGGGAAACAGTTCCTCAAACTCCGTCTGCCACTCGGTATCGGGGCTGTAGACAAAGCCATTTTCCTGCTCGCGGGCGGCGTAGAGCCTGACCAGGTCCCTGGCGATATTGCGGACAGAGCCCTTGACCCGGGACTTGGTCTTTTCCCAGTCCTGCCCGCCCAGCTTGTTGAGTTTGGGCTTTGCCTTCCCCGCTCCGGCGTCCGATCCCGCATACTTTTGCAGCATGTCGAGCTGGGTCGCCAGGATAAAGAGGTTGCTGCCGTTGTACTCGATCTTGATATAGTCCTTCAGCACGCCGTCGACTTCGATCTGCTCGATGCCCCGGTATATGCCCAGACCGTAATTTTCATGGACCACATAGTCGCCGACGGCAAGGTCATTGAAACCGGCGATCTTCTGCCCCTGGTATTCGGACTTCTTTCTCCTGCGCGTCCGCTGCTCTCCGAAGATATCCGTCTCGGAAATGACGGCAAATTTAATCATGGGGTATTCAAAGCCCCGGCTCGCGTGACCGTACTGGATGGCGATCTGACCGCTTTTAAGCGCCTGGTCTTCGGAATAAAAAGCAGGGATGCCCAGATCGTTTAAATTTTTAGCCAGCCGCTTCGCCCGGGTGTGGGAGGCGGACAGGACGATGACGCGGTAACCCCGCCTGCGGTAGGCAGTCAGGTCCTTCTCCAGATATTCAATGGAGTTGTTGTAGGCGCTGACCGACTGGACCGAAAGTCCCAGGGTGTCCGCGATCTGCCAGCCCTCTCGGCGGATGCCCAGCATGGACAGGGAAATGCAGTGCAGACGGGACAGACCCGCCATCAGTTCGTCCGCCCCGCTGATATCCGGGATGCCTTGGAAAATGTCTCCACTGACCCGAGCCTGCTTTTCCTCCCGCTTTTTGTCCTCTTCACTTAGGCCGTCCTGCTCCATCCTGCGCCGGATGCTCTCCCGGAATTCATCCTCCGTCGCCTTAGCCGACTCAGCCAGCCTGTTGGGTTCATCGAGGAAGAACTGGGTGTCCTTTTTATCGAACCAGGTCAAAAAGGGAGCCTTGTCCCCGGTGTGATCATTTGCCGGGAAAACGCAGAGACTTTGAATCTCTTCGATCGACCGCTGGGTCTCGGCGTCAAAATAACGCATGGAATCGATCTCGTCCCCGAAAAATTCAATTCGCGCCGGATGATCCTCTGTCAGCCCCCAGATATCGAGAATATCCCCCCGAAAGGCGAACTGCCCCGGCAGTTCCACCTCGGCGCACCGCTCATAGCCCAAAAGGACCAGGTCCTTCTTTACCTCGTCAAAGTCCTTGCTGCTTCCCCACTCAAAACTCAGGGTTGAGGCATCCAGATAGGTCCTTTTGGTCACAAAATCCATCAGAGCCGCTGCCGGCAGAACAAGGGTCAGATGGTCCCTCTTTTGTTCCTTTTGCGTCAGCAGGGCGCGAAAGACCTCCATCCGCTGCTGGTCGAGCAGGTTGGAGGCGACGTCCGCCTGGTAAAAGAGGAGGTCCTTTGCCGGATAGTAGAGGGTCTTTGGATCATAGAAGCGGAGATTCTCATAGAGAGTCTTGGCGGAGAGGTCATTTTCCGAGACAACGACCGTCACCGGGACATCATAAGAAAGCCCATAGACCATATGGGCTTTCTGCGCTTCAATACACCCCGTCAGAGACAGGATTCCGTCCGTCTTTCTCATCCTGCTGCGCAGCTCGTCATATTCGGCAAGCTCCGTCAGCGGCTCGATCCATCGATTCATAACTCGTCCTTATCCGTTATAGCGATTCATCGCCAGGTCCACTCCGTCTTTCACCATGACGCCGACTGCCTTTGCCGCCCGGTCAATGGCGCCGTCAACGATTTTCCGGTCCTCTTTGGAAAATCGCGCCAGGACCCAGTCCGCCAGGTCCCAGCCTTCCGGCTTAGCTCCGGTTCCGACCCGGATTCGGGTAAAATTCTGGGTTCCCAGCTGGGCGATGATGTGTTTTAAACCATTCTGCCCACCGGCGCTCCCTTTCTTCCGGATCCGGATGTGGCCCGGTTCAGTATCGATGTCATCACTGATGACGACCAGGTCCGTCTCCGGATCGGTATGGTAAAAAGTGCAGATTTCCCGGACCGCCGTCCCGCTCAGGTTCATATAGGTCAGGGGCTTAGCCAACAGGCATTTCTCTCCCTCAATCATGCCGATCCCGTAGATCGAATGAAATTTTGTCCCCGCCTGCGGAATCCGATAGGTCTCGATCAGGCGATCGATCACATCAAAGCCCATATTATGTCTGGTTCCTTCGTACTGACTGCCCGGATTGCCCAGGCCCACAATAATATGCATAACAATTCCGCACGAATCAGCCGATCCGTGCCCCTTCCTTTTTATGAAAATACCACCGCAGCCCGCGGATTGACATGATGGATATAGTCCGTCCACTCCTTTTGATCCTCCGGCGTCCCCTTGCCCGGCGTGCCGGGATCGGTCCGGTTGAAGAGGACAATCGTGGTGTTCTGGACCATGTCGCGGATGTTGGATTTGAGATTTTTAAAATAAATGCCGAAGCAGCTGGCGTCAAATACCGTCAGCTGGCGGACGATCTGCCAGCCCTCGGGCCACTTCAGCTGATCCAGGTAGCGCACATTGGCAAGACCGTTCCACTCAATGATGACCTGGTCCGGAGCCTCTTTTTTATTTAACTCCTCAAACCACTCCCTGGTGCAGGCAAAGGGTCCGTCAAGGTCGACCAACTTGACGTTCCGCGCCAGCAGCACCTGGGGATCGTAGGTTTCAAACGCTTCCTCCTCGGTATCGATCAGAATCGTTTTCCCCGTAAAGTCACCAAAACCGCGATCAAGAATACTCTTGATCGCGGTTGTCTTTCCACACTCCAGAAATCCGGTCACCAGCGTAACCGAAACACTTGGCTGCATTTACTGCGCCATCATGAAGTCGACAATTCTCTGAACATCCTCCGGCTCGGAAGCGATGATATCCATTTCCGGAATCTGTCCTCCGGAGAAGATGTTGGCAAGAGAGACATACTGGGACAGCTTGGACTTCAGATTCAGCTGGTCGCCCTCATCCGTTACAAGCATAACCTTGCCCTTGCACTTGTCAATGACCTCGAAGAACTTGTTGACATCCTTGATATTGGTAACTTTCATGTGTTGCTCCTTTCAGTAAGAATCATTTATGTAAAATTTAATTTTGTTTCTACCCTGCATTATAGCAAAGATGATTCTGTCTGCAACCTATTTTGCCCACAAACTCAAGATTATCCCAAAATAACCTACGTTTTCCCTACTCCAATCTCTCACAGCCTGCGGGGTTTTTTCCTGATCTCCCGATACTCGTAGCGGGCGGTCAGCTGGTTGGTCCAGCGGCTGATCCAGTAAATGATCATCATGATGAGGACCGCAAGCGGCACCAGCAGGAATGTCCAGGGGGTCCAGACCGAGTGGATGTCGTAGAAGCGGGGCAGAAGAAGGATCGCCGCCGCAAAGACAATAAGGCTCGCCCCCAGCACAAACTTGCGGAAGTTGTTGAGCGGCCAGCAGACCTGCGCCACAACCAGAAGGGACACCAAAGCGCCCAGCATCAGATTGAAGTAGGAATACAGGTCCTCCGGCCAGCGGAAGAGCGCATTTAAAACCTGAACAATCAAAATGGTCGAAACCATGGTCAGGGCTGCCGGCAGACAGACCTTCAAAACATGTTTTAAGAAGCCTTCCGCCCTCCAGTCGTCGTGCTGCTCCAGCGTCAGTAGAAAGGAGGGCATCCCGATTCCCACGACGTTGATCAGCCCCATTTGCAGAGTTGTCCAGGGATAGGCAGTTTTCAGTAAAATAAAAATAATGCACAGAAGAGCCGAATAGATCGTCTTTGTCAGGTAGAGGGAGGACACCCGCTCGATGTTGGAAATGATGGTCTTGCCCTCCCGGACGATGTCCTTCATGGAGGTAAAGTCCGAATCCAGCAGCACGATATGGGCAGCCTGCTTGGCAGCTTCCGACCCCTTCGCCATGGCAATTCCGCAGTCGGCATCCTTGATGGCGAGAACGTCATTCACGCCGTCCCCGACCATGGCAACCGTGTTGCCGTTGGTCTGCCAGGCGCGGACAAAAGCCTGTTTCTGCTCCGGTTTCACCCGGCCGAAGACATTGTATTTAGCGATCTCCTGGGCAAGGGCAATCGGATTGGCGGGCAGGGTTGTGGCGTCGACGTATTGTTCCGCCCCCTGCACGCCCGCTTTGACCGCCACAGCCGAAACTGTGACCGGATTATCTCCCGACAGCACCTTGATCTGGACGCCGGCATCCCGGAAATAGTCAAAGACCTCCCTGGCATCCTCTTTAATGACGTCCGAGATGACGACCAGGGCGATGGGGACGACCGAACCGACCCTGCCGGCTTCGACGTCCATGCCATCGGCACGGACCAGGAGCAGGACCCGAAATCCCTGCTCCGAATAGCCGTCCGTCAGCTTTTGAATCTTCTCATTTTCAGGATCCAGATACTCCGGGGCTCCAATGAGAAAGGTTCCATGCTCGGGGAAGGAGACACCCTTATACTTGCGGTCGGATGAAAAGGGGATGCTTGCCGCAGCCTTCCAGCCCCTGACGACGCCGAAGTAGCGGTTGACCGCCTCCTGGGTCACATTGGTATCGGAAAATGCTCCGTTCATGTGGGCGATGATTTCCGTGATCTGTGTCTGATTCTCCGTCCCCAGGGGGACGACCGAGCTTACTTCCAGAGCGCCGGTCGTAATTGTCCCGGTCTTATCGGTGCAGAGAATGTTGATTCGTGCTAAAGCCTCGATTGCCTCCATCTCCTGGACTAAAGCACGCTTGTAAGCGAGCCTGCCGACGCCGATGATGAAGGAGACGCTGGTCAGAAGAACCAGCCCCTCCGGGATCATGCCGATGACGCCCGATACGGTACGGACGACGGAGCGCGCGAAGATCCACTGCCGGTCATAGTGCCGAGTCAAAGCGACTGCCTCTGCCGCCGTTCTCTGACTGCGGTAGAGCAAAAGACCGATCGGAACGATGGCGACGGATACCGCCTTGATGATCTTCTGGATCGTATTCTGCATCTCCGAAGAGGCACGGCGGCGCTTTGACGCCTTCTCGACCAGGCGGGCGGCGTAACACTCATTTCCCACCTTCTCGACCTGCATGGTCCCCGTACCGGCAACGATAAAAGAGCCGGACAGAAGCGGATCGCCCGCCTTTTTTTTGACCGGTCTCGATTCGCCGGTCAGCATGGATTCATTGACTTCCAGACCCGTCCCGCTTAGGACTTTGCCGTCCGTCACGACCTGATCCCCGATGGCGACCCGGACCAGATCATCCGTCACGATCTGATCGATGGGGATCTCCTTCTCTCTCCCATCCCGGAAGACGACCGCCTTGGCGGCAGTAATCACGTTCAGCTTGTCGATCAGCTGCTTGACCTTCAGCTCCTGCACAATCCCGATCGCGGAGTTGCAGACGATGACGCCCATAAAGAGCATATTTTTATACTGACCGGTCAGAAAGACCAGGATGCCCAGGAGAAGATTTAAGATATTAAAGTAGGTGATGGTATGGGATAAAATGATCTGCCGGGTCGTGCGGACACCCTTTTTCTCCGTCACATTGACCCTGCCGGCTTCGATTCGTTCCTCAACCTGGCTCTCCGTCAGTCCCGTCCCGGGGTCGCAGGGGGTTAAGACCGGCTCTTTTTTAGGCAGCAGGGGCAGATTCTTCCGCATCTTTGGCGGTTTCTTTTTGTCCTTGTCCGCCTCTTCTTTTGTCCGTCCCAGAATTCCGTCAATCGCGTCCTTTGCGGCATCGTCGATCGCTTCATCCGCCGAATGCAGGCGAAGTTTATTTTTTATATTCCGAATGTTTGCATGTTCTTTCGTCTTTCGATCCATCAGCTAAGCCACTCATCCTTGTCGCAAAATTCCGTCTCGTGCCGCCGGACGGTAAGGTAAATTCTATTATAAAACCGGTCAGAAACTTCCGCAATGAACGCCCCATGAAGTTTTTATGAATTCTCCCCGGACTTCTCCTTAAAAGAACGGCACCGCTGAGTCTTAGCCCATCGGTGCCGTTATCCATACCGGTACAAAGCATCTTACCCTTCGGCAAAAGCCGCCGGTTCTTGATGCCGCTTTGTTCCCGCCTTACTTTTTAGCCGCTTTCCCGGCGGTCTTTTTCACTGCCGTCTTCTTTGCCGCAGGCTTCGTTTCCCTGGAAGAGGACTCCTTCGCCGTCACCTTCCTGGCAGCCTTCTTTTTGCCGGCTTCCTTTTCTTCCGCTGTCTTTTTCGCTTCAGCATCAAAATGGTCGTATTCAAAGACCAGGGCTCCATACGCCGGCAGCTTAAACCCAAAGGAATAGGGCTTGCCGTCGCACTCTCCCTCTTTCGCCGTATAGGTCTTAGGGGTCAGAGCCGCATTGCCGCCATACTTGGGATCCATGGAATTTAAAACCAGCTTGTACTTGCCCGGTTCCAAACAGCCGACCCGATAATCATCCCTGTCCATGGGGGTCATGTTGAGGACAAAGAGGAAATTCTTGCCCTTCTTGTCCGAATCAATCCGGCAGAAACTGTAGATCGATCGTTCCGCGTCGTCGGCGTTGATCCATTCAAAACCGCGGTAGTCATAATCCGTCGCGTAGAGAGCCGGATATTTCTGGTACATTTTCCAGAGGTCACGGACATAGTCCTGCAGCTGCTTGTTGAGCGGCGTATCGAGCAGGTACCAGTCGAGTTCCCGTTCCTCGCTCCACTCCCGCTGCTGACCGAACTCCTGACCCATGAAGAGAAGTTTCTTGCCCGGATGCCCCATCATGTAGGTATAACCCGCCTTTAAGTTGGCGAACTTATCCTCGTAGATGCCCGGCATCTTAGACCACATGGAGCATTTTAAGTGGACCACCTCGTCATGACTTAGGACCAGGACGTATTTTTCCGCATAGGCGTAGGAGGTTGAGAAGGTCATCTTGTAGTGATTGCCCTTGCGGAAGAGCGGGTCGAGCTTCATGTATTCCAGGAAGTCGTTCATCCAGCCCATGTTCCACTTGAGCGTAAAGCCCAGACCGTCCTCTTTTTCCACATCCCCGGTCACCTTGGGCCAGGCGGTGGATTCCTCCGCGATCGTCACCGCTCCCGGATTTCTGCCGCGAAGCAGGGTGTTCAGATGCTTGAAGAATTCGATCGCCTCCAGGTTCTTATTTTCCCCATACTTATTGGCGACCCACTGACCGTCCTTCTTGCCGTAGTCCAGGTAGAGCATGGACGCGACCGCGTCGACCCGAAGACCGTCGACATGCATATATTCAATCCAGAAGAGGGCGTTGGCGAGGAGGAAGTTCTTGACCTCGGGCTTGCCGTAGTTGAAGATCTTGGTCCCCCACTCCGGATGCTCCCCCTGCCGGGGATCCTGATGCTCATACTCACAGTCCCCGTCGAAGCAGGCAAGCCCGCACTCGTCTTTGGGGAAATGCGCCGGCACCCAGTCCAGGATGACGCCGATTCCCTGTTTGTGGAAATAGTTGATCATGTAGGCAAAATCCTGAGGCGTGCCGTAGCGGGAAGTCGGAGCATAGTAACCCGTGACCTGATAACCCCAGGACCCGTCAAAGGGATACTCCGCTATTCCCATCAGTTCCACATGGGTATAGCCCATCTTTTTGACATATTCCGCGCAGCGCTCAGCAAATTCCCGATAGTTATAGAAGCCTTCCGGAATACCGTCCGCCTCCGGGTGCTTCATCCAGGACCCGATGTGGCATTCGTAGATGACCATGGGTTCTTTGTCCACCTGGAAAGCCTTCCTTTTGGTCATCCAGGACTTATCAGTCCAGTTCAGATCGGAGATGTCCACGACGACTGACGCAGTCCCCGGACGAAGCTCCGATTGATTGGCGTAAGGATCCGCCTTGTAGAGTTTTTCGCCGTGCGCGCCGTCTATATAGTACTTATACAAAGCGCCGGGTTCCACGCCCGGGACAAAGGTCTGCCAAACGCCAATTTCGTCACAACCTCCGATGCGGTTGGCATTCGGATCCCAGTTGTTGAAATCCCCGATCACAGACACGCTCTGTGCGTGCGGTGCCCATACTGCAAAATAAGTTCCCTTCTGCCCATCAATTTCCGTCGGATGCGCGCCCAATTTCTTGTAGAGATCGTAGTGCGTGGCATGGCCGAAAAGATATTGATCGAGTTCCGTAAAAACGTATTTGTTATCCATATGGAATACCCCAATTCTGTTACGATTTTCTGAGCCTTTACAACAGTAACATTATAACTTTATTTTGATTGGGTGTAAATGCAGATTCCCTAAGAACGCTCAGTTTATCGCCTGGATTTTAAACATTTTTACCAATGATTTTCCATTTCTCCGACAGCTTTCCCAAAAAATGAAAGAACCGGTCCGCTTTCTTTCGCGTACCGGCCCCCAAAATGGATTTATTTCATCGTGACAAGCTCGTATTCCCTGGTACCCAGGCCAATCTTCTCGCCGTGTTCCAGCGTCTCTTTCCAGGCAATGTTGGGATTGCTGTCCTTAAAATGCTCGTGGTAATGGTGCCAGTCCGGCTTAGCCAAATTGTCGCCCAGCTGGGAATTGCGGATGGGCTCCTGCTGGTTGCACAGATCCACACAGGCCTGGTCGAGAGCGACCGGGTCGAAGGACGCCAGCATCCCGACGTCGGGCAGAATTGGGGCGTCATTTTCACTGTGGCAGTCGCAGTTGGGTGAGACGTCCTGGATCAGGGAAATGTGGAAGCAGGGTCTGCCGTCGCAGACCGCCTGGGTATACTCCGCGATCTTGCAGCCCAGGATTTCCGCCGCGTTCTCGTTATCATTTTCAATCGCGTCAAAAGCGCAGGCGCCGATGCAGCGGCCGCAGCCCTTGCAGAGGTCCTCATTGATGTGAGCGACGCCGCGCTCGTAATCAATCGCGTCAGAGCCGCACTCCTTGGCGCAGCGATGGCACTTGCGGCACAGCTCTTCGATAACGTGGGGCTTGCCGTCCTTGTGCTGCTGCATCTTGCCTGCCCGGCTGCCGCAGCCCATGCCGATGTTCTTTAAGGCGCCGCCAAAACCGGCTTCCTCGTGGCCCTTGAAATGGCTGAGGGAGATCAGGATATCCGCATCCATCACGGCTGTCCCAATCAAGGCGGTCTTGAAATATTCTCCATTCCGGATCGGCACTTCTACCTCATCTGTACCCCGCAGACCGTCGCCGATGATGACATGGCAGCCGGTCGTCACGGAGTTAAAACCGTTCATCTCCGCGCAGGTCAGGTGGTCAAGCGCGTTCTTTCTGTAGCCGGGGTAGAGGGTGTTGCAGTCCACCAGGAAGGGCTTGCCGCCCTGCTCCTTGACGATGTCCGCGACAGCCCTGGCGTAGTTGGGTCTTAAGAAGGCCAGGTTGCCGTATTCGCCGAAGTGCATCTTGATCGCGACAAATTTTCCATCCATATCGATCTGACCGATTCCCGCCTTGCGGATCAGCTTCTGCAGCTTCTTCGTCAGCGGTACGTCGATCTGTGTTCGAAAGTCCGTAAAATAAACTTTTGATTTTTCTCCCATGAAGTCCTCCGTCATAAAGCGAAATCAGGCTACTAAAAAACCAAAACATCGTTTTCTTGTACCTTTAGCCAATGTTTAGTCTGATTATAAAACGCCGGGCGTGGGTTCGTCTTTACTAACAATATTAACCTTTAACCCTGGCCTCCGGGTGCTTCTTCAGGTAGGTCTCCAGATCCCTCTTCAACCGGTCGGGTATGCTGCGGGGCCCCCGGATATAGCTGACGCCGTAGGTTTTGAGCTTTGCCAGCGGAAAGGCGGAAGGATTGAACTCCGCCAGCTTTTTGATCTTCATGAGCCGGTCAATTTTCACCGGTCCGGTATGGTCATGATAGGGGATCTCGGTCTCCGTCACCTGGCATTTATAAAGAACCGCGGAATAGGGCAGAGCCGTATACATGTAGCAGGTATCCCCCACGATCATGTTGGCCGCCTGCTTCCATACGATCTCCTCTTCCTGCTCAAAGGCGCCGACGATGTCGTAGTATTTGGGATTTGCCGGCACGATCCAGTCCCGGACTGCCGTCCGGACGGTCTTTTTCCGATATCCCGCTGCCGTCGCGTCATAGCTGTTCGACAGGAGATTTTCTATTTCCCGGTCGGAAACCGTCCCATTGAGGAGGACAGTCAGCCAGCCTTTCTTATTCATGTGGTAACCGGGAAAATAGCCCGGCGTCCCCACAATGAAGTTAATGAAGTCGGGATCCGCCTTCACATTCAAAATGTCGGTCAAGCCGCTGCCGTCGCCGGAAGAGTCCCCCAACTTATCCGACCGAATCCTGCCGACAAAGGCAAACCACTTCTCGTCCTTGGGTCCTCCCTCGTGCTGGTGGCGGAAGACGCAGAAATCCGGATAGCGCTTCCATAAAAATTCCGGCTCCGCCTGATAGGTCTTTTTAATGTATGCAAACAGTTCTGATCGGTTCATAGTCTTAAGTCCTTGCTTGTTCTTTCAACGCTTCTGACCATATTATAACGCATCGTTTAAAATGCGCCTACTCCGACCCGAATCGTTTCCGGCAAATCATGGTAAACTGAATAGACATCCCGGTCGGCTCTAAAGCTCCGACCGGGACCTAGAATCAGATGCAAAGTTTCAGATAGATGGCTGCATTTTGATGGTTCGGATCCAGCTTCAGCGCCTTCTCAAAATCAGCGTGTGCCTCTTCCGTTCTTTTAAGTCCCAGTTTTCCCAGTCCCATCAGATAGTAGCAGTGAACCACATTTTTCCGGTCCATATCGTCATCAAAAATCGCGAAGTCAGGCATGGAAACGGCAAAGTAGTCCATCTTAAATGAATCCCTGATATGGCGCTCTCCATAGTCGATCAATTTGTAGAACCTGGTATTCGCCTGCCGCTGATCACCCAGCTTTTCAAAGGCAAGGCCCTGATAGAGGATCATGTCCGCTGGCTGATCGTAGTAGTACAGCATACCCGCCGGTTCCATATCTCCCAGAGTCGCTTTCCGAAAGCAGGCTTTCGCTTCTTCATCTTCACCCAGCTGCTGGTGGACGACTCCCAGAAAATAGTAGAGATGGTTGTCCTTGGTCCCCTCCAACCTGCCTTCACCCAGATTCAACGGATAAGACAGCGCCTCTTTTAAATGGGCCCGGGCGCATTTAAAGTCTCCCCGTTCCATCGCCTCTTTTGCCAGTTCCAGAAGGGCAGTCTTAAACTGCGTACTGATCTTTCCTTCCGCCCCTTCCCAGGTCTGGAACTGATGTGCCATGATCGCATCGTAGGCTTCCTGATACCTGCCCGCCTCATTTAGCACCGTGACGTATTCCGTATAGATATCATCCCGGTTTTGGTACAGGTCGGCATACTTTTGATAATCCGCCAGTCGATCCTCAAACCGATAGCCCAGCTTTTTGTGCAGCTGGTCCAGTTCCAGGAAGATCTGGGCGTCGGTCGGATCCAGGGTAAATGCCTTCTCCAGGCGATCCAGCGCCTTTTCCGGATCCTTCCTTTTATTAAAATAAGCAATGGCAAGATTTCGCTCCAGGGTCGGATAGGCGCTGTCCAACCGCTCCGCCCGCTCCCAAAGGTTTATGGACCGATCATATTGAAGTTTGTCATAATATAGGCAGCCCAGGTAGTAATACGCCTTTGCCCCTTTAGGATATGCCTTTATCGCCCCGGTTAAAACCTGGATATCCTCCGGCTTATTGGGGAAAGTATAGATCGGATCTGCCTCTTCCGCCGCTTGCCATTCTTCGGCAGCTTCTTCCACCCTGCCCAGCTTGCTGAAATAAAAGCCCGCATAATAGTGGATCAGGGGCTTGTCTTCGCCCCGGTAAGAGCGCAGGACCCGGATTGCCTCTTCATAACAGCCGCTTTCGGCAAAGTCCCTTGCCGCAGCTAAAGCAGTTTCATGAAAATCCCGATCCAGCTCTCTGATCGCAGCAAGATCCTCCTCGGTCCCGCCGTTTAAAAATGCCTCTTCAAATCTGGACACATAGTCAAAAGGATCGACCTGCAGGTTCTCCTTGATATAGGTTTTTGCCTCTTTCATCCTGCCAAGTTTTGCCAGAATGATCGCTTTTAGTCCCCTTGCCTTGACGTTGTGAACGTTTTTGACCAGTCCCTTATCGACCAGGTTCAGTGCCTTTTGATAATCCCCACGGCGGGTGTCGATGGCGGCAAGATAATAGAAAGACCGCTCCTGCTCCTCATCCGTCCAGGTCGCCTTAAAGAAGGCGTCATAGGCTGCGTCAAACTTTTCCTGATAGAAAAGCGCCAGTCCCAGATTGTAGAAAGGTTCTCCAAAATAGGGGTTCGGATGCAGCTCCGTCAGCCGCTCAATCGCCTTTTTAAAATATCCTTCCGCCTCTTCAAAGCAGCCTCTTCTAAAGAGCAGCAGACCATAGGCATTGTTGATGCGGATATCGCCCGGATCCCGCTTTAATCCCTCCAGATAGTAGTCGTCCGGCAGCCATGTGGCGTGGCGATACTGCTCAATGTGCTGACCGATCAGGTACAGTTCCTCATTGGTCATCACTTGGTCCGGAGCTGCCGGTGTCTTAGCAGGTTCCGCCAGCTTGGGGATGCCCGGATCCTGAGGCTGATAGGAAACCAGCAGATCTCCCTGATAGATGATGCTGACCTTGGTCCGATATTGGTCCTCGATCGCAAGGGGCAGCAGTTCCTCATAGATATCGACCGGTGAAAGGGTGATCTTCTTTCTGAAAATCTCATCCCCGCCATAGGTAACGACAACTTCCGCCCCCTCGTACCTGCTTGTCCCATAGGCGCAGATATAGAGCCCATCCTTGCTGACTTCCATATTCAAGAGGGCGTGAATGGTGGCATTTTTGACCGGCCCGACCGCTTTATAGGGCATGAAGTACTGGGTAAAGGTCTTTTCTTCATAGGGTTTGAGCCAGGAAAAATCGGGCTGATTGTCACAGAACATTCCCGTCATCAATTCAATATAAGGACCGTCCGAATCCGTCAGATTGCGGTCCCACGCCTGACCAAACTCTCCGCAGCCCCAGGTCCACTGTTTCTTTCCGGTCGAAACGTGGTGGTCCGCCACATGGAGGAGGCCCGCCTGTCTGCGGTAATCATACCCACCGACAAAATCATAGTCAGAGTGTTCTGCCATGTAGGAAGTCGGAACCGGGATATTTTTATAGCGGGAAATGTCGACGCCTTCGCTGTAGTCGTGCTTGTAGTACTCTCCCGTCGCAACCGGGAAAGAGGACACTGCCCTTCTCCCATGATCATAGACGCTGTGAACATCCGGAGGGAAGATAGACTGGGTATAGTCGTTGACCGCCACGGCAGGATTCGCCCACCAAAGGAAGGTCTGGGGCAGAGGAGTACGATTATAGAGCTGGCCCTTGATTTCAATAAAAGCCTGATCCGGGTAGAGCGTGAAGTATGTCACCTCCTTGGTCCCGTTGATCTGATCGACATCGCTGATTAAAAGAGATTTACTGCCGTCCTTATTCTCAACCAGCTCATGATCGACCGGCATAAAGGTCGTCGGTCTGTGGTGCTGGGGCCAGTTGAATTCAACCCCTCCGGAAATCCAGGGTCCCAAAAGACCGACCAGCGCCGGTTTGACGACATGGTTATAGTAGACAAAATCATATTGGTTGGTCTTGTCATACGCCCTTTGTATTCTGCCCCCCAGTTCCGGCAGAATCATAATTTTCAGATATTGATTTTCCAAATAGACAGCCTGATATGTCCGATTTGTTTTACTTCTGCTGATCTCCTGGGTAGTCGGATAGGGATATATTTTACCCGAACTTCCTTGATAAACCCGTTTTTCCAGGAACATCGGATTTTTATCCGCCTTACCGACTTCATAGGTCGGAATGACCGTCGCTTCTTCCCAAATTCTGACCTCTTCCACAGCCTGCCTCCTCGCGCGTTTTTATTTTAAATACTTGCTCTATTAGAAATATCCTGTATCATAAATATATCCAGGTTTTATCAGCCTTTCAATTTCTCATTTTGCTCATCAGTTGATAAATATTGCTCTCATTTTTTCGCTTTAAAAAAGCAAAATTTTTCGTTCATGGTATAATGGCAGAAGTTTTACGCATTGTATTTTTCATCAAAGAGGTCGCATCTTATGATTTCTACCGAACGATATATAGACCCACATTCTCATTATTATCTGAACAGTCCCAGCGCCACGGCACAAAAGCTGCTGCTCTACCCCACCATTATCGGCCGTTTTTCCTACCAGACAGGCTATCTGCTGAAACGAAGCCGTTTTGACAGTTTTTTGATCATGCTCATTGAAAGCGGCACCTGTACGCTTATCATCGATGGCAGAGAAGTACAGGCTCCCAAAGGCTCAATCGTTCTTCTCGACTGCTATGCGCCCCATGAGTACCGGGCGGATGAACCCTGGACTGCCCTTTGGATGCACTTTGACGGTCTGGGCGCCCGGACCTATTACGAAGAACTCTCCCATCGCTTCGGGAATATCATGGTCCCCAAAAACCTGCCGGGCATCCACTATGAGCTGGACAGCATTTTAAAGGATTTTGAAACGAGGTCTGATGTCGATGAATCGGTCGAATCTATCCGGATCAATATCATCCTGCTCTATCTTCTCTCCGTTGATAAGGCAGAAGAAACCGAAAGCATCAGCGGGATCCGCCATGCCATGATCTATATCCGCGACCACTTTTCCGAACCAATCCAGCTTCAGGATCTTGCCGCCGTCGCCTCCTTAAGTCCCTATTATTTTTCCCGCCTCTTTGTGAAGGAAACAGGCGTTACTCCTCACCGCTACCTCATTTCCATGCGGATCTCCGCCGCTAAATATCTGCTGACCGCCTCCAATCTATCCGTTAAGGAGATCGCCTTCCAAAGCGGTTTTAAGGATGAAAGCAGCTTCTGCTCCGCTTTCAAAAAATACGAGGGCTCGACTCCCTCTGAGTACCGGTCCACGATCTAATTCTGGCTTTTTGTATCCCCTACCCAGGTCATAAAATAAGAGCCGATTCCTGTTCCGAATCGGCTCTTACTGATCTAAAACTCTTACCTATTCAATTCCTTATCATTCGGCATATTTGCCCATGACTTCCTTGTAATTTTCCGGAGTTACCATAGTTGCGCTGACTGCCTGCTCCTGCTCAACACCCTGGCCGGCGATCATCTGGGAAAGGACCGCTACGGAGCCCTGACCGATCTGATCTGCTGAGAAGTAGGTGGAAGCCTTCATGCAGGTCCCGTCTGCTCCCTTATTGTTCCACTCGTCCTTAGCCATGTAAGCGCCCAGTCCGACGACAACAGAGTCCTTATCAAGACCTGCTGTTTCAAGAGCCCGGGTTGCGCCGATGGTGCACTCTTCGTTGGCGCCTGTTACCAGCCACTTGGTAATTTCCGGATGAGCGGTAATCACTGCGGTTGCAGCGGTATTGCCCTTATCGGTTGTACCGTCGTTGTCTGCCTTAAAGATCCTGCTCTGGTCAAAGTCCGGGCAAAGTTCTGTGAACTTGTCGATTTCACCCTCTGCACGCGGTACGCAGCTGGAGACGGTGTCCATAGTCATAATCAGAACGCCGACGGAATCATCCTTCAACAGATCATTGTCCTTTGCATAGTTGGCAAGCCATTCACCATTTTCCTGACCGATCGCATAAGCGTCAATGCCGACCCAGGGTGCGATCTTCTTACCGTCGACTTCAAGGGCATCGTCGCAGGCAACCACCGGAATTCCGGCTTCTTTGCACTTGTCAGCGACAGACTGAGACATGGTCTGATCCGGCACACAGATAGCGATACCGTCTGCCTTATTGGCAATCGCATTGTCAACCGCCTTCAGACACTCTTCCGGACTCATCTTTGCATCGACAAAGGTAAATTCTCCGCCGGCAGCTTCAACCGCTGCCTTTGCCGCATCACCCTCGTTGATAAACCAAGTCTGATCCCCTGCCTTATAGATTCCATAGATCTTCTTTCCCGTCAGATCTCCGGTAGCCGCAGCCGGCTGTGCCGTACTGGTCGCTGCCTCAGATGTGGCATCTGCCGGAGCCTCGACGGATGTCGTCTCCTTGGTTGAAGATGCGGAGGATGTTGCCGCTGAATCGGATGAACTTCCGCACCCTGCCAGCATGGATCCGACCATAGCAGCCGCCAGTGCAATTGATAAGACTTTTCGTTTCATAATGTTTTCCTCCTTTTATTGACTGTAATCTTATATAGATTAATTTATGAAAGCTCTTATCGATCCCGAAAGCAATCAGGCATTTCTCATGGATGCTTCCAGCAGTTCCTTATCTCTTCTCTGCTTGCGGATGTAGTCAGACGTCAGTGCGAAGAGAAGCAGAGCGCCGCGGGCAACATACTGCCAGAAGGAAGAGACGCCGACCATGGTCAGACCAGTATTAAAGGACTGAATCAAGATGATACCCAGAACGGTTCCGCCCATATCTCCGACGCCGCCGGAAAAAGAAGTACCGCCCAGAACGACTGCCGTAATGGCGTCGAACTCCAGGTTGACATTTGCCGCAGGCTGACCTGCGTTCATGCGGGCTGCAAATACAATACCGCCGGCAGCAGTCAGGACACCAATCATGATAAAGCAGGTCCGGATAATCTTTCTGGGATTAAGCCCCGCCAGTCTTGCCGCCTCTGCCGAACCGCCGATTGCATAGACGCTGCGGCCGAACTTTGTCTTTGCAAGAATGAAACCGAATACGATCAAACAGATAATCATGAGCCAGACCGAAAAGGGAATCCCGATCAGTCTTGCCTTGCCGATGTTATTAAAGGACTGATTGCTGATGGAGACCGGCTTGCCGTCGCAGATAATGTAAGCAAAGCCTCTGACGATCATTTGGGAAACCAAGGTCGCAATAAAGGCTTCAATCTTGATGCTGTTTACCATCCAGGCGTTAAAGATACCTACCAGGGCGCCTACACAAAGAGTGATCAGAACTGCCAGAACGATCGGCACTCCCTTTTGCAGCAGCAGGGCGCAAATGACGCCGGAAAGAGCTGCCAGAGAGCCCGGGGACAGGTCGTTCTGCATCGCAATGATCAGATATGTGTGTCCAATGGCAACCATTCCGACCAGGGATGCCGCAACCAGGATGTTGATGACATTCGTCCCGGATAAAAAGTTCCGATTCAGAATCGTAAATAAAACAAATACAATAATAATGGCAAAGAAAAGAACCAGTTTATCCCCACCGATTGCCTTGAGAAAGGCCGGCTTTTCTTTTTTCGCTGTACTTTCCATCTCTCAGTCCCCCATCATACCTAAGCTTAACAAACCGTCTTCCGTTGCTTCCGATCCCAGTACCTCTCCGGATTTTTGCAGAGACCGCATGACGATAATCTTATCGGAAAGTCCGATAACTTCCGGCAATTCCGAAGAAATCAGGATGACGCCCAAGCCCTGCTTGGCAAACCTGCAGATCATCTCATAGAATTCCGATTTCGCGCCGACATCGATGCCCTTGGTCGGCTCATCCAAAATGAGGACTTTTGGGTGGGTCGCGATACCTCGCGCAACGATACATTTTTGCTGATTTCCGCCGGACAATTCGACGATCTTCTTTTCCGGATTGGGGGTTTTGATATTAAACTCCCGAATCCCGTCCTCTGCCTCCTTGGCCTCTTTTTTGGAGTCCATGACGCCGAATTTTCCTGCATTTCGATCCAACAAAGAGATATTGATATTGCCGGCGACACTCAGGTTGGAAATGATCCCCTGCAGCTTTCTGTCCTCCGGCACCATGACAATGCCATGTTCCATCGCTTCTTTAGGGGACCGGTTCACGATCTTCTTTCCTTCCAGATAGATCTCGCCGCCCTTTAGCTTATCTGCTCCGATGATGGCTCTCATCAGTTCGGTTCTTCCTGCTCCCACTAGACCGGAGAAACCGAGGACTTCGCCCTTATGCAGCTGAAAGGAGGTCGGCTTCACATAGTCCGATTCAACATTTCTGACATCCAAAAGGATGTCTCCGATCTCCTTGTTCCGATCCAGGTTCTTGTAGATATCGCCCAGGTCACGGCCGACCATCATTTTAATCAGATCCGGCTGGGAGGTCTCACGGGTCACTTTGGTGGCGACGTATTTGCCGTCTTTAAAAATAGCGACCTTATCGGTGATCTTCTCCAGTTCGCTCATTCGGTGGGAGACATAGATAACGATGAGTCCCTGCTTCTTCAGTCTTTGAATGACTTTGAACAGCACCTCGATCTCATCATCCGAAAGGGACGCCGTCGGCTCGTCAAAAGCGATGACCTTGAGGTTTTCCCGGCTGCACGCCTTCATAATCTCGACCATCTGCTGATAGGCGATGCTGAGATCCTTGACCTTGGTCGTCGGCTTAATAGCCAGCCCGAATTCATTGATAACTTCCTGCGCCATCTGATTAGCTTTTCTCGTATCAATGACTCCGAACTTATTTGACGGCATTCTGCCCAGGTAGATATTTTCCGCAACACTCAGTTCCAAAAGAATCTGTCGTTCCTGGTAAATGATACTGATTCCCGCTTCCAACGCTTCATGAGGCGTCTTAAAATGCTTTTCTTCTCCATCCAGCAGGTAGGTTCCCGATGTCGGCTGATAGTCCCCATTCAGGGTCTTTAGAAGAGTCGATTTACCGGCTCCATTTTCGCCCAGAAAGGCAAGGACCTCGCCTCCGTATGCCTGAAAGGAAACATCATCAAGAGCTTTTACGCCGGGGAAGTATTTAGAAATGTGCTGAAACTCAAGTATATGCTGTTCCATACTTTCTATCTCCTCCTTAATCTAAATATGATTATATTTGGTTTATTTGCATAAGTAATTAGTGAAATTTTCGCCATCATTTAGAAAAATTGCTCTTTTTTACTTCTTCTACTTTTTAGTTTGTGTAGGTTGGAACTTCCCAAACCAGAAGCAAAATCCGGGGCACCGAATCTCCGCGTTTTCTTCATATAGAAAAAGACCGGATCTGCGCCTTACTCGACGTAAATCCGGTCCTTTTGGGAGGTATGGGTGTAAAATCTGTGAATGTGATGTGCTTGGCTTGTTTAAAAGTTTGGAAGCAGCTCTTATGACTCCGCTGCAGCTTCAACAACCAGATCGCTGACGAATTTGTTAGCCTGGCTGACGGAAGCGGATCCTGCTCCGAAGATGGAAGCCTGCTCCGCAATAAAATTCTTTACTCTGGAGCTGAAATCCATATATTTCCCGTCTGCTGCGGTATATCCATGAGCTGCTTCATAAATGTGAAGCGCCTTTTCTGCTGTCATCTGTAGTCTCCTTTCCGGATGCTTCATCCTATAGGAATTGCTGTTTGATGGTGACCAGTATAGAGGACAGACGAGGCAGGGATAAGAAAGGTTTTTGACCGAGTTTAGGATAATATTGATATCATTTTGTAAAAATCCGAGCAAATCAGCCATAGTTTTGCCAATTGAGCATTACATCGTGGTAAGATAAATATATAACACCTTTGTCAAAAATCATCCCGGAGGAGCAATTATGGAAGAAGCCGTCTATCAGCAGAACTTTCAAAATGAACCGATTCAGATTGAATACCGGACCGCCCTAGGAAGTCTGCGCACAACCCACTGGCACAAAGAGCTGGAGATTATCTATCTGCTGAACGGCACCATGGGCGTTGTCATCGAGGGACAGCGCTACAAACTGGTGCAGGGAGATGCCCTTGTGATCGACTCCAATCTGATCCATGAGGTCCAGGCGAGACAGTCCATGATGCAGATCATTATTCATGTCGACCGGGACTTTATCGATTCCAAGCTCAGCGGTCAGGGAAAATATCTGATTCACTGCAGCCGGGAAGAACTGGTAGACGAGCAGCTCGGTGCTTATCTGGAAATTCTGGACTGTCTGAAGCAGCTGCCTCCGCTCTATGTCCAGCAGCCGACCGGTTACCGGATTGAGTCAGAATCTATCGCTCTGGACGTGATCTACCGGCTGATCCGGGACTTTTCCATCCCTCTTCATGATGATGACGCGCCGTCTTTGACACAGCGGCAGATGCGGACAAAAGAGATCCTCCAGTATGTGGACGCGCACTATAAAGAACCGCTCTCCCTGGAGGACATCGCCGGGGAATTCAGCCTCAGCCGCGAATATTTCAGCCGCCTCTTCCGTCAGAGCGTCGGCATAACCTTTACGGAGCATCTTAACCGGGTGCGGCTGACTCACATTTACCATGATCTCATCGCGACGGACCAACCCATCATGCGGCTGATCGAGGAACACGGCTTCACCAATTATAAGCTCTTCAGCCGGATGTTCCGGGAAATCTATGGTTCTACCCCGCGCAACGTCAGAAAACACCGCCAGTGAGAAAATGCATCATCTTTACACAGGTATCTGGAAGAGATCCATGGCATTTTTCCAGGTCGTATCCTCCACTTCTTCGGTGGAAATTCCCTTGAGATCGGCAATCGCCTGCACGACGTAGGGAAGATAGAAGGAGGAGTTCCGTTTTCCCCGGTTAGGTTCGGGCGCCATATAGGGACAATCCGTCTCCAGCAGAAGATGGTCGAGCGGAATCTCTGTGACGACCTTCTTCAGTTTCCTGACATTTTTAAAGGTTACAACCCCGCCAATCCCCAGATAAAAACCGAGACCTGTATATAGCTTTGCCTGCTCCAGGGAGTAGCTGTAACAGTGGATAATCCCCTTCCGCTTCATAGCAAAACCGGGCGTCCCCTCTCCATACAGTTCCTGAATAACCGCCATCGTATCCGCAGCGGCGGAGCGGGAATGGACCAGAATCGGCAGATCCCGCTCCTGGGCGAGCCGGATCTGCTCCTTAAACCAGTGGATCTGGACATCGTGCGGCTGCACGTCCCAGTGGTAGTCAAGACCGATCTCGCCGACGGCAACGATCTTAGGATCGTGATCCAGACCTTCCTTTATGTACTCCCAGAGCCTGTCATCCAGATCCCCGACCTCGTCCGGATGCATGCCCAGCGCGCCGTATATAAAATCATATCGGTCAGCAAGCCCCTTTACGAGGGGCTGACTTGCCTTTGAAGCGCCGACATCGATCACATGGCCGATGCCCGCCTCCTTTAAACTTGCTATCAGGTCTTCTCTATCTTCTGAAAATGCCTCGTCATCGTAGTGGGCATGCGTGTCAAATATCATGTTATCTCCCTTCATTTAAGCCATGCAGGCTACGATCCCATTTTACCGAAACAAAGAAAAATTAAGTAGGGTTCTGCATAGATTTTCGTACCTTCATAGCAGTAGCCAGTTTATTAAAAAAGATCCATGACATGGCAAACTGTAAAATCCCGCAAAAGAGCATCGAAGGCAATCGCCTCCGATGCTCTTTTCACATTTCAAACCATACTCATCCGATTTCAGAACCTGCCGGCAGATCCTTTTCCGGAGTCATGAGAGCCAAAGTCCCGTCCGCCTGCTCAGCACAGAGGATCATGCCCTGGGAGATCAGTCCCGCCATCCTGCGGGGTGCCAGGTTGGTGATAACCATGACGCGCTTCCCGACCATCTGGTCCGGAGTGTACTGGGGACGGAGTCCGGAGAGGATCTGAACCGTCTGATCACCCAGGTCGACCTGACTGCACAGAAGCTTCCGGGACTTCTTGACTTCCTCACATGCCCGGATGACGCCGACGCGGAATTCACACCGGTCGAAATCCTCATAGGTACATTCCGCCTTGTGAGTATAGGCGACCGCTGCCCCTTCACCCTCTTTTGCCGCTTCCGTCTTCTTCTGCTCGGGTTCCGCATCCCTGGCGATAACCGTTCCGGCTTTCTTCTTCTGTTCTTCCACCCGGTCCATGACGTCCTTCAGCTTCAGTCTCTGGAAGAGGATCTCAGGCTGGTCTGTCACCTTATTTTCCTCCGGATAGTTGCCGGCATGACCCAGCTCGTCGTAGTCGATCGCCGGAGCCTTGATCTGCTCCAGGATCTTCTTAGCCGTCGACGGCATATAGGAGGAAAGGAGGGTCGCTCCGGTCTCAATCCCGTCAAAGAGGTTGTAGAGAACTGTCGCCAGCCGGTCCTGCTTGGACTCATCCTTAGCCAGCTTCCAGGGCTCGTTCTCATCAATGTATTTATTGCACCGCTTGAAGAGGCTGAAGACCTCGGTCAGGGAATCCGCCACGCGGAGCTGGTTCATTTTCTCCTCGACCTTGCCGACGGTCTCTCCGATGACCTGTTTGAAATCGTCGTCGATCCCCTCGTCGTCGGAGACCTTCCGGTTCTGCACCGCTCCGCCGAAGTACTGGTTGCACATGGCGATCGTGCGGTTGACCAGATTACCCATGGTATTGGCGAGTTCGGAGTTCCACCGTTCGACCATGAGATCGTAGGAAATGACCCCGTCATTTTCAAAGGGCATCTCATGGATGCAGAAATAGCGGACCGCGTCGACGTTGAAGATCTCCGCCAGGTCGTCCGCGTAAATGACATTTCCCTTGGACTTGCTCATCTTGCCGCCCGACTGCAGCAGCCAGGGATGACCGAAGACCTGTTTGGGCAGGGGCAGATCGAGCGCCATCAGGAAAATGGGCCAGTAAATGGTATGGAAGCGGATGATATCCTTGCCGAGCAGGTGCAGGTCAGCCGGCCAGTATTTCTTGAAGAGGTCGGAAGACCGGTCCGGATCGTAGCCGATGCCGGTGATGTAGTTGCAGAGCGCGTCCAGCCAGACATAGGTGACGTGCTTGGGATCAAAATCAACCGGGATGCCCCAGGAAAACGAAGTCCGGGACACGCACAGGTCCTGAAGGCCCGGCTTTAAGAAGTTGTTGATCATCTCATTTTTGCGGGACTCCGGCTGGATAAATTCCGGGTGGGTCTTGATATGCTCCATCAGGCGGTCGGCGTACTTGCTCATTTTAAAGAAATACGCTTCTTCCTTTGCCTCGTGGACCTCACCGCCGCAGACCGGGCACCTGCCGTCCTCGGTCAGCTGGGAAGGGGTATAGAAAGCCTCACACTCCTGGCAGTACATGCCCTCGTAGTAGCCCTTGTATATATCGCCCTGGTCATAGAGCTTGCGGAAGATCTTCTGAATCTTCTCCTCGTGGTCCGGATCGGTCGTCCGGATGAACTTATCGTAGGAAGTATCCATCAGGTCCCAGATCCGCTTGATCTCTCCCGCGGTCTGATCGACGTATTCCTTGGGTTTCATACCGGCTTTCCTGGCGCGGTCCTCAATCTTCTGACCATGTTCGTCCGTTCCGGTCTGGAAGAAAACGTCGTAACCCATCTGCCGTTTGTATCTGGCGATCGCGTCCGCCAGGATAATTTCGTATGTATTTCCGATGTGCGGCTTGCCCGAAGCATAGGCAATCGCCGTCGTCATATAGTAAGTTCCTCTGTTTTTCATATTCAATCGTCTCCTCTCGGGGATTACCCATAGATAGTTTTATTTTACGCAGAAAAGGATGCTTTCGCAAGAGTGCATCTTCGACCTGCGCCAGCAGCAGACTTCGCTAGTATCTTTCTACAGTAGTTTCCGACTTACCTTCCAACTTATTGAGTTGAGCGTTTTAGGCTTCGGTTTTCTCCAAGTTGCAGGATTCATGATCCCACTCTTAAAATATAGGTGCTGACCCCATCCGACCAGACCGTTTCACCCAGGCTCTGCAGCACCTTGTCCTGAAGACCAGGATATTTTTTCCGCTCCAATTTTCCGATATAGATGTAGGAAATATCGTAGTTTTTCAGCAGCTTCTTGACTTCCGCAGCATCCTTTGACGTATAGATCGTCCTGACATCCGCGATCCGCTGATCCTCCGCCTCATGACCGCCCCGCCACAGCCACTCATGGACATACCAGCCCGCCACGGTCGGAAGCCCGGTCGCCGCGGAAATCCGCTCGTACTCACTGTAGCTGTCGCCCGGCGCCTCCAGCAGGGTCGGCGTCCCTTCGACCCGCTCGTTCAGCCATTTGACCGCCTCATAATCCGATGAATAGTAGCGGCTGATAAAGACCGAGGCGTCGGTGCTGATCCGATCCTCAGTCTTAAAAATATTTCCGAACCAGCCGGAAACGCCCAGCCCCGTATAGCCAATCGTCAACAGCAGCAGGACCAGGGCCGCCCCTCCGACGACTTTTAAGATTTTGCCCTTGCCCGCAAGAGTCCGCACAAGAACGTAAGCCATGACCAGGGCAAAGAGGATAAAGGCCTGGTAGGTCAGCTTAAACATAGTATTGGCTCGGTAGAAGGACTTGCCGTATATATCCTTGACATAGATAACTTCCGGCAAAAAGACCAGGCCCGCCGCGCACAGTCCCCACAAAAGGACAGTCAGATCCGGCAGCGCCAGCCGCCGGGCATGGACTAAGGCTGCGGGCAGAGTCTTTTTCATACGTACCCGCTCGAAAATCAGCCTGCCGGCAAAAAGGATAAAGATTCCTGCCGGCAGCCCCCACAAAAGGACCAGCTGCCGGAGCAGGGTATGGCTGTGGGTCAGCCCGATCTTGGAAGAGATCTGGTAAAAAGAAGCCGTAAAGGGCAGGGAGACGAGATAGCCAACCAGCAGAATCTCCAAAACTTCCCCCAGCATGATACCCATCCAGCGTAAAAATTCGCCCCGATAGGTCCGCCAATTCACAAAAAAGAGGATAGAGCCCGTGACCACAAAATAGATCGGGAAATCCCAGAAATTGGTCCAGCGGAAGAGACCGGTAAAAATCCCAATGAGGACAAGTTCCGGTCTTAGGACGGGGCGGCGGTCAGGCCGCCTGAGATCTTCCTTCTGCGCCCAGGCATAGACGATAGCAAGGACCGCCAGGACAAAGATCAGGTTGATGTAGTGGGCATGCAGATCCCCCACGATGGAGGAATAAGCCGGAAATTCGTGGATGGTCTTATCCGGCAGGTCCGGCTTGTAGCCGATGTAGCGGGTCGAATCCGGGAACCAGTAGTGGGGCTTATCCTTGCCCCTGATAAGAGGCAGGAAAATCCCATAGACCAGGTAGTGACCGTTTCCGCCAAAGGCAGTCGCCGCGCCGCCTAAAAATCCGGCGAACCAGGGTGAGCGGGCAGCCTGTCCCATTTTATCCTGCATCAGTTGATAGGCCAGGGAAAAGGGCAGGGCAAAGGAAAGTGCCGTGATCGTCCCCCGCATCAGGTTGTAACTGATCCCGGCTGAAAGCCCGGTCATTTTCATCAAAAAAGAAGCATAATACTGACCGCCGTAATAATAGTTGACGCTGTAGCCCGCGTACCAGATATCCTCAAAAGGCAGGTAGTTCGCCCGGGACATGGCGGTCATAAAGCCGTAGTCCATGAACTTTTCCGTCCCGTAGGCGTCCGGACGAAAACCGATGACGTAGACGGCAAAAAGAAACAGGCCGGCAAACATCACTTCCTCGCAGATGACCAGTGGCAGGCGGACGGAAGAAGCCGAAAGGTCCTTGAGGGGGTTTGCGGCACTCCCGGCAAGTCCCCTCTTTCTAAGATACAGGGCGTAGAGCAGATAGTTAAGGATGGAACAGATGAGGACCAGCAGCAGGACATTTCTCTGCCGAAACTGCAGAACCTTGAGGACGCTGAAGACCCAGAGCAGCCAGCCGGTCAAAAAGAGCCCGATCACTTTGGAAAAGAGCCAGCCCCGGTCATCAAATTTTTGAAAGATCCACACGGACAGGGGCAAATAGCCGATCCCGATCAGAAGAATCGACAGCCACCAGATCAATATCGCTCCCACAAAATCCTCCCTATGTTTCTCTTAAGTTCATCTGCTTAGTTCCTGCTTTTATTCTCTTCCATTCAGTTGCTCTTTTTAACTGGCACGTCCTTTGGTCCTTCCTGCCAATCTGATCCCGGAAAATAAAAGCCTGATTCCCTGTTCCAGCAGCCGGATCACAAGTCCCGCTCCGATCATGGCGAGCAGTTCCAGCAGGGCGACTCTGACCAACTGCTCTGTCGTCATGAAGCCAGCAGGCAGCCGGTCCTCAAAGAACCAGATCACCTTGTGATGAATCAAAAAGGTCTCATAGGTCAGCCCCGAGACATAGACCAGACACCTGGTCCCGGACGTTTTTTTGATTCCAGCCTTCCACAAAATGCGCTCCAGCTGCAAAAAGAGCAGGAAGATCGCCGTTCCGTAAATCAGGGTGATGACCATGGTCAGCGGATTCCCCACGCTCTCCCCCGCCCGTCCGGCAAGCAGAGCCGGAAAGCCTGCCGCCGCTGATACCGCCAGTAAGCCGGAAAGCCAGACTGTCCACTTTGGAATCGCCTGATAGCAAAAGGCAAGGACCATGCCCAGGACAAATTCAAAGCCGATGCCGCCGACATCCATGTTGATGCCGGGCTCATTTCCCGCGATCAGTTTTATCCAGACCAGCCAAACAGCAGCCAGAACGCCGGTCGTAACCAGGAGGTGGCGCTTCATCGCCGCGAGCAAAAAGGGAAATACCGCATAGAGGATCACCAAGGCTCCCAGGAACCACTCACCGATCCCCTGACCGAAATTTTCCGTCCAGCCGTGGGCGGTCGCGTAAGTGTCAAGCCCCAATACGGTCAGCAGCAGGCTGGCCGGATGGACAGTTTTGGGAAAGGGCGGTTCATGCTGATAAAAGAACTTGACCGCCATCGAGAGGACCGTCGCAAGATAAAACGGGAGCAGCACCCGGGTGAAACGTTTTTTGATATAGTCCGCCGGATCAAAGGTTCGATCCTTCCAGGACAGGGTCAGTCCAAAGCCCGACATCATGAAAAAAAGGCAGACCGAAAGCAGCGGCAGGCTGACCAGGTGGTTATCGAGCCGGATATTTTGACCGATAAAGTCATACCTTCCGCTGTCCTGAAGACTGATATAAAAATGCCCGGCTATGATCATCAGGCAGGCAAGGATTCTCAGAAAATCCAGGAAGTACAGATGCTTTTTCGCTGCTGCCATAAAGCCCCCAATTCAAGATATCTATCGCCTACCACTATACCATTTTGCCTGGTTGAATTCCACTTTGGGCTTTTGTCATCGTCAGTTCCCTGATACATTTGCCAAACCAAACACCTTAGAATCCTTTCTATCAGGCACTCCTGATTATTTTATTTGCCAATGCCAGATACATTTGGATTTTTATGGCTGACAGACACACCGGCATCTCCCCCCCACCTATTTGGTTAGACAAATCTTATTGAGATTAAATCTCATTTTCTCTTGCTTTTCCATTTCCTGCGTGATACATTGAATTCGGTAGCTAGTAAGGATGCAATTTCAGATGTTTTGCACAATTTCATGTACAAAATCGGCTGAAATTCAATTTATCACAAAGGAGATATGTATTATGGCAAAATGGGTGTGCAGTGTATGCGGTTATGTCTATGAAGGCGATCAGGCTCCGGAACAGTGCCCGGTCTGCAAGGCTCCGTCCGACAAGTTCGTCAAGCAGGGCGACGATATGACATGGGCAGCAGAGCATGTTGTCGGTGTTGCAGCTGACGCTCCGGAAGACATCAAGGCAGATCTGCAGTCCAACTTCACGGCTGAATGCTCTGAAGTCGGTATGTATCTGGCTATGTCCCGCGTAGCATTCAGAGAAGGTTATCCGGAAGTCGGCATGTACTACAAGCAGGCTGCATTCGAAGAGGCTGATCATGCTTCCAGGTTCGCAGAACTGCTGGGAGAAGTCATCACCGATTCCACCAAGAAGAATCTGGAAATGAGAATCGAGGCTGAAAATGGCGCAACCGCAGGCAAGACTGATCTGGCTAAGCGCGCCAAGGCTCTGAATCTCGATGCAATCCATGACACCGTTCATGAAATGGCAAGAGATGAAGCTCGTCACGGCAAGGCTTTTCAGGGTCTTTACAAGAGATATTTTGAAAATAAGTAAATCCTGCAAGACAAAATTCAGACTTACCGAGGTCCAAAAAAGAGGGTTGTCGCAATTTGATGTTGCGGCAGCCCTCTTCCGGTATTTGGAAAAATTCCCGTTCAAATGATCGGATTTTTTCCCGCTTTTTCAAAGGCTTGTTCCTATTTGTTTCGATGCCTCTGTCTTTGACAAGTTCCATCCAGACCTTTAGACAGCCTGATCAATCATCTCAAGATATCAATTAAAGAACTGTCTGACCCACTGAATGAGCTTGTCCAGGAAGCCGGTCGCCTCCGCCTTGCTGATGCCGTACTTGCTCAGGTCGAGTCCCTGGTTCTGGATCTCCTTGTAAATGCTGCCGACCTGCTGGGTCAGGTCCTTGGAATCCAGGTCCAGATTGCTGATCTTCTGCATCAGTTCGATAATGAGCTGCCGGTCCTCATCGGAGAGTTTTATCTCCAGCTGGGATGAGATATCATCGACAGCACTTCCGATCTCCTTGGGATCGGTCAGATCATTTTCCGCCACCACCTGTTTGGCTGCCGCGATCAGCTGGGTCGTCTTGTCCGCGTCCCCGGTATCCTGCGCCACCTGACCGGTCGTGACCAATTCATCGGTCGCGCTGTCAATGACGGTCGGCTCAATCACTTCGCCGTTCATCTTGGCGTATGCCTTCATCGCTCCGACCAGAGCTGCCGTTCCGGAGATATTGGTCGGACCTGCCACAACGACTTCCGCATTTTTCATGCCTGCCGTAGCAAGGGCATTTTCATACATAGACGGGGTGACATAGGTAATATTGTGGGTTTCGACCTTGATGCCGGTCCCTTCCGCCGCATTTTCCACCTTGCAGGAAGAAAGAGCCCGGGTCCCGATCATTCTGGCGTCCACTTTGCCATCCAGATACTGGTGTTCATCGCTGTTGGTGACTGTCACCGTTGTATCCTCTGTCAGTTCCTGCTCCGTCACGCCCAAAAGCTTCAGGACGGTCGCCCGCTGCTGGCTGCTCAGATCCGCACCCAGAGATACAAACGGTGTCGTTCCGGCGTCTGCCATCACGGCTGCCGGGGTAAAGCCCATCGTTACAGCGGCTGCCGCCGCCAGCACTGCTGCCATTCTTCTGATCTTCATTGCGTTTACCCTCCTTTGCGCATAACCGCCATTATACTAGGCTTTCCATAGATTACAATTAAATAAATCTAAAATTTTCAAACTTACCTCTGCCACGCCAAAAAATCCTCCCCTGCTAACTCTCTTACAACGTTCCTCCCGTGTAATTTCAAGTTTTTATCGTAAGACAGGTACGGAAAATATCCGATTCTCAAAAGGAGTAAGCAGACTAACCACATCAATCAGGTCCACTTGCTTGTATAGGATGCTTAATGACAGAATGAGCATGTTGCCATCATACCGAATCAAGTCTGCTTGCATAGAGCAAAATCACATCATGATTTACTGCTGTTTCTCAGCACGAATTTCATATAGGGTATCAGCGATCTTTGCAAATTGCCCCAGGTCCAGCGCCTCTCCCCTGATGGTCGGGGATACACCTGCCCGCTTTAAAGCTTCCTCCGCCTCTCCCCTTGAAAAGGAAAAGCCGGCAAAGTTGGCGATCCCGTTGCTGAGCTTCTTTCTCCTTTGGTTGAAGGATGCCCGGATCAGATCAAAGAGAAGTTTCTCGTCCTTAACTTCGACCGGCGGCTGCCGGTGGCGCTTCAGCGTCACGACGGCGCTGTCCACGCCCGGCTGGGGCAGGAAGGAGTTGGGGTGGACGATAAAGTCGATCCGGGGTTCGGAATGGTACTGAACGACCAGGGAGAGAGCCCCATAGATCTTGGACCCCGGACCTGCCTGCATCCGGTCGGCAACCTCTTTTTGCACCATCACAGTCATGGACTCCATCGGTGCCCGGCTCTCAAACAGTCCCAGAATGATGGGGGTCGTAATGTAGTAGGGCAGGTTCGCCACGACCTTGATCGGTCGACCCCCATTTTCCCTCTCCGCGATCTCTCCGATATCGGTCTTTAGGATATCCCCCGGAACCACTTCCACGTTATCCCAGTCATTTAAAGTATCTTCCAGGATCGGCAGCAGGCTGCGGTCAATTTCGACCGCGCACACCTTTCTGGCGCGGGCAGCCAGATACTGGGTCAGCGTCCCGATTCCCGGTCCGATTTCCAGGACAAAATCATCCTTGGTCACGCCGGCTGCCTCAATGATGCCTTCAAGGGCACCGGCATCGATCAGAAAGTTCTGCCCATATTTTTTCTTGGCGGAAATGTTATATTTCCGCAGGATTTCACTTGTTCTTCCCGGATTGCCCAGATATGGTTCTGCCATAAAAGCCTCTCTTTTAAAAGACATCCTGCCCGCCGGTTGGCAGACAGGATGTCCTATTTTTTTGCTCAAATCTCACCGTATCTTTGGCGCAGATTCTCTGTTTTCAGAAATTAAAATCTTTTTCTTTTAAAATGGTTCTGCCGTCCGCGCTCTTTTCAGACTTGCCGAGACGGAGCTTGCGGTTGTGGCGGTCAATGCCTTTGTCCACCATCTGCTTGACGACGCTGACGGTCACCGGCTCGGATTCCTTCTGATTGTCGCCTATCATCGTATAAAGAGCCAGGGTTGCCAGTTCGTCCAGCTTATAGCCCATCTCCTTGGCGTAAGTCTTGGCAAAGGTGACCAACTCGTCATTCATAAAGACCGGGACGGTTATCTGGGATGAGAACTTCCCGGCAAAATCCGGATGAGCATCCAGCATAGCCCGCATATCCGCCTTTTCGTCCTCCAGGATCACCAGCAGGTCGTCCGTCCTGAATTCCATGGCTCGGTTCAGCTTGTCGATCGTCTCATCGCTCAGGGAACCCGCTGCCTCAATGACGAGGAAACCGCCGGCCAGCTTGGAAACCGCCTCAGCAGGATCCTTCTGATTGAACTCATCCGCCACGACGATGGCTGTCTTAGCCGCCTGCATATTTAAATGCTGACAAACCGCCAGAATCAAGCCCTGAGCCAGTCTGGTCTTGCCGGATCCCTGCCGTCCCATGATGATGACATTGCCGCTCTTGGAGGTCTTGTCGCCGCAGTTGTTGTGGATATCGGCAAGAGCTGTTGTAACCTGGAAATCTACGCCCGGGATCTTGGCAAAATAGGACAGAGCCTTCTTCTCATTATCTTCCAGCTTCCTTGCCTCAACCGGGATCTTTTGGAAAACTTCCGGCTCCTCCATGATATGCTCGATGATGTCCTTGCTGCCTTCCAGATTGCCTTCGATACCGGAGACGGCGGAGAGGTTCATCAGCGTCTTCTGCCTGTCTTCCTCGCTCTTGCCCTCTTCCGGTTCTTCATCCGCCAGAAGTTCCCTGCGGATTGCCTCATCATCGCCGAATTTCTGCAGCAGGTCCTCATCGCTGATGCCGTCCGAAGTAAGATCTTCGGACTGAATCTCCATGGGGATATCCAGATCCGGAAGATCTTCATCCGCACCGGAGAATTCCGCCCCTTCTCTTTGAAGGTCTTCTCCCAGTCTGCCCTTAGCCTTTAATACGGTCTTCTTTGCCGCCTCTTCCGGTCTCGGGATCGGATTCTTTTTAGCGTCTTCTTTTGTATGATCAGCCGCAGCCATAGCCTTAGCCAGCTCTTCCCGGAAATGGAACTCCCGTGTAAGCCCCAGAGATTCGTCCGTCTCCCGCCCGGTCAGTTCCTCATCTTCCTGCTTGAGATCGCTTGCCGCAATCGGGATCTGCCGCTCTTTCGCATCCGCCGGCCGGTCCTCTTCCAGGGTGTCCGCCAGGATATAGTTGCCGGAAGCGACTTCCCCTGCCAGATTGCTGCTGGTTTCGGCAAAGAGCCGGTCCAGATCCAGCTGTTCTTCCTTCTGATCATCCTTCATCATCTGATCAAAGGCAAGTTCATCTTCCGACTCCCGAACCGTCTTCGGAGCCTCTTCATCCTCTTCCCGGACGACCTCACCGGTTCCGGCGTCATCCGATTCCGGCTCCAGGTTCCGAACCTGGGGCTTGATATCGGGAACCACCTCATCAGCACTTTGATCCGTCGGCCGCATCCCCGAAAATACCGCTTTAATGCTGTCCGCCAGCCGGTTCTGCAGCATTTCTCCGCTTAAAGAGAATTTATGGTCCTGTCCGGACATCACCTTCTGTTCCGGAAGTTTGTCTTTGGTCAGATCGAGGCTCTCCACCGCCTCTTCTGACTCAGAAGCTGCCGCGACAGCCTGCTCCACCCGGGTCATGCCGTCCGCAGGATCGGCTGCAACTTCCACAGCTGTCTTTGCCGGCGCCGCTGTCAAAGATTCCGCTTTTGCCGCCTGCCCTTGGTCGGCAGCGGAAACCGTTGCCGCTGCTTTATCAAAAGCAGGAACTGACGTTGTTCCAGCCGCAGCTGCCGTCTTGTCTTCGGCATTTGCCGCTTTCATGCTCTCATACTTGATCTGCTGGGTTGCGGTCAGGGACGTGAACTGCATTTTCAGTTCCATCGCCTTTTGCACAAAGCGCCCCTCCGAAAACCAGAGGATCATATCATCACATTCCTCTACGCACTTTTCAGTCTGACCGTTTCTCTTGTAGAGTTTTGCCAGTTCATATGCCCAGCGCTCCGTGTATTCGCGGTCCTTGTACTGCTGCAAAACAGCGATCTGCTCATCGAGTGTCGCCTTATTGGCGCGGAGCAGCTTATATTTCAGGATGAAGATGGAGGAGTCATTGGGGGCAAGCTGCTCAAATTCATTCATAAAGCGCTTGGCTTCATCAAAATCGCCCTTGCGAATACTGAGCTCAGCCAGTCGGTACAAAACCGTCTTACTTGCCGAAGACCGCTTATAGGCGTACTTCAGGATTTTCAGACTGTCGTCATATCGTTTGCAGGCTTCATAGATCTCCCCGATCATGCACAGCGTCCGTGAGCTTCTGACGTGTCTCCAGTCGACGTCATCCGCTGCCTTAGAGGCGCCGTCAAAGTCCCCGTGCTCTGCCAGCGAATTGATCTCTTCCAACTTGATTTTGTATTCCGCTTTATCCAACTTTGTGCACCCCTTACTCCTAACTCTGCCTTCTATACGCAAAATACCAAAAGAGCCTGCTGCCCCATCAGTATAGGATTCCATAATCAAAATAAGTTTATCATATGAAAATTTACATGTAAAGAAATCGTAACAAAGATGGGGCGGCACTTCTGCCGCCCCATCCCCAATGTCTAAGATCGATCTTTAAAAATGGTCCTGCACCTGTACGCTTACATCCTGACCGGATCCAGGTTCCAGATCTCCTTAGCGTACTCTAAGATGGTCCGGTCGGAAGAAAACTTACCGGCGCTCGCCGTATTCAAAAGCGCCATCTTCGCCCATTTCTTTTCATCCCGGTAAGCTTCCTCCACCTGCTTCTGGGCTTCCACATAGGAATGGAAGTCCTTTAAGATGAAGTAACGGTCCGGCGTTCCGAACTTGTCGGTCAGAAGGCTGTCGTAGATCGGGCGGAAAAGATCCGTATCCGGATCGAAGGTACCGTTGACCAGCTGGACCAGAAGCTGGCGGATCTCGCCGTCCGTGTTGAAAATGTATTCCGGATCGTAGCCGCCGTTATGTTCGTAGTTGATGACTTCTTCCGAGGACAGACCGAAAATGAAGGTATTTTCCCTGCCGACTTCCTCGACGATCTCCACATTCGCGCCGTCCATAGTACCCAAAGTCAGAGCGCCGTTCAGCATGAACTTCATGCAGCCCGTTCCGGAAGCCTCCTTGGAAGCCGTGGAAATCTGCTCAGAAACGTCCGCTGCGGAGAAGAGCAGCTCGCCGTTTGATACCTTATAGTCCTCAATGAAGACGACCTTGAGCTTGTGCTGCAGGTCCGGATCGTTGTTGACGATCTCCGCCACAGAGTTGATCAGCTTGATAATGTTCTTCGCCACCTTGTAACCGGCGGAAGCCTTGGCTCCGAAGATGAAGGTTCTGGGATAGAAGTTCATGCCCGGGTTTGCCTTCAGCTTATTGCGCAGGTACATGATGTGCAGAATGTTGAGCAGCTGTCTCTTATACTCGTGCAGTCTCTTGATCTGAATATCAAAGATCGAGTTGGGATCCACTTCAATGCCATTATGAACCCTGATGTACTCAGCAAGTCTGACCTTGTTCTGGCGCTTGATATTCATGAACTCCTGAAGAGCCTTGTCGTCATCCGCATAGACCTTGAGCTTTGCCACCTGGGGCAGGTCCGTCACCCAGCCTTCACCGATCTTGTCCGTGATCCAGTTGGCAAGCTTCTGGTTGCCATGGAGCAGGAAACGTCTCTGCGTAATGCCGTTGGTCTTGTTGGAGAATTTCTCCGGCATCATTTCATAGAAGTCCTTCAGAACATCCTTCTTCAGAATCTCGGTATGAAGCGCCGCTACGCCGTTGACCGCGTGACCGCCGACGATCGCCAGGTAAGCCATCCGGATCTGACCGTCATAGATGACCGCCATGTTCTTGATCTTGTTGGTGTCGTTGGGATAGCGTTCCTGGATACTGGTCAGGAATCTCCGGTTGATCTCCTCGATGATCTGGTAGATGCGGGGCAGCAGTCTGGAGAAGAGGTCGATCGGCCATTTTTCCAGCGCCTCCGCCATGATGGTATGGTTGGTGTAGGCGCAGCACCTGGTCGTGATCTCCCAAGCCTTGTCCCAGCCGTAGCCGTACTCGTCAAGGAGCAGTCTCATCAGCTCGGCGACAGCGACGGTCGGATGGGTATCGTTCATCTGGAAAGCAACCTTCTCCGGCAGATTGTCCAGAGTTCCATACGTCTTCATGTGCTTGACCAGGGCTTCCTGGACGGTCGCGGAGACGAAGAAGTACTGCTGCTTAAGCCGCAGTTCCTTGCCGGAATAGTGATTGTCGTTGGGGTAGAGAACTTCCGTAATGGTACGAGCCAGGTTGTCCTGCTCCACCGCCTTGTCATAGTCGCCCTTGTCAAAGGAATCCAGGGAGAAGGTGTTGATCGCTTCCGCGTCCCAGATTCTCAGCGTATCGATGACATGGTTCTTGTAGCCGACGACCGGAATATCATAGGGAACAGCCCGGACGGAGGAATAATTTTCATAGATAAAATGGGTGGTGTTGGTCTTGGGATCCCACTCGGTTCTGGTATTGCCTCCGAACCGGATCTCCTTTGCATGCTCCGGTCTCTTTAATTCAAAGGGATAGCCGTTCTTCAGCCAGTCATCCGGAACTTCCTTCTGATAGCCGTCTTCGATCTTCTGCTTGAACATACCGTAGTGGTAGCGGATGCCGCAGCCGTAAGCGTGGTAGCCCAGGGTTGCCAGAGAGTCCATGAAACAGGCAGCCAGTCTGCCCAGACCACCGTTTCCAAGAGCAGGATCCGGCTCTTCGTCCTCGAGGACGTTGATGTTTAAGCCCATCTCTTCGAGAGCTTCTCTGACGCCTTCATATTCGCCAAGGTTCAGCAAGTTGTTGCCAAGGGCACGTCCTACCAGGAACTCCATAGACATATAGTAGACGATCTTATTCTGCTGCTTTTCAAACGCTTCGCAGGACTTCATCCAGTCATCGATAATCTCGCCTTCCACAACGCTGCCGACAGCCTGGAATATCTCCTGCTGCGAGGCATTTTTGATGTCCTTGCGATAGAGCCGGATGACGCTTTCGCGGACTTCCTTTTTGAATGCTTCCTTGTCAAAATTCTTTGATACTGTCACCTTTTTCGCCATTTTTTCCTCTTCCCCCGATGCCGGTTGCTGCACCGGATTTGTGCCTGATTACTGCTTCTTCACTCCCAGGGTTACCGGCTCGGAATTGATCTTCCAATCCTTGACATAGCCTGAAGCTTCCCCGTACAGGATATCATCAGCCAGAACATCCTGCGCAATCTGCTCATGATTCTTTCTCATGATGTCAGCGAGTTTCTCATTTCCTCTGACAAAGACCAGGATGCGGTCCATGACCTCAAAGCCGGCTTCCTTCCGCATGGTCTGGATCTTGGATACCAGCTCCCGCACAAAGCCCTCTTCCAGCAGATCGGGAGTCAGATTCTTATCGAGAACGACAGTGATGCCGCCGTAGCTCTGCGTCTCATAGGCAGCGGACGGAACGGTGCTGATCAAGAGATCTTCCTCAGATAGTTCCACGCTTTCTCCATTTACTTCAAAGGTCAGCTTGCCGTCAGCCTTCAAGGCGTCCATGGCAGCTCGTCCGTCAACTCCCTGCAGATAGGTCCGGATGCCGTTTAAGAGCTTGCCGTACTTGGGCCCTACGGTCCGCATCTGCGGTTTAAACTCGTAGGAAGCAAAGGCTTCCGCGTCGTCCGTCATTTCCATCTTCTTGACATTCAGCTCATCCGTGACGATTTCCCGGAAATATTCCGGCACGTCGTAGGGAGCCTGGACGTACATGGTGCCGATGGGCTGGCGATTCTTGATTCCGGACTCATTTCTTGCCGCCCGTCCCAAAACAACGATATCGCGGACGTGCTGCATATTTTCTTCCAGCTCGCGATCCACCAGGGCTTCATCGGCTTCCGGATAGCTGCACAGATGGATCGATTCCTCCGCATTCTTATCGACCGACCGGACCAGGTTCTGATAGATCTCCTCGGTCATAAAGGGAACCATGGGCGCTGCCAGCTTGATCACGTTGACCAGGGCGGTATAGAGGGTCATGTAGGCGTTGACCTTATCCTGCTCCATGCCGTGAGCCCAATAACGGGCGCGGGACCGGCGGACGTACCAGTTGGACAGGTCGTCGACAAAGTCCTGAAGAGCCTTGCCCGCTTCCGGCAGACGGTAATTGGTCATGCACTCATCCGTCGTCCGGATGGTAGTGTTGAGCCTTGAAAGCAGCCACTTGTCCATGACGGACAGCTTGTCATACTCCAGCTGATGCCGGGTAGGATCGAACTTGTCGATATTGGCATAGAGGATGTAGAACGCGTAGGTGTTCCACAGAGTTCCCAGGAACTTGGACTGCCCCTCCTGCACTGCCTTGCCATAGAACCGGCTGGGCAGCCAGGGCGCCGAATTGGTCAGGAAATACCAGCGGATGGCGTCCGCTCCATAGCGGTTCAGCGCCTCCATAGGATCGACGGCGTTGCCCTTGGACTTGCTCATCTTCTGCCCATTCTCATCCTGGACCAGACCCAGAATGATGCAGTTCTTAAACGCCGGCTTGTTAAAGAGCAGGGTCGAGATCGCGTGCAGAGAATAGAACCAGCCGCGAGTCTGGTCGACCGCTTCGGAAATGAAGCTTGCCGGATATCTGGACTCAAACAGCTCCTTATTCTCAAATGGGTAGTGGTACTGGGCAAAGGGCATGGACCCGGAATCGAACCAGCAGTCAATGACCTCCGGCACCCGGCTCATCTGCTTGCCGCAGTCCGGGCAGGTGATCTTGATCCGGTCGACATAGGGCTTGTGCAGCTCGATATCGTCCGGAACATCCTGACCCAGTTCCTTCAGTTCCGCCTTGGACCCTATGGAAATCTTCTTGCCGCAGTCCGGGCAGACCCAGATATTAAGCGGAGTTCCCCAGTAACGGTTGCGGGAAAGCGCCCAGTCCTGGACATTTTCAATCCAGGCACCGAACCGTCCTGCCCCGATGCTGGCGGGAATCCAGTTGATCTCTTTGTTGTTTCTGACCAGATCGTCCCGCACTGCCGTCATCTTGATGAACCAGGACTCTCTTGCATAGTAAAGAAGAGGCGTGTCGCATCTCCAGCAGTAGGGATAGTCATGCTCGAACTTGGGCGCTGCAAAGAGGATGCCCCGCGCGTCAAGATCCTTTAAGACTTCCGGATCCGCGCTGGTCGCTCCCTTCTCCAACTCCCGTTCGGACGGCTTGCACCGCATACCGGCAAAGGGAGTTTCCTCCGTCATTTCGCCCTTTTCATTGACGAATTTGATGAGGGGCAGGTCGTTGGCACGACCGATCCGGGCATCATCTTCACCAAAGGCAGGCGCGATGTGGACGATACCGGTACCGTCTGTCATGGTGACATAGTCGTCGGCGACGACATAGTGAGCCTTCTTGTGCTGCTTTTGGGCGGCTTCCCCGGCGCAGGCATAGAGCGGTTCGTACTCTCTGCCGGACAGATCCCGGCCCTTGTAGTGTTCCAGGACCGTTACATCCTCACCCAGAATATTTTCCAACAGGGCGCTGGCAAGGAGGAACTTCTCCCCCTTTGATTCCGCCAGGACATAGTCCTCTTCCGGGTTGACGCAAAGAGCGGTGTTGGACGGCAGTGTCCATGGAGTCGTGGTCCATGCCAGATAGGAGAAATCCCCATCCTTTGCCTTAAAGCGGACGATTGCCGACCGCTCCTTTACTGTCTTATAGCCTTGCGCGACCTCGTGGCTGGAAAGCGGGGTGCCGCAGCGCGGGCAGTAGGGTACAATCTTGTAGCCTTCGTAGAGCAGCCCCTTGTCGAAGATCTGCTTTAAAGCCCACCATTCGGACTCGATAAAGTTGTCCTGGTAGGTGACATAAGGATGGTCCATATCTGCCCAGAAGCCGACGACATCGGAGAAGGTTCTCCACATATCCTCATATTTCCAGACCGATTCCTTACACTGCTGAATAAAGGGCTCTACCCCGTAATTTTCAATCTGCTCCTTGCCGTCAAGACCCAGCTTCTTCTCAACCTCGATCTCGACCGGAAGTCCGTGTGTATCCCAGCCGGCCTTTCTCGGAACAAATTCCCCCTTCATGGTATGGTAACGCGGGATCGTATCCTTAATGACACGAGTCAGCACATGACCGATATGCGGCTTGCCATTTGCCGTAGGCGGCCCGTCATAGAACATATAGGTCGGGTTCCCCTCCCGCTGCTTCATGCTTTTATTGAATATGTCATTGTCGTTCCAAAACCTGACCGTGTCATGTTCCCGGTCGACGAAGTTCATATTCGTGTCTACCTTCTTGTACATGAGTCAATCCCCCAGTTTTGCTGTTAGGCAAGATGATACGCAGAGATATGCTTAAAAGCACTCCTTCTCCACATAGTTCCATATTCTACTTGCATTTTCAGCATGCTGTCAAGCTGTGGGGTCTTTTTCAGGTTCCGCCCTTTTGCTTTTTCACTTTAAATCCTAAAAATAAAAGCAGGAGGAAGATTGCCGGCACAAAAATTCCCAGGAATATCTGCCATTTTCTGTCTTTTCCTGCCTTTTGCTCAAGGGTAAAAATTGTAGATTCTTCCGCTTTGTTGCCCGCAGCATCCCTTGCCTTAACCCGGATCGTGTGCGTCCCAACCTCATCAATCCGAAGATGAAGGCTGCCATACTCATCCGTTTCATATTCCTTTTTGGATAATTTTCGCCCATCCAGATAGATGGCAAAAAACTGATCTTCCCTCCGATCCTTCTTAATGACGACGTCAAAAGGCTCACTGTATGTCGTCTTTCCCTCTTCCGGACCGGATAAGGTGAGCCTGGGCTTGGTCCGATCGATCGCAAAATGAACAGGCGTGGTGTGGATCGCATTTCCGGCGGAGTCGACGCCTTCCAGCGTCACGGTATAGTTTCCCTCCCTGGTCAGGGGCCTGGACAGTTCCAGGTTTCCTTTTTTATTAAAATGAGCCGCCACTTCCTGCCCATTGACCTTAGCCTTTAAGTCCGTCACTTCCCCCACATCCGAGATATGAAATTCCGGCTTTACTTCCCTTTGGTTGACCGTGCTTTGATTGAGAGTGGGATTGGTCAGCGCCGCCACCGTCCCATGTTGGTTCACGGTAAAGGAAATCCGTTTTTCCGCTGTATTTCCTGCCTGATCAGCCCCGCCGATCTTAAGAGTGTAGTAATCGTCCTCAGTGATCTCCGGGAAGGTCAGCTTTATAGTTTCTGCGTCCTGGGGAACCGCCTTTCCTGCGATCTCCTGACCGGAATTGGTCGCCGCCAGAATGCCGTAGACGCTGTCCTCCTTTAGACCTTGGTCCCTAATGAGGGCACTTACCGTAAGCGTCGTCCGGTTGTCCGACCGATCCGCCACTCCAAAGATGCGAATTTCCGGCTTCTTGTCATCGGTCGGGGGCTGCTGGGGTGCTCCGGCTGCTGACTTGGAGGGATCTGCCCCGGTTTGAGCCTTCCCGCCTGTACTGTGGGCTGGTCCAGGCTGGGATCGCCCGGCTTCGCTTCCCCCGGAATGATCCGTTTCGTTCTCCTTCTCACCGGAAGAAGTTGTAGTTTCTCCGCTTTCGTCAGTATCTTGTTCATCGCTGCCAGAATCTGAACCCCCGCCTCCTTGAGAAGCCGAACTCCCACTATCAGGGGCTTCAGCTTCCGACTCTTCCGTTCCCTGGTGGGAAGGGTTCTCTGCTGTCTCTCCGCTGTCTCCAGTGTCTTTCCCTGAACTTCCCGGCTGATCAGTCCCACCGGGCTTTATGGGCTGCCCTGATGAACTGTCAGTCTCCCCCTTTGAAGGATCAGGCTTTTCTTTTGAAGAATCGGCTTCATGGTTGTCGCTGACGGAATCCGAACTGATTGAACCTGCCGCTCCATTTCCACTGACAGATTTTCCCGTAAACATCCCCAGGTCACTCCCCTCTGCCGGCTTGCTTCGGGCAGAAAAAAGAATCAAGCCCATAACCATAACCATTACAAGAAACCGCATTCTTCCTTCATTTTCATGTTTCATACAAGCTCCTTTCTCAGAGCGCCCCGGCGTTCTGCAATTTAATCTTTAAGGATCGGTAGTTGGGGTCGTACTTCGCCTCGGGGATAACTTCCGCTTCACAAAGTAACTCTGCGGCTCGCTTTAAGTCGCCTTCCCGATAGAAATAAGAAATATAGTAGAAATAGGGATCCCAGCGGTCGGGTTTTAAACTGATCAGACGGCGAAATCGAGGCTCCGCGTCCTTTACCGCCTCGCCACCCGCATTTAATAATTCCCGAAATTGCTCCAACTCCGCCTTATAGGTTTGATCTGCCTGACTGCTGCGATCTTCTAAAGAAGAAGCCCCCTGTCCATCGGAAGCCGCTCTCACCCCCTGTCCCTCTGGGCGCATCTTCTTATCAGGTTCCTCTTCTTGCGGCTCTCCACTTCCTTTGTTGGAAGTATGACCCGAAGTCATATAGAACTCTGGCAGTTCCCGTTCTGCTGACTTTTCCCTGGAAGCTTCGCCCAATGCTTCTTCACCCCTACTTTCTGCACTTGATGCTGCAAATGTTTCATCCCCCTCTTTAGCCTCTCTTGGTTGGGTCTGAGTTCCCGACTTGGCAGAAACTGTCATCAAAAGAGCCGTGACGCCCAGGACGGCAGTTCCCATTCCAACCGCCCGCAGAATCGACTTTCTGCTGACTGAAACCTGATCACAGAAGCTGATCCCAGGCAAAGCCCCCTTCCCATAGCTTTTTGCCAGAAGGTCAAGAACCGCTTCCTTCATCTCCCCGGCAGAGGCATAGCGATCTTGGGGCTTGCTCCTGCACGCCTTTTTCATCACCATACAAAAGCCGCGGCGGACAGTTCCGCCAGAACCCGGTGAGTCTGTAGAGACCGCCTCCAGAAGGCGAAGCATAGTCTTCCCCAAAGCATACAGGTCTGTCCGCCCGTCCACCTCTCCATCCGCCGCAAACTGCTCCGGAGCGGCATATCCCGGCGTCCCCTCATGTACCTGCGTCCCAAAATCAAGGAGCATGACATTTTGATCCCGACGAAGCAGAATATTTCCGGGTTTTAAATCCCGATAGACCAGGGGCGGAGACAGATTGGAGAGATAGTTCAGGATATCCAGCAGCTGGGCACTCCAGCGCAGAAGGTCCCGAATCGAAAAAGGCTCTGCCTGACCGGTCTTAATCTTTTGCAGGCGGACATCCAGCGTCTCCCCCACCAGATAGTCCATGACCATCCCCGGTCCGACCTCCGTTTCCACAAAATCAACAATTCGGGGCAGACCAGGATGGCTGAGAGCCTTCAGGCGGTCCAGTTCCCCCTTTAAAACCGATCTTCCCCCTCTTTTGGGTCCGACCAACTTGAGAGCCCAGGTCGTATCCAGAATCAAGTCGCGCACGAGATAGACCCGGCTGGTCGCGCCGTGTCCAATTTCCCGCAGAATCAGATACTTTCCGCAGACAGTCTTCCCGGGGGAGAGTTCATGCATTTTTTCCATGAAAATCCCTCCAGTCGTGAACTACTCTTCAGTTAAATAACATCTTCAAAACAAATTAAAGAAACTGAATGTCAACAATATAAAAAGCATTGAACCTGTTGCTCAACAGAAAAACAAATTTAGTGGAATCATTCCGGGCAGAACGCCCGATCGACAGGCCGCAGAGATTTTGCGGTGCTTTCAATCTCAATATAAAATAAAAAACGCAGGGTTTCAAGCGCCCTGCGTTTTTCTACACAAAATTGATAAGATCCGGTTCAGTCTTCGTTGAAATACCAGTTACAGCCGATCCTGGTCCGGCTTCCGTTATTGGTACTTCTGAAACTGTTGAAGTTGTGATTGCGGATGCCCCGGGTCAGACAGTCGGAGACCGCCTGCTTGACGAAGTCCGGAACATTTCCGTGCAGTCTTCTCTGATAATAGGAAGGATCTGATACCGTCGGAGAATAAGCGAACTGACCGTCAGCCGTGAGCTGTGCCAGCGCATCCGTGCCATAGCCGCCGTAGTTCCGGTCGGCGCGGTTCATGACCGTGGAAATGACCGCCAGCGCCCCATCATAACTGGTATCATCTTCCTGAGCGGTTACCGCCCAGATCAGTTCCAGCTGATCCTGGGTATAGACTGTACTGTCAGCCTGACCATTTGCCGCTCCGGTATCATACTGGGTCAAATTGTAGGTATCAATGATCCTGCGGATTGAATCCTTGTAAGTCGGATCCGTCGCATAGCCCTCCAGACCTTCATCGATGACCTTGTTGAGATCGTCAGATCCTCTCAGATCCGGATGAATGCCGATCTTAAAGGCAGCATAGTCCTCAAGGCAGGCTTCGATATCCTCGTAGCTCCGCATGGATTCAATGCCCGTGACCGTCTGTCCATTGACAGACTGGGGAACGTTGCGGTCGACCTTCCTGCCGGTCCAGGGACTGGTCCACTGGTCGTTCAGAAGTTCCGCATTCATGCCCAGAATGTTGTTGTCGGCAGCGCTCATGCCGCCCTCTTCCGCTTCCCGGAAGGAGAGCCAGCCGGATTCCTGAATCGCCTGCGCAATGAGAACCGACTTGGGAAAGCCGTACTCGTCATACGCCTTCTGGGACGCGCCCGCCAGCGCTTCAATAATACTCTGCTTGGCTTGTGCATCGCCGTTTGTTGCCTTCATTCCGGTCTCAACCAGAGAAGAAGCCTGCGTCGAAGTGTAGGCGTCATTGATCATCCGGACGCCCCAGCAGACCTTGTCGTAGTTGACATTGGAAACGACGATGCCGGTTGCTGTCGACTGCGCGTTCACTGCCTTTCCATCTCCGATATAGATCAGAACGTGGTAGACCTGACCGTTTCTTGCATAAAAGAGCAGATCGCCCGGCTTTGCCTCCTGCGCTTCAATGCGGGTCCCGGCATAGCACTGCTCATAGGAGACACGGGGAAGCGGAATCCCAAAATGTGCAAAGACATAGCGGGTAAAACCCGAACAGTCAGCCCCGGTATGGGGATCGTCTCCGCCCCAGACATAGCGGCCGCCCAAAAAGGTCATAGCATAGTCAATCAGCGCCTGGCGGTTGGCAGTTGTCGCCGCACCGGCGAGGCGGATGACTTTCTGCACCGTACTCATGGAATAGCGGTAAGCCCGGTTGGTGAGCGGGTCCACTACTGCCACAGCCCGAACCAGCTTCTTTTCGCCCTTTTCCCTGACAACGGCATCCGCCTGCTCTCCGATCAGGAGCCATTTTTTCATGACAAAGCCGCGGACATCGCCGGATTCAATATAGACCCAGTCGTCATTCCGGTCTTCCAGAACATAAACCAGCCCCTGGTCATTGATGGTACCGATGATTCTTGCGGATGCGTCCCGGTCTTCCCGAATATTCAGATAGCGTTTGCTGCCGACTGCGACAAGACCGTATTTCTTGGCAACCTGGTGGAAACCAAGCCGCATATTCTGCAGCTTCTGAGCCGCTGTCAGTTCAATCGGCCTGCCATAGGAGGCATAAGAGTCCGTCCGATGACCGCCGGATCTTTGACTTTCCCGACTCTGTCTGTTCTTTGCCGACTGGGCACTCTTCTTTGCCGCTTCCTCGGCTGCTTTCTTTTTAGCCTCTTCCGCAGCTTTTTTGGCAGCTTCTTCGGCAGCCTTCTTCTGGGCTTCTTCCGCCGCCTTTTTAGCAGCCTCCTCAGCAGCTTTCTTTTTGGCTTCTTCCGCCGCCTTTCTGGCAGCTTCTTCGGCAGCCTTCTTCTGCTCCTCTTCCGCTGCCTTCTGGGCATCGTTCGTCTGACCCGGATCTACCTCAGCCCCCTGATTTGGCTCTGTCTTTTCGCCGCCAGCTTGATTTTCACCGGTCCCTTCCCCGGAATCGGGCTTCGTTTCAGTCCCGGTATTTGAAGGATCTTCAGCGGTACTTTCGCCAGTTCCTTCCGATTGAGAAGGTTCATCATCGGATGGCTGCGCCTCAGTCTCCCCACTGCTGCCGGAATCCTGCTGCTCCGCCGCTTCGGGCGCAGAGGTCTCCTGGACCTCCGCAGCAAGGACTTCCCCTGTTTCATCCGCTGCCGCCCACACGGTTGTGTTTGCCATTCCGCCGACGAGCATTCCTGCAAGCAGCGCACCTACCAACTGGTTCCGTTTCTTCATTAAAAAATCTCCTTTCATACCCGTACAGGTATGATCAGCCCCTATCTAAAAGTATTTAAATTATACCATATCCTGACCGCAAAATTGTGAACGAAAGCTCATTTTTTCCGCTTCAGATACCGTTTTAAGCGCAATTTTGACTGTTTTCCCCGGATTTTTTCCATATCTCCGGAGGAAATCATCTTGGTCGTCTTGATTGCGTAGACCTTGCCGTCCTCCGTTTTTCGCAGGCGGACCTTGCTTTTAACGAAACCGTGTGCCTCGCATTTTCCGACCGCAACATAGTTGTGACTGCCTGTTACGAACCAGCGAACTACGCGGCGAACATTTTTATGACAGGAAAAGCAGCGCACCGCCGAGACATTACCATCCGCCATCGCTTCTTCCTTCGTATCAAACTCACGGGAAATAAACTTCTCATAAGTCCCGTAGCGGATCCGGATCTCCTCCGCCCGACTCTTGGGATTCTGGTAAGAGTCGATCGAATAATTTCCGTAAATGATTCCGTCCGGGATCAGCTGTAAAATCCGTGCCGTATAGACAGCATCATCGATTGCGTCGTGATATTCCCGGTCCTCCGGCAGCTGTAAAAATGCGACCGCCCAGTTCAAAGCCCGGCGGACCTTGCGGTTTTCGTAGGTCAGGGCAAAGAGTTTTTGCACATCCTCATAAATCACCGGTCCCGGCAGCAGCGCCCCCATCCCGTACCAGATCAGATTTCGCTGCAGCTCGGTTAAGTCCAGCGTTCCCCAGGTACAGAAGCGGACGTCCGTCCCGCACCAGTCTAAAAACGCCTTCGCAGCCTCAGGAAAGGGGACGCCCTGGTCCTTTAGCTGTTCCATGGTCAGGCTGATCACTTCACTGGTCTTTTTATGCAGCCGGTGGTAGACCGCCGGACGAATCAGGGCGTGGAAGGTATCCAGAACTTCCTTTTTCTCATTTATTTTTACAGCGCCGATCTCGATAATCTCAAACGGCAGCTTTTTGATCTCATGATCCTTCCCCGACGGACACTGGTTCCACTCCAGATCAAACACGATCAGGTTCATATTGTAAACTCCTCTGCGAGCCTTAATCTTAAAGCAGAGCCGACCATTTGGCAACCTACATCCGGTCCGCTTTGTTTATGACGGCAAGGATCACCCGGTTCTCTTTCCTTTGAAAAGTACTCCTATTGTAACACTTTTGTAAAATCTTATCGCAGATTTTTTGCCTGGTCGGCTGATTTTCCCATATTTAACAAAGAAAAAGGGAAGGTTCCCGCATATTTCGGCCGACTTCCCCATTCCTGTTCATCTATCAGAAAAAGGAGCCGCCTCTTGTCAGAGCAGCTCCCGCTTCCATTCATCGACAGAACTTCCTTACGCAAGGGATACGAACTCGTAGTCCTTGTCCTCGATCGCCTTTTTGATGTCGTCTTCCGCCACATCCCTGGACTCTTCGATGACTGCCGTGCCCTGCTCGTGGCTGACGACCGCGCTCTCCACCCCGTCCAGGGCCTCCAGAGCCTTCTTTACCGTCGCTTCGCAGTGACTGCACATCATACCCTTGATTGTAACTGTCTTTGTCATTGTCTCTTCCTCTCTTTCCTCCGCCTCAGCGGAACTTGCTGCTTCTATATTTTCAACGGTCCGCTCTTTTGAGTAAGACCGGGAAAATGCCCGCGCTGCCCGCCTGTCTCCGCTCGGATCGTCCATTTTGACCAAATTCAGCCGCAGAGCGTTCATGCAGACAAAAAAACTGGAACAGGCCATGGCGGCGGCGCCGTACATGGGCTTCATGGCAAAGCCGTAGACGCCGATGGCAAGCGGTATACAGAGCGCGTTGTAGAAAAATGCCCAGAACAGGTTCTGGTGGATATTGCGGATGGTCCTCCGCCCCATGCGAATGGCGGCGGGAACATCGAGCAGGCGGGACTTGACCAGAACCACGTCGGCGGCATCCACTGCGACATCGGCTCCCGCTCCGATTGCGATGCCGGAATCCGCCCGGGTCAGAGCCGGAGCGTCATTGATTCCGTCCCCGACCATGGCGACCTTAGCGCCGCCAGCCTGCAGGCTGCGGATGACCGCCTCCTTGCCGTCCGGCAGGACGCCGGAAATAACCTGGTCGACGCCCGCCTCTGCACCAATCGCCCTGGCGGTCCGTTCATTGTCCCCGGTCAGCATGACGACCCGGATACCCATGCCCTTTAGCTGGCGGACCGCCTCCGGCGAATCCTCCTTGATGGTATCGGCAACCGCGATGATACCCATAAGCTTCCCGTCTTTAGCAAAGAAGAGGGGGGTCTTACCCTCTTCCGCCAGCTGTTCGGAAGTCTCCCGCATCCGATCCGACATCTGCGCCTTTTCCCGGATCAGGTTCGCGTTGCCGCCCCAAAGGACTGAGCCCTTTAGCTTAGCCATCAGACCGTTTCCGGGCAGGGCGGAGAAGTCCTCTACCTCTTCCGCGCGATCAAAGCGGTCCGCCCCGTAGGCGACAATGGCACGGGCGAGCGGATGCTCGGACTTTTGTTCCAGGGTATAGGCGAGCCGGACCAGCTCATCTTCCGTGACCCCATCGGATGGGACCAGGTCCGTCACGACCGGCTGACCGGATGTGATGGTGCCTGTCTTATCAAGGGCGACGATATTGGTCCGCCCGATCCCTTCGAGAGCCGCGGCGGTCTTATAGAGAATGCCGTGTTTAGCCCCCATTCCATTTCCAACCATGATGGCGACCGGCGTTGCCAGACCCAGCGCACAGGGACAGGAAATCACGAGGACGGAAATTCCCCGCGCGACCGCCCAGCCGATATTTTTCCCCAACAGGACCCAGACCAAAATAGTGACCAGCGCGATGCCGATGACAGCAGGGACAAAAATCCCGGAGATCCGGTCCGCAATCCGGGCAAGCGGAGCTTTGGTCGCCGCCGCGTCCGAAACCATGCGGATGATCTGGGACAGGGTCGTGTCCTCCCCGACCCTGGTCGCTTTGGCTTTAATAAAGCCGGTCTGATTAATAGTTGCCGCCGAAACCGTGTCCTCAACAGACTTGTCGACCGGCAGGCTCTCCCCGGTCAGAGCCGCTTCATTGACCGCCGTACTGCCGTCAATGATGATGCCGTCAACCGGGATGCTCTCACCGGGTCTTACCACGAAGGTATCCCCCGACACCACTTCATCTATACCGACCGTGACTTCCCGTCCCTCCCGAACCACTGTCGCTTCCTTGGGAGACAGGTTCATGAGGCTCTTCAGAGCGTCGGTCGTCCTGCCCTTCGACATAGCTTCCAGCATCTTGCCGATCGTGATCAGGGTTGGAATCATGGCCGCGGATTCAAAATATATATGGTTCATGTGATAGTACATGACCTGATCCGCGTCACCGACACCCTGATACCAGATCATCAAAAAGAGAGCGACCAGGGAATAGCCGAAGGCTGCCGACGAACCAAGGGCAACCAGGGTGTCCATGTTGGTGCCGCCGTGAAGGATGGCGCCGAAGCCGTTCGTGAAGAATTTCCGGTTGATCACGAGGACCACGATGGCAAGCAGCATTTCCAGGACGCTCATGGCGACCGGATTGGTGAAGAGTTTGGGAACCCACCAGCCCCACATCATGTGCCCCATGGAAAAATACATCAGGATCACCAGGAAAACGGCGGATGAGATCAGCCGTCTCTTCATCCGGGGCGTCTCATGATCTTCCAGCGCCTCCTCTTCCTGACGGAGGCGCTCGGAGACACTCGTTTTCGCCTGCTCCGCCCCTCTTAGGGAAGCGCCGTAACCCGCGCCTTCGACCGCCTTGACGATCTCCGCCGGAGAAGCCGTTCCCTCTACATTCATGGAATTGGTCAATAGGCTGACTGCGACATTTTTCACACCCGGCACTTTGGAGACTGCTTTCTCCACGTGCGCCTGGCAAGCCGCACAGCTCATTCCCGTCACATTATACTGATCCATTGTTCCTCCCCTCTATGGTCTAACTGTAAGCTCAACTGTCCACTTTGCGCTGTCTCCAATATCCGTTCAATCTGCTGCTTTCTTCCTTACTTCATGATCTTCTGAATGACCCCGACCAGTTCGTCGATGGTCTCCTCCTGTCCATTGCGGACGTCCTCGATCACGCAGCTCTTGATATGCTGCGCCAGCAGTTCCTTGTTGAAGCTGTTGAGGGCGGAGTTGACCGCAGAGACCTGGATCAGAATATCGGGGCAGTAGGCGTCCTTTTCCAGCATTCCCTCGATTCCCCGGATCTGCCCTTCAATCCGTTTCAGGCGGTTCATCAGGCATTTCCGCGTCTTTTGGTCCCTGTGTTTATGATCATGTACACCGTATCCGCAGCAACATTCCTTCTCCTGCATCCCATGTCCCCCATTTACATTAGGCAAATCATTCTTCGTCCTACTGACCCTCTGCCTGCACCGGTCTTTGGTCAGTCCCATCTCCCCCGGAGCTTACCCATCACAAGGGAAGATGCCTCTAACTGCCACTATCATATACCCCCATGGGGTATTTTGTCAACATTATATTTCCAATATCCCCTTATCGTGCCGCCCTATATTGCCCCTATCTGTTATTTTCCCATTCAAGGAACTTGCCCATAGTGAAAAGGGAAACAGCATGGTCAGAAAATGCAGACAGAAGCCGAATATCTGTCCGCCCATACAAAAAGGACAGCCCCACCGAACGTGCCGGTAGAGACTGCCCCTTACATTCCATACAGTTTTAGCTGCTTTTAAGCTCAGTAGCTCCCATTCCATAGTTTATCAGCATAAACTTTCCAAGCTCAGTCTATCTTGGAACAACTTTTCTTAGAACAGAATCTATCTCTCTTTTTCCTCTTAGTGATTCTTCCGAAACACACTCGGCATAAAGAGAGCAAGGATCGGGAAGATTTCCAATCTTCCGAACAGCATATCAAAACTCATAATCAGTTTGGACAGGCCGCTGTAAATCGAAAAATTCTGAGTCGGTCCAACCTGATCAAGGCCGGGTCCGATGTTATTGACCGTCGCCATGATGGCAGAGAAATTCGTCTCAAAGGAAAAGTTTCCCGGATCCGCCGAAATCAGCAGAACGCTGGCAATGACAATCAGGACATAGATCGTCAGATAGGAATTGACATTATTCAGGGTCTGCTCGCTGACCCTCTGCCTGTTCATCCTGACGATGCGAACCTCATTCGGATGAAAGATCTGATGCGCATTACGCTTCAGGTTCTTCAAAAGAAGCAGGACCCGGACATTTTTTATTCCGCCCCCGGTAGACCCTGCAGACGCGCCGACAAACATCAAAAACAGAAGCATCGCCTTCGAAAAATTCGGCCACAAATTAAAATCGGTTGTAGAATAACCGGTTGTCGTCACGATAGACGCAACCGTAAAGGCTGAGTTCCGAACCGTATCATTCATATTTCCGGTATCAGCGGTTCTGCCAAACACATTGATACTAATCAGCACAATACTGGCAAGGACGATGAGCAGATACTGACGGAGTTCCTCATCCTTAAAAGCTGCTGAAAATTTCTTCATCACCATCAGATAATAAAGGCCAAAATTAACTCCGAAAGCCAGCATGAAGATGGTTGTTACCCACTGTGCAAACGGCGTATATGTCGCACAGCCGCTGTTCAGGACAGAAAAGCCGCCGGTCCCGGCCGTTCCATAGGCAATGCAAAACGCATCAAATATCGGCATCTTTCCAATAATCAAAAACAGAATGTCCAGCGCTGTCAGAACGACATACATCACATAGAGGATGGCTGCGGAATCCCGCATCCTCGGGACCATCTTGTTAACCTCCGGTCCCGGACTCTCCGCTCTCAGGATGTGCAGGGTAAAGCCGTTGTTATTTCCCGTGACCGGCATAATCGCCAGGAAAAATACCAGAACTCCCATACCGCCGACCCAATGGCTGAATGATCTCCAGTACAGAATTCCCTTTCCCAAAATTTCCACATCCGGGACAACCGAAGCCCCTGTCGTGGTAAAACCGGACACAATTTCAAAAAAGGCATCGATGTAATTGGGAATTCTTCCCGAAAGGAAGAAGGGGAGACAGCCGACCAGCGACATTACAATCCAGGCCAGCCCCGTCGTTACCATTCCTTCCCTTGCATAAAAGTGCCGGTCCGCGTTTCTGGTCAGATACCACCCGGCTGCTCCTGCAGCGACAGCGATAAGAATTGCGATGACAAAGCCTCGGACCGCCTCCGGATCATGTACCACAATCGAGATCAGCAGCGGAGGAAGCATCAGAATTGCCTCAATGAGAAGAATCCAGGACTGGATTCTCATTACCATTTTAATGTTCATTGCAAATTAACTTTCCTTCACTTATTCAAAGATATCATCCAACTGCTGAATGATGGTGTCCCCACTCGTCACGATCACCATCCTGTCTCCGGCGGCAAACGTTGTCTCGCCATTGGGGAAGAGGATATTCCGTCCCCTCGTGATCGAAGCGATCAGAACATTTCTCTTGAGCCGGATATCCTTCAGCATATGCCCGACATGCCTGGTATCAGGCTTGACGATAAATTCGATAGCCTCCGCCTGCCCGTCCGCAATCGAATGGACCGTGACAGCGGCACCGGACTTATTCTTCATCGCGCGGACGTAGCGCGTAATCGTGTTGCAGCTTAATTCCTTGGGACTGACAATCGAGCCGACCGGCAGCTTATTGAGAATTTCCAGGTTCTCGGCGCGTCCCAGCTTGGTAATGACCTGGGGCACCTTGAAATTATTGGCGTAAATAGACAAAATGACGTTCAGCTCGTCAAGGCCCGTCATCGCGACCAGGGCGTCACAGTCCACGATATCCTCCCTATCCATAACGTCCCTGGTGGAGACGTCCCCCTGGACGATGCAGGCTCCCGGCAGATTCTCCGCCAGTTCTTCACAGCGAGCCCTGTCGCGCTCAATAATCTTGACCGAAATTCCTTCTTTTAAAAGCGTCTGTGTCAAATAGTAGGAAATGCGGCCGCCGCCGGCAATGGTCACATTTTTAATCCGGGGGGTAGCGATGTTGAGGTTCTTTAATAAAAGGGTCAGGTTGCGGGCGGACGCCGTCACGAAGATCCGATCTCCCGACAGAAGGACAAAATCGCCCGATGGCGTAATCGCCTTGCCGTCGCGGAGGACCGTGCAGACCAGAACCTGGCAGTGGGCGATGTTGGTCAACTGATTTAAGGGCTGGTTATTGAGCGGACTCTTCTCATCGATCCGCAGCTCCACAATCTCGACAAGGCCATTGGCGAATTTATCGCGCTTCAAAAAGCCCGGATAGCGGAGGAGCCGGTCGATTTCCCGGGCTGCCTGCCGCTCCGGATTGACTGTCAGGGACAGAGCGAACTGCCTGCGCATCGTATAAGTGGATTCTGCATACTCCGGTTTCCGGATCCGGGCGATCGTATGGAGCTTAGGATTCATTCCGTGCGCCGTCATACAGCACAGCAGGTTGACCTCATCCTCCCCGGTCGCTGTAATCAGCAGATCGGCGTCCTCGACTCCGGCATTTCGCAGAACCTCCATCGACGCGCAGTTGCCTTCCACCGACATGACGTCATAACGCTCAATGGTCTGTTCCAGGGCGTCCGGGTTATTGTCGATCAGAGTCAGATCGTGCCCCTCCGCCTGCAGCTGCCTGGTCAGCATGGATCCGACTTTTCCGTCGCCCGCTACAATAATCTTCATAATATCATCCCTCATTGATTACGATATTTACCGCAGTATGGTATCACTATATCACGAACAGGTAAAAAAGCAATCACTTGACTCCCCTTCGATGAGGACGCCCAGATGAAGACCGGTCCCCCGGAAAAGTCAGAAGCCGGAGCTTTCGCGCCTAGTTTCTGCCTATATTGATCTGATTCGCAATATGCCAAAAGTCAGGGAGTAATCAAGCAAATAAAAAGCCTGCTTGGAAGATTGTCTTACGAACTCTATGTATCTTCTGCGAACAGGAATCTCAACTATTTTACCGGCAGCATTATGATGCAGGAAAAAGATTACTCCGCAGATTTACTGCGAGCTTACTGCCAAAACGCCTCACGGCTATGCGCTATGATGTAAAATGGTGAAAAATCACCTTGCAAGCATATTGTAAATCAAGCAAGTGGCATATAGTTATACTATACACCAGCGAAAAACGCTTTATAATTACCGTGAATCAGCTAAAATATATGTCACAGTTGCGAAATAAACCAATGAGTACCGCCTCATTATTATGATGGAATACTTATAGAAAGCGAGGTTTCTCTTATGACGATCCTTCAGACCATTCTGGTCTTCATTCTGATCTGCATGATGCTGGGCATCATCATCTCCATGGTTCTGCTGACCTGGGCTCTGATCAAACCTACCGCCGCCGTCTCCTGGCAGCGCGCCGGAAAGTGGATGATGGGCTTCTTACTCGGCGTCTTCATCTGCTACGTCCTTCTCATTGTGACCAAATGATAGAACCCCTCATGGCATAGATAAAGCCATGAGGGGTTCTATTATTTTTACTGCCCATTAAGCAGAAACTTCTCAATGATCTCCGCAACCCCGCTGTGGTCGCAGTCAGCCTCCGTGATATAGTCTGCTGCCGCCTTGCAGGCATCCGTGGCATTTGCCATCGCGCAGCCGACTCCGGCAGCCTCCAGCATGGAGAGGTCATTTTCCGAATCACCGGCGCTGACCGAATCTTCAATCGGAACCTGCATGTAACCGCAGAACCAGCGCACCGCTTCTCCCTTGGAAATACCGGCACTGACGCACTCAAGATAAGAGGGATTGGAGAAAAAGAGATTGACCGTGTCATCCCTCTCTTCTATCGTTTTACGGAAATATTCCAGCCTCTCATGGCTCTTCAGATCGAGCAGCAGGCACTTGACCGGCTCCGCCGTCAGAGCTTCCGGAAGATGGGGCTCAACACGAAAGGCAATATTAACCTTATCGCAATAAGAAAGAATTTCCTCATCCTCCTCTTTTACCAGTACTGTATCCTGCTCATCGTAAGTCTGGATATGGATGCCCTCTTTTTCTGCCTCCTCAAAAAGCATCCTGACCTGGTCCATAGTCAGCGTTCTACGAAGCAGCGCCTTTTGCCGGTAACAGTCATAGATCTGAGCCCCGTTGAAGGAAATGGCGTAGCAGCCCTCCCGCGTCAGCCCCAGGTCCTTAACGATCGGCATAACGCCCAGGAGAGGTCGCCCGCTGCAGATCACCACCTTGTGTCCGGCGTCCACAGCCCTTTGAATCGCCTCCCGGTTTCGGTCACTGATCTCTCTTTTCCGATTCAACAGAGTATCGTCGATGTCCAAAAATAGGATTTTCATACCTGCCCGTTCTCCTGCTTCCATTTATCAAAATGTTTCTGGAAGGCTGCCATATTTTTCGCGATATCGCCCCCATAGACGGCGGAACCCGCGACAATAACATTTGCCCCCGCCTCAAGAACCGTATCGACTGTGGTCAGATTGATGCCGCCGTCCACTTCAATATCCGTATCAAGTCCGGCTTCCTTGAACATGGACCGAGCCGCAGCGATCTTTTCCGTCGAGGAGGGAATATAAGCCTGCCCGCCAAAGCCCGGCTCAACCGTCATGATCAGCAGCAGGTCTATCAAGGATAAATAAGGACGGATCGCGGAAATATCCGTCTTGGGCTTAACCGAAATCCCGACCTGCTTTCCCTCTTCCCGGATGGCGCGGATAATCGCTGCCGGGTCTTTCGCCGCCTCCAGGTGGAACGTGATGCTGTCCGCCCCGCACTCCGCCATGCGGTGGATATAGGTCTCCGGATGCTCCACCATGAGGTGGACATCGAAGACCTGATCCGTCGCCGGGCGCAGCGATCGGATGACCGGATCACCAAAGGACAGCTGGGGAACAAAAGTTCCGTCCATCACGTCAATATGTACATACTGGGCACCATTTTTCCGTGTTGTCCAAACCTGATCCCCCAGCCGCGTAAAATCAGCCGAAAGAATGGATGGTGCAAATTTAATTTCCATAAATTTATTCTCCCTATGCGAGTCGCTCAATCGATATGAGGCTCTATCCTGTATGAGTCGCTTTCCTGTATAAGTCGCTAATCTATATGAGCCTATAAAAATCTCTGGCATCTTACTGTTCAATCGCTTCCGTCCAGTACTGCTGGTTGTAGACATCGGTGATGCGATAGGTCAGCCGCTCTTTTCCCTCTCCGATCTTGGCATTGCTGATTTCGATATCCTCCATCGCACCCTGCACGGTGAACGGATCTCCGATTCGATAGCTGTCCCGATAGTTGCCGTCGTAGTCAAAGTAATCTGCCGTGAAATCGATCACATCCCCAGCCTTCAGCTCGGTCAGATTCTTCGCCTGAACGTCCGTCTCGCCGTCCTTATAGTCGAACTGAGCGCCGGCGATATAGCCGGACGGATGGTCGTTGTCAAAAACAAGAATGAGATTGGCGGCAGTATCATTGAGCAGACAGGGTACCCTGCCTGTAATTGTATAGTTGGTTCCGTCATCCTCCGTATCAAGGTGATAGTAGGCAACGGTCTGCCCATCAATCGCAAGCCAGGTGCCGTCCGTATCCGCCACCAGATTTCCGGCATCGTCAAAGCCGTAGACATTATCAAGTCCCAGATCGATATAGCCCTGACCGTCATCGTAAAAAGCGTTTAAATCCAGCCCCGTAATCAGGTCCCACTGATCCTCATCAAGCTTTAGCAAATACTCGCCATCGTCCTGAGTCCAGGTCAACTGATCTGCATCCAGGTGGTGGTCCTTAATGTAATCCGCCATCTGATCGGCATCAAAGGAGCGACCGCTTAAAAAGCCCGCGCTCGACAGATTACCCAGTGAACCGGTATTACCGTCCAGGAAAGATCCCAGCAGCTGGCTTAAAGCGTCCGCGCTGCTGTAGTTTCCCGAGGAGGAAATGCTGTAATTGCCGCCCAAAAGGGAACCCAGAGGACTTGCCGCGGATGATCCGCCCGCCGCAACCTGACCGGAAGCCTCCAAAGAGGCAAATTCCTGGATGGTCTTGCTGTAGCTTTCATCCATGCCGATGCTGTTGTAGGTCTGAACCGCAGTATCGACATAGGACATTCTCTGATACGGAAAATAGATGGAAATTCCGTAGGCATTTGTCATATTGGAAGAAGTTCGGTTGTACTTGACCGCCTGCTTCAGGACATCGGAGAGAGCCTTGCCCTCATCGGTCTTCATCCGTTCCGCTAGGTCCACTAGATCGACCTGATCAATCCGGGACGTTTTGGCGAATTCTCGGGTCTGATTTCTTGCCAGGGAGACTTCCGTATATTTTTTGCCGGAAATCTTGGAGCTGATGGACTTGGAAAATGCCGTCAGCTTTTCCGGTGCCGTATGGAAAATTTCCGCCAGATCCACGACGGACAGGGTCGTCTGCTGACCCGGGCAGCGCTTGGCGCAGGCGTTGACAAAATCATCCGTGATCCGCTGCCCGACCGTAAGGGTCGGAAGAGATGGCTGCTTGCCCAGCTCCGTCAGCCAGTTGGTATAGTACCAGCCGATTCCCGGCTCCGTTTCCTCAGAAGCGATCATGTAGTCCGCGTAGGAATTGAGCATCAGGGCATTTTCCATCGTCGCCATGAGGCAGGCGTCAAAGCCGATAAAATCAAACTTGACACCGCCAGCCTTAAGGGCCCTGTTGATGCCGGAAAGGCTCATGGAACCACTGCCCTGGTGTTTTTCATCATAGCCGTAGCCCGTCACCGAACCGCCGCCGTGATCCCAGAAAATCAGCTCATTGCGGTTAGCCGGGAAATTCTTCGCCGACCATTGAATAAATTCCGTCAAAGTCTCGGGACTGGTCATGGGCTTAGAACCGACGTTATCGACCAGCCTGACCAGCTTTCCGTCCTTCACCTGATAGATCTGGTTGACGTCCCGGCTGATGGCGCTGTTCTGCCATCTGGTACAGCCGCCCGTATAGACGAGCAGGTTGATGCGATCGCCGAGATCAGCAGCCGCCATTTCCTGCAGGTCGGCTGTCGCCATGCCGCTTCTTGACTCCAGGTCCGTGCCGCACATATAGACCATGATCGTGATCCGGTCCTGGTTGCCGCCCTTCAGCACCGTATACTTGTCCCGGGAGCCTGCCGCGACCGAAGTATTCAGTCCCGCCGCTCCGGTATTGGAAGACGACCAGCCGGTCGACGTATCGCCGTCTCCGCCGAAAAAGCTCTGAAAATCGCCTCCGCCATTTGCCTGACTGGAGTACTGGGTTCCATAGTTGCCCAGATTGCCGGCATACTGGGAACTTCCGGAGCTGCTCCCGCCTCCCAACAGACCGCCGAGAGCGCCTCCGCCCCCGCCGAGGACCGTCACCAAAATGATGATCAGAAAAAGGGGATTAAACCCTCTTCCTCCGGATGATCGGTTGGGACCGCCGCTGCCCGAATTTCCTCCTCCGTTAAATCCATGGCTGCCGCCTGATCCGACCGGTCCGCTTCTCAGACCCTGACCTCTCCGGTAGAGACCTCCGTTTCCTCCGGTTACATGCTTTTCCCGTCCCCTTGGCCGATTTCGATCCATAGACACTCTCCCGCTCTTGTACTTTCTGACAGAGTTTTCGGGTATCCTTAGTTCTTCCCGGGCTTTCTGCTGATAAAAAGCAGAAAGTCCCAACCGAATACCCCCCAACCATTACCTTGTAATAGTTTTATTGTAACCTATCGTAAGGGGAGTGACAACGTTTCAGAAGGACACATAAGGACTACCTTGCAAGCCTATCTTATAGATCCTTCTCATCTTCCAGTTCATCCAAAATCTCCAAAAATTCAGATGGGCTGTATACGGGAATAGGAACATTGTCGTAGTCCTTAATATTTCTAGTAACGATACATTCAGCGCCAGAGCGTACCGCCGTTTCTACCATAACCGCATCTTCAAAATCTGACATCTCATTCCAAATCGCTTTGCGAATGTCGAGAGCTGCTGTATCCAAAAGTCCAAACAGAATACCAAGCCGCGCAAGGATTTCTCTCGTTGCCCTTTCGTTGTGGGTCAGTCTGTGAGTAAGATAATAGATATCGGTAACTGACTTGGCAGTAAGAAATCCATCAAACTTTCGATCAGCACATCGTAAAAAGATTTCCTGTGCGTCCTTATAAAATGGCTCACGACTTTGGAGTACATCTACAACGATACAAGTATCAATGACCGTCATCATAACTCACTCAGCCGTTCCTCCTTTGTTTCATCCAGGGTAAGATCAGCAGGGAGGATTCCAAATAAAGATTTAGCGATTTCGATTCTGTCCTGATTCGCGTTGCATAGTTTCGCAATGATCTTTCCATTCCGTTTTATATAAATATCTTCATCCGCCGCGCGCTTCAGATATTTGCCAAGATTATTTTTTAATTCTGTTGCCGTGATCGACATAACTTAACCCCCTTTCACACAAATTACGCTCTTGATACTGCCTGATACTATTAGTATATTTATATCGTACGAAATATTCAATATCATCGTACGATATCTAAACATTTGTTTCCCTTTCGCTTTACTATATCAAAAATCTCTCATCCAAAATTCAGAATTGCCGGCACCATGAGGACAGACATGATCACCACCAGCATCAGAACCATGGGCAAAAGGAGCTTGGTCCCGGCTTCCTCCCCCAGAACCTTGGCACGGTTTCTTCGCTGGGTCTCCGCCTCCTCCGCTTCTGTCTCCAACATTCTGAGCAGTTCCCGCCCTCCCTTGGTGCTGCTCCGAATGAGAATGTCCGAAAATGTTTTATATTCCGGCAGCCGACAGTCCCTGCCCAGCTGCTCATAAGCTTCCAGCTCCGTAACGCCGTTTCGCATCCGCAATACCGTTTTCAAAATGGCTTCAAATCCCGGATGGTGTTTGAGAAAATTCTTTTTTCGATCCGCAGAAGCCCGCCTTTTCTGCTCCGGAAATGCCGCCAGATGCCGCTGAAAATCAGCCGCAATCTGCTCCAGACTCATCCGCGCCGACATACCGGCATTCATCAGCAAAACCAGCCGGCTGACAAGCTCCGGATAGTCATACCCTAAATATTTGCCGCGATCCTCCTCCGCATCTTCTTTTTTCTTCTTCGCTCGATAAATCCACAAGAAGACAGCCAGCAGCCCGAGTGCCAAAATACGAATTCCATCCTCCTCCTTCCCTGATGACCAGACAGCCTTCTGTCCTTCCACTTGTTCCGGCAGACGAACTTTCCGCTCCGTCTGATGGTTCCGGTCCTTCACCTCCTGATTGACAGTCTTTTCCAGTTTCTGGTCGGCAGTCAGACGCCTGGGATATACCGTTAGCTCCATCGTCATCTCCCGGACCGCCTCCCCAAGCGAAAGTTCCGCCGTCAGCTTCACATCCGTTCCCGTCTCCGGAATCTGGTCTGTCAACTTCCCGTCCCAGTCGACATATTCCGGATGATCCACCGACCAGACAACAGCCACTTCCGGGTCTCCGATTCGATCCGGAAGCTGCAAATCTGCCCGAACATCTTCAGCGGTCTGCTTGCCCAGGACTTTTTTAGGCAGAGCCTGCTCCGCCCGGTCAAGAGCCGCCTCCACCTCACGCCCGGTCAGATCTCTGGGACTTAAGGAGATGCGGACGCTGTCCTTCTTTCCATTTCGATCCAGATACAAGGTCTGTTCCGTTTCAATCCCGCCATTTTCCTCTCTGAAAATATAGCCCTTAGCCGCCGTATCCTCTTCTCCGGCGTTCCAGACCGCAAGCATGGCAAGGATGTCCGCCGCCAGAAAAATTTTCAGAGCCATGGAAACAGCTTCTTTAGATAAAAACGGGGCATTCCCCCTCCACTTGCCTTGTAAATATTCCGCTGCCGCGTCAAAGATCCCCTGCCCCTTGGCAAACCGATGGCTCAAGACAAACAAGATGCCGTAGGCGGCAAGAACTCCCAGATAAATCCCATATGTTTCCATCCGATTCCTTTCCCAGCGCTTTTTCAAATCTCAACCCGGACAATCTTTTGTCCCCAAAGCGCCGACCCGATCCAGACCAAGAGGCAGGCGGTCATCACGCCTGCTCCCAGGATACTGTGATAAAGAACGGACAAATATTCCGGAGAGGTCAGCTGCAGATAGAGAAGGATTCCCAGCGGCATAGCAGTCATAATTTTCTGTTCCAATGCCTTTGCGGCAAGAACAGTTCGGATTTCCTCCTCCGTTTCCAAGCGAAGTTCGATCTGTTCCGCCGTCCTGCGGATAATGACAGGGAGATTGCCTCCCATCCGCTTTGCTGCCGTCAGCACCTCAGAAAAATTTTCAATTATGCGGCTTCCGCTTCGATCAGCCAGATCCCGGAACTGCTTTTCCACCGGAATTCCCACGCGAAGCCGCTCCGTCATCCGATAAAATTCCCGGGTCAGTTGATTTTCATTTCCCAGGACCCGGCTCAAAACCGCTGCCGTTTCCGGCACGGCATGGTCAAGGGATGTCCCTGCCCGCAGCGACACCGACATGGCGTTCAAGGCTTCCCGAAAATCCGCCTCCAGCTGCTTGCGGTCGTCCTCTTCCGCCCCCTCCAACCGCTGCTTCAAATGGAACAAGGCGAGTGCCAGAAGAGGAATCATAGCAAGAAACTCCTTATAAAATAAAAAATCCAGCAGGGCGGCAAGAAGGATCTCCTCGCCCAAAAAGAGCAGCCAGCGTTTTTTATGTTGAATGAATCCTCTCAAATTCATATCCTTGCCCCCGGTCTTCCAAGTGAACCTTTTTTATCATCGTCAGAGGTTCAGATCCTGCATTCTCTCCGCATGAACCTTTCTCCATTAAAATCAATTCTTTCTTCTTCCTGCAAAAATTCCCACCTTATTTTCCATTTCTGATCAGCTTTCGGTGGTCATACAGGTCTCCGACCTTTTCAAGCGCCTCTGCCTCATCGTTCCATCTGTATATGGGGCTTAGAGACACCTCCCCATCCTTCATCCCCCGGACTTCCGAAATCTCAAGAACCCTCCTAGAATGATCCGCCAGCCTGCCCAAATGAATCAAAACATCGACACCCGAAGCGATCTGCCTTCGGATTGCTTCCAGAGGCAGGGGCAGAGCCATCAGTACCATGGTCTCCAGGCGGGACAGCATATCGTAGCAGGAGTTGGCGTGAATCGTACAAAGGCTGCCGTCGTGTCCGGTGTTGAAGGCTTGCAGCATATCAACCGCCTCTCCGCCCCGAACTTCTCCGACGATAATTCGATCCGGTCTCATGCGGAGCGCGGACCGGATCAGTTCCCGGATCGTCACTTCCGCCGCGTCCTCCATATTTGCCTTCTTTGCCTCAAGCCGAACCAGGTTGGGGATGTCCTGCAAATTCAACTCGGCGTTGTCCTCAATGGTAATAATCCGCTCTTCTTTTGGGATGTATTCCGACAGAGCATTTAAAAAGGTGGTCTTACCGGCGGACGTCCCGCCTCCGATAATCATGGAATATCTGCTCCTTGCCAGAAGGGCAAGAAAATCCGCCGCTTCCTTAGGTATGCTGCCCCATTCCACCAGTCGTTCCATAGTGACGGATTCCTTGGGGAATTTCCGAATGGTCAGGATCGGTCCGTTTAATGCCGCCGGTGCGATCACGGCGTTGACCCGGCTGCCGTCCGCCAGTCTCGCGTCTGCAATCGGACAGCTGGCATTGATAACCCGATTGCAGCGCCCGACGATCTGCTGCATGACATCCTCCAGCTTTTCCGGTGAAGAAAAGGACCGGGGCCATCTGTGAATCCTTCCGTCTTTTTCATAAAAGATCCGGTCCGGACCATTTACCATAATCTCTGTAACATGGTCGTCATCCGCCAGTTCCTGCAAAATATCGAGCCTTCTCACTGACGCAAAGAGGTCCGCGCTCATCGCGACCATCTGGTCGATGCTAAGATCCTTTCCCTCAGTTAAAACCAGCCGGTCAATCAGGTCTCGAATCGCCTCATCACTTACATTTCCTGCCGTCTCCAGCTGCTCCATCAGCCGGGTCCGGATCTGCCGCTCCTTTTCTTCAAAAATGTTCCCGATTTCCCTTTCCCCATCTTTTGCAAACACTCCATTCCCTCTTCACTTAAACTGTACCTTGCAAACTTTAGCATATTACCAACGCTCATGATCCACACACTGTTCTCATCCTCTTGCATTGGCTAAAATAGATCGAAGTCTCAAGGCGTTTTCATTCCTTGTTTTATCAGGATACTTGCTTCATGAATACAGTTTCCCACTCCCTCTATTGGTAGCCTCTCTTCAAGTACCCAATTTCAGCACTTCTTCCGCCGACATCCCTGCTTCAAATTTGTAAATTCTCTCCTGAAGTTCCCGTTCAAGATGGTCCCGGTTTAAGAGATTTTCAAATGCCCGGGTCTTTCTCTCCGCCTCGTTTTCCTTAAGATAGGGCATATAAATCTCCGTAAAATTCAGCAGGATTGGGGGACAGAAAATGGGCACGATCCCCAGATCAGCCACGACAGCCTCGTACCCGGTCTGATCGGAAATGCAGGAAAAGAGCTGAGTCCATTCTTCCTCGCGCACAGAAAAGATTTCTCCGGAATGGGCAAAGGTTGGCAGTCTTCCGATTCCATTCTCCTGCCGGACCATAGCAAGCAGACGCTCCGCCGGATTTTCCGCTCCCTGACGGACATAAAACAGATATTCTTCCAGACTTTGATTCGGATTCTGCTCATTTGATCCCATGGTCCGTTCTTTGCCATTTTTTAAGACTGTATCCGATCCCTGTTCCGCTTGGTTCAGGGGATCCAGAGCGATCAGCAGGGTGGGACCGGTCTTAGCCAGAACTTCTGCCATTTCCCTGCACAAGGTCGACTTGCCGCAGCGGTTAACCGGAGAGAAGACGCCAATCTTCCTCATCCCCGCCTTCGTGGGACTGCCTGCCGTGGGAACTTGACCTCCTGTCTGACTTAGGATCAGGAGAACCTTTCGCATCAGAAGGGAGATTGGCTGGTACTGATAGATCATGCCGCTGAAAGAGATGCCTGCCGGATCAGTCGTCTCTTTCAGCTCTTCCCGCCCCCGATCTTCTGTCAGGAGAATCCGGCAGCCCTTCATCCGCGACAGATTCGACAGCTCCGAAAGATTTCTCAAATCCTTCTCGGAGATGAGGACAACCTTTCCGGGCTGGTCCGCAGCATCCCTTTGGAATTCTTCCGCATTGGTAAAAGCATGAATCTCAAATGGAATCGCCTTATCCCGCGCGGCATGTCTGGCAAAAGCCTCCGTATAAGCCCGGTCCGAATCCAGCAGCGCCAGTATACCTTTCATATGATGACGCCTCCCGCGTAAAACAGAACCGCCAGCAGGATCGGGATCGAGAAATGGAAATTTTCGGGAGCATTTTCATAACGCCGATAGGGTTCTCGTTCTCCGGTCTGTATCAGCCGCATAACCCAGTTGGCGGCGTAGTGCATCCGTTCAAAAAAGATGCCTTTGGTCCAGAGGATCACAATTGAGATTCCGGCTCCGAAGAGCAGGGCAACCATGACCAGCTCCAGTATTCCATATCCGCAGATCGCCCCCAGAGCCGCCACTTCCTTGACGTCCCCTGCCCCGATCATCCGAAAATAAAAGAGAGCAAAGCCCACCACGAGCGGCACCAGGCAGCCGACGAGGGACCGTTTTACCCCAAAGCCCCGAAAGAGGATCACATTCACCAAAAAGCCGGCTGCCGCCCCTCCGATGCAAAAAATGTTGGGAATGGTCCCGCGAACAAGGTCCGAAATAACCGCTCCACCGGCAAGAATCAGTGCTATAAGGCGCAAATATCCCATATCATCACATCCTTCCTTGAAATTACCTTTTGAAACTATCTTTTTGCAGCTGCTTTTTTGGATCTGCCTTTTTTTAAAATTTCCTTTTTGAAACATCCGTCTTTAGAACAAAGACCGATTGAAAACAGAACGTTCTCTTTTATAGACTTAGTATAGAAAAAAAAAGAAGAGCCCGTCAATTCTCAATAATTGACGAACTCTTCTCTGGATTTTTCATACAGGTTGACGATTAAGCCTGTCCATCGCTGTACCAGCTGATCCCTTCATATCTCCAGCCGACCTTGACCAGATGATCCCGTTCACCGGCGCTTGATGTGTAGTGATGGGCACCGGCTTTCGCATTCGGATTATACAGACGGTAGAGGCAGTGCGCCTTGGAATCGGATGCATAGGCTGAGATTCCCTCATAGTTCCAGCCGACCTTAGCCAGATGATCCCGTTCACTTGCGCTCAGCGTGTAGTGGTGGTCGCCGGCATTCGGATTATACATCCGATAGACCGGATGGGAATTTTTAACCGGTGAACTCACCCAGCCGATCCCCTCATAGTTCCAACCTGCCTTGACCAAAGCCTGCACTTCGTTCCAGGACTTGGTATAAAAATGCTCTCCGCTGTTGGGATTATACATCCGATAAACAGCCCTGCCCCGGTACTCCTCGGGTTCCACCGACCAGGCCGGAGGTTTGATCTGGCTCCTGCCGGACCGGTACATCTGCATCGACATCCGGGTGCTCTGACTTGGACCGTAATCCCAGGGATGGTGGTAGCGGTCATTTGTATGGGCGTCAATGATCGGCTTTCCCTGGCTGTTCTTACCGACACAGATGGTGACATGATCCGTTCGGCTGCGATCTCCCTGCCAGTTGTACCAGATGGGATCACCCGGACGAATATCGGAACTGCTGGGATTTAGAATCACCTTTCCGGCTCCCAGTTCCTCCAGATAATCCCGCAGCGTATCGTTGGCAACCCAGGCGTAATAATCCTCTCTGGTTGTATAAAGCTGCGGATTCCATAAGGCTGTCATGGGGAAGCCTGCCGAATACAAACTCTGAGAGACAAAATTCGCGCAATCGGCATTTTCTCCCTTATAGCTCTTGTAGTCCGGATTGTACTGAAATACATGCGCGTCGGCGTACTTAATTGCTTTAGCCGGATCATAGGTCCAGGAAATGGTGGACGGATCGGCATAATTGTAGGAAGCTCCGACCGGCACCGCCTCTTCAAACTCTTCGCCCTCATCGGATCCCTCTTCCGCAGGGATCACATCTGTTCCATCCGGAGAGATTACAATTCCATCAGCCTCGAGATCCCGGTAGTTCTGGTCCGTATTGCTGACAGATCCGACCGTCCAGACGTCATCCTTTTTATTGAGGTTCAGGGTGAAGCGATAAGCGACGCCTGATGCATTTACGGCTGTCGATCCATTCGACACATAGCCTTCTGTCATCCATTCATACAGGGAAATGGCTGCGTTCGCTCCGTCCGTCGATACGGAATCCACCCGAACTCTGGGCAGAAGCTTAGTAATGGTATCCGCATCTGAAAATCCAAACTTGAGGAGCTGGTCCTGCCGGTCCCACTCATCCTTGACATTTCCTTCAAACGGCACCGCTCCCTGTCCAAGCAGGTAGTTGGCTTTTGCGGATTCAAAACTTTTGACCAGCCCCTTGATATCAGCGGCATCTGCTCCGAAGGTGCGGTCCACCTTTGAAAAATCAGACTGCATCACATTGGCAACCGCAAAGATCTGATCATCCGTAATCGACATGGAATTGTCAAACAGCGCCGCCAACGCTTCATCGAAAGCAAGCGGTTTGGAAAGGGCACTCTCGATATCCCCGGAGCTCTCCTTCGTTTCTTTCGTTTCCTCGATTTTCTCTTCTTCCACGGCGTTGCCGGAAACAACTGCCGACCCCGATTGGGAAAGACCTGCCTCGTCAGCCGCCAGAGCCGGTACGGATGAAAGGGCAAGCGTCGCTGCCAGGAGACAGCTGATGATAGACTTTCTCATTTTTTAATACCTCCGTAACATTTTCATAATATCTACTTTTCCCTTCTAATGCAAGTAGTTTCATGACCTACTCTTCTCCGGATACGCCGCTCAAAACTGCTTTTCTTTCCCTTAAGCAGTCATTTTGATGGTATAATAATAAAAATTCTTTAATTATCAGGCAATTCACTCTAAAAGCAGGAGAACTATCGTATCTTAAGAAAGGACTACAAACTTGAATCAGGGAGTTGTAAAAATAGGAGAGGCGATCGGGCGGCAGGTGGAGCAGCATCCGGGCCGTGCCGCCAAAATGCTTTCTGTCGCGTATCAGTTTGTCAGCCTCCAGGCATCGAAATTTCCGTCCAAGAAGCGGACTTCTTCGCGGGAATTTCTTCAGGGACGGCTGGCGCGCCAGATGGCGGAAATGCTGAAAGATCCGTCCGGATCCGCCGTCGTCAACATCTTCATGCCGTCGGAAATCTTCCACGCGCTTAAGATTCCGATCATGGCTCCGGAGGCGCTGGCGACCTACGTTGCCTGCACGGCGGCGGAGCAGCCCTTCCTTGAAAAGGCGGAGGAGCGCGGCGCTCCTGAAACACTCTGCTCCTACCACCGCTGCCTTTTGGGCATGGCGGAGTCGGGCGTTATGCGCCGCCCCCTGCTCGTCGCCAATACGACCCTTGCCTGCGACGCCAACCAGCTGACCTTCCGCCGCCTGGCGGAAAAATGGAAGGTGCCTCACTGCGTCATCGACGTTCCCTACTCGATCGACGAGGACGCAACAGCCTACGTCGCCGGACAGCTGAGAAACGTTTCCCGCACTGCCCAGGAGGTCTCCGGCAAAAAGTTCAATGAGAACGATCTCAAAGAGGCAGTCGCCCGTTCCAACCGGACGATCTCCAATTACCGCACCTACCTTGCCCGCCGCGGGGAAGTGCATTTTCCGGAAGCGATGACGCCGGAGCTGATGCTCGATTTCAACAACCACATCCTGATCGGCTCCCGAGACGCGGAGACATTTACCCAGATGCTGCTGGACGATCTGAAGACCGCGCCCCGGCACACGACCGAGAAGAGGATTCTTTGGATGCATATTCTTCCCAACTGGCAGAATACCATCATGGATATCTTTCAGGGCGCAGACAATCACCGGATTGAAGTGGTCGGAAGCGACATGGCATACAGTTCCCTGGGCAGGCTCGATCCGGACCACCCCTACGAATCCATGGCGCGGCGGCTGGTGACGGACAGCTACAACGGTCCGGGCTCCCGCCGCATTGACGCCACCTTAAAGATGGCGCAGGACATGGGAGTCGACGGCATCCTCGTGTTCTGTCAGTGGGGCTGCAAGCAGACCCAGGGGATCTCCCTTGCTGCCAAGAAAGTATTTGAAGACCACGGCTTTCCGACCCTGGTCCTCGACGGCGACGCCTGCGACCGGCTAAACGGCGGATCGGAGCAGATCGTGACCCGCGCCAACGCATTTTTGGAGCAGCTGGAAGCTGCCGGGAAGGGAGGGTCCCGCCCATGATGTCCTACATTTGCAAATATACGCCGCTCGAACTGATGCTGGCGTTCGGCTCCGGCTTTGAAATGCCCAACCAGGACGCGCCGGACTTTTCCCGGACGGACCCGCTCATCCACAGCTCGGTCTGCTCCCACGCGAAAATGCTGCTGCTCTCCCTGCTGGACGAAAAGCAGCCGGAGCTGATCCTGACCAACTGCTGCGATTCCATCCGCCGCGTCAACGACACCCTGCCGGATTCCGTCTTTTCCTTCCGGGAAATGCTGGATCTCCCCCACAGAAGTTCGGGCTACGCCTTAACGCTCTATACCAATGAGTTGAAGCGGCTGATTAAACGTTACCAGGCATATTCCGGCAAATCCTTTAGTCGGGATATGCTGCTGACCGCCTGGAGAAAAAATGCCGAGGCATGGCAGGAGCAGTTACATGGAGCGGACGACTGGATCGCCGTTCTCGGCGCGCGGACGTCCGATGAGCTTTTCCAGAAGATCCGATCCTCCATGGGGCTTCCCGTCGTCAATCTGACCTGTGGAGGGCTTCGGTCCCTGCCCCTGCCTCCCGAACATGCCGTCTCCCTTTCGGATGAGGACCTGATCCGCGCCTATGCCGGGGCGCTTTTAAACCAGGTCCCCTGCATGAGAATGGAGGATGTGACGGGGCGGACCCGGCTGCTTCGGATGAAGGGACTGAGCGGGGTCATTTACCACAGCGTCCGCTTCTGCGACTACTATTCCTTTGAATATGCGGAGATCCGCCGTCACAGCGACCTCCCCATGCTGAAAATTGAATCCGACTACACCTCTCAGAGCGAGGGTCAGCTCTCCACCCGGCTGACCGCCTTCAACGAATCTTTACAGGTGGGCAAGCATGCCTCCACCCCTCAGGTGCAAAGTCAGACCGGCGGCATCTATGTCGGAATCGACTCCGGTTCTACGACCACCAACGCTGCGGCGATCGGCGGCGACGGCAGGCTGCTCGCCTCTTCCATTGTCCGGACAGGAGCGAAAGCGGGGGCGGCAGCCGAGCGGGCGCTTGCCGACGTCAAAGAGCAGCTGGGTCCTCAGGCGGACCAGATCCGACGGATCATTGCGACCGGCTACGGCAGAGAGTTCATTTCCTTCGCCGACGCCACCAGGACCGAAATCTCCTGTCACGCGCGGGGCGCGCATTTTGCCGATCCGTCCGCCCGCACCGTCATCGATATCGGCGGTCAGGACAGCAAGGTCATCTGTCTCGATGCGGACGGAAATGTTACAAATTTTGTCATGAACGACAAGTGCGCCGCCGGGACCGGCCGTTTTCTGGAAATGATGGCGCACACGCTGGAAGTAGATATGGACACCATGAGTTCCCTCGGCAGAAAATGGAAGAAGGAGCTGAACATCACGTCGACCTGCACCGTCTTTGCGGAATCGGAGGTCGTGTCCCTGATCGCGGAGAATGCTGACACCAGCGACATCGTCCACGCCCTGGACAAATCGGTCGCCCGCAAGACCTGCGCCATGGTAAAGCGGATCGGGGGAGATGGTCCCTACATGATGACCGGCGGTGTCGCCCGGAACCGGGGCGTCGCCGAGGAAATCGAGCGTCAGCTGGACGCGAAACTATTCATCATGGACCATCCCGACCTGATCGGCGCGCTCGGCGCCGCCCTCTTCGCCAGAGATGGAATTGAGGGGTGATGGTTGAAAAATTCCATAAAAACGCCTCTCAATTCTAATAGACCAAATTGCGGAATCCGCATTTTTAGCCGGTTTATTTAGAATGTGGTTTTCTTCATAAAAAGGAGTCAGCTGATTTTACTCATCAAAATCAGCTGACTCCTTCTATTTTGCTCTTTAACTCAGTTTCTTATTTTCCAGCCCTTCAGTCCAGCTCTGCCAGCATTTCTTCCAGCACCTTGCAGGACTTCTCAAACTTGACCTTTTCCTGGTCGGTCAGGGACAGTTTCAGGCTCTTCAGGACGCCGTTCAGATTGACGACAGATGGAATACCGACATAGAGTTTCCGTTCCGGAATCCAGGTCGAAACCGTATGGATCGAATTTTCATTCCCAAGAATCGCCTTGCTCAGACGGTTCAGGGACATCCCGATCCCGTAGTAGGTAGCCCGCTTCGCCTGGATGATCTTGTAAGCGGCGGTCCGGACGTCTTCCTCAATGTCCTCAAAACGGTCGATCGGATATTTTCCATCGGATTCATCGCAGTATTCCATGACCGGCTTCGTCGCGACATTTGCCTGGCTCCACGGAACGAACTCGGAATCGCCGTGTTCACCGATGACGTAGGCGTGGATATTTCTCGGATCGACGTTTAAGAACTGCCCCAGCAGATAACGGAGTCTTGCCGTATCGAGCGTCGTACCGGAGCCAACCACGCGGTTCGGGTTGATTTCCGGCTTGCCGTGAGCGGTCAGCCAGTCATTCGCCAGACGGCGGACAACTTCCGTCATGACATCGACCGGATTGGTCGCAACCAGGAAAACGCCGTTAAAACCGGATTCCAGAACCGGCTCTACGATGGACTTAAATACGTTGGTATTGGTCGCAAACAGATCTCTGCGGGACTGACCCGGCTTCTGCGGAACGCCGGCGCAGATCGTAACGATATCCGCATCCGAGCAATCCTCGTATTTTGCGTGCCAGATCTTCATGTGGCCATTGGAATATGCCAGCGAATGGTTCAGATCCATCGCCTCGCCTTCCGCCTTTTCCTCAACGTAATCGATGAGACCCAGCTCATCGCAGGTATTCTGATTCAGCATCGCGTAAGCATAACTCATACCGACCATGCCGCAGCCGACCAGGACAACCTTCCTGACATCTGTATCTTTCATAGGTTAAACCCTCCTTTATATAAAAAGTCTTTACTTCAGCCCGAATCCGATCAAAAAAATAATTCCGACTGAATCGGTCTGGAAACATTTTACCTTCATTGGGGCTTATTCGCAAGCATCTGCCAATCCAAATGGATTTTCTTTGATCTCCTATCTTTAAGATCAGCAGGGAAAATGTTTCCCTGCCTTCTTGCCTGAATATAGCACCCTTCTTTGGACCGTTCGTACCCAAATATGAAACCTTTATGACAAGCCTATTTTTATGTGCTAGAATAGATACAATATTTTTGCGGATACAGGAGAAGGACATGTCTGAAAAAAAACGGGGAGCTTTTATCGCCTTTGAAGGAATTGACGGAAGTGGAAAGGGTACGCAGATCCGACTGCTGAAAAAATATCTGGAGGAGGAGGGCTACCCCATCTTTGGAACCATGGAGCCGAATGACTCTCCAACCGGTTCCCTGATCCACCAGATCATGATCGGGAGGGTAAAGACGACCAATGACGTCATCGCCGCCCTCTTCGTCGCCGACCGGCTGGACCATATTCAAAATGACACCAACGGCATCCTGAAATTTGTCCAGGATGGTGTCAATGTCATCACCGACCGCTTTTATTTCTCATCCTATGCCTATCAAAGCGTGGATGTCCCTATGGACTGGATTATCCGGGCAAACAGCCTCTGCGCCCGGCAGATCCGCCCGGATGTAACCATCTTCATCGATGTCGATCCCAAGGTCACCATGAAACGGATCGAAGAAAACCGGATGACCCGCGAGCTATTTGAAGAAACCGACCGCCTGGTTGAAACCCGCAGCCGCTACTTTGAAGCATTTGAAAAATTAAAAGAGGAGGAACACGTCGTCATCATCGATGGCGCTCGTACCCCGGAAGAAGTTCAGCAAGACGTCCAGGCGGCGACACTTCCCTATTTTGTAAAATAAGAGTTATGCAAGGCGCAGCCGTTAGCCCTGCATTAGATTGTAAGGTCTGATATCTGACATATCTACAATCCTGCCGGATACCTTCAGCATATCAAGATCAAACTGATTCTGAATATTTAACCAGAACTGCGGTGTGGTGCCAAAGAACATTGCAAATCTCATAGCAGTATCTGCCGTAATTCCTCTTTTACCGCTTAGGATGTCACTGATCCTTGACTGAGGGATATGTACCTCCTTGGCAAGTCTATATGCTGTTACATTCATTGGTTCCAGGAACTCTTCCCGCAAGATTTCTCCTGGTGATATAGGTTCTAAATCCATCAGATAGGTCACCTCCTTAGCGATAATCACCGATTTCTTCAATAATCACATTCCCATTATTCCAATAGAAACAAATTCGATACTGATCATTGATTCTGATACTATGCTGTCCTTTTCGATCACCTTTTAATTCTTCAAGATGATTGGACGGCGGTATTCTCAAATCATTGATACTTGCAGCCGAGTGAATCATAACAAGCTTTCTTCTAGCTGTCTTCTGAATGTCATGAGGCAGCTTTGTCGAGAATTTCATATTCCATATTTTTTCAATTGTCGACTTGACGGGCTGCACACCAGAAGAATCTTTCCCCCATAAAGTTCTGAAGTTCCCTAATCTTTTACCTCACTGTCTCAACTCCCCTGGTCCTCTTTCCGACAAAGAACTGGACCAGGATACCGAGGCCGACAAGCCCCAGCCCTGCAAGGTCCGTAACCAGACCCGGGACAATCAGCATCAGACCGCCGGCTGCCAGCACAAGCCGCATGGCAGGATGAATTCTGGCGAAAAGGTGGCCTTCCATAGCCGCCGCAACACCGAAGATTCCAATAAAGGCAGTCACCGCGATCTGGACGACCTCCAGCGCCGTAGAATCGATCAGCAGCATCTGCGGGCTGTAGGCAAAGACGTAGGGGACGATAAAGACCGCGATCGCCAGCTTGGTTGCGGTAAAAGCCGTCTTCATCGGGTTCGACTTCGCGATTGCCGATCCGGCATAGGCCGCCAGCGCAACCGGAGGCGTGATATCCGCAACGATGCCGAAATAGAAGACGAAGAAGTGAGCCGCCAGAATCGGAACGCCCATCCGAATCAGGATCGGAGCGGTCGTAGCCGCCATGATGCAGTAATTTGCCGTCGTCGGAACGCCCATACCCAGGACGATGCAGCAGAGCATAGTCAGAAACAGGGCGATAATCAGACGGTTTCCGGCAACAGAAACAATTCCGTTAATCAATTCGTTGGCAAGTCCGGTCATGGTGATGGTGCCGGAAATAATCCCCGCGACGCCGCAGGCAGCTCCAACCGTAATGGTCGAGCGGCCGCCCGCCACTAAAGCCTCCGCAATCTTAGTAAGTGTCAGTTTATTTTCCTTATGGAAAAGTCCGTCGACAAAGCCAACCGCGATCGCGAGCAGAATACAGATCGACGCCGCCCGCTGCATGGTCATGGCATTGGTCGATACCCACCAGACCAGCATGATGAGGGGCAGCAGCAGGTAGATCCGCTTTAAGAGGCTGCCCGCATGAGGCAGGTCTTCCTTGGGGATACCGTGAAGTCCCAGTTTCTTCGCTTCCAGGTGGACGGAAATAAAGATGCCCGCGAAGTACAGCACTGCCGGCAGAACCGCCCGGGAAATGATATCCGAATAGGGAACGCCGATGAAGTCCGCCATGAGGAAGGCGGCAGCGCCCATGATCGGCGGCATGATCTGTCCGCCGGTTGAAGAAGCCGCTTCGACCGCTCCGGCAAATTCCGGCTTATAGCCGGTCTCCTTCATCATAGGGATCGTAACCGACCCGGTTGTCACCGTATTTCCAACCGAAGAGCCGGAAACCATGCCGCAGAGGGCGGAGGAAATGACGGCAACCTTAGCGGGACCGCCGGCGAATCGTCCCGCCGCGCAGTTGGCAAGATCGATAAAGAGCTGGGATATGCCGGTCCGCTCCAGGAAGGCGCCGAAGACGATAAAGACGACGATGAACTTGGAACAGACATTGACCGGCGTCGACAGGATTCCTTCCTTCGTATAAAAAAGATTCCGGATCAGGTAGCGGACGCGGCCGAAAAAGCTCGGATTGGTCAACCCATAGAAGAGGGCGTAACAGACGAAGAAAAGAGCCACGATCAGGATCGGCCAGCCGACACAGCGCCGGGTCACCTCCATGAGGCAGATGACGCCGATGGCGCCGATAACAATCTGGATCGGCGTAAATCTCGTCCCCTGCTGAATAATGGTCCCTGCGTGAAAGGTAAAATAGAGGAAAGACCCCGTTCCCAGGATCATCAAAATCCAGTCGTACCAGGGCATATAATTTTCCTTCTGAGTCCCCTTCTTCGCCGGATAGGTTAAAAATCCCAGAAGAACGATCAGACCGACGAAGGAAGTCAGCCGGATTTCCTCCAAAAAGGTTGCAAACAGCGTGACATAGATACAGAACAAAGAGAAGCCCGCCAGGACGCATTTCACCAGGATGCCCGGTACGCCGGTCCAGATTCGGGTATTGGACTCTCTGTCATATTTTCTCATGACCTCGTCAACGGAAGCCTCCATATTGCCGGTCGGCTGGTTGACGGTTTTGTTGGTATTGATTTTGCTCAAAACGATAGCCCCTTTCCTGCTTCGACTTTAGTCCTGATTTCCACTCTGACCGGAAATCATCTTCACCATGAGATCAATCGGTCTTCACGTCGACGCCGTGTTCTTTATAATACTTCGCCGCGCCCTTGTGGAAGGGAACATGGATGCCGGTGGTTGCGCCTTCTACACTTAGCTCCTCGCCCTTGGCATTTTCCTTGGCAATCTCTTCCTGGTGGTCAAAAATGGCCGCCGTCAGCTTATAGACCAGATCCTCGTCCAGATTTTTATCGACGATCAGGGTCGCATTGACCGTGATCGTGTCCACATCCTGGTCCTGACCGGGATAAGTCCCTGCCGGAATCGTCAGCGGCGTATAGTAGGGATCTTCCTTTAAGATCTTAGCCTGGAAATCTCCGGCAATGGGAATCAGGTTACAGCCGTTGGTCGTCGCAAGCTCGGTGATGGCGGAGGTCGGAGCGCCGGCTACGATAAATGCCGCGTCGATCTTGCCGTCCTTTAAAGCTTCCTTACTGTCCTCAAAGCTCTGGTACTGGGGCTTGATATCCTCAATGGTCAAATCCGCCGCGCCCAGAACGTCGAGCGCATTGAAGTAGACGCCGGAACCCGGAGCGCCGATCGAAACGCTTCTGCCTTTTAGCTGGCTGACTTCCGTAATATCCGGATTCATGGTAATGAGCTGAACCGTCTCCGGATAGAGGGCGCCCAGGACGCGGAAGTCCTGCATGGCTCCTTCATTTTCAAAGGCGCGGGACCCATCCCATCCATACTGCATGACGTCCGACTGGGTAAAGCCCAGCTGGTAGTCCCCGTCATGGATGCTCTCAATATTAGCCTTGGAGGCATCCGTCGAAACAGCCAGGACCTTGGCGTCGCTGTTATTAGTCATATACTGAGCCAATACGCCGCCGTATGCATAGTAGGTTCCGGCGGTTCCGCCGGTTCCCATCATCAGTCTCTGCCTGCCGGATCCGCAAGCGCTCAGCGCCGCCGCAAGTCCGATTGCTGCCGCAGCTGCGGCAATTCGTTTAGCCAGTCTCTTTCCCTTCAAGCGAATCACTCCTTTTCCTGCATTTCACTGCGGTACTTTGCCAGCCCCATCTGAACCATCCCGGACACAGAGGGCAATTTTTCACTTTCATAAAGCAACTTGATAAAGTACCGTTTTCTATTTTAGCATTTTTACCCGGCTTTGAACATACAGCTTCTTCACTTCCAGAATATTTTTTAATCGAATTTTGACTATTTAAAGGCTGGTACCGCCCTTATCGGGAGAAAATAGGGCAAAAAAAGAAGCGGAAGTACCATCCGCACTTCCGCTCCATCTTTCATCCTCTGCCGTACAGCAGCATACATCTCTTGAGCTTCTGCGCCAGTTCCCTGGAAAAAGCCCCCGGCAGGGCGCGCCACTGCCAGTTGGTGCCGGTCGTGGAGGGGGTATTCATGCGGGCTTCGTGCCCCAGCCCCAACAGGTCCTGCGCCTGCACGATGGTCAGATCGGCGCAGGAACTCCAGATCCCCCGCATCATGCCCCAGCTGTAGCCCTCTTCCTCAGTCAGATTCAGATACTCCCTCGCCATCTGCACGTCGTCCGCGGGAGCCGTCTCCATCCAGCCGTTGACCGGCTCGTTGTCATGGGTCCCCGTGTAGGCGATGCAGTTGGGAATGTAGTTGTGGGGCAGGTAGCCCGAACTGTCCCCCAGGTCCCGGCTGTCAAAGGCAAACTCCAGGACCCGCATGCCCGGATAACCGGATTCCTTCAGCATTTTCCGGACGTCATCATCAAGGAAGCCCAGATCTTCGGCGATAATCTTCTGTTTCCCCAGCTTCTCTTCAATGGTTTTAAAGAGGTCAATTCCCGGCCCCTTCTTCCACCTGCCTCCTCTGGCGGTTGTATCCCCATAGGGAATGGCAAAGTAGCCAGCAAAACCCCGGAAATGGTCGATCCGAACCCAATCATAGATGGACGTCGTGTGGGCGATCCGCCGGATCCACCAGGAGTAGCCGTCCTCTTTCATATAAGCCCAGTCGAAGAGGGGATTGCCCCAGAGCTGACCATCCGCGGAAAAGCCATCCGGGGGGCAGCCCGCCACTTCAAGGGGATTTAAATCCCCATCCAGCTGGAACTGGCGGGGATTGGACCAGACGTCCACGCTGTCCGCGGCGACATAGATGGGCAGATCCCCGATAATCTCAATACCCCGGCCATTGGCATAGGCTTTCAGGACCCGCCACTGGGAGATAAAGAAATACTGGATGACCTCCCAGAATTCCATTTGCCTTTGATAGGTCTGCCTTGCCTCTTCAAGCGCCTCAGCCTTACGGATTTTCAGGTCCTCCTCCCAGTCCTTCCAGGAAGCTCCGCCGTGGGCGTCCTTAAGCGCCATAAAGAGAGCGTAGTCCTTAAGCCAGAAGGAAGTCTCTGCTGTCAGAAAATCCTCATAGCCCTGATTGGGTCCACCTTGAAGAAAACGGTCCACCGCTTTTTGCAGTACCGGATAGCGCTTTTGATAGAGGGCGCCGTAATTGATCCGGTCAGCCTCACCTTCCCAATCGATTGCCTGGTACTCCTCCTTCTTTAAAAGACCCTTTTGAGCCAGAAGATCCAGGTCGATCAGGTAGGGATTTCCGGCAAAAGTCGAAAAACTCTGATAGGGGCTGTCCCCATAACTGGTCGGGCATACGGGCAGGATCTGCCAGTACTTCTGACCCGCCTCTGCAAGAAAATCGATGTACTGATACGCCGCGCTCCCCATCGTCCCGATTCCGTATGCGGACGGAAGAGATGTAATCGGCATCAAAACGCCACTTGCCCTCATGTTCTTATCCTCTCTCCTTAGATCCGTCTGACGCTGCTGCCTTTTTGCAGTTCAAACGGAATAATTTCATGGACAGCTCCGCTGCCCTCCCGGATCGCCCGAAGCAGGATCTCCGTCCCCTGATCCGCCATCTTTTCCACGTTCTGGCGGATCGTCGTCAGCGTCGGGTGAACGTACTTGGACAGCTCGATGCCGTCGTAACCGGCGACCGATATATCCTGCGGCACCCGCCGCCCCTCTTCATAGAGGGCGTGGACCGCGCCGATCGCCATAATATCCGACATAGCGAAAATGGCTGTCATCTCCGGATACTGCTTCAAAAGAAGTTTTGTCGCCTGATAGCCTCCTTCCAGCGAATAGTGAGCCTGAGCATACATCTTAGCCGGCTCAAAGTCCATCTGATGGCGGAAGAAGGCAGTCTGGCAGCCGGCAAGCCGCAGGGAACCGGGACCCGACAGTTCCGGGTCGCCGCCGATAATGCCGATCTTCCGATGGCCCATCTCATAAAGGTAATCGATCATGCAGCCCGCTGCCGCCGTATCATCGACCGCGATACTGGAGATGTGATCCAGATTCAAAAAGGAAGCGCTGTTGGTCACGACAAGGCAGGGAAGGTCGATTTTTTTCAGTTCCTCGCCGTAAGATCTCAGGTTCGATCCCATAAAGACAAAGCCGTAGGGCTTTCGCTCCCGCATAATCAGCTCCGCCTGCTTGACCTCGTTGGCATCTTCATCGATGTAGTAGATAACGGAGGCAAAACCGCTCTTTTCGATCAGGGTCTGCATCCGCTCGACGATGGCGGAGAGCAGCATGTTTTCCGTACCTTTGACGATCACGGCGACGCCGAACTGGGTCTGCATTTTCAGATGCTTGGCGTTGGCGTTGGGCTGAAAGTGATGTCTCTCCACCACCTCCATAATCGCCTTCCGCGCCTCTTCACTGACATTTTTGCTGTGATTGAGAACCCTTGAGACCGTTCCGACTCCGTATCCGGACTCCCTTGCAATCTCTTTAATCGTCATCTTATCTCTCCATCAGCCCTTGACTGCGCCCGCTACCACTCCTTCAATGATATACTTCTGCGCCAGGATATAGAAGACAATAATCGGCAGAATGGCAAGAACCAGGACTGCCATCATAGCGCCCCAGTCGATCTGACCGTGGCTCTGCTTGAGGTACTGAATGGCGATGGGGATGGTCTTATACTTGTTGACATTCAGCACCAGGCTGGGCAGGAGGTAGTCGTTCCAGACCCACATGGCTTCCAGTATGGAAACCGTGATCGCCGTCGGCTTCATGATGGGGAATACGACCAGGAAGAAGGTCTGCACCGGCGTACAGCCGTCGATCATCGCCGCCTCTTCGATCTCAAGCGGCACGCTCTTGACAAAGCCGGTGAACATAAAGACCGCCAGCCCCGCGCCAAAGCCCAGGTAGACGATGATGATGCCCAGCGGATTGCTCAGATGCAGGATGTTCGCGAACTTGGACAGAGTGAACATGACCATCTGGAAGGGTACGATCATGGAGAAGAGACAGAGGATGTAAATGGTCCTGGTTGCCTTGGTCTTGACCCGCGTGATGTACCAGGCGCACATGGAAGTGCAGAGGACAATCAGGATGACCGATCCGACCGTGATAAACAGTGAATAGCCGAAGCAGCGGAAAAATGTCGTCTTCTTGATCGCATTGCTGTAGTTTAAGAATCCGACGAAGGTCCGGCGGATCCCATTTTGCCACCTGGCAAAGCCCTGGGAGATCGGTGAGGAGCTGATCCCAAAGGGATTGCGGAAAATAAAAGCCTTTCTCTTAAAGGAGTTCAGCAGCACGATCAGGACCGGAGCGACCCACAGAATCGAAATGACCGTCATGATCAGGGTCAGCAGACCGCCGTGTTTGGATCTTCTGACAGCTGAAACTTCTGCTGCATGCTTATTTGCCATTACTGCTCCACCTCCTTACTTGTCGTCAAACGGTTCTGAATGAGGGCGATGACCGCCACCAGGATAAAGAAAATAACTGCCTTCGCCTGCCCGACGCCCTGCCAGCCGTTGGTGCCGTACATAGTGTCGTAGATGTTGAGAGCCAGCAACTGGGACTGCTTGGCGGGATTGCCGCCGGTCAAAGCCAGGTTCTGGTCAAAGAGCTTGAAGCCGTTGGTCAAAGTCAGGAAGCTGCAGATGGTGATGGTCGGCCGCAGCATGGGAATGGTCACATTTCTTAAGACCTGCCAGCTGTTGGCGCCGTCGATTTTGGCGGCTTCGATCAGATCCGCCGAGATATTCTGGATGCCGGCGACATAGATGATCATCATGTAGCCGATCTGCTGCCAGCAGACGACGATGACCATGCCCCAGAAGGCGTTCCACTGATTGGAAACGATGGTCTGGGAGATCTTCTGTAAAAAGGCATTGAAGATCATCAGCCAGATATAGGACAATACGATGCCGCCGATCAGGTTGGGCATGAAGAAGACCGTCCGAAAAATGTTGGTTCCCCGGATGCCCTTGGTCAGAAGCAGGGCGATCCCAAATGCCGCCAGATTGATGATGAGAACCGTTACAAGTGTAAACAGAGATGTATACCAAAGGGAGTGAAGAAATGTCGTGTCAAGCTTTCCGTTTACGAATAAGATCTTGGTGTAGTTCTTCAAGCCGATCCATTTCCAGTCTGTAACAGTTGTAAATTTACAGAAGGAAAGGAAAATGCCGTAGAAGAACGGAATGATAAAACCAATGGCAAACGCCGCCATTGTCGGCAGCACAAACAGCCACCAGTATTTTCTGTTTGCCTTTTGCATAGCAATTCTCCTGAACGTTTTGCTGAAAAAGGCGGGGCGAGCAGCTTGCGCTCCGCCCCGCCTGTCTTATGTTTTTATAATAGGAAGCTTTTCTTTCGCTTATGATTCGGCAGATGCTTCCTGAGCCAGCTTCCACTGATTTGCCCAGCCGTCTGTGAAGGCGGTCTTGACCGCATCCCAGTCGCCGGAACCGTCTGTGTAAGCAGTCAGAGCGGATACGAAATCAGCTCTCCAGTCATCCACATTCGGAGTGGCGTTGAAGGACCAGTCAACGATCTTCTTGCCGTCATCCTGCAATTTCTGGGATGTCTGAGCGAAGACGTTCTTGGTCTGGAAATCTCCGGTGAAGGTATCAAAAGGTGCGGTCAGACCCATCTTTTCGGTGACTGCCTTCCGACCTTCATCGGATGTGATGACCCAGTTCAGGAATTCCAGGGAAGCGTTGATGTCGTCCTCAGATGCCTTGCTGTTGACAGCCCAGTGGTTCTCTGTACCGACACAGAGGGCTTCATTTTCATCATCGACGCCGAAGTAGATGGGCATCATGTCGATATCATCGGAAGTTACCAGGTAGCCGTTCTCTTCATCGGTCAGTGCGGAATATTCCCAGTCGCCGTTCTGATAGAAGACCGCTTCGCCGTTGCCGAATTCAGATTCCGCGTTCAGAGCGCCGGAGTTCAGCGTCTTTGCGTCAGCTGCGGAATCTCTGACATACATATCCCAGACTCTCTTGTAGTTATCCAGGTACTTGCCGGTCACTTCTGCCTGACCTGCTGTCAGATCCTCAAGACCCGCGTCCTTGAATTCATAGTAAAGGGGCATGTTGACCAGGTGGCCGGAGAATCTCCAGGAAGATCCGTCGTCCAGACCTGCAGATGCGAATGCTTCTGTAATCTGATAATCGGAACCATCGTCTGCCAGCTGCGTGTTGACCTCATCGATCCGGTTCTGGATATCGTCAGCAACCTTCTCCAGCGTGTCGAGGCTGGTGATCTCATCAGCGGACTTGACCACTGCCTTGTCCAGCTTGCCATAGGACTTGATGATCGCCTTGTTGTAAATGATGCCGTAGGACTCATAGCAGTTCGCAACGCCCGCAACCTTGCCGTCGTAGTTGATCGCCAGGTCCTTGTTACTTAAGTGCTTGTAGAGATCGGAATCCTTCAGATCGTAGGTGTAATCGTTCCACTGCTGAGCGGCTGTCGTATTTCCAATGTTAAAAATGGTCGGCGCGTCCGACTTAGCCATTTCAGACTGTAAGGTCGTTGCGTACTGACCGTCAGCTGCCGTCAGGACATTGACCTCAACGCCGGTCTCCTTCTTGTAGTCCTTAGCCAGATTCTGCCAGGCCTGGTCAGTCTCCGGCTTAAAGTTCAGCATATAGACCTTACCCTTACCGGTTGACTTTGCAGCTGTTGAAGACGCCTCCGCCGCAGATGCAGTCGATGTTGCTGAAGACGCGGATGAACCGCAGCCTGCCAGCATACCGACAGCCATTGCCGCAGAAAGCCCCAGTGCGAAAAGACGATTTGCTTTCATGTTGAATCCTCCCTTGTGGTTAAAAATGATAAGAAGCATCGGATGAATTTGAAACGGTTCCGGAATATATTTTTGGAATCGTTTCCAATCATTTGATAGTTGTATCTTAGTGTCTTCGCTCAATAAATGCAATGGCTTTTCCAAAAACGGCTCTAATTTCGGCATTTACCACAATTTCTTCCAGTTGTATTTGAGCAATTTTCCGGATTTCCAGGGGGCGTTTTGGCTCAGATTCTTTTGGAAACGTTTCTTTCTAAAGTCCCGTTTTCCCCTTTCAAAGCGCTTACTCAACCTAATCCGCACAGGTCATTTTCGTTGCTTATTTGACCTTGTCTGATGCCGTTTCTTGGAAGGCAAGAACTTTCTATGTACCTGCACATTCCTCCATGGTAAGATATGGAACATCTGAAGGCATGGAAACAAAAGGAGGAGAATCTCATGCTGAAAGCTGCCCTGCTTGATGTCGATGGAACGCTCTTTGATACGGAACGGCTCTATACCGAGGGCTGGCGCTACGCCGCCAAAGTCACCGGCTATCCGCTCACCGATCAGATGATCTGCGCCTTCCACGGACGCGGAGCAAAAGCCAATAAACTTACCTTTTTGGACTGGTTCGGACAGGACGCCGACTACGACGGAGCCCGTGCCATACGGCAAACCTACTTTTACGACCAGATCGAGCAGCACGGGCTTCCGCTCAAGCCGGGTCTCTTTGAGTTTTTGAATTTTCTAAAGGACCACGGGGTCGGGATCTGCCTGGCAACCGGAACTGCCCGCTCCGAGGCACAGCCCCGCTGGGAAATGGGCGGTCTTGCCCCCTACATAGACGGCGCCGTCTGCGGAGATGAGGTCCTCCACAGCAAGCCCGAGCCGGACATCTTTTTAAAAGCCGTCCAACTGGTCGGTCAAAGACCCGAGGACTGCCTCGTAGTTGAGGACAGCCGCAACGGGCTTCTGGCGGGAAGAAAAGCCGGCTGTTCCGTCTACATGGTGCCGGACTTGGACCCGGTTACCGATGAGTTAAAGACGGTCTGCGATCGAATCGTCCCCGACCTCTTCTCCGCAATCGAGGCGATCCGGGAAGATTTTCCGGAGATTCTGTAAGAAAGGAGAATTTATGAGCTGGTACAACGAAGTTACCTTTTATCACATCTATCCGCTGGGCGCTTTTGACGCGCCGAAAAAGAACGAAGGCGGGCAAACCGCCGGTCACCGGATTTTAAATCTGAGCGACTGGATTCCCTATCTAAAGGAAATCGGCATCGGCGCCCTCTATATCGGGCCCATTTTTGAATCCGTCAGCCACGGCTATGATACGACCGACTACTTTACGCCGGACGCCCGCCTGGGAACGAAGGAGGATTTTCAAAATGTCTTTGTCGAGCTTCATGAGGCTGGCATTAAAATTGTCCTGGACGGCGTCTTCAACCATGTCGGCAGAAAATTTGCCCCCTATCAGGACCTGTTAAAGAACCGGGACACCTCCCCCTACCGAGACTGGTTCCGCGGTCTTTCCTTCGGTCCCGGCAATCCCCTGGGCGATCCCTGCACCTATGAGACCTGGGGCGGGGACTGGAACCTGGTTAAACTTGAGCTTGCCAACCCGGACGTCCGCAGCTACCTGCTCTCCGCCGTCGGCAGCTGGATCGATGACTACGATATCGATGGCATCCGGCTCGACACGGCGGATGTCCTCCATCCCGACCTGATCCGGGACCTCAACCGCTTCGCCAAGGTAAAAAAAGGACCGGACTTCTGGCTGATGGGCGAATTCATGAATATCGCCAACTGCCAGATGATGGGACCGGATCTGCTGGATTCCGTCACCAACTACGAGTGCTGGAAGGGTCTCTACTCCGCGGTCAACTCCCGCAACTATTTTGAAATTTCCTATGCGATCAACCGCCAGACCAATCCGGAATGGGGCATGTACCGGGGAAAATATCTCTACAATTTTCTCGATAATCACGACCAGACCCGGATTGCCAGCCAGGTCACCGACCGCCGGACTCTCAAGAATCTCTACACCATGCTGTTGACCATGCCGGGCATCCCCTCCATCTACTATGGAAGCGAGTGGGGCATGGAAGGAAAGAAGGGCATTGGCGAAAGCGCTGACTACGAGCTGAGAAAGCCCATGACGCTTGACGCGCTAAAGGCGGGCGACCATGAGCTTTTGGGACACATCGCGGTCCTTTGTGAAATCCGAAGCAGCAGCAAGGCGCTTCAGTACGGCTCTTATCAGAATGTGGTGGAGAAAAATGAGCAGCTGGTCTATGCCCGCAGTTATCAGGATGAGACGGTCCTGGTCGCCTTCAACATCAGCGGCCGCCCCTGCGCGCTGGAATTCTCCTTTGACGGCAGACCGCAGAGAATTGAGCTGCAGAGCTTTGACAGCAGGATCTTGTTTATGTGAGTGGTTCTATAAGTACTTTCGTTAGTTCGATGCTAACGTATTACTTATCTGCCCACACTTTCTGTTCATGTGATCTTACTGATGCAGTCTCTATTAGTAGTAAGTATCCTTAGAGGCTGCTATGTTATGGAATTTAAGTCCCAAGTCTGGAACAAGCCAAACGTCTAATCAAGCGGTAACAGCAAAACAGGCGGGGGCTGCCGAGTTCGGCAGCCC
>DFIU01000003.1:15073-28118 GCA_002371465.1 Lachnospiraceae bacterium UBA3689 | reverse complement strand
CAGCCCCCGCCTGTTTTAGGGAGGTTGGGTAAACAAAGGGTTGTGGTTTCTTATTCGATCGCGATGCTTCTGGCCGTTTCCAGTTCAGGATTATAGTCCACCTTGGGGACCTGAACCGTCAGGACGCCATTTTCAAACTTCGCCTTGATATCTTCCTGCTTAACATCTTCGCCAACGTAGAAGGTCCGCTCCAACTGACCGACAAAACGTTCGCGGCGGATTAAGGTAAAGCTGTTCTCTTCAGACGACTCCTCCTTGCGGGAAGCGTCGATAGTCAGATAACCGTCCTTTAAGGAAGCGGTGACATTTTCCTTTTCAAAGCCCGGCAGTTCCAGGGACATTTCATAGTGGTCCTTGAATTCCTTAATATCGGACGCCATCTGGGTGCTGCCGCTCGCGTGAAATAAAGACGGGGTACGGTCAAATGCGCTTTCAAAGAAATCATTGACAAAATGGTCATTAAATAAGCTCGGTACTAACATATACGATCCTCCTTAAAATTCCGGACCAAACTCCGGATTACTGGTTTATTTGCATCATCATGAATCAAAATCCTTTGGACAAGTTATTTATATCATGTGCTGTTAGCACTGTCAACCGTTGAGTGCTAATTAAAGTATAAAGAATCATAAAGTTTTTATAAACTATATTTTGCCTTTATGATCCCTATCCCCAGGACTTTACTCAATCAGAATCCTCTCTTCTGCATGGTCCTCTTCTACCGATTCCGCCTTCGGAATCCGAATGGTCAGGATCCCGTTTTCAAATTTAGCTTTAATATCCTCCTGTTTCACCTCTTCACCGACGTAGAAACTTCTCTCCACCATGCCGGAGCAGCGCTCGCGGCGAAGATACTTGCCATTTTCGTCCTGATCGTTCTTCTCCTCCTCGCGCTTCGCGCGGATAGTCAGATAGCCTCCCTCAAGGGCTGCCTTGACATCTTCCTTCTTGTAACCCGGAAGCTCCATCGCCATCTCATAGTGGTCATCCAGTTCCTTGATGTCCGTGTTCATGACGCGGTCATTCATGTGGAAGAACTTTGATACTGCCGGCATCTTCAACGCATTGTCAAAGAAATGATCATCAAAAAGACTAGGTGTTAACATAACGAAAACCTCCTTTTTAACATGCAGCATTCTGACTTCTCAGGATCTGTGTCGTGAATTGTTGCCGGAACTTGGGAAGGACCTTTCTTTTAATCCCCCTTCCTTTGTTCTATTTATGTTATAACACCGCTTGTTAGCACTGTCAATGGTCGAGTGCTATTTTTTATGAACGGATAACAAAATCTTTTCCTACTGGTGATTTTTATGATTTTCCTCTTCAGGCAGACTTAGCTGTCCCTTCTATAAAAAATGCCCCGGAACTTACAACCGTTCCAGGGCACTTATATTCCCTTTATCCCACGCGAACAAGATTTATTCCTTCGGTTCCTTGCCCAGCTTAAACTTCATCATCATTTCATTGGTCAGAGACAAGTCGTCCTTCTGCAGAATGATCCCGTCTCTTTGTACCCACTTGGCGACTTTCAGTTCGCTCTCATCCATCCTGATAGTCGGATCGCCGTCCACATCACAGAAATAGCCCACCAGAATGTCGTCGGCAAAGCCCCAGGGCTGGGACTTGTAGTAGCGGATATGCTTGACCTTAAGCCCCACTTCCTCCATCACCTCCCGGCGAACTGTCCCCTCAAAGGACTCGCCGATTTCGGTAAAGCCCGCAACCAGGGCATAGTCCGTGACCGGCCGGTTGGCGTACTTGGTCAAGAGCAGCCGATCCCCATTAGTGACCGCAACAATGACAGCCGGGTTGATTCTGGGGTAAATGCGCCTGCCGCACTTGGGGCAGTCTAAAGCCCGCTCGTCCTTTGCCCAGACCAGCTCTGTGCCGCATCTACCGCAAAAGGCGTTGTCCCGGTACCAATGGGCAAGGTGAAAGCCGGTGATGACCGCGTAGAGAAAGTGCTTGGGCAGGTGAGCCTTGCGCCGGATATCTCTCATACCCATATAGATCCAGCCCTCCGGCATCTGGATCTCATCCGCCTTGACCATGTAATAGTCATGATCGTCAACCCGGAAGATGTACTGAATCGTCAGATTCCGGGGCAGGTCCCGCCGCCTGGGCAGCATAGTTCCTTCCTCGGTCTGATGGACCAGAAGACCATTTGCATTAAAATGAAAAACCAGATCATCCTCCCGGGCTTTTTTCCCCGGCAGGAATTCATTTCTTAAGCGATGCGGTGCAATATCCTGTATCATAGTTCAGCCTCCTTATATAACCAGCTGTATAGGGTCTTCATTTCCGGGGTCTTCAAGCTGGACGAAAGAACGACCTGCCCCGGTGTGGGGGCCTTCTTTAAAAGTCCCCGCCCTGTCAGCGCTCTTTTAAGTTCCCGCGCCGTCCCCCGTCCTCCGTCATAGAGGGGAACCGGCCCCATCACTTCCTGAATCTGCTTTTTGACAAAGGGATAGTGGGTGCAGCCCAGCACAATTCCGTCCACCTGCCCCTTGTAGGATCCGATCAGCCTTTTCAGCAGGTCCTTTAGGTCCGGCTCTTCAAAATGCCCCTGCTCAATCCGGGAGGCAAGACCGGCACACGGAACCGGCAAAAACTCAGCTTCCCCCTCCAGCCGCTTTTCCAGCTTCTGGAATTTATCCATCCTTAGGGTCGCGGGTGTAGCCATCACCAGGATGCGGCTGTCCCGCCCCTCGTCCGCCTCCGCTGCCGGTTTCAATGCCGGTTCGACGCCGATAATGGGGATGTCTTTTTGATATTTGTTCCGAATAAGCAGAGCAGCGGCGGATGTCGCCGTATTGCAGGCAATCACAATCGCCTTAACCCCATTTTCCACCATCCGGTCCGCGATGTTCATCGAGAGCCTTTGGATTTCCTCCGTGGATTTTTCGCCGTAAGGCGCATTTGCCGAATCACCGAAGAAGAGAAAATCCTCCTGCGGCAGCTCTTTGGTCAGCTCCTTTAAGACACTGATCCCGCCGACTCCCGAATCAAAGACGCCGATATAGTTGTGGTAGACCTGCATATTCCTTCACCCGCTTTTGTTAGTCCTATTATTATATAACAAAATTTCTTGCGCGTGTCACAGACCCTGTAATAAGATAAGAAGAAGTGTTTCCGCATCTTCCCTTTGGATGATCGGAATGATAGAAAAAATGAGGAGACCAACATGAGCAAAATCGGCTTCGATAACGACAAATATCTGAAAACTCAGTCGGAGCATATCCGCGACCGCATCAGTAAATTCGGAGGCAAACTATACCTGGAGTTCGGAGGCAAGCTCTTTGACGACTATCACGCCTCCCGCGTCCTGCCGGGCTTTCAACCCGATTCCAAGATCACCATGCTCAAGGAGCTGCGGGGCCAGGCGGAGATCGTCATCGTCATCAACGCCGCCGATATTGAGAAAAATAAGGTTCGCGGCGACCTGGGCATCACCTACGACATGGACGTCCTGCGCCTGATCGACGCCTTCACCGGAGAGGGACTTTTGGTCAGCTCCGTCGTCCTGACCCGCTTTGCCGACCAGCCGGCAGCCGTCACCTATGAAAAGAAACTGAAAGCTTTAGGACTTAAGGTCTACCGCCACTATCCGATTGAGGGCTACCCCTCCAACATTCCCCTTATTTTCAGTGATGAGGGCTTCGGTCACAACGATTTCATCGAGACCAGCAAGCCTCTCGTCGTCATCACCGCCCCGGGACCGGGTTCCGGAAAGATGGCGACCTGCTTAAGTCAGCTCTACCACGAACACAAGCGGGGAGTCGAAGCCGGCTACGCCAAGTTCGAGACCTTCCCCATCTGGGATCTGCCCCTCAACCACCCGGTCAATCTCGCCTACGAAGCGGCGACAGCCGATCTCAACGACGTCAACATGATCGACCCCTTCCATCTGGAGGCATACGGCAAGACCGTCGTCAACTACAACCGCGACGTGGAGGTCTTCCCGGTCTTAAATGCCATGTTTGAGAAGATTTCCGGCAAATCCCCCTACAAGTCCCCGACCGACATGGGCGTCAACATGGCGGGCTCCTGCATCTTTGACGACGAAGCGGTCAGCGCCGCCGCCAACCAGGAAATCATCCGCCGCTACTATCAGGCGGAGTGCGAGCATCGGAAAGGAAATGCCGGCGAAGCTCCTATCCGGAAGATCACCCTGCTCATGAAAAAAGCTGGCATCACCATTTCCGACCGACCGGTCGTCGCCGCTGCCAACATCAAGGCGGAGCAAACCGGCAATCCCGCCGCTGCCATGGAAATGCCGGACGGCACCATTTTAACCGGCAGAACCAGCGAGCTGCTCGGTGCGTCGAGCGCCCTGCTCCTAAACGCCCTCAAGTACCTGGCGGGCATCCCGGACAGCGTCGAACTGATCTCCCCGGATTTCATCGAGCCGGTCAAAAAACTGAAAGTGGAGACCTTGGGCGACCACAGCTCCCTGCTTCACTTAAATGAGATCCTGATTGCCCTGACCATAGCCGGAGTCAGCAATGAAAATGCCAGAAAGGCCCTGGAGGCCGTCCCCTCCCTTAAGTCCCTGGAGGCGCACTCCACAGTTATCCTCTCCCAGATCGATGAGCGGGTCTTTAAAGAGCTCGGTATCAATCTGACCTGCGAGCCGACCTACGAGAGTAAGAAACTCTACCATAAGTAAATCTGCCCATCAGGTTTTTCAAACCACTCATGATGCTGAACTTCCCCCGATCTTGCAGGAAGTCTGATCTTATGAGTACAACAGCCCGGATACAGGGGACATTTCCCCATATCCGGGCTGTTATGTAATCAGCAATCAATGTAAGCTACTGACAGAGGTAAATTCCTATACAGTCGGTCTGTCTTTTAAGTCCTTATCTATCTTTCCGGATCAATCCCCAGGATCCGGTTGATATCTTCCATGCTGCCCTTCAGCTCAGTGAGCTGACCGGCAGCGTCTTTCATATTTTCAAGCTGATCATCCTTTTCTTTGGTATTCCCGGTCTTTTCCGCCGCCTTATAGTAAAATGCCGCCAGGGCGTACTGGGCGACATATTCGGTTTCGTCGCGATCTTTGATCTCCTGCGCGCCCCGGCCATAGTTGATGTAGCTGCGGATCATGTACTCAAAGTCCTGATTTTCAAGGTTATAGATGGCAAGATCTTCCGAATAGCCGCCCGCCGGTCTTCTGATCCGACTGACCAGACTGCCCAGGCTGACGAGAAAGATCACCGCCGCAAGCACGATCGAGACATTTAAGAGCAACAGGATGCCTCTGCCCCGCTCGTTAGTCTTCTCTCTTGATTTTCTCATTTACAGCCTCCTCAATGATCAGATAGCGGTTGGCGTCCGACTTCTCTTCCAGACTCTCTGCCTGTTCCTTACTCAGATCCAGATACGTCACCAGCAGTTCGTTGATCCGGTCCTTCATCTTTTCGTAGTGCTGCCGGGTAAACTGCTGATATGCTACCATGTCCTCGCCGAGATAGGTACCTCTGCGCTTCCCGCTTTTATAAAACTCACGCAGGGAATCCGAAAGCTGCTTGGGCAGATCATCATAGGTCCCATATTTTCGGGGAAAGACGATCTGCATGATGGTATCGCAGACGTCGTCATATTCAGAGAGAACATACCTGACGGCGCTGTATTTTTGATAGACATGGATAAAATCCATCTCATGAATCTTCATGAACTGGTAAGCCGAGATATAGTCCTCATCCCCCAGATAGTCCTCCAGCTGATCCATATATTCCGCCGCGTGCCTGGTGGAATCCTTTATTTCCATCTTGTAGCGGATGGAATAGACGTCCCTCAGCATAGTCAGGGAAATGATGATCCCCACCACAAGAACAGACAGCAGAATCACCCTGGCGATCAGACCTTTGAAAAATCCTGCGGACAAATGACTTTCCCGGACCTCCTCCTTGGTCTTTTCGTAGTCCTGCTTAAACTGTTCCATATCACTGACATGACGGCGGGCAAGTGCATTGGGCTTGCCGCAGTAGGGGCAGTAATTATCTTCCAACGAAAGATTGCCGCCGCAGTTTGGACATTTCATAACATTCCCTCCAGATATTTCTCACAGTCTCCGGGATCGATCTCCCCATATTGCTTGAGACAAACCATAAAATAGTCGTAGGTTTCCTCAGGCAAAGAAAAGCGGGTCTGATAATCTTCCCTGAGGAAGTCCGTCCGTTCCGTCAGATAGTCCCGCTCATCCTGATCCAGGTCTTCGTAGAGGGAATAATCCAAAGCCTCCAACTCCGCTTTTAAAATAAGAGCCAACCGCGCCTGTTTCACCTGGGCGGACTGCTTCTTCTCATCCACATGCTCAAGCGCATCCTGCCCGATCACAATCGACTGGATCCGCCGGTAAAAATCGTAGTGCTTCCATTGAAAGAGGTAGTGTCCCTTCTCCGCCTCCTCGTTGAGCACCTCCACCAGCTGATCATATTGTTTGTCCTCATAGAGCTGATCCAGGCGGCCATAGACCTCCCGGTTGTAGCGGTACTCCGCCTTTCGCTTCGCCACATTGCGCTTGCCCAGACTGTAAAAAAGGCTCACCATCCCCACTGTAAGCACTGCCGCGATCACCAAAAGGCGAATCAGGGCGGACCGAAGACTTCCCTTCCTCTTTAAAGCGGGTTCAAAGGCTGCCAGGTTCTCCTCATCTTTTAGGTCTCCCAGGTTCTTTTGGATCGCCTTCAGATGCTCCATATATTGTTTTTCCGCGCCCGGTTCGTATGCCGCGCCGCAGTAGGGGCAGGCGGGCAGGGTCGGATCAAATTGACCGCCGCAGTATTCGCAGGTAACCACACTCTTGCTGTCCTGGTCCCTGCTTAAACTGCGTCTTCTCGTTCTTACTACCATATTGATTCCTTTTAACTGGGTTTTCTCTTTGATATTTCACTTATTTTAACTGGTTTTCTCTGATAAGAAAACACTTTTGTTCTCTGCCCTCTTTCCGCAGGTACAGATTTAAGCCGAATCGTCTTCTACAAGAAATCTCTTTTTTAAGCGTAATGCCCTCTGACAAAAAAGTCCCCAACTGACGCCTTGCAGCATCAACCGGGGACCCTTTCGGGAATCTTGCTATGAAGGTTTCGTCTATGAATTTTTGTGAACCCACTTCATGTAAAGAGTTCTCTTACTCCTTGACCCCGCCTGCGGTGACACCGCCAACGATGTACTTGGACAGGAAGAGGTAGACGATGACGACCGGCAGGATGGAGAAGAGAATCATCACATAGACCTGCCCCATATCAAACTTGAGCCAATCAGCCGCCCGCAGCTGGGCGATCAGAATCGGCAGGGTCTTCACGCGGTCCTTGTGGAGGATCAGGGCAGGGGTGAAGTAATTATTCCAACTTCCGACGAAGGTAAAGATCGCCTGAACCGCAATGGCGGGCTTCATCAATGGAACAACAATTATATTAAAAGTTCTAAATTCTCCCGCTCCGTCCATACGAGCCGCTTCAATCAGCGACATGGGCAGAACAGACTCCATGTACTGCTTCATATAAAAGAAAGTGACCGGAGCTGCAATAGATGGAAGAATCAGCGGAAGCAGGTTGTCCATCAGCTTCATCTTGGTCATCAACTGAATGAAACCAAGTGCCGTAACCTGGGTCGGGATCATCATGACTGCCAGGATAAAGGTAAACATGAATTTCTTCAGTTTAAAGTTATAAGCGTGAATGGCGTAAGCCGTCATCGTCGAAAAATACGTACAGAGGACAGCATTCGATCCCGCAACAATGAGGGAATTGGCAAGTCCCCGGAAGACCGGCAGTGTTCCGTGCAGCAGGTTGACCCAGTTTTGAATCAGGTGGGTACTCGGGATCGGCGTGAACCCTTTGGAGAGTTCAGAATGAGATCTGGTCGCGTTGATAATCAGGATATAAAACCAGATCAGGCAAAGGAGTGTCAAGAATACCAAAACGGCATAAGCGACCGCCCGGCGAACGTGGACACTGGCTGTTTTTCTCTTTTTTACTTCATCCATGATTCTTTCCTCCTCCCCTTAACTGTTCCTTTCCTGGGTGAATTTAAAGACAATGATACTGAGGACCGCCGTGATGATAAACAGAAGTACGGAGAGCGCACCGCCCATGCCGTAGTTCTTGCTGTAGAGGTGTTTATTCAACCACATGATCATAGAGAGCGTGCTTCTCATGGGATCACCGGTTCCGTTGGTCAGAATCTGGGGAACATCGAACATCTGCAAACCGCCGATCAGGGAAGTGATCAGAACGTAGACCAGGATCGGCCGAAGCAGGGGCAGCGTGATTCGGAAGAAGATCTGGGTCGACGTCGCGCCGTCCACTTCCGCAGCCTCATAGAGGGACTGGTCAATACCCATCATGCCCGCCATCAGAAGGATGGTCGTATTGCCGAACCACATAACGAAGTTCATCAGTCCGATCAGGTTCCGGGTCGAAGCCACATGAGACATCCATTTATAGGGCTTGGCGATCAGGTGCAGATTGATGAGGATGGAGTTGACCGGGCCGCTGTCCGCAAAAAGGGTGAAGAACAACATGGCAAATGCCGATGCCATGATCAGGTTGGGCAGATAGATGACGGTCTTAAAGAACCGCTGTCCCTTTAAGCGAAGGGAGGGATCGGTGAACCATGCCGCCAGCAGCAGAGAGAAGAAGATCTGCGGAACAAAACCGATGATCCACATGATCATGGTATTTCCGGCATATCGCCATAGCTCGCCGCTCGACAGGATTTTGGCATAGTTGGCAAGACCAATAAAGTTCGGCCCGATCTGCTTCAGTCCGGACCGATAATTTTCAAAGAAGCTGTTCCAGATCGTCGAAACCAGCGGAGTCAGCTGAAAGATCAAATAGACGGCAACGAAGGGAATCAGAAAGATATATCCCCATTTGTTGTATCTGACGACCCTGCTTTTTTTCTGTTTCATATGGACTGTCCTCCTTTTTCATCCATATCTGCGGCTCAATACTCCCCTTCTTGCTGCACATTTGATTGAAAAATGCCTGTCCGGCCTATCGCCGGGCAGGCATTTCATGGCAAGGATCAAAGTTTCAATCGCTCAAGTCAAACGGTTCAGTCCATCGTGATGTCCGGATATTTCTCTGTGATGGCGGTCTTGAACTGAGCAAGAGCGTCTTCATAGGAGCCATTTCCATCGAAGTAGTTCTTCATCGCGTTCTGGAACTCTTCGTTGCAGCCCTGATCATAATCGGAGATGTTGGACATATCGACTTTCTCCGCACCTGCTGCCAGCTGCTTATAAGGATTCTGTCCGCCCAGGATCTCATTCTTGAAAGAGCTGTCATTTGCCAGATCGCTGAGTACGGTTTTGCTGTTGACACAGTCGCTGTCCTTGACGGCGATATCCTTTAAGACATCCTTATCGGTAGTCATGGTCAGCATGATATTCTTGGCAAGGGTCGGGTTATCTGTTCCGGTTGCCGCTGCAATCCAGGAACCGCCCCAGTAGAAGCCCTGCGGACCTTCGCAAAGTCCCCATTTACCCTGGTTGGCAACAGAGCCTTCCTGATCTGCCTGCATGGAGAAGTTGATCAGCCAAGCCGGTCCAAAGTAGCAGAATACCTTGCCTTCCGGGAAGAAGCCCTTGTTCCAGTCATCGGACCAGAGTTCGTAGGTATTGGTTTCGCCTGCATCGACCAGAGCCTTGGAGTCATCAACCCACTTCTTGATGTTAGGATCAATAACGACCTTGTTATCCTGGACCCACGGTCCGGATACGTTGTTGGAATAGACGCGGTAACTGTCGTTGACAGAAGAGGTAATGAAGTAACCTGCGTCTTTTAACTTCTTTGCGGTTGCGTTGTAGGAATCCCAATCCTTAACCGCTGCCTGAACGGTCTCCGGATCATCCGATCCCAGAACTTCCTTGGCGATGTCGCGGTTGTAAATAAGACCTGCGGAGCATGCCTGCCAGGACAGACCCTTCAGATTTCCATCTGAATCGGTCACAATATCCTTGGTGTACTGATACTGATCTGCGATCTGATCATCGGTGATGCCCAGATCCTTCACACTCATGGTGACGTCAGAGTTGACATATTTCAGAGCGTAATCCGCTTCCATTAAGAAGAGGTCAACCTTGTCATCCGCGGAAGCATTTTCATTTTCCGGAAGAACTGTATCCAGGTTGTTCTGATAAGCGTTGTCATCGGACGGGGTAATGGTCCACTTGACTGTCACATCCCCGATCTTGCCCTCAGTTGCGCTGACCTTCTGATAGCCGGGCAGATGATCTTCGATACGGCTCTTGAACTCTTCGTTCCATGCCTGGATGTTGAATACCTTGCCTTCGCCGTCGCCGGTATCAATGTCGCCGGGATTAGCCTCTCCGACGGAATCCGCTTCTGCCGGAGTGGAAGTCTCTTCCACTGTTGAAGTGGCCGCCTCCGCTGCCAATGATGCTGTCGATGTTGCCGCCCCATCTGACGAGCTGCCGCAGCCTGCCAGAAGCCCTGTCGTCATCGCGACTCCAAGTACGATACTAAGTAGCCGTTTCTTCATTTTAAAATCCTCCTTCTTGGGTTCCTAAAATATACTTTGATACCTGATCCGTCTTTTGAACGGATTACAGTCCGTTAATGTCTGCGACCGTATCTCCGGTCAGCAATTTTCCCTCCACAACCACTCGTTCAATCAGGGTTGACCTGGGATGTTCAATCATGCCGATGAGCTTCTCCGCCGCCTTGCGGCCGATGGTCTCGGTGTCCTGCTCAATGGTCGTAATCTTGGGTTCCAGAACTTTCGCGATCCGGATGCCGTCGTAACCGGCGATGGAAATATCCCTGGGAATCGAAAGTCCCCGCTCGTTAACAGCATTGATGCCGCCGATGGACGCCAGATCGTCCGGATAGAGAATGCAGGTCGGCGGATCCGGCAGGTCCAGCAGCTTTAAGGTCTCATCGTGAGCGACCTTGACGTTTCGGTATTCGCCCTGCCTCATGTAGGCGTCCACGACCGGAACCTTCAGATCGGACAGGGTCCGATAGAAGCAGCCGATCCGGTTTCTGGTAACGGTTGAATTGTCACCGCCATTGACATAGGCGATCTTCCTGTGTCCCATACTGTAGATGTACTCAACCAGATCGCGCATGCCCCGGATGTTGTCCGATACGATGGACGGCTTGTTGTCAAAGCTGTGGTCGATCGTAACGACCGGCATATCACTTTTGACCAGGTCCAGGACTTCCGCTTCATCAAAATCTACACAGGCGATCACCACACCGTCCACACCTCGGTAGCGGCTGTGTTCCAGGTAGGTCATCTTCTGGCTGGTCCTGTTGCTGTTGATAAAGGTAATGTCGTATCCTTTTTCTTCAGCCGTCACTTTAAAGCTGTTGAGGATATGAGCAAAATAGTCCTGTGTCAGTCCGTTTCTGGCCTGATCCACAAACAGCACACCCAAGTTGTAGGTCCGGTTGGTCTTCAGGGCCCTTGCAGAGGAATTAGGGAAATATCCCATCTCCCCGGCCACGCTGCGGATCATCTGCTTTGTCGCAAGGCTGATGTCGCTGTGGTTGTTCAGGGCCTTACTGACGGTTGCGATGGATACGCCGCATTGCTGCGCGATGTCTTTCATGGATACCATCCTGCTGCCCTCTTCTTTTTTCAAGAAACACTTGAAGTTGCTGACATGACTCAAGAGTTTCTTAATCGTTTTCGTAGCTTCAATATACTTCAAAATCCACAAGGGTTCAAGTATTTTTGAGATTTTTTCGGTGATTTTATATGATTTTCGCTTTTCTACAAATTTCAAAGTCCGCTTTTGTATAGTTTTCATAAGACTTCCGTATTCCCCTCATTTTCGCATTCTTCCTGATCACTGGCGGAATTTCTTTAAAAACAGGCGCTTTTCCAGCATTTCTCCAGCTCATAAAAATAGATCTTGATTTCAAATCCCCCCACTGCTACAATCCTTTCATAAGAAATTCTACGCCCTTTTTTCTAAAACGTTTTCGTTCTTTTACTAATACAATTTTTAAAAATATGGGAATGACTTTTATGAAAAAGCCTCTGAAAGCGATAAGGAGGGATGTCTCTAATGAAATTCGGATATTTCGATGACCAAAACAGGGAGTACGTCATTACCACTCCCAGAACTCCGCTGCCCTGGATCAACTACCTGGGCAGCCAGAATTTCTTCTCTTTAATTTCCAACACCTGCGGCGGCTATTCCTTCTATAAGGATGCCAAGCTGCTCCGCCTGACCCGCTACCGCTACAACTCCGTCCCCTATGACAACAACGGTCACTACTTCTATATCAAGGACGGCAATGTCATCTGGAACCCGGCATGGCAGCCGACCCAAACGGAGCTTGATGAGTATGAGTGCCGCCACGGTCTGGGCTACAGCCGCTTTCTGGGTAAGAAAAATCAGATCTCCGCTAAGCTTTTAAGCTTCGTCCCCATGGGAGATACCTGTGAGATCCAGCAGTTAAAGATCAAAAATGAATCCGATCAGGTCCGGCAGATCAGTCTCTTCTCCTATGTCGAATGGTGCCTTTGGAACGCTTTGGATGATATGACCAACTTCCAGCGCAACCTCAGCACCGGAGAAGTGGAGGTCATCGGGTCAACCATCTACCATAAAACCGAGTACCGGGAGCGCCGCAACCACTACGCCCTCTATTCGGTCAACGCTCCCATCGACGGCTTTGACACCAGCCGCGATGACTTTATGGGTATCTACCACGGTCCGGACCGCCCCGACGCTGTCCGGGAGGGGGCCTGCCGCAATTCGGTCACCAGCGGCTGGTATCCCATCGCCTCCCACCAGATCAACCTGACCCTTGAGCCGGACGAGGAAAAGTCTCTCGTTTTCATCCTGGGCTACTGTGAAAATCCGGATGACGAGAAATGGGAAGCACCGGGCATTATCAATAAAATACCTGCCAAGCAGCTGCTCGCCCGCTATCAGACCGATCAGGATGTCGAAAAGGCTTTTCAGGAATTAAAGGACTACTGGACCGGACTGCTTGACATTTTCTCTGTTCAGACCAAGGACGACCGGGTCAACCGCATGGTCAACATCTGG
>DFIU01000003.1:0-15013 GCA_002371465.1 Lachnospiraceae bacterium UBA3689 | reverse complement strand
CAGTACCAGTGCATGGTCACCTTTAACATGTCCCGGTCCGCCTCCTACTTTGAATCCGGCATCGGCAGGGGCATGGGCTTCCGCGATTCCAGCCAGGACCTGCTGGGCTTCGTCCACCTGATTCCGGACCGCGCCCGCCAGAGAATCCTCGATATCGCGTCGACTCAGTTTGAAGACGGGTCCGCCTATCATCAGTACCAGCCCCTGACCAAGACCGGAAATTCCGATATCGGGTCCGGCTTCAACGACGATCCCCTCTGGCTCATCGCCGGGACCGGAGCCTACGTCCGGGAGACGGGGGATCAGTCGATCCTCGACGAAATCGTGCCCTTTGACAACAGCGAGACGTCATCCGCTACCCTCTTTGACCACCTGACCCGGTCCTTTGACTTTATTGTGACTCACAAGGGTCCGCACGGTCTTCCCCTCATCGGCAGGGCGGATTGGAACGACTGCCTCAACCTCAACTGTTTCTCGGAACATCCGGGCGAGTCCTTCCAGACTTTCGGTCCCTCCGAAGGTCCGGTCGCTGAATCGGTCTTTATCGGCGGTATGTTCGTCCGCTATGGACGGGAGTATGCCGGCCTGGCAAGACTGCTGGGGAAGGCGGAGGAAGCAGACCGCGCCCTTAAAGAAGTAGCTCTCATGGAAAAGGCTGTACTAAAGGACGGCTGGGACGGCGATTGGTTCGTCCGCGCCTACGACGCCTATGGTCACAAGGTTGGTTCCAAAGAGTGCGACGAGGGCAAGATCTTCATCGAACCCCAGGGCTTCTGCGTCCTGGCAGGTATCGGCCTTGAAACCGGACAGGCGGAAAAGGCACTGGCGTCCGTCCGCCAGCACCTCGATACGAAGTACGGCATCCGCATCCTGGCTCCCTCCTACACCCACTATCACCTGGAGCTGGGGGAGATTTCCTCCTATCCGCCGGGATATAAGGAAAATGGCGGCATTTTCTGCCACAACAATCCCTGGATCTCCATCGCCGAGACCGTTCTGGGGCATGGGGACCGGGCGTTTGAGGTCTATCGCAAGACCTGTCCCGCCTTCCTCCAGGATCAAAGTGAGATCCATAAGACCGAGCCCTACGTCTATTCACAGATGGTCGGCGGCAGTGACGCCCGCTTCTTCGGTCAGGGTAAAAACAGCTGGCTGACCGGGACCGCCGCCTGGACCTTCGCCGATATTTCCCAGTACATCCTCGGCGTCCGCCCCACCTTTGAGGGGCTTAAGATCGATCCCTGCGTTCCCAGGGACTTCGGCGATTTCACCATCCACCGCATCTTCCGAGGCGCGACCTACGACATTAAAGTTGTAACCAACGGCTCCGAAAAGGGAGTCAGGGAAATGATTGTCAACGGCAAGCCGGTAGATGGGGCCGTCATCCCCTGCCAGCCGGGCGTCAAAGAGTATCGGGTCACTGTTACCATGTAAGCTTTCTTGTTTTTGGGTTTGTTTTCCTTTCTTCTGCCGCCTCGATCCTGCTCTTATCGCGGGATCGAGGCGGCAGTCTTTTATTTTGTGCCTGACGATCGATCCGTTCTTATAATCCCACAACGCAAGCCTCTTTCTTTTTGCTATACTGATAGAATACTGATAGAAAACAGGAATGGATAAAAGGAGCATACCGATAAAGTGGATCTGAATCTTCCGCAGGCTTTCTGCGAGCGAATGAAAGAAAATCTGGGACAGGAATATGAAGCTTTCCTTGCCTCCTACCAAAATCCCCGCTATCAGGCGCTTCGAGTCAATACACTCAAGCTGTCTAAAGAAGCATTTTTACAACTGTCCCCCTGGCAGCTGACTCCTGTTCCCTGGGCGGAAAATGGTTTTTATTACGGGGCAGATGACCGTCCCGGCAAGAGCCCCCTCCATGAAGCCGGACTTTACTATATCCAGGAACCCAGTGCCATGGCCGTCGCCGCCCTCTCCGGGACCCGGCCCGGTGAAACCGTCCTCGATCTATGCGCCGCTCCGGGCGGCAAGAGTACCCAGCTTGCCGGTCTGCTTCAGGGACAGGGACTTCTCATATCCAACGAAATTCATCCTCAGAGGGCGAAGATTCTCTCCAGAAATATGGAGCGGCTGGGGGTCAAAAATGCGGTCGTGACCAATGAAGCCCCCGAGGATTTAGCTCCGCATTTCCCTGCCTTCTTCGACCGGATCATCGTGGACGCCCCCTGTTCCGGTGAAGGTATGTTCCGCAAGGAAGAGGCAGCCATCCCCAACTGGAGCCCTCAGCAGGTAAGGGCAGATGCCGACCGCCAGCACCGTATCTTAGAGATCGCCGATACCATGCTAAAGCCCGGCGGCACCCTGGTCTACTCGACCTGCACCTTTTCCCCCGAGGAAAATGAGGAAAACATCGCCTGGTTTCTTGAAAGTCACCCCTCCTATCTTCAGGTCGATCTGCCTGCTCGTTTGGGTGAAAATTTTGAGCGCTGGGGCTTTGTCGCAGGATCGGATGGCAAAAGTCTCCGCCTTCTGCCCCATCACTTAAAGGGAGAGGGACATTTCCTGGCGATCCTTCAAAAATCAGCCGATGCAAATGTTGAGAATCAGGAAACGAGCGGTCTTGATCCTAAAACAAAACAAGAACCAAGCAGAAAAGAAAAAAAGAAGAGAAAAAAACAAAACGCACCCGGAGCAGATCCGGATGCGAAAAGGCTTTGGAATGAATTTGCCGACATGGCGCTTACGACCAAGCCCCAGGGAACTTTTGTCCAATTTGGGAACGAACTATACCTGCTCCCCCAGGAGCTGGACCTGACCAAGATCAAGGTTCTCCGTCCCGGACTGCATCTGGGAACGCTGAAAAAGAACCGTTTCGAGCCCTCCCACGCCCTGGTCCTTGCCCTAAAGAAGGGGGACTTCTGCCATACCCTGGACCTGACCGGTGCTTCGGATGAGGCTCACGCCTATCTGCGCGGTGAAAGCCTGCCATGTCCGGAAAAGGGCTGGACAGCAGTCACGGTGGACGGCTATCCCCTGGGCTGGGGCAAGTCCTCGGGCGGAGTTTTGAAAAACCATTACCCCAAGGGGCTGAGGATTTTTTAATTCATACAGGCATCAAGCCCCGATCTGTTTATTGCTTCAACAGATCGGGGCTTGTATTTCTATCTATGCTGTCAAAAACAAAACAAACCATCCCTCGATCAGGTTTTCAAGTCGAACATAGAGTATTTTTACAACACTTTCAGTAGACCCCGAATACCTCCTTTTTGGAAGGCTTCCTTATAGAAACCGATCTCCCCCTTGATCAGGTCGTCGATCGTCCGAATTCCCAACAGTTCCACGGGCGCGCGGTCGTCCGTCAGGACGCGGTCCTCCGGCTGCCAGCGGACCATCTGGCCGGCAACCAGCCCCATCATATCGCGAAGTTCCGGATCCTTAATAGTTGAAATGCGGTCCGGCAGCTTCCGCATGAGGGTCGGGTCATTTGACGCAAACAGTTCGCGGTTGGTAGAACCTGCCACATCAGCCTTATAGACCTCAGAGAACTCCTTGGAAATGGTGTCCGACAGCCAATCCGTAATGCCGTCCTTCTGCTGTGAAATCATGTTCATGTTGACGACCATGACCCCGCCCGGCTTTAAATGCTGCCTGACCAGGCGAAAGAACTCTTTGGAACTCATCTGAAAGGGGATCGTGATATCCTGGTAGGCATCCACCATGATGACATCGTAAGTGCCGCTATCCGCATTTAAATAAGCCCGCCCGTCATAGGTTGTAACCGGGATCTCCTTGGGAAGGGCAAAATATCGGTGAGCCAGGTTCGTAATCTTTTGGTCAATCTCCACGCCCTTAATATCGACATTCTGAAAATATTTCTGCGCCTGCTCCGCAAAAGTGCCCGTCCCCATACCCAGAATCAGCAGACTTTTAGGCTCTGAACCATCCTGATCTTTGTCTACCCCTTTCTCGGTCAAAGTCTGACCGTCCTTTGCCGGTTCCATGCCCGCCATGACCGGAGCCGCCAGCGCATAATCATAGTACATACCGGTCAGGTTGTCATGTTTCATCCGAATGGACTGTACGCCGAAGAGGACATTTGTCGATAAAATGGTCGCCCGGTCCCCGTCCCGCACCTGCAAATAGTTGTAGACGGATTCGCCCTCATAGGCGAGGTCATTTTGCCAAAAAGCAAAATGGTCCTGATTTCCGAATATGCTGCATAGAAGGAAGAGAACTGTTCCCACCGCGGCAAGCTTCCTGCCGCCTCCATTTACCGCAAAATAGACCAGCCCCAGGACCAGCAGAACGCCCGAAAAGATCAGGAAAGTCACAGCCGTTCCCGCTGCCGGGATCGTAATAAAGGTCGGGAGGAAGGTTCCCAGAATCGAACCGATCGTGTTGCAGGCGCCCAGCGTTCCGACGATCCGCCCGTTGTCCGAAAGGGAATCCATCGTGTATTTGGACAGACAGGGCGTCACCGTTCCCAGCAAAAACAAGGGAAAGACAAAGATGATCATGCAGGCAAGGAAGGCTGCCCAGATCAGAAAATTGGTATTGACGGCAATGACCATGACGCCCGCGATCCCTAAAATGACATACTTACCCAGCACCGGAATCGCAGCAATCCAGACCGCGGCAATGATCACCCACCGGTAGAGTTTAGCGGGGTTGGGATCCTTGTCGGCCTGCCGACCGCCGTAAATATTTCCCAGCGCCATTGCGATCATAATGGTCCCGATAATAATGGTCCAAACAATCTGTGAGGAACTGAAATACGGCGCCAGCAGGCGGCTCGCCCCCTGCTCCACAGCCATGACCGCCATGCCGGCAAAGAATTCCGTCAGATACAAATAGTACTTATTATTTAGAATATTTCTCGTTTTCATATCTAAAAATTATAACATACCGGGTATTTTATTCCTATTGATTGAGTAATGAAACCAACGATCACATACTGTATAGGAGGGCGTTGACAATCGCCGCCGCCACGTTGCTGCCGCCCTTCCTGCCCCGCGCGACAATGGACGTCACCGGATCGTCAAGAATCAGTTCCTTGGCCTCAACCACATTGACAAAGCCCACCGGCACACCGATGATGCCGATCAGGGAAATCCGCTCCTCCAGCATGAGTTCGTGCAGCCGGATCAGGGCAGTCGGAGCATTTCCAATCGCGAAAATAAAAGGCTCCATCATCCGCGCCGCTTTCTCCATGCTGACAAGAGCCCGGGTCACGCCCCGCTCACGCGCCTCTGCCGCGACATCCGGATCGCTCATAAAGCAGTGGACCTCGCCGCCGTACTGACCCAGCCGCTTCTTATTGATCCCCGCCTTCGCCATCTGCGTATCGGTCACGATCGACGCGCCCTTTTTCAGAGCGTCCTGCAAAAGTTCTACCGCTCCATCCGTAAAATTCAGATTGTCAAGGTAGTCAAAATCCGCCGTCGTATGGATGACCCGCTTGATGATCGGCGCTTCCTTAGGGTCGAGCGCCCGGTCACCAATCTCTTTGGAAATGATCTCCATACTCCGAGCTTCAATATCCTTCGGTTTCATATATTCAATCCTGATTTCCCGCATTGCCCCTCCTTTTCCGCCTGCACACCTGCAAAAAGTTCTCAATCGCCTCCGGACACCCCGGATAATAAAAATGGGGAAAGCCTGCAGCCAGGGTATCGGTATAGATTTCTTCCTTCCAGGTCCTTTTGCCTGGCGGCTTACTCATCAAAAATCCGTCCCCGATATTGGTGCTCTCCCAATAATGGAATTCATGACCTAAAAGAGTCGTCCCTTTGGGACCGAAGAGTCCGTCTTTTGCCGTCTCCGCCTGAAAATAGCCGAACCGCACCAGATGTCCCGCATCCGCCGCTTCTCCGGAAATGACGCCGCACATGGATCGTTTCTCCCCGTCCTGCCCTGTCAGCAGGTCCAGCAGATACAGGTAGCCGCCGCACTCCGCGATGGTCGGAAGTCCGGCTTTCACCGCCCGGCAGATCTCCTGCCGCATGGTATCATTTTTCCACAGAGCTTCCGTAAACAGTTCCGGATATCCACCACCCAGAATGAGCCCGTCCGCATTTTGTGGAAAATGCCGGTCGTGAATGGGACTGAACCAGACCAGGTCCGCTCCCAGGGATCTTAAAAACTCTTCATTTTCCGTATAGTAAAATGAAAATGCCTGGTCCCTCGCCACGGCAAGCCTGATCGTCTTGTTCGCTTTAAATAAGTCCTCCTTGTGCCCATTCTCAGGAATCAGGATCTGATTGTCAGGGTCATTCAGGGATACCTTTATTCCTTTTCCAGTTCCTTCGGCGCAAATACCTTCTTTAATATCAGGCACTGCTCCTTTTTGAGCGTCTATCGCTCCGTCCAGCTCCGGAGCTGCTAACGCGATCTTTTCTATCTCATCCAGATCGACCGTCTCTTCTAGCTGCCCGGCGATCAGATCCGCCCAGTTGCGCCGGCTTTCCATCTCTTCCGGCGCAACCAGCCCCAGATGGCGGGACGGAACTGCAAATGCCGGATTTTCAGGCAGATAGCCCAGCACCGGCAGATCAAAGCCTTGTTCTTTGAGCTGCTCTTCCAGCAGGGACTTGAGCCGCGGATAGAAACCTTTCGATACCCGATTTAAAACCAGCCCCCGAATACGGGGCTCTTTGCGAAAGGACAGCAGCCCCTCCACCACCGGCACTAAGGATAGGCTGGCTCCTTTGGCATCCACGACCAGAATGACCGGAGTTTTGGTAATCTCCGCAATTTCCCAGCTCGAAGCCCGGTCCGATATGCCGCCCAGCCCATCGTAAAAGCCCATGGCACCTTCCAAGATGGAAAGGTCCTGGTCCTGCGCCCGCCCGGCAAAGATGCTTCGCAGCTCTTCAGGCTTAGTAAAAAAGCTGTCCAGATTCCCGGTCTTTACCTGGAGGGTACTTGCGTGAAACATAGGATCGATGTAGTCCGGTCCGCATTTAAAGGCGGCAACCTTTCGCCCCCGATTTTGAAAAGCCCGAATCAGACCGCAGGTCAGCGTCGTCTTGCCCGATCCGCTCTTGGGCGCTGCCACCATCACGCGGGGAAGCAGCCGCTTCATCCATTCATTTTCAAAAACAGCTATCGATAAGGAATCAATTTCTGCCTTCAAAAAATCTTTGGGCAGACCTCGCGTAAGCCGTTCATCCGGATAGGAAAGCCGCTCTCCCAGCGTAATCTTTACCCGCCGCGTCTTTGGATCAGCCCCCAGTTCCCCGCAGATCTTCCGAAAACTTTCACTTCCGCCCAAAAGAGCGGTCACATAGCGGTGAGCGGCAATTTCCGCCTTCAAGTCCGCCTCCCGACCATGGATGGATATAAGACGGGACCTGCCCTTTTCTATGCCGCATTGTTCTTCCATATATTCCACCGAGGACAGCCCATAGATGTGATGAATCCGATCGTCCCCTTCAAAAATCTCCTCTGCCTGCTGCGCTCCCGAATAGACCCGGATGTCTCCGGAATATAAAAATGCTGCGCTTTTCATCTCTGAATGAGCATCTAAATAGGTTTTCATTTCAGTGGGACGATAAGTAGTGAAGTAAGGCTTGGGGTTTCCTCCCGCTTCCTTCACCACTTCATGGGCAAGTTCGATCATGCGCTTTGAACCAAGAAGAAGGTCCGCTTTTAAAATGGCTGATCGCGCCTCTTCCGATACCAGAGACAGCGCTCCCGGTCCCATTCCGATCAGATAGAGATCCCGACCGATCAGCTTCAAAAAGGCTGCCGGGCTCATCACTTCCGCATCCTCTGAAAGTTCCACTTTTGGTCTCCCGATCACAAGGATGCCCATCCCCAGACGATTCGCAGCCCGGCACTTTTCAAGAAAACCCCCGGCTTTTCCGGAATTTTTCGTAACCAGCCACTTAGCATTCGTACTTTGGAACATGGCATAGTTCAGGTCTTCTGAAAATGGTCCCTGCATCATGATCAAATGCCTGCCGTCCACTCCCAGTTTTTCACAACTCTCCAGCACCTTGCCACTTGGCAGCACCCGGACAAAAATCCGATCTTTTAACTCCGGTACACCGGCAAATGCCGCCAGCTCCTTACTTCCGGTCGTAAGAAAGATCGCTCCCGTTTGGGTCTTCAGATATTCTGCGGCACTTGCCGCGTCCGGCACAAGGATACAATCAGTTCCCAGGAACTCCTTATTTTCACGGTCCGGATCCTTTGTTTCCGCATTCAGCTCCTCAAGTCCTCTCTCCACCCGGATGTAGCGGACTCCGGCCTGTTTTGCGGCTAGGCAGATATTTTCCGTCGCCTCCGCTGCGTAGGGATGGGTTGCGTCGGCGACCAGATCCGGGGCAAGTTCCCTGATTTTTGCCAGAATTCCCTTCTGATCCAGCCTGCCAACATGGATCATTAGATCAGGGCTTTTCGGCAGCAGGTCGGCACCATACCCGCTCACGACAAAGACGTCCGTATGAATCTTCCGCTCCGCCAGATACTCAGCGATCTTCCGTCCCTCACTTGTCCCCGCAAATAAAAAAATATTCTTCATACGCCTCTTTCACGATCCGCTCTGATCGCACGCAGGATCTCTCCTGCCTCTTTCGTCTGTCCCAACCAGCCGTATTTTTCGGAAAATAAGACCGCCCCGATCGGAATCTGACCTGCTCTGCGCTTTAAATGCCGGCCGATCGCTTCCAAAATAGAATCCAGCACGCATCTTTTCAGCATGCTGTCGCCGCAAAGCGCCGGATCGCTGCCTTTGCAGCCGCTTTCTGTATGTCCCAAAGCAAGGTTCTTCGCCTGATGACTTACACCTGCTGTACCATCCAGCACGTCCAGCATCTGGTCGGTTGTCACCGCCTGCCTGATCTCCTGCAGCATCACTGCCGGTGCTCCCGCAAGTCCCGCATGGGCGGCAAAGATTTCCCACCTCCCATCCGCCGCCTTGGAATGGGTGTTCATAATTCCGGCTGCCAGCTTGACCAGCTTACCCAGATTTCCAACCAGCAAAATGCTCTCCGCCCCATAGGAAACTGCCAGGTCGATTGCTTCACCGATATAGTTACTGCAAGAAATCGTTCGGATATCATCCAGTCTCAATTGCTCTCTGGCATATTTCTGCCCATAATTTCCCGGGACAAAGACGAGATTTCTCTGCCCCTGCTCCAAAACCTGCCGGATCTCAAGTTCAATCGTCGCAACAAGAGCCGCCTCACTCATGGGCTCCACAATGCCGCTGGTTCCCAGGATGGAAATCCCTCCCTTGATCCCCAGCTGGGGATTAAAGGTGCGCTCCGCCAGGCGCTCTCCTTCCGGAACAGAAATCGTAATGAGAAGTCTGCTCTCGGCTTCCGGATCATGCTGCAAAACCTCATTGACCGTTTCAAAGATCATTTGCCTTGGAACCCGGTTAATCGCAGCCTGACCAATCTCCTGTTCCAAGCCCGGCTTGGTCACGATCCCAACGCCCCTGCCTCCGGTCAGAACCAGGTTCGGATTTTCCTCATAGAGAAATGCTCCCTCAGGACTCTCCTCTTCCTCATCAAGCCATCTCACCGTTGCGGCAATTTCAGTCCCATTGGTCACATCGGGGTCATCCCCGGCGTCCTTATGGGTAAAAAATGTAACCTGCCTCTGATCGAACAAACTTTCCGTTCCTTCCGTCTGCCTTTTTTGAACGATCAGCGATTTCCGCTCTCCATTCGGCAGACCAACCACAGCATGATCCGGAACTGCTCCGGTCAAAAGACAGACTGTCGCCGCCTGAGCTGCCGCTGCCGAGCAGGTCCCGGTCGTCAGCCCCCTTCTCATTTTTTTCTGCTGTCTGTAAACGTACTCTCCCATGAAATCCTTTTCTCACCATGCTGCAGTTCTCAGGCTGCGACATCCCTTGTAGCCACATTCTTTCAAAAGTATAACAACTTCAATCCCTATTTTAGCCGTATCTGTTTTAACAATGCTTGACCACGATCGTCGTCATGTAACCGGCGTCATCCGGGATTTCATCGATTGTATAGGACCTTCTCTCATCGGGCAGACCACAGCTTACGACCGCATAGACCTCCATCTGCTCACCACCGAGCATCCGCCTTTTCAAGTCCTCTTTCAACCGCTTCAAGCGTCGCCCCGACTTCATATAAACTTCCGTCCCGCTTTCGGCTTCAGAAATTTTTCCCGGCAGCACATGCAGGTCCTCCGAGCCCTTGGTCAGCGGAATGCCCAGCGCAGCCGCACTCGCGCAGAAGGAAGGAATGCCGCTGACCATTTTCGTCTTTCCCCCGGCAGCTTCCACTTGCTTTTGAAAGTTTACATAGGTACTGTAAATGGCGACATCCCCGATCGTAATAAAAGCGATCATCTTTCCTGTTTTCAAATAGGAAAGAACTTTTTCAGCCCCATCCCGATAAGCCTTTTCCAAAATGCTCTGGTCCCGGGTCATGGGAACCGGCAGGGGCAGAACCTGTTTTTGAGCCAGCTTGGGCACACTCTGAACTGCGATCCGATAGGCTGCGCAAGTTTCCCTGGATTCTTCCGGTATCGCCAGGATCTGGCATTTTCTTAAAATGTCGACTGCCTGCAGCGTCATCAGCTGAGGATCGCCCGGTCCCACTCCGATTCCGTAAAAAATGCCCCAGTCTGTACCGTCGTCATGTTTTTCCAAGTCCCGCTTCCTTCCAAAATCTTCCATTTGTACCTGATCCTGTTCCATCTGTTTTCGTGAAATTATAGTCTCATACGTTTTGCTTCCTAAAATTATAATCCCATACGTTCTTACTTCGTAAATCTTCAGTCCTATACGTCCTTGCTCCGCAAAATTTCATTCCCATACCTTCGTGCTTCATAAAACTTAAGTCCAGTACGAGCTTGCTTCGTAAAACTTAAGTTCCACATCTTTCTGCAAACCGGGTCATACCGGAATATCAAGTCTACGAAACTTTCCAATCATACCTAATTATACGATGTCAAATTTTATAAAAAATTATACCATATCCCGTCCAAAACTTCTCACGCCCCGCTTAAGTAAAGCACCTCTGAAGCCATCAGCAGGTCAGTAACTTTTCTTTGGTATCTCTGCAGAAAATAAAAAATTTTGCTGTTCACTCAAAAGTATGGTAGTATATAAAATAATTGAGAGATTATCTCTCAAAAGAATCCCCAAAACGAAGATTTAAATCCACCCAAGAAGGAGGACCCACCATGAAGAAAAAGATTTTTTCGCTGATGCTGGCGGTTATGATCTTTGGAACTTCCGCGGCAGGCTGTGGCAAAGCAGCCAACCAGATCGGCAAAAATCAAGTATCCGAGGCATCATCCGCCTCTGCCGAGTCGGAAAAGGAACTGACGGCGGAGGAAATCGCCGAAAAAGCGGTCGAAAGCATCAAAGAAGTCCAAAGCTTCTCCATGATGACCAATCTCGATTTTACTGCCTCTACAAATCCCAGTGAATCCGCATCATCAGAAGTAACGATGAACATGGAGCTGAAATCTGAGCTCAATCGAAACCTTGCTCACAGCGAAGGTTCCATGACGATCAGCACCGGCGAAAATAAGACGACTACGCCGCTTCACACCTACGTCGTAACAGAAGACGGTCAGGCCACCACCTATATTTCCTCAACTGGTAATGCCTGGACGAAGCAGTCCGTCGATATGCCCGATTTAAATGAATCGGCTCCGGCCGAAAATTCCCTCTATAACAGCACCATCTACGCTTCAATCGGAAAGGGAGAAACCGAAGCTGAGCTTCAGAAACAGACAAAAAAGATCAATGGAAAGGATGCCTATGTCCTTAAGACTACCCTCTCCGGCGAGCTTCTCAGTCAGGCTCTTACGCAGATCAAGAATTCCATGCAAAATGTCATGCCTCTGGCAGATGACTTAAGTAAAGTCTCCGCCCCGACTGACCTCTATATCTACAAGGATACCTTCCTGCCTGCAGGAATGAACGTTGACGCAAAGAGTATCTTTGCAGCCCTCCTCGGTGCCACCGAAAGCTCTCCTCTTAACATTGACGTCAAGGAGTACAACTTCACAACGACGCTAGACGAATTCGGAAAGTTCGACGATCTAAAGCTTCCGGACGAGGTAAAGGAAGCAAGCTCCCTATCCACGTCCTCTGCCGGTTCCTCCGGCCTTCCTACTCCCGCCGCGCCTTCTGCGGACAGTGCAGCATCCGCCGCTCCGACTGAAAGCTCTGCATCCAAGGAGACTCCTGCTGCGACCAACAATGAAGATATCCAAAATGCCGACTGGAAAGAAATGATCTTTTCTCTCGATGGTGTCTCCCACAAGATTCCCTTTCCTTATTCTGAAATCAGTAAGGACTGGACCTTCAACCTTGCCGATTATGGGTATGATAAGGGCTATGTCATGAATCCTGGCGATAAGGTCACTGGCACGATCACCGTCAAAAATGATAAGTACAGCGACGTCCGGACGACGATCGGCTTTAAAAATACCGCATCGGAGGTAAAGGACATCCTCGATACCGATATCTGGGCCTTCTCGATGGACATTTCCTCAACGGATACTTATCCCGCCCTTGAACTTCCGGGAGGCATCACCTGGGGTTCAACAGCGGACGAAATCCTGGCTAAATACGGTCAGCCCGACGAAGATCCTTACGTCTCCAAAGAACTTGGCTACACCGTTTACAACTGGTTCAACGATTACACCTACAAAATGAAGCTCACCGTGTACAACGAAGGCGGCTTAAAAGCCTTTAGTCTGGAAGACTACAACCGGTGAAGAATTTGCACTGGTCATCAAAAAAGAGAGCGGCGGACACTGAACTGACCCCCATTGTTAGACCATAAATCTAACGATTGGGGGTTGTTTTTTTATGGCTAAGTATAGTTATGAGTTTAAGGAAAAATTGTTCTAGAATACTTAGATGGGCAAGGAGGGTATGCCTTCCTTACTCAAAAGTACTGGATACCAGATTTAGCACAATTAGAAAGATGAGTAGCTTCTTACGAAAAATTTAATGACGATGGGATAAAAAAATCTCGAGGTAACAAGTTTTACTCTTTTGAACAGAAGCTTTCGTAAATGGTAGATCACAGGTCCACCATTTTCCACCATTTATCCTTCTTTTTGCCATGGTCATCCATAAAAAGCCTCCTTCCTTTGTTCATAAATGCTTAATTGATCTCAGGACAGCTGATCCGGAACATAACTAAGAAGAAAAGCAGCCTTTTTCTTCTTGTTGTCTTTCTCGCTTGTCTTTTATAGTTTCATTCAATATACTATATCTCTTCACCTAAATTCTCAATTTTTTTATATTTCTGTATGCTTCTTAACCTTCCTTCACTGCCCCATTTACAGAAAAACCTCTCTTCTCTTATAATATGGGGCAGAGAACTGAAAAATCCAGCGAGGTACTACATTCATGTTGCCCCTATACCACGAAAATCAGGATGCCCTACAAATAGAAGAAATCCCTTCTGTCCATTTCTCACCGCATCTGCATCAGTCAATTGAAATCGTCTACATCACCAAAGGAACCCTTGAGCTTGGAACTGGAATCGACCTGTTCCACATGAATACCGGTGATCTGGGAATTATTTTTCCTGGTCAGATCCATCACTATCAGGTATTCGATACCCGCGAATGCCGGGCAGTTCATTTACTGGCTTCTCCATCTTCCTTTGGGGCATATCAGGAAATTCTCCTGACTCGCGCGCCCGTAAATCCGGTAATTCCAGCATCACAGGTGCATCCCGATACGCTTTACGCGCTTCGGCGTCTTCAACAGGATTTTGAAGCTCCTGAATCGGAAAAGACCTCCCCTTCAGAACTGCCGACGGCATCCATCATCCTGAGTCATGCATGGATACAGGTCATCCTTTCCAGAAGTCTGCCTCTTCTCTCTTTTCGGGACCGTATTGATCCCAGCAATCAGGATCTGGTGTATCAGGCCGTTGCCTATGTAGCCGGCCACTATCGGGAAAATCTCTCTCTGACGCAGATGGCCTCTGATCTCGGAGTCAGTCCGTATGCGCTGTCGAGAATTTTCTCTGCTACATTTCATCAGAATTTCAACCACTATGTCAATGAGATGAGGCTTAGCTATGCCGCTGCCCTTTTAGCAGACAGCGACAGCCCTATCACTGATATCTATCTGGATTCAGGATTTCAGAGCCAGGCAACCTTCAATCGTGTCTTTCAGGCAAGATACCACCTTACACCCAGGGAATATCGTAAAAATGCCAGAAAATCCCTGAAGGAACCTTTAAAACACGCTGATTAAAAATACGCTCTGCACGTTATCTCAGTTTATAAAAAACCACCCTGCAGCAGCCTCTCAACGATTCTGCCACAGGGTGGTTCACTAAATTAATATGTTTACTCAAACTGATCCTTACAGCCTGTATGCATAGGGAAAACTTGCGATTCTACCGTAGAAGCTGATCACCTCATTCATATATGCAGAGATTCTCTGTCTTAAAGTTTTTCTATCCGTTCTTTCGCTGCTTACCTGAATCTTATCTGCACGTACTGCCATTTCTGCCATAATAAAGTACCTCCATGTAAATTTATCTTTTTGATTCTTAATAGTCACTAGATTCGAGATGCTGTCATCTCTTTGTCATGGTGATTCTTAACCAATCAAAAACAGTTCTATAAATCGCTTCAAACTGTTCATTTGACTGCTTACATGGCATACTATATATGAAATTGGCCTAAGCGTCTTTTCAATTTTTAAGAAAAATCAGTCATATTTTGCAAATCATTAATATTCCTTATACAATCAGCAGTTTCCGCTCATTTACATGATGACCGAACTCAGGCATAAAGATCTCACTTTCCTGATCTGGGTCCAGATGATCCTGAATAACCGGCGGCATGTAGGAAGAGGTAAAGCAGAATCCATACTTCAGATCGTGGTAACCCTGCGCAAGCCCGCCCTCTTTCCTTACTCTAAGAACGGCTGGCTTTGTCACTGACCAATGTACCTGGAAATTAGTTCTCATCTCCTCATTGGTGTACGCCTCACCGTCAATCACCCAGGTGATGTTCTCTTTTTCGATGCGTTCCCCGTCTATGAATAATGTCCCAGGACGAATCTGAGAAAGGA
>DFIU01000029.1 GCA_002371465.1 Lachnospiraceae bacterium UBA3689 | reverse complement strand
ACCGCATGACGGTGAATAATTGAGGCTAATTTTTAAAGACAATTTTTAAAAGCAAGCCCGAATCGCTCCCTCTCCCGCTTTGACAGAGCCCTGGATCATCTCCGGCTTGCCGCCTCCCCGGGCGGATAACCGGTCTTTGAGCCGCTTGCCGACTTCCCGGCAGTCTTTTTTTGCCGAGCCGATCACATAGGACCAGCCCTCCGCTTCCGATCCGGTAAAGACCGCGCAGTAGCCGTCGTGGTCTTTTACCAGGCAGTTGATGACCTTGCGGGCAGCCTTCAGGTCCGCGCTTGCCGCAAAGAGGACCACATGATCCTCCGTTTTTGGAATCGAAGCTGCCTTTGCCTCCAACAGCTGACTTCCCAGGTCCCGGATCTCAGCTTTTAAAGCGATCAGGTCCTGTTTGGACTTGACGGTCAGATCATAGATGGACTCCGCAGGAGCGGACAAAAAGCCCGCCGTCTTAGTGACGATCTCATGGTCCCGCAGGAACAGTTCCAGAGCCCGCCTGCCGCAGACAAGGCTCACCCGGGTCCCGCCCTTCCAGTTCTGGGATCCAACAACCTTGATCAGACCGATCTCCGCCGTACTGGCGACATGGGGCGCACAGCAGGCGCAGGCGTCATAGCCCGAATAGATGACAATCCGAACCGGTCCTTTAAGGTCCAGCTTGCTCCGGTACTCCATGCCCTCCCGCTCTTCTTTGGATGGGAAAATGACCTTGGTCCTGATATTTTTCCGGACCGCCTCATTGGCCTCCCACTCGATCTCCTTGAGCGCCGCTTCCGGAATCGGTCCTTCAAAGTCCATCGTCATTTCCCTGGGGCTCAGATGAAAACCGACGTTGTCATAGCCAAAATGCCGGAAGACCAGCCCGGAGAAGATATGTTCCCCGGAATGCATCTGCATATTGGAATAACGCTCTTCCCAGTCGATGCTGCCGCCGACCCGACCGCCGATCCTGAAGATCCTCTCTGCCTCTTCTTCATCTTCGGGCCGGATCTTTAGAAAATGGTGGATCGCTCCGTCCACAATCTGAACATCCTCCACTTCAAAACCGCCCAGCTGACCGTGATCGGGACTCTGCCCGCCCTCCTCCGGGAAAAAGGCGGTCTGATCCAGCACGATATCCTTTCCGTCCGCGAAAAGGACCGTCGCCGTAAAGGAAGTCAGATAGGCGTCATCATAGAGTTTTTTTGTCACAACTGTACTTGAGTCCCTCATTTCTTATGCCTTTTCTGCTATCCTTCCGCTTCGATATGCCTCCAGCAGTTCTTCCAGTTCCCTGATCCGTTCCCTGAGGTCCTGTCCCCGATCCGTGTCCCCTACCGTCAGCCGGGTCGTATATTTTTCAACCATCACGCGGTCCGAATGAATATCCGTTCCTCTTAAAATGGCATCTTCCGTAGAGGTAAAAGGCTCATGCGCCACCAGTCTGAGCCCCCATGAATTAAAAATAAGCGTATATCCTGCAATTCCGGTCTCTCCCTGATAGGCTTTGGAAAAACCGCCGTCAATAATCAGCACTCTGCCTCCGCACCGCATCGGCTGCTCGCCCTTCTTTACAGGAACATGACCGTTGATAATGTGACAGTGTTCTCCTCTTAAACCAAATTCATCTAAAATTCGTTCCACGACATCCTCACGGTCAAGAAGCTGATAATAAGCATTCTTTTTTTCCTCCCACGCCTGCCTGTCTTCCAAAAAATATCGTTCAAAGGTAGCCATCCTGTTTTTCCCAAAAAGCGGGGAATCCGCGGAGCACCAGATCCACCACAGGATATCCTTGCCCTTTTCTCTGTGCCCGGGATCGGTTGAGAAAAACGCCCGTCGGATATAGGTGTCCAGGTGGTCATAGAGATCCTTGCCCCGGTACAGGTTTCCGTAAAGTTCCACATTCTTAAAGTTTCCGTCCCTGTCGAGAGGCATACAGCCGTGGTACAGCAGGTTTCCATTGTCCACTTTATATAAAGAGCCATTGTTGAGCAAAAACATCATATGCTTCTGCAGCCTTCTGCACCCCAGAAAGGCGCTTTTCAGCCTCCTCATCACCTGCTCCTCTTCTTCTGTCAGAGAATTCGGGTCTTTGGGATCTACAGTCGGAAAGCGGCAGTCCAAAAGAGGGTAGGTCTTCCCAGCCTGCGTAAAAGTTCCGTTCTCATAGTCTATGAAATTTAAGACTGCGCGGTCCTCCATATGAAAATCCGGTCTCTTCTTCGCCAGCTGGCCCTGAAGCTTAAACTGAATGATAGTAATTGCCTTATGAATTTGCATTTCGATGCCCGTCTCTTCACTGGAAGCTGTCCTGTCCTCCCGCTTCAGCCGAAACTGCCTGCACGGATCGTCCCGATAGGTCTTCAGCGCAAAGGTAGCAAGAGGAAGAAGATTGATACCATATCCGTCCTCCAACGTATCTAAGTTCCCATAGCGGGCGCAGACCCGCACGACGTTGGCGATACAGCAAAGCTGGCCCGCCGCCGCTCCCATCCAGACAATATCGTGGTTGCCCCACTGAATGTCGAGGCTGTGATATTCCATCAACTTGTCCATGATTTCCGGAGCCCCGTCGCCCCGGTCATAAATATCCCCAAGGATATGAAGATGGTCCACCGTCAGCTTCGGTATCAGCTCTGCCAGGGAAATAATACACTCATCCGCACGCTGGATCCGGATAATCGTATTGATGATTTCTTCATAGTACGCTTCTTTGTCTTCAATATCATCCCGTTCCGTAATCAGTTCTTCAATAACATAGGCAAAATCGGGCGGCAGCATGGACCGGACCTTGCTGCGGGTATACTTACTCGCTGTATAGCGGCAGACCGCAATCAGCCGATAGAGCATCACCTTGTACCAGTCCTTCATTTCCTCCCCGCTCTTTTCCGTCCGAACAAGATCAATCTTCTCCTTCGGATAATAAATCAGGGTTGACAATTCCCGGATATCCTCTGCGGACAACGTTCTCCCATACACCTCGGTCACTTTTTTCCGTACCGCGCCCGATCCATTTCTGAGTACGTGAGAAAACGCCTCATATTCCCCATGAATGTCCGTGATAAAATGCTCCGTCCCCTTCGGAAGGTTTAAAATGGAAGACAGATTAATGATCTCCGTTGACGTTTTCGCAATGGACGGATACAGTTCCGACATTCGTTCCAGATATTTCTTCTCCAGACTTTCCAATTGCATGCTCCTTATCAGCGTCTCAGGTGATAAATAAAATAAGCTGCAAAAACAGCCGCCAGTATCACAATTCCAGCAGGGCCCAGAGCCCGAAACAGCTTTCCGATCAGCCAGATCACGGCCGTCAGTCCAATTATAAAGGCAATAGCTGCGGCAGCAAGATCCCAGCGAAATGCTCCCTTTTCTTCAGGAAAGGATCCGACCGCACGCTGTTCCTCCCTGCCCTCATCTCCCCTGTCATCTTCATCATCTCCCGGCTGCGCATCAGTTCCGGCAGTCGGGTCAGAGGACGGATCTTCCATGCCGGATTCTTCAGTCTGCGGCTTATCCGCCCCGTCATCCTCATCCGGAACATTGTCACTTAATACCGACTCGTCCTTTGCTGCTGCCTTCACTTCTTCATCCGAATGGTGGTTTTCTCCCTGGTAAGTTCCCTCTGCATAAGTATCCTCCTGGTCCTGAACCAGAGTTCCAAAGAAGGAACCGGTCTGCTGGGGGGAATCCAGGAGATTTCTGGCAATGAGGAGCGGATCGCCCAGATCCGCAACAGCCTCTTCCTGGGTCTTGCCTCTCGCCATCTCGCCGTCGATATAACCCTCATAGTAGCGGGCGTGGCTTAGTACCTGTGCCCTGGGCATCCCCTCATACAGCTTTTCCGTAAGCGTCCGGATGAATTCTATTTTCGTCATAGCAGGTCTCCTGTTGTGATATCGATAGTCCCATTATAACATACAAAAAACGGACTGCCTGAACAGTCCGCCTAAACGTGAGTGACAAGATTCGAACTCGCGACCTTCTGATCCGTAGTCAGACGCTCTATCCAGCTGAGCTACACTCACATATCCAATATGCCCTGCTGTTTTTCAACAGCAAGACATATCTTAAACCTATATCCCCGGTCTGTCAAGGAAGATTCGGGAAATTTTCAAATTTTTCAATCCTGGAACAGGGGAGTTGAATAGTAGCGGTCTCCGGAATCCGGAAGAATCACAACGATGGTCTTGCCCTCATACTCCGGCTTCTGAGCCAGCTTAATCGCGCCCTTTAAAGCAGCGCCGGAGGAAATTCCGACCAGAACGCCTTCCTTGTGGGCAATCAGCTTAGCGGTCTCAAATGCTTCTTCATTTTCAACCGTGATGACGCCCTTGTAGAGCTTGGTGTCAAGGACATCCGGAACAAAACCTGCGCCGATACCCTGGATCTTGTGGGGTCCGCCGTGACCTTCCGACAGGACCGGAGATGTTGCCGGCTCCAGAGCCCAGATATCGATATCCGGCTTCTGTTCCTTCAGATATTTGCCGGTTCCGGTCAGAGTGCCGCCCGTACCGATTCCTGCGATCAGAACGTCAACATTGCCCTCTGTATCGTTCCAGATCTCCGGTCCGGTCGTCTTGTAGTGAGCTGCCGGATTGGCCGGGTTGACGAACTGTCCGGGAATGAAGCTGTCCGGAGTCTTCTCTGCCAGCTCTTCTGCCTTGGCAATCGCGCCCTTCATGCCCTTGGAGCCGTCCGTTAAAACGATCTGAGCGCCGTATGCCTTCAGGATGTTTCTTCTTTCAACAGACATGGTCTCCGGCATAGTCAGGATGATCTTGTAGCCCTTGGCTGCCGCAATGGAAGTCAGACCGATTCCGGTATTGCCGGAGGTCGGTTCGATGATGGTGGAAGTCGGCTTCAGCTTGCCTTCCTTCTCCGCAACCTCAATCATTTCCCTGGCGATTCTGTCCTTGACCGATCCGGCCGGATTGAAATATTCCAGCTTGGCAAGAATTTTAGCCTTCAGCCCGAGTTCTTTTTCGATATTCTGAAATTCTACGAGCGGGGTGTTGCCAATCAGTTCTGTAGCACTGGTGTAAACTTTAGACATCTCTTTGTCCTCCTTGATTTTCACGTGTTTGCTGTTATCGGATTTCTTTATCCTGTATTTCCTACGGTGTTAATATGAATTATATGAAACTAAAAGCGATATGTCAAGGCATATCGCTTTTTTCCCACACTTTTTATTGAAATTTCGCCATGACTCCTATACGGCTCCGCCGCTTGAGCCTCATGAAGCATCACCCCTCCCCAGCATCAGATGACGTAGTCGTAGCTGGCGATCTGCTGATTGACCAGGTCCTCCAGCGTCACGCTGTCGACGTAGTCATTGATCACGCGGTTGAGCCCCTTCCAGAAGGGAAGGGTCGCGCATTCATCCGCTCTGGGGCAGAGGTCCATGGCATTTCCTTCGAGACAGGCGGTCGGGACCAGAGGTCCCTCCAGGCATCGCAGGATATCGCCGCAGGTGTATTCCGAGGGCTTTCTGGCAAGTCGGTAGCCCCCGTTCGATCCCCGAAGGCTTAAGACAAAACCAGCCTTTGACAGGGGGGAAATGATCTGTTCCATATATTTGATCGTAATATCCTGGCGCGCGGCGATATCCTTCAGCGGCACCAGTTCCCCGGAGTTATGCAGGGCCAGGTCCAGCATAATCCGCAGGGCGTATCTTCCTTTTGTTGATATTTTCATCTTTTCTCCGTTTCCTATTGTTTTACTATGATATAGTTCATTTTACATCATGGAAACAGAAATTGCAAGACGATGCCCGACACCATGGCAATACCCAGCAGCAGCAGGGTGATCAGCAGATTCTCCTTCTTGCTCCTGTTGGTCCTCCATAAAATGACCAGACCCAGTCCGGCACCGGCGCTAAGTCCCGCCACCGCGGAACCGAAGCTGATGACGCCCTCTACATAGAGTTCCGTTAAAATGACGGATGCCGCGCAGTTGGGGATCAGTCCGATCAGGGCTGCCAGGACCGGCTGGAAGACAGTATTGGACAGGAGGACTTTGGATACCCCCTTCATGCCGACCAGTTCCAGGATCAGGTTCAGGGCCAGGGTGAAAATGAAGAGAAAGAGGAAGACCTTTAAGGTGTGGCGGATGGCGCTGCCCAGGATGCTCTCGCCCTCTTCTTCTCCGCCGACATTTTCACAGAAATCACGGAGTTCCTTTCTCTTGACGGCGTGTTTCATTCTGAACAGTTTGGCGCCTAACTCGATCAGATAGCCCCAGATCAGAGCCAGAATAATCTTGACTACGAGCAGTCTTAAGACATCCGACAAATGCCCCGGGTTGGACATCAGAATGATCGCCGCCTCATCGGAGGTCGACAGGAAAACAGCCAGCAGCGTTCCCAGGGAAATAATTCCCCCTCCGTAGAAGTCCGACGCCATAATGGAGAAACCACACTGGGGAACGCAGCCCAAGACTGCCCCTGCCAGGGGGCCCAGCTTATTGACCTTGCCCAGAGTCCGGCTCATCCAATCCGCCGCATGGTGTTCCAGCATTTCCATCAAAAGAAATGCCACAAAGAGAAAGGGGAGGTCGCGAAGACAGTCCTTGACGGCGTCTAAAAATACATCTAATAGCATGATTCATCCTTTCTTCGTTGGAAATATGTTCATATGAATGAAACATCATTTATCCTCAGACGGAAAGAGAGAGCCGCCGCGCCATGCACAGCTGCTCTCTCCAAAAATTAATTTCGCCTATCTTAGCACATCCTCTTTCAGTCTGTAAAGTACTTTTATTCCATGTCCCGGATGATCTTTCTGACCGGCAGGATGGAGGACGGGCTCATCGACAGTTCATCGATCCCCATCCGGACGAAGGTCTCGGTCAGTTCGGGGTCAGCTCCCAGCTCGCCGCAGATTCCGACCCAGGTATTGTGCCGGTGTCCCGCCTCAATGGTCATCTGGATCTCCTTTAAGACAGCCGGATGATGGGGATTGAAGAAGCGCTCCAAATGCTGGTTCTGGCGGTCGATCGCCAGCGTATACTGGGTCAGGTCATTGGTTCCGATACTGAAGAAGTCGACCTGTTCCGCCAGGTCGTCAGCGACCATAACCGCTGCAGGGGTCTCAATCATGATGCCGATGGGGACCTGCTTAAAAGGAATGTTCTGGGCGGTCAGTTCCGCCTGCACTTCCCTGCAGAGCTGTTTCGCCCGCTCCACTTCCCAGACGGAGGTAATCATGGGGAACATGATGTCAATTTTGCCGTAAGCCGACGCCCGGTAAAGAGCGCGCAGCTGAGTCTTGAAGACCTCTTCTCTGGTCAGACAGATGCGGATGGCTCTAAAGCCCAGAGCCGGATTGTCCTCTTTATCCAGCTTGAAATAATCCACCTGCTTGTCCGCCCCGATATCCAGGGTACGCACAACCACTTCCTTGCCTGCCATCATTTCCGCAACGGTCCGGTAAGCCTTGAACTGCTCATCCTCGCTGGGATAGTCATTGCTCTGCAAATAGAGGAACTCGGACCGGAAAAGACCGATACCTGCGGCATCATTTTCCAGAACAAAGTTCAGATCTCCGATGCCGCCGATATTGGCGTAGAGTTTGATCTTTCTGCCGCTCCTGGTGACGGTGTCCTTTCCCTTCAGTTCCTTTAAAAGGCGCTTCTTCTCCGCCTCTGCGTCCGCCAGGTTCTGGTACTTCTTCAGGGTATCTTCATCCGGATCTACGAAGATCTTACCTGTAAAGCCGTCGACGATGCCCAGCTTGCCGTCCGCTTCCTTAGGGACCGGAGTCTGGCAGAGAGCCGGTATGTTCATGGTCCGGGCAAGAATCGCCGTGTGGGAATTGGTCGACCCCTCTCTGGTGACGAAGGCGAGGACCTTGCTCTTATCGAGGGAAACGGTCTCCGACGGCGCCAGGTCGTCGGCTACCAAAAGGACTTCCTCCGTAAACTCGTTGCCGTGACCGCTGCCCCCGTTCATATCCCGGATCACCCGGTCCGCGACATCCTTGACGTCGGTCTGGCGGGCCTGCATATAGGGGTTGTCGTCCATAGCCGCCAGCATGGCAGCGGTGTTGTCGCCGGTCGTCGCGACGGCGTACTCGGCGTTGACGCTCTGCTCATTGATGATATTCTCAACGGAGTCATCGAAATCATCGAGGAACATGGAGTGAACTTCAAAGATCTCCGCCTGCGCCTCGCCGACTTCCTTCAGAGCCTTATCGTGCAGCTCCATAATCTCCGCCTGCGCCTGCTCTTTCGCCGCATGGTAACGGGCGATTTCATGCTCCGTATTGTCCACATGGACACGGCGGACGACTGTCTCGGTCTTTTTCATTTCCGCAATCTTGCCGATCGCAATTCCTTTAAAAGAAGCCTTGCCTTCATAAACTTCCATACCCGGATCTCCTTTTCTTCGTCACATACACTACACGAAACCAGATATCTGTATTATATTCGATACCCCAAACAGCCGCAAGAAAGGTCGTCAGAAGTTTTTCTTAAAGACCTCTTCCATGACCTTTGCCGCAGCAATTTCATCGTCGCCTTCTACGTTTATCGTCAGGGTATCGCCGCACTTGACCGCAAGCCCCATAACGGAAAGAATCTTCTTTAAATCAGCACTCTCCCCGCCTGCTTTGACGGTTAGTTTGCTGGTAAATTTTTTGGCTTCCGCGGAGAGGATGCCGGCAGGGCGGGCGTGCATCCCCTGAGGATCCCTCACCTTGTACTGAAACTGCTTCAAAATATTTTTCCTCCTTAACAACTTACAAGAAAGACCAATCCATCATGCCGTCTCAGGCACGACGGACTGGTCCGCTGATGAAATCATGCAATCTTATGCATTCACTTTAAAATCATCAAAATCCTCCGCATTGGTCAGAAGGACGACGACGCAGTCCGGATGCCCCGCTGCCGCGATCTTTTCCTTGCTGAAGGACAGCATCTTCTGACCTGCCTTGACCTCATCGCCCTCTCTTACGAAGGGTTCGAAGCCATCACCGTTCATGGCAACGGTATCGACGCCGACATGGATCAGCAGTTCCATGCCATCCTTGCCGGTGATGCCGATGGCGTGCCTGGATTCCGCAACGGTGGAAATAGTTCCGTCAAAGGGAGCATAGACGGTCTCGGCAGTCGGCTCGACCGCGATGCCGTCACCCAGAACACCCGATGCAAAAGTCTCATCCGGGATCTGTTCTCTGCTGATGATTTTGCCCTCGACCGGCTGATGAATTTCATTTCCGTTCGCCGTCATGATAACCTTGGGATCGAGCTTAAAATCAGCCGGATTGGTATCCTCAACAACCGTCTTGCCCTTGGGCTGGGGATTTTCTTCCTTCCACAGGGTCCAGGTCAGAGCAAATGCGATACCGCCGGATACAGCCAGCTCAATGGTGTAAACCAGAGGATTGTTGATGGTCAGATAGCCCGGGATGCCCGTTACGCCGTAAGCCGTTGCACCAATATTGGTGACGGCGCCGAACAGGGAGCCGATGATACCGCCGACCATCGCGCAGATGAAGGGCTTGAAGAACCGCATGTTGACACCGAAGATAGCCGGTTCTGTGATGCCGAGCGCCGCGGACAGGGAAGACGGAACGGCAACAGCCTTGGTCTTGTGGTTGGTTGCTTTAAGGCCAACTGCCAGGCAGGCGCCGAACTGAGCGAAGTTAGCAGCAGACGCGATCGGCATCCAGGTGTTGAGACCGACGGAGGAAAGCATGCCGGCTTCGATGATGTTGTACATGTGGTGAAGACCCATGACAACCGTCCAGGGATAGAGGGCGCCCATCGCGGCGGCTCCGATCGGATTCTTAACCATCCATTCCGCGCCGGTCAGAACCCAGGATTCAAGCTGAGCAAAGATCGGTCCGATGATGGTAAAGGTCAGAAGAGCCGTAATTAAAACCGTGCAGAGCGGGGTGACAAACAGATCCAGCATTTCCGGAATGTGCTTGTGGAACCACTTCTCGATCCGACTCATCAAAAAGACTGCGATAATGACCGGGATGACATGACCCTGGTAACCGCTTCGCCGGATCGACAGGAGCGTATATCCAAAGATCTTAATGTTGCCAAACAATTTCCAGATCGGAATCACGCCGTCCGTAACGCCGAAGAAGGAATTGATGTCTTCCGGTGAACCGACATTCCAGCCGTTCAGCAGGGAACTGTGGATCATGACGATACCGATAACCGCACCCAGGAAAATGTTGCCGCCGAAGACTCTTGCCGCGGAAACCGCAACGATGATCGGCAGGTAAGCAAGAGCGGTATTTGCAATCATATCGAGGAAGCCATACCAATCCGATTGTGAAAAGCCCGGAATCGCCTTACCTAAAGCCTCGACAACACCCATCAAAAGACCGGATGCGACGATAGCCGGCAGGATCGGAACGAAGACATCGCCCAGAGTCTTGATCGCCCGTCTCCAAAGCGGTGCGTGAGCGACAGCCGCCGCCTTGACGTCCGCCTTGCTCTCCTCAGTCCGCCCCGTAATGGCGAGGAATTCATCGTAGACCTTGTTGACCGTGCCGGTACCGATGATCAGCTGGAGCTGACCGTTCGACTCAAACATACCTTTGACGCCGTCAACCTCTTCCAGAGCTGCCTTGTCGACCTTGCTGTTATCCGCGATAACCAGCCGAAGTCTTGTTGCGCAGTGTGCCGCGCTCGTGATATTCTCGCTGCCGCCGATGTGGTCGAGAATCTCCTGTGCGCACTTCCGATAGTCAAGTGCCATACCTCTTTCTCCCTTCACACGTAACATGGTTGGATTTCTGAAACCGAAAATGCAATCGGTTTCACATTAATTTAATTATAATTTTATCATTCCTGTTTGTAAATTGTACGAACTGCCAACTTATCCCTGCCATTTTTGTGCATATTTTCAGACGCAAGAGAAAACGGTTTCATATAGCCTGCTTTTCAGCTATACAAAACCGTTTCCCCGATAGACTTCGCTTCAATAATGCGCTTTAGATGAGACCCAGCTCTTCAAATGCCTGCGCCAGCCCGTCCTCTTCTACACTGGGACAGACCAGGTCGCTGATCTCTTTTAAGGCTTCCGCCCCATTGTCCATACAGACGCTGGTACCGACGGTCTTGATCATTTCCAGATCGTTCATGCTGTCGCCAAAACCGTAGGTGTCCTCAACCGACACTTGCAAAAAGTCGCAGATTCTTAAGATGCCGCGCCCCTTATCGAACTTGCGGTTGATCAGTTCTCCGTTCAGGCAGCTGTGGGCAGACACTTCCTGGATGCAGAAGTTAAAGTCCCCTTCCAGCTTCTCCCTTGCCTCCGTCAGCTGGTCCTCATCGAGGCACATGATGACCACTTTATAAATGGGTCTGCCGTCGTATTCATGCATGGGGTGGATATCAAGGGAATCGGACAGAGCCTTTCGCCAGCGCTCAATCTCACTGTTGCCCTCTCCCTGACCGGAGAGAAAATCTCCCAGATTTTCATCCCCGTATGTAACGTCTTTGGCTTCAATTGTGCAGAAAACCCCGTTTCGGTGCAGGACTTCAAGAGCTGTCTCCGTCTGCTCCTTTGTCATGGGGCAGTCAAAGATGACCTGATCCTCTACCGTCACATAGCCGCCCGCTCCGGCGACCATGCCGTCAAAGCCGAACTTCAACAGGGGCTTTAACATGGCGTAATTTCTGCCCGTGCATAAGAAAACCTTATTGCCCTTCTCCTGGGTCCTTTTGATGGCGGCGAGGGCGCTGGCGGGCGGTTCGTTCGACCCCGCCGGAGTCAGCGTCCCATCAATATCAAGAAAGATCAGTTTTTCGCTCATTTTTTACCCTCTGTCTTTTTCGTCACCGTCCGCCCGGCAGCAGGCTTCTTTCGTTCAGTCTTGACAGTTGCCTTCTCAGCCTCTGCCTTGACGACTGCCGGCTTAACCGGAGCTTGGGCTGCTGTGGTCTGGTCTGCGTTAGTCTTAGGTTCTGCCTTCCTGGCAGCTTCCTTTTTGGATGCAGGCTTTCTTGCCGGAGCTTTCTTCTTAGCCGGGGTCTTGGGCTTTGCCGCAGCCTCCATCTTTGATTTTGCAGCTTCTTCTACAGCCTCATCGTTTTTTGCCTTAGCCACTGCCTTCGGTCCTGAAACTGCTTCTGACTCTGTTTCCTGCTCTTTTACAGAAGCAGGCTTTGTTTGCGGCTTCACCTGCGATACTGCTTCTGCCTCTGCTTTTGCAGCTGTCTTTTGCTTTTCTGGCGCCTTTTCCGGACTCTTCTGATCCGCAGCCTCACTCTTTACGGTCTTCTTCCGAGTCGTTTTTCTGGCAGCTGTTTTCGGTTTAGCCGCTGCCTTTGCTCCAGACTTAGCCTTCACCCCAGTTTTTTCTTCTGTCCGCTTTCCTTCTTCAGCCTTCTCCGTCTCTGGAACTGTTGTCTCTAAAGCCTCCTCCTTGGGCAGCTCCTTATCCTTCCTGGACTTCTTGAAGGAAGTCAACAGCCAGACGAAATCGTAGGCGGGAATGCCGACTGCCCTTGCCTCTCTCGGCTGACCGGTGAGCATATCGGTATAATCCTCAACTTCATTGATCCAGGCAGTCTCATCCTGATCGGAGAAGTTAAAGAGGGCGATCAGCTTTTCGCCGTCCTCGTAGCGCCCGATGCCAAGAATATGGTCATTGTAGGTCTCCACGACCCAGGTGTCCGCATCGCTTTCAAAGACAGCGTAGGACTTACGCAGATTTTCCAGCTTCTTCAAGCCCTGGAAAATTCTGCCCTGGCGGGTCGTCGGATCGCTGCGCAGAGCTACTTCTTCCCATTTCAGGTTGCCCCTGTGCAGGTAGCGGCTGTCGTCCCACTTGAGCGGATCTTCGTGGTAGGAATAGTCGTTGAGCTGACCGATTTCATCCCCGCTGTAGAGAACCGGAATGCCGCTCTGGGTCAAAAGGAAGGCGTGCAGCATCAGATCCAGCCGGATGGCGCGGTCCAGTTTCCAGTCATTTCTCTCGTATTCCGAAGCTTCAATGCCGCAGAGGGAAGCCGTAGTCCCGGTCAGGCGGGCATCTCCCAGGCGGGGATCGTCGTTGTAAAGCTCGCCGCGGGCATCTACGCCGTAGATCTTGCCGGTCAGATAGTCGTTCAGATATTTTTTATGCGGAACTTCTTCAATTCCGAACTGCTTCAGGAAATCATAATCCAGTCCCCAGCCGATATCGTCGTGGCAGCGCAGATAGTTGAGGAAGGTGTATTCTCTTGGCAGTGAGAAAATGCTCTCCAGCTGATGGCGGAGCAGGCGGACGTCGTGGGTAGCGACAGTGTGCCAGGTCGAGGCCATGGTCGTAACATTGTAGAGCATGTGGCACTCCGGTTTATCCAGTGTGCCGAAGTAAGGAACGACCTTAGAAGGTTCCATAACAACTTCGCCCAGAAGCAGAGTACCCGGACATACGATTTCCGATGCCATCCGCATCAGGCGGACCAGGGTATGAACCTGGGGAAGGTTGCGGCAGGTGCTGCCCAGGGTCTTCCAGATGTAGGGAACTGCGTCCAGGCGGATGATATCGACGCCGTGGTTGCAGAGGTTGAGCATGTTGGCGGTCATATCGTTAAAGACGGTCGGATTGCGGTAATTTAAATCCCACTGGTAGGGATAGAAGGTCGTCATGACAACCTTGCCCGCCTCCTGGCACCAGCTGAAATTGCCCGGCGCCGTTTGGGGAAAGACCTGGGGAACGGTCTGCTCAAACTGGTTGGGGATGTTCCAGTCATCGAAGAAGAAATAGCGGTCCTGGAACTCCTTCTCTCCGGCTCTTGCCCGCCTCGCCCACTCGTGGTCCTCACTGGTGTGGTTCATGACGAAATCCAGGCAGACGCTCATGCCCTTGCTGTGGCAGTCTTTCGACAGATCCGCCAAGTCCTCCATAGTTCCCAGTTCAGGCTGCACCTTCCGAAAATCCGCAACCGCGTAACCGCCGTCGCTGCGATCCCTGGGGCTTTCCAGGAGGGGCATCAGGTGAACATAGTTGATCCCGCACTCTTTTATATAGTCCAGGTGTTCCCGGACTCCCTTTAAGTTGCCGGCGAAGCACTGGGTATACATGAGCATGCCCAGCATATCGTTGCCCTTATACCAGTCGGGATTGAGTTCCCTCGCCTCGTCCCATTCCCTTAGCTCCTCGCTGCGCCGGGTATAATACTCGTGCAGCATGGTCAAAAAGTAGTCGAACGCCTGCTGGTCATTATGATAGAGTTCAAAATAGAGCCATTTCATCTCCTCATAATGCCGTTCCAGCCGCTCTCTGAACAAGGGCTCCCAATCCGCGTTGAATGTCACTGCCATCTTTCTTCCTCCTCATGCTCTTAAAGATGTCCCGATTGCTCAGGTACTTTCCCGTTCCACAACCTCAAAGCCCAGCTTCATCTCCACCGTCGCCTTGTCCGGATGATTCAGCTGGTTCAAAATGACGTCCGCCGCCCTCTGCCCACTCTCATGGTAATGAAAATGGACCGTTGTAACCGCCGGCGTCGTCACCGACGAAATGATATTGTCGCCAAAACCGGCAACCGCCACGTCCTCGGGGACCTTTTTTTTGCACTCCTTTAGATACCGCATGGCGCCGACCGCGATCCGGTCCGTCGCGCAGACCACTCCATCGATTTCGGGATACTGATCCATCAGATCCCGCATCTTCTCGTAACCTGACTGAATCGAAAAATCGGCGGTCACCGTCATGTTGTCCTCCACGCGAATGCTTGCCTGGCCCATCGCGTCCCGATAGCCCTCCCAGCGTCTTTGACCGACCGCGACGTCCTCCTTCATAACGGATATATAGCCGATATGCCTCCGTTTTTTTAAGATAAGTCCGGTCAGCTTCCTTCCCGCATCGTAGTCATTGTGGAAAATGCAGGACTTGCCCGCCAGGGTCTGCCCGACAATCACGCAGGGCAGGGGCATTTCTTTCAGGATTTTCTTGTGTTCTTTGGTAAATACGGTGGCGATCAGAATGACGCCATCGACCCGGTTCTTGGAAAAGACCCGCAGATATTCAAGCTCCTTGTCCGGCTGGTTGTCAGTCGTCGCCAGCAGCATTTCATATCCGGATTTTGAAAGCTCATTTCCGATGCCCTCGACAACGCTGGAAATGGAGTCGGAGTTGATCCGGGGCAGGACGACGCCGATCAGTTTCGTCTTCTTGGTCCGCAAAGTCTGCGCCATGACCGACGGCTTGTAGCCGGTCTCCTCGATCACCTTCTGGATCCGCTCTTTTTTCTCCGCGCTGATATAACCATTGTTCAAATAACGGGATACGGCAGCTCTTGACACACCCGCCATCTCCGCGATATCGCCAATATTCATGAACAGCCTCCGTATGACATCGTTTTCATATTTCAATCTAGCATGGCAGCTTCAAAAGGTCAATGAAGGCGTAGAATTTCCACAATATTCACGAATCCATCCCTCTGTTTTTATCTACTTTTTCGGGGATGAAGCCGCGCAAAGCCCCGGTTTACGACAAGTGAGAATTTCTATTATTCGGTATGAAACAGCTGTGAAACAGGAAATTCCCGACTTGTCCCTTTACCTTTGCCGTTCCAGCCGCTATGCTTGACTAAGAGAGAAAAGCAAAACCTGTATACTTCCAGCTTTCCTTATGCAGTAACTATACTTTTCTTACATAGTGCCAGCTGCCAAGTTTTCTCTATGCAAGGATTGATGACCTTGTACAAAGGCTATACTTTTATCCAGGCTTACTCCAGGTAAGTATTTAACTATTCGTATAAAAAAGGAGCCCGAAAAAATAATGTCCAAGCAAACGAAAGCCATACCCCTTGATACGGCAAAACGCCATCTTCTTCATCATTCCTTCGGACCCTTCTGTCTGCCGGATTCTGAACTTTTAATTCTGGGAAGTTTTCCCTCGGTTAAATCAAGACAGGCGGAATTTTATTACGGTCATCCGCAGAACCGCTTCTGGAAAATCCTGGCTGCCATCTATTCCGATCAGGTCCCCCGGGAGCTTGCCGATAAGAAAGATTTTCTGACCCGCCATAAGGTCGCCCTCTACGACGTCATTGAAAGCTGCTCCATCATCGGCTCTTCGGACAGTTCCATCCGGGATGTCACGGTGACAGACCTTACGCCTCTCCTTCAAACGAGCCACATCGGGACCCGCATCTTCACCAACGGAGGAACAGCCTACCGCCTCTATCAGAAGTATCTCCTGCCTCAGGTCGGCATCCCAACCTGCAAGCTGCCGTCCTCAAGTCCCGCTAACGCCGCCTGGTCACTGGAGAAGCTGACCGCTGCCTGGCGGGAAGCCATTGCCGAAAACATCAGCACCAGCTGAATATTAACTGCCGGCTATCGCATGATATTCACCGAAGCAGACCGATCTCGCCGTCCACCTTGCATTCGCCGCTGTCCAGGACCTGGTCGATCAAGAATCTCGGCCGCTCCTTTGCCTCCATGTAGATCTTGCCGATATACTCTCCGATCACGCCGATCGACAGGAGGATCAGCCCTCCGATCGCCCAGATCGACACGATCAGGGAGGACCAGCCCGGGACCGTCACGCCTCTGACCTTCTGAGCGATACCCCAGATCAAAAAGACCAGGCTGGCAAGGAAGACCAGAAGTCCCGTGTTGGTAATCATTTTGATGGGCTTAACAGAAAAAGAGGTGATGCCCTCAAGGGCAAAGGAGACCATTTTCTTAAGCGGATACTTGCTCGTCCCGGCAAACCGCTTCTCCCTCTTATAATAGACCTTGTCGCTGGGATAGCCGATCATGGGGACCAGTCCCCTTAAAAAGAGGTTGACTTCCTTAAATTCCGCCAAACCGGTCAGTGCCCGCCGGCTCATCAGGCGAAAGTCCGCGCAGTCGGGAATCATTTCCACTCCCAGCCGGTTCATGGTGCGGTAGTAGGCGCGGGCCGTTCCCCGCTTAAAGGATGAATCCGTATCCCGGTTGTTGCGGACGCCGTAGACGATATCCTTGCCGCCTTCATAGCGGGCAATCATCTCGTCCACCACGCCGATATCGTCCTGAAGATCCGCGTCCATGGAGATGGAAATGTCGCAGTAGTCCTTGGCGTACATGAGCCCTGCCAGCAGGGCATTTTGATGCCCCCGGTTGCGGGACAGGGAGAGCCCGGAGAAAATGGCGTTTTTCCGGTGCAGCTGGCGGACGATCTCCCAAGTCGAGTCGCTGCTGCCGTCGTTGACGAACAGGATGTGACTTGAGGCAGAGATTTTGCCCGCCCGGATCAGCTGCTGGCACTTGGCGTAGAGCCGCTTCGCCGTTTCCGTCAGAACTTCCTCCTCGTTATAGCAGGGGATGACAAAATAGAGTACGGACGTCTTCATAACGTTACCTCTTTGATGCAAGCAAAATAATCGGTTTTCAGGATACAAAAAAAGAGGACTTCCACGAAGTCCTCGTCTTAAAAAAGACAATGCCGGTGGCCGGACTCGAACCGGCACGGATGTTACTCCGAGGGATTTTAAGTCCCTTG
>DFIU01000010.1:177511-390850 GCA_002371465.1 Lachnospiraceae bacterium UBA3689 | reverse complement strand
TCTCCAACTGCTTTGCCTGGCAGATTGCCAAGGCAAATGCACTGGCTGAAAAGGAAGGCTTTTCGAAGTTCGTCTCCATCCAGGGCCATTACAACCTGATCTTCCGGGAAGAGGAACGGGAGATGGTTCCGTACTGTAAGGAAGAGAATATTGCCCTGACCCCCTACAGCGCCCTGGCTTCCGGCAGACTTTCGAGACGCCCCGGCGTGGGCGGAACAAAGCGGGCTGAGGAAGACGCCTATGCGAAGTTCAAATATGACGCAACGGCACAGCAGGACAATGTGATCATCAGCCGCGTCGCGGAGCTTGCTAAAAGACACGAAGTGACGATGACAGAAGTTTCCCTTGCCTGGCTGCTGACGAAGGTGACGGCGCCGGTTGTCGGCGCGACAAAGCTGCATCATATCGAAGGCGCGGCTAAGGCGGTAGATATGGTGCTGACACCGGAAGAGATCCATTATCTGGAGGAACCCTATGTGCCGCATCCGCTGGCAGGCGTCATGGCGCAGAACAAACCGGCTGCCGCAAAAGAAAAGCATGTCTGGTCCACGGGTGATTTGAAGATCGGAAAGTAAGGGAGGAATATGAAAATGGCTGAAAAAATCGTACAGACCGCAGGAAGAAACCAGCTGGGAGAATTTGCCCCAATGTTTGCGCATCTCAATGATGATGTGCTCTTCGGGGAAGTATGGAATGAGGAGGCGATCGACGTAAAGACAAAATGCATCATAACCGTCGTTTCTCTGATGGCTTCCGGTATTACGGACTCCTCTCTGACCTATCATCTGCAGAACGCAAAGGCACACGGTGTCACCAAGGAAGAGATCGCTGCGATCATTACCCATGCGACCATGTATGTCGGCTGGCCGAAAGGCTGGGCGGTCTTCCGCCTGGCAAAGGAAGTCTGGAACGAGGAAGAACCGGCCCTTACGGAGAAGGACAGATACCAGAACACCATCTTTTTCCCGATCGGAGATCCTAACGATGCCTATGCGCAGTATTTTGTCGGGCAGAGCTATCTGGCGCCGGTCTCTACAGAGCAGGTTCCTGTATTCAATGTGACTTTTGAACCAGGCTGCCGCAATAACTGGCACATCCATCACGCAAGCAGCGGCGGCGGACAGATGCTGATCTGTGTCGGAGGCAGAGGCTATTATCAGGAATGGGGAAAGGATCCCGTGGAGATGACGCCCGGCACCGTGATCAACATTCCGGCAAATGTGAAGCACTGGCATGGCGCTGCCCCGGATTCCTGGTTCTCTCATCTGGCCATCGAGGTGGCCGGGGAAGAAACCGGTGCGGAATGGCTGGAAGCTGTGTCGGATGATGATTACAGCAAGCTGAAATAAATGCAGGTGGTCAGGGAAAGTTAGAGAGTAACCTGACTGACTATGCAAGGGATGGTGAAGAGTGTTACCGCAGTCAGTATCCGTGTGTGCAGATTTCTTTCAAGGAAGAGAAGTGGGAGCAGAGGGAGAGAACGAATGAAAAAGTTCAATAAAGTCTGATAAAATTTAAAAGAATCAAACCAAGGCTTCTCGCTGCAGGCAAATGCGTTAGTGGCGAGGAGTCTTTTTATTTCTTGATGTCAATTGTAAGCCTGACTTGAATCCCACAGTGAGGTATATAGCGCTGCTTGATACAGAACCGGAATGTTTCAAGGGAATCTTTAGGCAGGCTGATGCAAACATGAATCGGGATATCGATCAGATTTTGAAAATGAGATAAATGATAAAATCTTCTTCATGAAAAGAAAGACAAGAGGTATTGCAAATTGAACCAAATCCGGCTGTGAAATATAGTTTGCTTGTTGCGACAAACACAGGATCATTCAGACAGCAGGAGGAGATTATCTGAAGGAGCATAAAACATGATTCGGAGAAAGACGACCAAAGAGATACTGGGAGAATCGATCCATGAGCTTGTGGCAAAAAAAGCCGTGGATAAGATTACAATTAAAGAAATCGTGGATAACTGTGGACTGTCATCCGCGACCTTTTATCGTCATTTTCAGGATAAACTCGAGCTTATTGCATGGATTTTCAACTATCAGATGGAAGACATCTTCATGGACTTCTGTGAAGGGGCGGAAAACAGGAGACAGGTCGTCTTCGATATGGTATCCATTCTCGCAAATGACCGGAGTTTTTACCGAAACGCATTGAGGCATACGGACGGCCCCAATTCCTTCTTTTTTTCAACGCATTCCCGATGCAAAGAGCTGCTGATGGAATACATCCGGCAGAGCTGCGGAGAAGATTATACAGATGAGACGGAGTTCGATGTTCTGTTTTATATGCGGGGCAGTTCCTATTCCGTCACGGACTGGTTTCTGAACGACAGTACAGTTTCGGTGGAACAGATCACAGATTTCATTTATCGAGCGATGCCTGAAGGACTGAAACCATATTTAAAATAAGTTTAACGGAGGAGATTATGGTGACTGCTGATGAGAGAATCATTGCATTAGTCAAGCCGGAATATCTGGAGCGCATCCCGTCTTTTGTCAGGAAACACGCCACAGAGCGGTCGTGTGCGCTGATTGCAAAAGAATTTCCTGAGATCTATGAGAGTTTCTCTGATGAAGAGGAGCCTGATGAGGAGGCAAAGCGTCAAATGTCTTTGATCGTCAATGACATTTTCCTGGAGCGCCTGGAAAAACATCATCTGTAAGGAAATTCTTCTGAAGATGACGGGAGGCTTCGGGGTTCTTTAAGCCAGGTTCTCAGTATATAAGACGTTTGAAGATCCTGAAAATGAAGGTTCATATGAAAAGAGGATGAAATGAAATTAGCATGGAAGGAATTGAAATATAACTGGAAGAAGTATCTTCTGGTGGAGATTATTGTTATCTTGATGATGTTCATGGTACTTTTCCTGTCCGGTCTGGTCAAGGGTCTGGGAAGCGCTGTGTCATCCGGCGTTGACAACATGCCGGCAGAGACCTTTATTGTAAGCGAGGATGCAGAGAAGATCCTCACGGTTTCATCACTGACATCGGATGAGTTTGCTACGGTCAGGCAGGTCTATGGAAAAAAGGCGGCGTCGATCGATGTGCAGAGGATGTACATCCAGAAAGATACAGACAGCGATAAGCTGGATATCGCGTATTTTGCGATCGACCCGGACGATTTTTTGAATCCGGAGGTTTACCAGGGTGAAAAGCTGGGGACAGATACGGATGCGATCGTTTTAGATGATGATTTTGAAAGCCAGGGGATACAGGTCGGAGACAGTATTGTCGATTCTGCTTCCGGCATTCAACTAAAAGTTGTCGGTTTTACGAAAGATGCCATGTACGGACATATTTCGGTCGGCTATATCTCTGTAAAAACCTATACGTCCATCATGAAAGCGTTGAACCCTATGTATCAGGAACGTGTTCATGCGGCAGCGGTTCAAAGTGCTCCGGGAGAGAAGGTAGATGGAACCAAAGCCTATTCCAAAGCAGAAATTGTGGAAGCTATACCGGGATATAAGGCTGAACAGATGACTATTACCATGGTGGAATGGCTTCTGGTCGTGATTACGGCTCTTATTATCGGGATCTTCTTCTTTGTCATCAACTTGCAGAAAGAAAAAGAGTTTGGTGTTCTGAAAGCGGTCGGAACGAGTATGGGAAGCCTGGTGCGGATGATCCTGAGTCAGGTCTTTCTGATTGCAGTGAGCGGAGCAGTGCTGTCTGCCGGTCTGGTTGCCCTGATGAGTGCAGCGCTTCCGGCGACGATGCCGTTTACCCTGCTGGGAAGCCAGGTAGCCCTGGTGCTGGCGGCCTTTGTCTTGATATCGATTCTTGGCAGTCTTGCTACTGTGATCCGGGTGGCGAGCATTGATCCGGCACAAATTATAGGGGGTGATTTCCAGTGACGAACACAGTACTAAATATGAAGGATATTGTCAAAAGCTATCGAGACGGGGAAGCGCAGCGTACCATCCTCAATCATGTAAACCTGACCGTCAGGGCAGGGGAATTCGTGGCGATCGTAGGACCGTCCGGCTGCGGAAAAAGTACACTTTTAAATATCGCCGGGATGATGTTATCTCCCGATTCGGGTGAAATTGAGCTCTGCGGGCAGACTGTTTCTGCCCTTCCAAAGAAAAAATGGACGCGGATCCGAAAAGAAATGATCGGATTTATCTTCCAGAATCATCAGCTTCTTCCCTATTTAAAGGCGGGGGAACAGCTTTCGGTTCTTCTGAAATGTGACGGACAGAAGGTTCAGGAGCTTTTTGGGGAGCTGAACATTGAGCATCTGATCGATCAGTATCCTGCCAGAATGTCCGGCGGTGAACGACAGCGGGTGGCGATTGCCCGGGCGTTTGCATCGGATGCAAACCTGATTCTTGCAGATGAACCGACGGCGTCCCTTGACTCGGAGCGGGGGCGCCATGCGGTGGAAATGATTCAGATGGAAGTCCATAAGCGCAACAGGGCAGCTGTTATGGTTACGCACGATGAACGTGTATTAGACCTTGCGGATAAGATCTACAAGATGGAAGATGGAAAACTGATGGAGAGCTGATCGGGAAAGCGGTCGTAGGCAGTGTGCTTACGGCCGCTTTTTGCCCGTAACCCGTCAAAAGAGTTTTTTATGAATTTGTATAAAATGGATAAAATACTTGAATACTTTCTTGATAATTTATATAATATTTCCATGCTAAGTTTTTCGGGAGGTACGAGATATGGACACTTACAGAACTGACAGGGTACGCAACGTAGTTTTGCTTGGCCATGGCAATGCCGGAAAAACGACATTGACGGAAGCCATGGCTTATCTTTCAGGAATTACGAACCGCATGGGGAGTGTAGCGGACGGAACAACGATCAGCGACTATGATAAGGAAGAACAGAAGAGGAAGTTTTCGATCTCCGCAGCTGTCGTTCCGATTGAATGGGACAAGTATAAGATCAATATTTTAGACACGCCGGGTTATTTCGACTTCGTCGGTGAAGTGGAAGAGGCTGTCGGCGTTGCCGATGCCGCAGTGATCGTCGTATCCGGTAAGGACGGCGTTCAGGTTGGGACGGAAAAGGCCTGGGAGCTGTGCGAGGAACGGAACCTGCCCCGTATGATCTTTGTCACGGGCATAGACCACGACGAGGTCAGCTACCGCGAAGTCGTGGAGAAGCTGCAGGAACTCTTCGGCAAAAAGATTGCGCCGCTGCACATGCCTATCCGTGAAAATGGGGAATTTACCGGCTATGTCAACATCGTCAAACAGGAGGGACGCCACTTTATCGCCAAGGGGCAGAAGGAAGTCTGTCCGGTGCCGGATTACCTGAAGGAATATCTGGAAACCTACCGGGAAGGCCTTTTGGAATCCGTCGCGGAGACCTCTGACGATTACATGGAGCGCTATTTCAACGGCGATGAATTTACCGTGGCGGAAATCTCAGCGGCACTTGCCATGAATATCGACGACTGCTCGATGGTGCCGGTCTGCATGGGATCTTCTACGGAATTAAAGGGGGTCGCCAACCTGCTCGATGATATCGTGGAATATTTCCCGGATCCGACCCAGCGGCCCTGCTCCGGCATCAGCCAGAAGACCAATGAGATCTTTGAAGCAAACTACGATTTCCAAAAGCCCAAGAGTGCCTACGTCTGGAAGACTATCTCCGACCCCTATATCGGGAAATACAACCTGATCAAGGTCTGTTCCGGTACCTTGAAAGGCGACGACGTCCTCTACAACGTCTCGAAGGGGCAGGAAGAAAAACTGGGCAAGCTCTACGTTCTTCACGGCAATAAACCGGAAGAGGTGGACCAGCTCTTTGCGGGGGATATCGGCGCCTTAGCCAAGATGGGCGATGTTGAAACCGGGGATTCCCTGGCAACCAAGGCGCAGGCGGTCCTTTATCCCAAGGCGATTCTGTCGACACCCTATACCGTTAAGCGCTATAAAGCGGTCAATAAGAGTGATGAGGATAAGATTGCCGGCGCTCTGCAAAAGCTGGAAGCGGAGGACTGTACGCTGGAAGCAATCGTGGATTCCGCCAACCACCAGAGCCTCTTAAAGGGAATCGGGGATCTGCAGCTGGAGGTCATCAAGAGCAAGCTCAAGGACCGCTACAAGGTGGATATCGAGCTGAGCGAGCCCAAGGTTGCCTTCAGGGAAACCATCAGAAAGAACTCGGATGTCGAAGGCCGCTATAAGAAACAGACCGGCGGTCACGGTCAGTTCGGAGATGTCAAGATGCGGTTCGAGCCCAGCGGCAATCTGGAAGAGGCGTATGATTTCCAGATCGAGGTCGTCGGCGGCGCCGTTCCCAAGAACTATTATCCGGCAGTTGAAAAGGGCCTGCATGAATGTGTCCAGTCAGGACCGCTCGCCGGTTATCCGGTCGTCGGCGTCAAGGCTACCTTATATGACGGTTCCTACCATCCGGTCGACTCCTCGGAGCAGGCATTTAAGACAGCGACCCACATGGCGTTCAAGGATGGCTTTATGAAGGCGGGACCGGTTCTTCTGGAGCCTATCGTCAATCTCAAGGTGACGGTCCGCGACCAATACACCGGCGACGTCATGGGCGATCTCAACAAGAGACGGGGCCGTGTTCTGGGCATGAATCCGGGCAAGGACGGCAGAACTGTTATTGAAGCGGATGTACCGGAGACCGAACTTTACGGCTACGGCACGGTCCTTCGGTCCATGACCGGCGGTTCTGGTGATTTCGCCTATGAGTTTGCCAGATACGAGCAGGCTCCGACGGATGTGCAGCAGAAGCAGATTGAACTGCGGGCGGCAAAGAAGGACGAGGAGGACGAATAAAGCAGAGTAGATTTTTCATAGCAATTAAATTTCACCATTAAAGAAGGACCTTCAAGTTATCAATGACTTGAAGGTCCTTCTTTTACGTAGAGCTACTTTTTTACACCCCTCTTTATACAAATCTTTATTTTTTACTGATTATCAAGAGCTTCAGCATTGGAACTAAGAGCCGCTCCTGAGAGCTTGTTCAGCACCTTTGTGATCTTGTGGGTCGTACTCTTGACCTTTTCGACCGAGATATTATGGTTTAGCGTGTTGATGATACTTGCCATATATTTATACATGTTGGCTGTTTCGTAGTAGGGCTTTTTCAGCAGTTCCTGGGGACGGTAGGTCAGGTTGGTTGTGATCAGTTTGGTGAAAAGCCCCTGCTTATAATATTCATCGAATTTTTCAAAGCCGTCCGTAAAGAGACCGAAGGTTGTGCAGATAAAGATGCGCTTGGCGCCGCGGGACTTGATCTGCTTGCAGACGTCCAGCATGGAGCCGCCGGAGGAGATCATGTCATCGATGATGACGCAGTCCTTGCCCTCCACGGAGGCACCCAGGAATTCATGGGCGACGATGGGATTCTTGCCGTCCACGACCCTGGAATAGTCGCGGCGTTTGTAGAACATACCGATGTCGGCACCCAGGATATTGGAAAAATAGACCGTCCGGTTCATTGCTCCCTCATCGGGGCTGATGACCATGAAGTGGTCGGCGTCAAATTTCAGATCCGGAGCGCATTTTAAGAGGGCGCGGAGGAACTGGTAGGTCGACATGAAATTGTCAAATCCGTTGAGAGGAATGGCATTGCGGACACGGGGATCGTGGGCGTCGAAGGTGATAATTTCGGAGACGCCGTAATTTCTCAGTTCCTGCAGGGCCATGGCGGCATCGAGGGATTCCCTGCCGCTGCGCTTATGCTGCCGGCTCTCATAAAGGAAGGGCATGACGACGCTGATTCTTGCGGCCTTGCCGTTGGCGGCGGAGATGATTCTCTTCAAATCTTGAAAATGGTTGTCAGGAGACATGTGATTTTCTTTTCCACAGACCTTATAGGTGACGCTGTAGTTCATCACATCGGCGATAATATAAAGATCGGTACCGCGGACAGATTCGTTGATGACCGCCTTGCCTTCACCGGTTCCGTAGCGGGAGAGGTGGGTTTCGATCAGGTAGTTCGGTTCGATATAACCCTGGATCGTAGAAGCACTCTTATCGCGCTGGGCGATCGACTTCCTCATCTTGACCAGGCTTGAGTTGACCTGACACGCAATGCCTTTGCTGCCTTCGAGATAAGCAATCTTGAGCGGTGCGGCAGGAAGAATCACTTCACGATTGTCTGTTCCTGACATAGTATCCTCCTAAGCATGTAACTCGCGTTACGTCAGCGATTATAGCATTTCCATTTTGGGGATTCAAGAATGACTTAGCGTGGAATTGGGGACAATTCTATGGTATGATGAGGCAAGGATTACGTGAAAATGGAGTTATTATGCGAAAAAACGGACACCTGATTAAAACAGTGGAAGAGGGAAGCGCCGCCTGGGAGATGGGCGTGGAACCGGGCATGTCGATCATTTCTGTAAATGGGAAAGAAATCGAGGACGTGTTCGATTACCGTTACCTCATGGCGGATGAGCATGTGGATGTGCTGGTCCGGGAGCAAAACGGCGAGGAGACCCTCCTTGAAGTCGATAAGGATGCTGATGAGGATTTCGGTGTGGAATTTGTCAGCGGACTCATGGATGATTACCGGTCCTGCAGCAACCGCTGCATCTTCTGTTTCATCGATCAGATGCCCAAGGGGATGCGGGAGACCCTCTATTTTAAGGATGACGATTCCCGCCTTTCCTTCCTCCAGGGCAACTATGTGACCCTGACCAATATGTCGGACCACGATATTGACCGCATCATCCGCTACCGGATGGAGCCGATCAATATCTCTATCCATACCACCAATCCGGAGCTGCGCGCCAGGATGCTGCACAACCGCTTTGCCGGGGATGTCTTCCCCAAGCTTAAGCGGCTAAAGGACGCCCACATCGTTCTGAACGGACAGATCGTCCTGTGCAAGGGCTGGAACGATGGAGCCGAACTGGATCGGACTATTTCCGATCTGACGGGCTATCTGCCGGAGATGCAGAGCGTATCGGTCGTGCCGGCGGGGCTGTCCAAGTACCGGGACGGGCTGGAGCATCTGGAACCCTATACCAAGGAAGAGGCTGGTGCGGTCATCGACCAGATCGAGGGCTGGCAGAAGAAGATCTGGAAATCTCTGGCGGCTTCCTATGTGCCGGAAGAGGGGGAGACGACGCCGGATCTTTTAAGAGGGGCGCCCCGTCATTTTATCCACGCATCGGATGAGTGGTATCTGCTGGCAGGCAGGGACCTGCCCCCCAAGGAGCAGTACGACGGCTTTGTCCAGTATGAAAACGGAGTTGGTATGCTAAGGCTCTTGGAAGAGGAAGTCGATGAGGCAATTTCCTCTTATCAAAAGAAAGCTTCGGATGAGGGCATCTCAAAGGGGAGGAAGAGGAGAGTCTCTTCCGTCACCGGACATCTTGCCGCTCCTTATATCAGAAGCTGCACCCAAAGAATCAGCCAGGCTTTTCCGGATACCCAAGTGGATGTCTATGAGATTCGCAACGATTTCTTTGGGGAACAGATTACGGTATCTGGTCTTATCACGGGACAGGACCTGATCCGGCAGATGAAGGAAAAACAGGAAGCGGGAACAGACCTGGGCGAGGAATTGTTGATTCCGGTCAGCATGCTTCGGCGGGGGGAGACCGTCTTCCTTGACGATAAGACCATAGCGGACGTGGAAGCGGCTTTAGGACTTCCGACCAGAATTGTCTGGGAGAGCGGGGAAGACCTGCTCAGAGCCCAGCTGGGACTTGATCCGAAGAAAGAAGAGGACAGACAGGTATATGAGTAAACCGATTGTAGCGATTGTAGGCAGACCCAACGTGGGCAAATCCACGCTCTTTAACGCCCTGGCGGGGTCCAAGATTTCGATTGTCAAGGATACGCCGGGCGTGACCCGGGACCGGATCTATGCGGACGTGGAATGGTCCGGTTATCATTTTACCCTGATCGATACCGGCGGCATTGAGCCGGACTCATCCGATATTATTTTAAGTCAGATGCGGGAACAGGCACAGATCGCGATCGATACCGCCGACGTCATCATTTTTATGACCAATATCCAGCAGGGCCTGGTCGACGCGGACGGCAAGGTGGCGGACATGCTGCGCAAGTCCGGCAAGCCGGTCGTGCTGGCGGTCAACGCTGTCGACAACTTTAAAGAGCAGAGCCTGGAGGTCTATGAGTTCTATGAACTGGGGATCGGAGATCCCATGCCAATTTCCGCCGCCAACCGCCAGGGGATCGGCGACCTCCTCGATGAGGTGACTAAGTATTTCGACGAGGAAAACACCAAGGACGAACAGGACGGCATCCCCAGGATCGCCATTGTCGGCAAGCCCAACGTCGGCAAATCCAGTATCATCAACAAGCTGCTGGGGGAGAGCCGGGTCATTGTATCCAACGTGGCGGGCACGACCCGGGACGCTATCGATACGCCGGTCAAGTGGAACGGCAGGGATTATATCCTCATCGATACGGCGGGCCTTCGCAGAAAGAGCAAGGTCAAGGAGGAGCTGGAGCGCTACACCGTCATCCGGACCGTGACCGCTGTGGAGCGGGCGGACGTTGTGGTCCTGGTGATCGACGCGGTTGAAGGCATCTCCGAACAGGATGCCAAGATTGCCGGTATCGCTCACGAACGGGGCAAGGGCATCGTCATCGCGGTCAACAAGTGGGACGCGGTCAAGGATAAGGATACCAACAGCACCAGGGACTTTGAAAAGGAGGTCCGAGCGGTCCTGTCTTACCTGTCCTACGCGGAGATTATCTTTGTGTCGGCTCAGACAGGGCAGAGGCTGGGCAAGCTTTTTTCCACCATCGATACCGTCCTGGAGAATCAGAACCGCAGAATTCCGACCGGTGTGCTGAATGAGATTATGACCGAAGCGGTCGCCCTCCAGCAGCCGCCGTCCGATAAGGGCAGGAGATTGAAGCTCTACTATATTACCCAGGTCGCGGTTGCCCCGCCGACCTTCGTCATCTTCGTCAACGACCGGAAGCTCATGCATTTTTCCTATATGCGCTATATGGAAAATCAGATTCGTCAGTCCTTTGCCTTTAAGGGGACGGCTCTTAAGATCCTGATCCGGGAGCGGTCGGACCGAACCAAGACGACGATTGAAGAAAAGTACAAGTGATTCTAAGCTTGTAAAGTAGCTGCTAAATGAAAAGCCGATATCAAGTGGGAAGCAGTTGCCAACAGAAGGCAGATATCGAACGGAAAACAGCTGTCAGATAGATAGCAGATCTCAAAAGAAGTTAGATATCAAAAATCAGATGTCAAAAGAGCAGTTTTAAGAAGGATTTAAATACTAAAAATATTTAGATATTAAAACATTTCTGTGTTAAAATGTGTAGGTATCATAAGGTGCTTAGATTTTTTGAAGTAAATCATCAGGGAAGCGGGGGCTTGCTATGTTACCCAGAGTGATCGCACTCTTAATCGGATATGGATTCGGTTTGTTTCAGACGGCTTATCTATATGGAAGGGTTCACGGCGTCGATATCAGGACCGTCGGCTCCGGCAATGCGGGAACAACAAATACGCTGCGGACTTTCGGCAAAAAGGCAGGTTATATCGTCTTTGCCGGGGACTGCCTCAAGGCGATTCTGGCGGTCTTGGTGGTCTGGCTGATCTTTCATAACCGCTGTCCGGAGATTGAACGGACTTTACGACTGTACGCCGGGCTGGGGGCAGTCCTGGGTCACAACTATCCCTTCTATATGAACTTTAAAGGCGGCAAGGGAGTCGCCTGCACAGCAGGACTGGGCATCGCCTTTTCCTGGCAGATCTTTCTGGTCGGGCTGATTCTGTTCGCCCTGTCCCTGGCTTTAGTCCACTATGTCTCTCTGGGCAGCCTCTTCGTCGGGCTGACCCTTCTGTTCGGGACAATCATCGCCGGTTCGATCGGCTTTTTCGGCATGACCAGACCGCATTTAATGGAGCTTTATATCTTAGCGGCGATCATATCCGGTCAGCTCTTTTACCGGCACAGGGAAAATATTGTCCGCCTGATAAAGGGGCAGGAGAGAAAAACGTATTTCTTTACAAAGGGGAAAAATTCATGATCAAAACAACTGTTATCGGCTGCGGAGCCTGGGGATTGGCGCTCGCCAATCACTTATCCGGAGTGGGAAATGATGTTCTTGTCTGGTGTCACAGTGAGGAAGCCCGGGAGGAGCTGGCGACGACCCGGCGGTCCAAACGCGCTTTTCCGGATGTGGACTTATCTGCCTTGATCCGCTATACGACGGACCTGGAGAAGGCGGTGACCGGACGCGATCTGATCGTCTTTTCAGTGGCGTCCCCCTTTACCAGAAGCACGGCGAAGAATTTCAGTCCCTTTATCGCTAAAGATCAGCGGATTGTGACGGTCACCAAGGGCATTGAGGAGAAGACCCTGATGACCCAGGCGGAGATCCTCCGCCAGGAGATCCCCCAGGCGAAAGTCTCCGCCCTTTCAGGACCGACCCACGCTGAAGAGGTGATCCTGCACCTGCCGACGACGATTGTGTCGGCTTCGGAAAATAAAGAGGACGCGGAATACGTTCAGGACGCTTTCATCGGTCCCGCCTTCCGGGTATACACCAGTCCGGACGTCCTGGGCGTGGAGCTGGGTGGCTCTTTGAAAAATGTGATCGCCCTGGCTGCCGGTATGGCGGATGGGATGGGCTATGGGGACAATGCCAAGGCGGCGCTGATTACCCGGGGGATTCATGAAATTTCGGGACTTGCGATCAAGATGGGAGCCAGCCCGGAGACCCTTTCGGGCTTAAGCGGTATCGGAGATCTGATCGTGACCTGTGCCTCCATGCATTCCCGCAACCGCCGGGCGGGCATCCTGATCGGTCAGGGCAAGAGCGCGGATGAGGCGATGCAGGAAGTCGGTCAGGTTGTGGAAGGCGTCTATTCAGCAAAAGCGGCGATGGCCCTTGCTGAGAAGTACCATGCGCCGCTTCCGATTATTGAAGAAGTCAATCAGGTTTTATTTAGTGGAAAAGATCCCCGGGAAGCAGTCAGCGACCTGATGCTGAGGGACCGGAAGATGGAGAGCCGGATCAGCCCAGAAGATCTTCCGGAAGAGTGGAGGAGTGATAGTTCTCGTTGAGACTGTCGATGGTTGCCATTTCCACATCATCGAGTTCAAAATCAAAGATCTGAGAATTTTCGAGAAGACGGTCCAGCTGGGCCGTCTTTGGTATTACCGAGCAGCCTTTTTGGATCAGCCAGCGCAGCCCCACCTGGGCAACGGACCGGAAATGCTTCTCCGCAATCCGGGTCAGAACGTCCTTCTTCAGGTAGGCGCCCCTGGCAAGCGGGGAGTGAGCTTGGACGGCAATGCCGTTTTTCTGACAAAACTGACGCAGCGGGTCCTGATTTAAAAGAGGATGGTATTCGATCTGGTTGACGGCGGGAATGACCTCGGAGTGGTCCATCAGGTCGGTCAGCTGGATTTGGCTGAAGTTGGAAACCCCGATGGCGCGGGCTCGGCCGCTGTGATAGATCTTCTCCATCTCATGCCAGGTGTCCAGGCAGCAGCCCGGAACCGGCCAGTGAATGAGATAGAGGTCGACGTAGTCAAGCCCCAGCCGTTCCAGGCTCCGCTCGAAAGCGCCTTCGATATTGCCGATCCTCTGGGCGGTGTTCCAGATCTTGGTCGTAATAAACAGCTCTTCCCGCGGAAGATCCAGTTCCCGGATTCCTTTGCCGATCTGGTCTTCATTTTTATAAGAAGAGGCGGTGTCAAACATCCGGTAGCCCAGGTTTGCGGCGTCCTTCATGACCCGGATGACCTCTGCCTCATCCGTGATCTGGTTGGTGCCAAGACCCAGGATCGGCATAGTGGCTCCGGTGTTGAGAGCGATGTGGTTCTGCATAGAAGTCCTCTTGCTTTCATTCATAGATTTTGTTAGTATAGCAAAAAGGTATTACCATATGTAGAAAGAAATGTTAAAAGAATATTACGAGGTGCGCGATGACGATTCCTGAAATCATGGAACACAGAATGACTCTTTCCTTCGAGGTTTTCCCTCCCAAGAAAGATAAACCTCTCGAACCCCTGTTTGAGGTCCTGGACCGGCTCTATACCGTTCAGCCTGATTTTATCAGTTGTACTTATGGGGCGGGCGGCTCGAATGTGGGTCGGCACATGGAGATCTGTCGCGCCATTCAGGAAGCGGACAACCCGACCCTCGCCCTGTCGCACTTCACCTGTATCGGCAGTAAAAAAGAGGACATCAAGCGGCAGATGCGGGAGTGCCTGGACCATGGCATCAACCATATCCTTGCCCTAAGGGGGGATATCCCGGCGGGCTGGGAGGGTACCCATGGAGATTTCCAGCACGCCAGCGAGCTGATCGGCTTTTTACGGGAAGAATTCGGGGACCGCTTTGTCCTTGCCATGGCGGCATCTCCCGAAAAGCATATTGAAGCGGCAACCTTCGCCGAGGACGTCGCCCACCTCCGTATGAAGCAGGATTCCGGGGCGGACTACCTGACGACCCAGCTCTGCTATGATGTGGAGGGCTTTAAGCGGTGGCTCGACTGGATCCGGAAGGCGGGCATCTATATTCCAGTTGATGTCGGCATCATGCCGGTTCTCAATAAAAATTCCGTTATCAAGATGTGCCTGGGAACCAACGGCTGTTCCATTCCTCAGCCTTTGGCGGAGCTGATCAGCCGTCACTATGACGACAGCCCCGAGGATTTCCGCAAATACGGCATCGAATACACTGTTAAGATGGTCTATGAGTATATGTCCCTGGGCATCAACGGTCTGCATTTTTACAGCCTCAATAAGGCGGACGCTGCCCTTGAGATCTGCCGGGACTGCGGTCTTATTTACCGGAAATAAAAATTTCATATAGATGGCATCATCTCACGTTGAAGGAGGAGATAAAGGATGGCTTTTTTATCGGATATTGAGATTGCACAGGCGGCGCGCCCTCAAAAGATCACCGAGATCGCCAAAAAGGCGGGGATCGATGAGACCTATCTCGAGCTTTACGGGAACGATAAGGCAAAGATCGATACCTATCGCTTAAAGACGGACCATGCTTCCATCCCCCGGGATCACAAGCTGGTTCTGGTGACGGCGATTACGCCGACTCCGGCAGGAGAGGGCAAAACCACGACCACGATCGGGCTCGCTGACGGTCTGCAAAGAATCGGCAAGCATCCCATGGTGGCTCTGCGGGAACCCAGCCTGGGACCGGTCTTTGGTATCAAGGGCGGAGCCTGCGGCGGCGGTTATGCCCAGGTCATCCCGATGGAGGATATCAACCTTCACTTCACCGGGGATATGCATGCGGTGGGGGCAGCCAACAACCTCCTGGCTGCCATGATCGATAACCATATCCAGCAGGGCAATGACTTAAATATCGATCCCAGAAAGATCACCTGGAAACGGTGTGTGGACATGAATGACCGCCAGCTCAGAAACATCGTCGACGGTCTGGGCGGCAAGCCCAACGGGACTCCCCGGGAGGACGGTTACGATATCACGGTCGCTTCGGAAGTGATGGCGATTTTGTGTCTGGCCCGCGACATGGATGATCTGAAACAGCGGCTGGCAAAGATCATTGTCGGTTACACCTACGGCAAGATCGCGGAGCAAAAGCCGGTCACGGCCGGGGATCTTCACGCGGAGGGCGCCATGGCGGCGCTTTTGAAGGATGCTTTAAAGCCCAACCTGGTCCAGACTCTGGAGGGAGTTCCCGCTATCGTCCATGGCGGGCCCTTCGCCAACATTGCCCACGGCTGCAACTCGGTCCAGGCGACCTCTCTTGCCCTTCGGATTGGGGATTACGCCATCACGGAGGCGGGCTTCGGCGCGGACCTGGGAGCGGAGAAGTTCCTCGATATCAAGTGCCGTATGGCAGGGTTCAAACCATCGGCTGTCGTCATGGTGGCGACCGTGCGGGCCTTAAAGCACCACGGCGGCGCGGACTTAAAGCATTTAAATGAGGAGAATCTGGATGCCCTTGAAAAGGGTCTGCCCAACCTCCTACAGCACGTCGACAACATCCTCCATGTTTATCACCTGCCCTGTGTGGTTGCGATCAACGCCTTCCCGACGGATACGAAGGCGGAACTGGATCTGATCGAGCAGAAGTGCCGGGAACTGGGCGTTATTGTCGCCCTGTCCGAAGTCTGGGCGAAGGGCGGAGAAGGCGGCATCGCTTTGGCGAAGGAGGTTGTCCGGCTCTGCGAAGAAGAGGACAGCAGCGCCTTTTCCTATGCCTATGACCTCCAGGATTCCATTCAGGATAAGCTGAACGTCATTACCCGGAAGATCTACCACGGCAGGTCCGCTATCCTTACCGCAAATGCGGCAAAGGAGGCGAAACAGCTGACAGATCTGGGCTATGGGAATCTGCCGATCTGCATGGCAAAGACTCAGTACAGCTTTTCGGACGATCCTCAAAAGACAGGGGCACCCAAAGCTTTTGATATCACGGTTAGAAAGATCAAGGTGGCGGCAGGCGCCGGTTTCCTTGTTGCCCTGACCGGAGATATTATGACCATGCCGGGACTGCCCAAGCATCCGGCTGCAGAAAGAATCGACGTCGATTCGGAAGGGAAGATCAGTGGACTCTTTTAAACGGACTGACCTCACAACCTATCTGGACCAGCTTGCCTCCTCCTCCCCGGTACCGGGCGGTGGAGGCACTGCTGCCTATACCGCCGCTTTGGGAGCGGCGCTGGGGGAAATGACAGCGAATCTGTCCGTCGGTCATCAAAAAGACCGGGCACAGCAGGAGGAGCTGGCGGAGCTTCTTAAGAACTTGGCTGCCTCCCGGGATCAGCTGCTGGATCTGACGGACCGGGACGCCAAAGGCTTTCTCCCCCTTGCCGAGGCTATGCGACTGCCAAAGACCACCGAAGAGGAGAAGACCCTTCGAAAAGCGAAGATGGAGGAGGGACTTCAAATGGCGGCAGAAGTGCCCCTGCAAATTCTGAAAGAGACGGTCCGGGTGATTGAGCTTTTGGAAGAGGTACTGCAAAAGGCTGCGGCCTCCTCTGTTTCCGATGCCGGCTGCGCCGCCGCCCTTGCAGAGGCGGCTCTTAAAAGCGCGGCTTTAAATATTTTGATCAATACCAAGTATATGAAGGACCGGAGCAGGGCGAAGCGGCTCAACACCAAGACCTATGGGCTGCTTGAGACTTATACGAAACGGGCGCAGAAAATCTATCAGAATGTCTATGAAAGGCTGATCGTGCAATGAGCGAATTGCTGAAAGGGAAACCGGTAGCGGACGCGATATTAGCGCGGACCCGGGAAGGAGCTGCCGCATTTTATAAAAAAAAGGGGCGGAGCCCCAAGGCTGCCATCATCCGGGTCGGAGCCAGGCCGGATGATCTTGCCTATGAGCGGGGAATCAAAAACCGGGCGGCTCAGACGGATGTTGAGATCGACGTGGAGGAACTGGCGGAGGACGTCAGCCGGGAAGAGCTTTTAAGAACGATCAAAAGGCGCAACGAGGATGCCGCCACCGACGGCATCCTGCTCTTTTTGCCCCTGCCGGACCATTTGGATGAGCAGGAGGCGGTCAACGCCATTTCTCCTCAAAAGGACCTGGATGGGGTCTCTGACGCATCGAAACTGGGGGTCTATACCGATTCAGGGATCGGAAATCCCCCCTGTACGGCTCAGGCTGTGATGGAGATCCTTGCTTACTATAAGGTCCCCTTAAGCGGAAAAAAGGCAGTCGTGATCGGTCGGTCCCAGGTGGTCGGCAAGCCCCTCGCCATGCTGCTCTTAAAGCAAAACGCGACGGTGACCATCTGTCACTCAAAGACCCATGACCTCTCACAGGAGACCCGGCAGGCAGATATCCTGATCTCCGCGGCGGGACGAATCGGTATGGTGACCGGGACAGACGTGCGGGATGGACAGACCGTGATCGACGTCGGCATCAATTTTGACTCTGCCGGCAAGATGAAAGGGGACGTCCTCTATGAGGAAGTTGCGGACAAGGTCGACTGCCTGACCCCGGTTCCGGGCGGGGTCGGGTCTGTTACGACGGCGGTGCTTTTGTCCCACCTGCTTCATTAAAGATACTGTTTTAAGTCAGTTGTCTTAAGGTTGTTTTTTTTAACAGTTGCTTTGAGATAGCTGGCTTGAGATTACTTTCGTATGATTGCTACTTCTTTGAGACTGTGGTCTTGAGATTACATCCATAAGGCTGCTACTTTTTTGAGACTGCTGCTTTAAGATTACTTTCATAGGTTTGCTTCTCTAAGACCACTTCTTTGAGATTGCTGTCTTAAGCTTACCTTCTTAAGAATTTAGAAAGGATATATATGTTATGAATGCGTCTGCGGAGGCGATCCTGCTGATCTCGGTTCTTGCCGCAGTGGCTTTGACGGTTGCGGTCATAGGCGGCAGGAGACGGGAGGAGCGGCTCTTTGAGAACCGGATCAGGAAGATCTGGGGAGGCAGTGAGCCCCGCTCCTATTCGGATGCTATGCGGAAAGAGCTTAAGACCTATGCTGGGGATGTCAAAGATGAAGGATCGCCCCCCATCGACGACATCACCTGGCAGGACAGTGATCTGGATACCGTCTTCGGTCGGACCAATCAGACCCTCAGCTCCCCGGGCGAGGACGTCCTCTATGCCTGGCTGCGCCATCCCCTTTATCAAAAGGACCGCCTGAACAGGCGGGCGGCACTGATTGACCGGCTGGGAGAGGATGAACAGACCCGCCTTAAGATTCAGCGGATTTGCTACCGGGTCGGGCGGTCGGATCGCTATTCTTACTATCAGAGAGCTAAGGCAGCGACTAAGGCGCCTCTGCTCCATACGGGAGGCTATATCGCCCTGGCAATCCTGACCCTGGTTATCATCGCCCTCCTTTTCCTGCATCCTCTTGCGGCAATCGCCTTAATGGTTCCGGATTTTATTCTCAATATCGCGGTCCAGCTGCGGGCGAGGGGCAGCCGCAAACAGGACCTCCTGGGAATGAAGGCTCTCTTAAGAATTCTTGACGGAGCGGAGGACTTGCTGAAACTGGATCTGCCGGAGCTGGAGGATCAAAAAGCGGAAGTCAGAGAAGTCCTCGCCTCTTTCGCCCCCTTTCGGCGGGGCTCTTTTTTACTGGAAGGTAAGGGGACCATCGACACCGGTCTGGGAGCGGTTCTCCTGGAATACTTGAACCTCTTCTTTCATCTCGATCTCATTCGTTACGGCCGCATGGTCAGCCTTATGAGGGGGAGAGAAAAGGAGATCTTCCTGCTGACCACCTATGTCGGGCAGGCCGACGCCGCGCTTGCAGCCGCCTCCTATCGGAAGGTCCTTCCGATCTGGTGCCGGCCGGAGCTTAGGGAAGAGATGACCGGCTATGTTTTCTTTAAAGACCTGATCCACCCTCTACTGGAATCCCCGGTTGGAAATTCCCTGGAGGCGGGGAGAGGAAATCTGTTGACCGGCGCCAACGCCTCCGGCAAGTCGACCTTTTTAAAGAGTATCATGATCGGGGCGATTCTTGCCCAGAGCATGGCGACGGCTCCGGCAAAGATGTGGAAAGCCTCCTTTTTCCGCATTTTATCCTCTATGGCACTGAAGGATAATCTTGCCCAGGGGGAGAGCTATTTTGCTGTGGAGATCCGCTCTTTAAAAAGAATCATGGACGCGGTCGAAGAAGATGGACTGCCGGTCCTGACAGCCATCGACGAGGTTTTAAGGGGGACCAATACGATTGAACGGATCGCGGCGTCCGCTGCGGTCTTGCGAAAAATCGAGGAGGGCAGGTCTGTCATCTTTGCCGCGACCCACGATATCGAACTGACCCGGATACTGAAAGACTGCTACTGGAATTGGCATTTTAGCGGCCAAGTCAAGGATGGGGACGTCCGCTTTGACTATACCTTAAAAGGGGGACCTGCCAGGGCAAGAAACGCCATTGCTCTCATGCGGGCAGCGGGCTATGACCGGGACGTGGCAGATAGTGCCGCCCGCATGGCTCAGCGTTTTGAAGAGACAGGGGAGTGGGACCCGATTGTATTCAAATTTCAGATGTGATAGAATACCTGTGTTTACGGCAATTTAGCAGAATTTGCCGACAATTGGAGGTTTTAACGTGAAAAAGTACGGGGTTAACGAACTCAGAGAAATGTTTTTGAGCTTCATGGAGAGCAAGGGCTGTCTTCGCATGAAGTCCTTTTCGCTTGTACCGCACAATGACGACAGTGTCCTTTTGATCAACGCGGGCATGACGCCTTTAAAGCCCTATTTTACCGGCGCTGAAGTTCCACCCAGAAGACGGGTGACGACCTGCCAGAAGTGCATCCGCACCGGCGATATTGAAAATGTCGGTCATACCGCCCGCCACGGCACATTTTTTGAAATGCTGGGCAATTTCTCCTTTGGCGATTATTTTAAAGAAGAAGCCATCCACTGGAGCTGGGAATTTCTGACTGAAAAAGCGGGGCTTGATCCCAACCGTCTCTATCCGTCCGTCTACCTGGACGATCAGGAAGCCTACGATATCTGGAATAAGGAAATCGGCATCCCGGCAGAGCGCATCTATAAGTTCGGTAAAGAGGACAACTTCTGGGAACATGGAGCAGGTCCCTGCGGTCCCTGTTCGGAGATCTACTATGACCGGGGAGAGAAATACGGCTGCGGCAAGCCGGACTGCGCGCCGGGCTGTGACTGCGACCGCTTCATGGAAGTCTGGAACAACGTCTTTACCCAGTTCAACAACGACGGCAAGGGCAACTATTCTCCGCTGAAACAGAAGAACATCGATACCGGCATGGGACTGGAGCGGCTGGCGGTTGTCTGCCAGGACGTCGATTCCATGTATGATATCGACACCATTCGGGACCTGCGCGATAAGGTCTGCCAGATCGCCCATGTCGATTACGATGAATCTCACGACATCCGGGTATCCGTCCGTATCATCACCGACCATATCCGGTCCGCGACCTTCATGGTTTCCGACGGCATTACCCCGTCCAATACGGGCCGCGGTTACATCTTAAGGAGACTGATCCGGCGCGCTGCCCGCCACGGCAGAAAGCTGGGCGTGACAGGGCCCTTCCTGGCGGAACTGGCAAAGACGGTCGCCGATACCTCCAAGGCGGGCTATCCGGAACTGGAGGAGAAGTTCCGGTTTATCCATGACGTCATCGCCTCCGAAGAGGCGGCATTTGGCAGAACGATCGACCAGGGGCTGAAGATTCTGACGGATCACGAAATCCAGATGGCAAAGAATCAGGAGACGGTTCTGTCGGGAGAGAAAGCCTTCGAGCTTTCCGATACCTACGGCTTCCCGCTCGACCTGACCAAGGATATCTTAAGCGAAAAAGGCTATACGGTCGATGAAGAGGGCTTTGAAGCCTACCTGGCTGAGCAGAAGAAGAGGGCTCACGATGCCAGAAAGACGTCCAACTATATGGGCGCCCAGGCGACGGTCTATGACAAGATTGATAACGATGTGACGACTGAATTTACCGGTTACGGCAAGTTTGAAGACGACGGAACCATCAGGGTCCTGACCACTAAGATTGACGGGGACCACTATGGTGAACTGGTTCAGGCTCTGACCGATGGGGACGAGGGGACTTTGGTTTCCGACCGGACGACCTTCTATGCGACCATGGGCGGTCAGGCAGGCGACACCGGCGTCATTACGACCGCTGACGGCAGTTTCCAGGTCAAAGAGACCATCCAGCTCCGCGGGGGCAGGGTCGGTCATGTCGGCGTCGTGACAGAGGGGACCATCAAGGTCGGAGATAAGGCTCACTTTGCTGTCGACGCCAAAAAACGGCTCAACACCCAGAAGAACCATTCCGCAACCCACCTGCTGCAGGCGGCATTAAAGGAGGTCCTGGGCAGCCATGTCGAGCAGAAGGGTTCTTACAATGATGAGAACCGCCTCCGTTTTGACTTTGTCCATTTTAAGCCCATGACGAGTAAGGAGATTGCTCAGGTCGAAAACCTGGTCAATGAACAGATTCAGGCAGGGCTTCCTGTCAGGACCGATGTCATGAGTATTGATGAGGCCAAGAAGAGCGGCGCTATGGCTCTCTTTGGGGAGAAATATGGCGACCAGGTCCGCGTCGTCTCCATGGGAGGCTTCTCCAAGGAGCTGTGCGGCGGTACTCATGTCGGCAACACCTACGAAATCCAGATGCTCAAGATTGTCAGCGAATCCGGTATTGCAGCCGGCGTCCGCAGAATTGAAGCTCTGACCGGACCTGCTGTTCTTACCTACTATCACCAGATGGAAGAGGAGCTGGACGCGGTCGCTAAGGCTCTGAAGACGACGCCCAAGGACGCGGCGGAGAAGGCTCAGCATCTGAACGAAGAACTGAAAGCTGCTCATGCGGAGATCGAATCCCTGAAGGCAAAGGCGGCTCAGGCTTCCCTGGGCGATGTCGCATCCGAGGCACAGGATGTCGCCGGTGTGAAGGTTCTGGTCAAGAGACTGACCGATACCGATATGAACGCTATGAGAAAGCTGAGCGATACGCTGAAGGATCAGCTGAGGGACGCGGTCATCATTTTCGCAACGGAAAATGGCGGCAAGGTCAACCTGATGGCGGCAGCGACGGACAGCGCGGTCAAGAAGGGGGCCCATGCCGGCAACCTGATCAAAGCCGCGGCTAAAATCGTCGGGGGCGGCGGGGGCGGTCGTCCCAATATGGCTCAGGCAGGCGGCAGCGATGTATCGAAGATCGACGAAGCTCTGGCTGAAGCGGAGCTGCTTGCCAGGGACCAGCTCCAGGGCTAAACTCCTATAAAACCGCCTTTTATCAAAGAAAATCTCATTTTTTATTGACGGATTGGCGGTCTTGGTATTATAATATCGTTTGTTTGAAAATACCCCGCGGAAAGGTGAGGGGGAGGTGAATGAAGGTCTATGGCAAATGTCGTTGTGAAAGAGGGAGAATCTCTCGACAGCGCACTGAGAAGATTTAAGCGCAGCTGTGCAAAGGCAGGCATCCAGCAGGAAATCCGCAAGCGCGAGCATTACGAAAAGCCGTCTGTTCGTCGCAAGAAGAAGTCCGAAGCTGCCCGCAAGAGAAAGTATAACTGATAGATAAGAAACCCTGTGCATCTTCTGCACAGGGTCTTTTTATATCTGCAAGGAGGATAAGATGACGGGATTGATCGATGTCGGGGGCGGCATGAGAGACTCCTTTGGGGCTGGTGTGACGGACTGTCTGTTGGACCATAAGATTACCTTCCCCTATATGATCGGCGTGTCGGCGGGGTCCGGCAATCTGGTGTCCTACCAGGCGGGACAAAGGGATCGCAACCGGCGCTATTATGAAGAGTACAGCAGAAGACCCGAGTATATGGGCATGAAGTCCTTTCTGACCAAGGGCAACTATTTTAATCTGGACTATATCTACGGTCAGATGAGCATAGAGGGCGGGGAGGACCCGGTCGATTACGACGCCCTCATGGCGAATCCGGCTGTCCTAAAGATCGCCGCCTGCGATGTGAAGACGGGAAGGACCATGTTCTTTGACAAGCGGACCATGAAGCGCAACGATTTCAGCTATGTCATGGCGTCCTGCTGCGTGCCCGCTTTTTGCCGCCCGGTCGAGATCCGGGGCAGGAAGTATGTGGACGGGGGAACGGCGCAGCCCATCCCCTGGCGCAAGGCGTTCCGGGACGGCTGCGATAAGATCGTGGTCATTTTGACCTTAAGAGAGGATGATATCCTGGAACCGGCTGCCCACCGGATGCTGGCGGACCTTCTGCTCCTGCCCCATCCCAGGATTGCTCATATCTTAAATAACCGCCACAAAACTTACAACCGCCAGATCGAGGAGCTGCTTGCCTTGGAGAGCCGGGGCAGGGCGGTCATCATCGCTCCCCGCGACCTCTACGGCATGACATCGACAACCAATGACCGGGCACGGATCCATAGCCTCTATGAAGAGGGCTATCGGGTGACGGAAGAGAAGATCAGGGCAGGTAAGATCAGGTGAGGAAGCCTGGGTCCACCCCTGATTGCCCTCATCCGCTTCCTATGATAAGATTTGTAAGGATTTCGTCAGGGAGGACCTATGGATTTTGTTACAACATCCTACCATTTAAAAAGTAAGAAAATTGCCGCAGATCTGCGGCTGGTCTATCTGTCAGACCTGCACAGTCACTCCTACGGAGACGGGAACCGGGATCTGATTGCCGCGATTAAGGATCTTGAGCCGGACCTGATCCTCTGCGGGGGTGATATGCTGATCGCCAGGGAAGCAGGCATTTTTCAGACGGCAGCTGATTTGCTGACCGCCCTAAGAAAGATCGCGCCGGTCGCCTTATCTAACGGCAATCATGAAAGCGAGACCCGCAACTATCCTTCTGTTTATCAGACTTATGAGAAGCTGCTTAAAAGAGGCGGCGTTACGGTTTTAAATAATCAAAGCCGGGACTTTGTGGTAAACGGCACGAAGATTCGGATCTATGGATTGGAACTGCCCCTCTCCTATTATAAAAAGCTTAAGGTTCCCCACTTAAAGCCGGAAGTCTTAAAGCACCTGATCGGTCCCGGACTGGACCCAAAAGGGGACCTGTCCATTCTGCTCGCCCACAATCCCCAGTTTATGGGGGACTATCTGAACTGGGGAGCGGACCTGACTTTGTGCGGGCATTTTCACGGAGGCATTATGAGGTTGGGCGGCAACCGGATTCTGGTCAGCCCCTATGGTTTCCCTTTTCCCAAATTCGGATACGGAAAGTTTGAGAATCATGGAAAATGCGGCATCGTGACCAGCGGTCTGGGAGAACACGTCCTGCCTTTTCGCATCCACAATCCCAAAGAACTTGTTTTCATCGAACTGGAAAGATATAAACATGGCACTGGAAGTTGAACTGAAAGTATTTGACGGGCCGCTTGACCTGCTCTTGAGCCTGATCGAGAAAAATAAAATCAATATTTTCGACATCCCCATCGTCGAGATTACGGACCAGTACCTGGACTACGTGCGGAAAATGCAGCGGGAGGATCTGGGCGTCATGAGCGAATTTATGGTCATGGCGGCGGAACTGATCTCGATCAAGTGCCGCATGCTCCTGCCTAAGGAAGTCGATGAAGAGGGGGAGGAGATCGATCCCCGCGACGAGCTGGTCCGCCAGATTCTGGAGTATAAGACCTACAAATATATGTCCTACCAGCTGAAGGACCGGCTGGACGCCTCCGGCAATGTCTTTAAGCCGGAGACCATTCCTAAGGAAGTCAGGAGCTACCGCCCCCAGGTCGACCCGGCGGACCTGGTCAAGGACCTGACCCTGGAGAAGCTGCACCAGATCTTTGATTCCGTGATCCGGCGGCAGGAGGATAAGATCGACCCGGTCCGCAGCAAGTTCGGCACCATTGAAAAAGAAGAGGTCTCGGTACCGGATAAGCTGGAGAGTATTGCGGAATATGCCAAGCGTCACGACCGCTTTTCCTTCCGGGACCTGCTGGAAGAGCAGAGCAGCAAGGTTCAGGTCGTTGTGACCTTTCTTGCGGTTCTGGAACTTATGAAATACGGCATCATCGAGGCGACTCAGGATGGGATCGACCAGGAGATCTATATCGAACGTGCCCAGGAAGTGGATATCAATCGGATTCGGGACCAGTATGAGGAGGAAGGATGATGGATCAGAATAAGACAGACGCCGCTGCCATTGAGGCGATTTTATTTGCGACGGGCAGGGCGGTTTCCCTTGAGGATCTTTCAAAGGCTCTTCAAAAAAGCAGGGAAGAGACGGAGGCTCTTGTCAGGAACTTTCAAGCTGATTGGAACGCCGCCCCCCACGGAACCGAGATTATCGAAATCGACGGTTCCTATCAGATGTGTACCAGGCGGGACTACTATCCGGAACTGATCACCCTGGAATTAAATCCGCAAAAGCCTCATCTGAGTGAGGCGGCGCTTGAGACCCTGTCCGTCATCGCCTACAAGCAGCCGGTGACCAAGGCTGAGATTGAACGGATTCGGGGCGTCAACAGCGACCATGCGGTCAACCGCCTGGTGGAATTCAACCTGGTCTGTGAGCTGGGTCGTGCCCAGCAGCCCGGCCGCCCCATTTTATTCGGAACGACCCAGGAGTTCCTCCGTCTCTTTGGAGTCTCCTCCGCCAGTGACCTGCCGGAAATCAACCCGGAGATGGAAGAGGAGTTTAAGGCGGAGGCGGAGAAGGAAGCGGAAGTCCGGGTCGATGTCTGAATCTGGCACAGGGCTTGTGCTTTCTTTTTCTTTTGCTTCAATATTTTGTGCAAATCACTTTCGTTTTGATTGAATTTGACATGTTGAAGCGTTACAATGTGAACTGTATAAATTTTTTTAATCTAATGGAGGACTAAAGATGAGTGAGACTCAAAATGCAGCAAGCGGAAGAATTGCTTCTTTGCTTGACGCAAACAGTTTTGTCGAAATCGGCGGACAGGTGACAGCCCGTTCGACAGATTTCAATCTCTTAGCCGAAGCTGCTCCGTCTGACGGTGTCGTAACCGGATACGGAACTGTGGATGGCGGCCTCGTGTATGTTTATAGTCAGGATGTAACGGTGCTAAACGGTACAATCGGCGAAATGCATGCACGGAAAATTTCCAACCTTTACCATCTTGCCGAAAAGACAGGCGCTCCGGTTGTTGCTATGATCGACTGCGGCGGTGTCCGTCTCCAGGAATCCACCGATGCTTTGAATGCCCTCGGCAGAATCTTTCGCAATCAGGCGATGAATTCCGGCGTCGTTCCGCAGATTACGGCTGTATACGGAAATGCAGGCGGCGGACTTTCCATCCTGACCGGTCTGTCTGACTTCGTATTCATGGAGGCCGACAAGGCTCGTCTCTTCGTCAATGCTCCGGATGCCATCGAAGGCAGCAATGTGGACAAGTTCGACAATTCCAAGTGCCAGTTCCAGATGGAACAGGGCCATGTCGATTTTGCCGGATCGGAAGCGGAGATGGCTTCCAAGATGAGAGAGCTGTTAGCTCTGCTTCCCCAGAACAATGAAGATGAGGGAGTTTCCGAAAATTGCGGCGACGATCTGAACCGGGCAACCGCAGGTCTTGCTTCGACCATCGGCAATGCCGCGGATACCCTGAGGATCTTAAGCGACGGCGGTCAGTTCTTTGAGACCAAGCCGGAATTTGCCAAGAGCATGGTAATCGGTTTTATCAAGCTGAACGGTTACACGGTCGGCGCAGTGGCTAACAGCGGCGACGACGGCGCCCTTCATGCAAGAGGGGCTGAAAAGGCAGCTGATTTTATCGGTTTCTGCGACGCCTTCAATATTCCGGTCCTGACTTTGGTCAACGCGGAGAAATTCAGCTCCTGCAAATGTACAGAACGCCGGATGACCAAGGAAGGCGCGCGCCTTGCCTATGCCTACACCAATGCGACGGTTCCTAAGGTTACCGTAGTTGCCGGCAGAGCTTTCGGTACTCCTTATGTTCTGATGGGCTCTAAGGCAATCGGGGCGGACATGGTCTTCGCATGGAAAAACGCTGAGATCGGCACGATGAATGCAGCCTCCGCCGCCAAGATTTTAGCGGACAGCAAAGACGCTGAGACTATCAAACAGACAGCTGCAGAGTATGCGGAACTGCAGGAGAGCGCACTTTCCGCAGCAAGAAGAGGCTATGTCGATACCATTATCGATGATGCCGACACCAGAAAATATGTGATCGGAGCCTTTGAAATGCTTTACACAAAGAGAGAAAACCGTCCGGACAGAAAACACGGCACGGTTTGAGAAAGGCGGGCATCTTCATGAAAAAACTGAACAAATTAGTGATCGCCCTCCTGTGCATGGTTATGGCGTCTTTTGCCCTGACCGGTTGCGGCAGCCTGCCCAAGACCTCTTCCCAGATTGAGACATCTGCCACGGAAGAGATCCGGGAGCAGAATATCAAGGATGTTGCGGACTATACTAAGAAGAACTTTGCTGCCATGCTGACATCCGCCAGCTATCAGCAGTTTAAGGACTATCTTGATCAGGGGCAGGTGGTCGTCAATTACCTCTTTGACAATGACTTTGGTTACCGCTGGCACCAGTTCGTGGAAAAGCACGGCGAAATCAAAAAGGCGGAAGTCAAGGATACCGAGCGGACGGAAGAGGGCTACACCAGCCGGATTGTTCTGACCGGTGAGGACCAGGGGCAGATGGCTATGACGATTTCCTACGGCAAGGCTCTAAATCCGATCTCCACGACGATTGCGGACTACTCTGACGATTCGAAGGAGACCTTTGCATTCAAGATGGAGACGGCAGCCGGCAATACGGCGACCGGTCTGATCACTGTATTCATCGTTCTGGTCTTCCTGATCTTTGTCATCAGCGCCTTCAATTTCCTGCCCCATACGACATCCGGCAAGAAAGAGGGGGCAAAAGCGGCAGCTCCGGCGGCTAAGAAAGCAGCGCCTCAGGCAGCTGCGGCAGGTACCGAAGGGGACGACCTTCTTAAGAACCGGGAACTCGTCGCTGTCATTGCGGCGGCGATCGCAGCTTCCGAAAATAAGCCGGTGGACGGCTATGTAGTCCGGTCCATTAAGCGGCTTCACAACAACAAATGGCGTTGAGCTTTTATTTCCAGGAGGAATTTAAAATGAAAAACTATACAATCACAGTCAATGGAACCGCTTACAGCGTAACGGTAGAAGAGGGAGCAGCATCCGCACCGGCAGCAGCTCCGGTTCAGGCAGCAGCACCTGCTCCAGCGGCAGCTCCCGCACCGGCAGCAGTTCCTGCAGCACCCCAGGTTCAGGGAACGGCCGGCGGCGTAGAAGTTAACGCCCAGGTCCCGGGCAAGGTTCTCAGCATTGCAAACGGAGTCGGAGCGGCGGTAAAGGCCGGGGATCCGATTGTAATTCTCGAATCCATGAAGATGGAAATTCCGGTTGTCGCACCCCAGGACGGCACGGTTGCCAGCGTTAACGTTGCGACAGGCGATCAGGTAGAGTCCGGCGATCTTCTTGCTACTATGAACTAATTCTTTCGGAGGTCTTAGTTAATGAATATTCTTGACACTCTGTCAAATCTGCTTTCACAGACGGCCTTCATGAATCTTTCCTGGGGCAACTACGTGATGATAGTCGTAGCGTTTGTGTTCCTGTATTTGGCAATTGCAAAGGACTACGAGCCGCTGCTTCTGGTTCCGATCGCGTTCGGCATGCTGCTGGTCAATATTTATCCGGACATCATGCTGAAACCCTCGGATTCCGCCAACGGTGTCGGCGGTCTGCTTTACTATTTCTATCAGATGGATGAGTGGAGTATCCTGCCTTCCCTGATCTTCATGGGCGTAGGCGCTCTGACGGACTTTGGTCCGTTGATTGCCAATCCCATCTCCTTCCTGATGGGGGCGGCCGCCCAGCTCGGAATCTATGTCGCCTACTTCCTTGCCATCTTCATGGGCTTTAACGGCAAGAGCGCGGCTGCCATCTCCATCATTGGCGGAGCAGACGGCCCGACATCGATCTTCCTTGCGACCAAGCTTGGTCAGACTGCACTCCTTGGTCCGATTGCGGTGGCGGCATATTCCTATATGTCCCTGGTCCCTATTATTCAGCCGCCGGTTATGCGGCTCTTCACCTCGAAGAAAGATCGTCTGATTCGCATGGGACAGCTTCGTCCGGTGTCGAAGCTTGAAAAAATTCTTTTCCCGATTGTGATCACAGTTGTTGTCTGCATGATCCTTCCGACAACGGCACCTCTGGTCGGTATGCTGATGCTGGGCAACCTCTTCCGGGAATCCGGCGTTGTCAAGCAGCTGACGGAGACGGCAAGCAATGCCCTCATGTACATCGTCGTTATTTTTCTGGGAACGTCCGTAGGAGCGACGACAAGCGCGGAAGCTTTTCTCAATGCGGCAACTCTTAAGATTGTTGTACTTGGTCTGATCGCTTTTATTTTCGGAACAGCCGGAGGAGTCTGGCTGGGTCAGCTGCTCAAGGTTGTGACCCACGGCAAGATCAATCCGCTGATCGGGTCTGCCGGCGTATCCGCTGTTCCCATGGCTGCCCGTGTCTCCCAGAAGGTCGGTCAGGAGGCAGATCCGACCAACTTCCTGCTGATGAACGCAATGGGTCCCAACGTGGCGGGCGTTATCGGTACCGCCGTTGCGGCAGGTACTTTTATGGCTATTTACGGTATCTAATGAAAATGAATCCGGCGGCTTTTGCCGCCGTACATACGAGGAGGCTTAAATATGGCTGATACAGTTAAAAAACCTGTTCAGATTACAGAAACCATTCTTCGTGATGCTCATCAGTCTCTGATTGCGACCAGAATGACGACGGAGGAAATGCTTCCGGCTGTCGAAAAACTGGACCGGATCGGTTACAGGGCAGTTGAGTGCTGGGGCGGCGCTACCTTTGATGCGGCTCTCCGTTTCCTGCACGAAGATCCCTGGGAAAGACTGAGAACATTCCGAAAAGGATTCAAAAACACCAAACTTCAGATGCTTTTCCGCGGACAGAACATCCTGGGTTATAAACCCTATCCGGACGATGTCGTCGAATATTTCGTCAAAAAGTCCGCTTCCAACGGAATCGATGTTATCCGTATCTTTGACTGCCTGAACGATCTTCGCAACTTAAAGACCGCTGTCAAGGCTGCAAATGAGGAAAAAGTAGAGGCTCAGGTCGCCCTGTCCTATACTCTGGGCGAGGCCTACACTCTGGACTACTGGGTCAAGATGGCGCAGGGCATCGAGGAGATGGGCGCTGATTCCATCTGCATCAAGGATATGGCGGGCCTTCTGACCCCCAAGGCTGCCGGAGAACTGGTCAAGGCTCTGAAAGAGACGACGAGGCTTCCGATCGAGCTTCATACCCACTACACATCCGGTCTTGCTTCCATGACCTACATGAAGGCTGTCGAAGCCGGAGTCGACATCATCGATACCGCGCTCAGCCCCTTCGCTCTGGGCACGTCCCAGCCGGCGACCGAAGTTATGGTAGAGGCTTTCAAGGATACGCCTTATGACAGCGGCCTTGACCTCAATGCCCTCTGCGAGATCGCGGACTACTTCAGACCCATCCGGGAGAGGGATCTGGAGAGCGGCCTGATGAACCCCAAGAACCTGGGTGTCAATATCAAGACTTTACAGTACCAGGTTCCGGGCGGTATGCTGTCCAACCTGACCAACCAGCTGAAGAAGATGAACGCGGAAGACCGCTTCTACGATGTTTTGGAAGAAGTACCCAGGGTCAGAAAGGACATGGGCGAGCCGCCTCTGGTTACCCCGTCCTCCCAGATCGTCGGTACCCAGGCAGTTATGAACGTCCTGACCGGCAAGCGTTACAGCGTCGTACCGGAAGAGTCCAAGAATATCTTCCTGGGCAAGTACGGCAAGACTCCGCTTCCCTTCAATGAAGAAGTTCAGAAGACCTGCATCGGAAATGAAATCCCCATCACCTGCCGGCCGGCGGACCTGCTTGAGCCGGGGCTTCCCAAGTTTGAAGAGGAAGTCGCTCCCTACAAGCAGCAGGATGAGGATGTTCTGACCTACGCCCTCTTCCCCAAGGTTGCGGTCGATTACTTCAAGTACAGAGACGCGCAGAAGACCGGCGTCGATGCCAAGGAAGCCGATACGACCAACAAGGCATATCCGGTATAAAATAGATTTAGAATCAGACAGATCTGAATCCTTACAGCCGCAGCGTTTTGCTGCGGCTGTTTTTGTCTGACAGGAACAGGTAAGTCAATCTTTTTGGCTTAATATGGCGGCAATGACTTCCGGCGAATCTTTGTTTAGCTCATAACCTGCGCCAGGGTCGATTTGCAGGTTGAAGTTGATGGAGACCATACGTTATCTTTAGATGATGGATGGATATGCAGGTTGGGAGCTGCTCACTGATCTTCTTGATTAAAATGCCTGATTTGATTAAGATGGTAGGAGCGTTAAGCGTAAAGAGGTAGAAAATGGCAAAGATTATTATCGTGGGAGGCGGGGCAGCAGGCATGTTCTGTGCAGCCCTTTTATCCCAGCAGGATCATCAGGTGATCCTGCTGGACCACAACGAAAAGTTGGGCAAGAAGCTCTTTATTACCGGCAAGGGGCGGTGCAATTTTACAAATGCCTGTGATGAAGAGACCTATCTGCAGCATGTTCTGACCAATCCCAAGTTTCTTTACAGTGCGATCTATCATTTAGGTCCCATGGGCATGATCGACCTGCTTGAGTCCTGGGGGCTCAGGACCAAGGTGGAGCGGGGACGGCGAGCCTTTCCGGTGTCTGACCACGCCTCCGACGTGATCAGTACCTTGAGCCGGAGATTGAAGCAGGGAGGGACAGAGGTTCGGTTACTTACGGATGTCACGGATCTCCTCTACGATGAGGAAGGACGGGCGATTGGGGTCCACCTTGTTCCTTTGGATCAGGCAGGCAGCCGCGTCGGGAAGGGGGAGGACCTCTATGCCGATGCAGTCGTTGTCGCGACGGGGGGACTGTCCTATCCCACGACCGGATCGACCGGGGACGGCTATCGCTTTGCCAGGGAGCGCGGACTGAAGGTGACCGAACTCTATCCCTCCCTGGTCCCCCTGGTCTGCCAGGAGGACTATCTGCGGGATATGCAGGGGCTCAGTCTTAAGAACGTCGAGCTTCATATTAAAAATGGAAAAAAAGAGGTCTATGACGAATTCGGGGAGATGATGTTCACCCACTTCGGCATCACCGGTCCCCTGGTCCTTAGCGCCAGCGCCAAGATCGGTCCTCTGATCGGGGTCAAGCCGCTCAAGACCTGGATTGATCTGAAGCCGGCGGTCAGTAAGGACCAACTGGATGATCGATTGGTAAAGCTCTTTGAGGCAAATCGCAACAAGGAACTGAAGAATGTTCTGCATGAGCTTTATCCGGCGAAAATGGTCCCGGTCATGCCAAAAGTGGCGGGGCTGGAGGGGGAGATCAAGGTCCATGATCTGACCAAGAAGGACAGGCTCAAGATTGTCGAAACAACCAAGCATTTTCCCCTGACTCTGACGGCTCTTCGGAGCTATCGGGAGGCGGTCGTGACCAAGGGCGGTGTCTCGGTCAAGGAAGTTGATCCCGGCAGTATGGAAGTTAAGAAGATCCCCAATCTCTATTACATCGGTGAGGTCCTGGATCTGGACGCCTATACGGGCGGCTACAATCTGCAGATTGCCTGGTCGACAGCGGCACTTGCCGCTGCGGCGATTGATGATAAAGCCAAGGGCACAAGTAAGTGAATAACGATGTTATAAGAAGAGATCATCGGGTATAGATACGGATACTTTTATCTAGGGGATCATGAGACTGTCAGGTATATGTCCGGTTACTTTTATCGAAGGTGTAATGAAACTGTCTATGGATCTTAATAGAAGCACCAGGTGGGCAAGGTGATCTGAAGGCTCCTTTCCCAAAGATGAGCGACAGTGATAGGAAAACACTAAGTACTTGAAAAAGAAAAGAAGGAGCAGTAAATGAATATCGCGATTGATGGACCTGCAGGAGCGGGCAAGAGTACGATTGCCAGGATCGTAGCAAAAAAAGAGGGCAGCATCTATGTCGATACCGGCGCCATGTACCGTGCCATGGCTCTCTATTTTATGGAAAATAAGATCAGCCCGGATGACCAAAAGGCTTTGGAAGAGGCCCTTGCCGAGGTCGATATTTCCATTTCTTACCGGGATGGGGTGCAGCACATCCTTCTAAATGGCGAGGATGTGACGGATCGGCTGCGGGAAGAGACTGTCGGCAACATGGCGAGTGCCACATCGGTCAATGCCAAAGTCAGGGAGAAGCTGGTCGCCCTTCAGCAGAAGCTGGCGAAAACGGCCTCTGTCGTCATGGATGGACGGGATATCGGGACGGTCGTGCTGCCGGATGCGGAGGTCAAGATCTATTTAACGGCAAGTGCCCATACTCGAGCAGTCCGCCGCTATGAGGAACTGAAAAACAAGCCGGATGCGTCGAATCTGCCTTCGGTTGAACAGATAGAAGCGGATATCAAAGACCGGGACTATCGGGATATGCACCGGGAACATTCCCCCTTGAAAAAGGCGGATGACGCGGTGGAAGTGGACAGCTCCGATCTGACCATTGAGGAAGTGGTGGAACGGATTTTGGAAATTTCCGCTTCAAAAAAGGCAAACTAAGCGGGAGGTCCAAATGCAGGTAAGGGTAGCAAAGAGCGCGGGCTTTTGCTTTGGCGTTAAAAGGGCAGTCAACCTGGTCTACGAAGAGGCGGACCGCTCTGTCGGCAGGGTCTATACGATGGGTCCCATCATCCACAATGAACAGGTCGTAAGGGACTTGACCCAAAAGGGAGTTCGGATCATCGACGATGATCTGGTCTGTCAGGAAACAGGAGAGAAGGTCGGACCGGATGCGACCGTCATTGTCCGCTCACACGGCATTTCCAAGGAACTTTATGACAAACTAAGAAGAAGCGGCTGCAAGATCGTCGACGCCACCTGCCCCTTTGTACAGAAAATTCATGATATTGTAAGGGACCGCTATGAGGCGGGAGACCAGATCGTAATCGTCGGATCCCCTGATCATCCGGAGGTCCAGGGCATCCGCGGCTGGGTGAAAGGACCCTGTACCATTGTGGAAACGAAGGAGGAGGCGGCAGCTCTGAAATTGGACACACACGAGCCTGTGTGCGTCGTTTCCCAGACCACCTTCAATTTGGGAAAATTTCTGGAAATAGTTGAAATCATTGAGCGTTTGGGTTATCATGAAGAAGTTAAAAACACTATCTGTAATGCTACACGTGAAAGGCAGGCAGAAGCGTTGGACCTGGCAAAAAGGTCGGATGTCATGATTGTAATCGGAGGCAAAGCATCTTCGAATACGCAGAAGCTCTATGATATCTGCAGAGGCCAGTGTAAGAATACTTACTACATACAAACTCAGGATGATTTGGTAACCGTTGATATCCAACCCGATAGTTGCGTAGGTATTACTGCGGGGGCGTCCACCCCAAATAATATTATCCAGGAGGTTTCACAGAATGTCAGAGGAACAGAGCTTTGAGCAGCTGCTCGATGCGAGCTTCAAAACTATCAGGAACGGGGAGGTCGTAGAGGGCGAAGTCATCACCGTAAAACCGGATGTTGCCTATATGAACATCGGTTATAAGGCTGACGGTATTCTCACCAGAGAAGAATACAGCAACGACAATAGCCTTGATCTTACTACCAAGATGCAGCCTGGTGATAAGTTTGAGGTAAAAGTCAGAAAAGTGAATGATGGGGATGGCAACGTCATTCTTTCATATAAGAGCCTTGCGCAGGAAAAGGGCAATAAGAGACTTGAGGAAGCATTCAAGAGCGGTGAAGTCCTGAAGGCTGCCGTATCTCAGGTTCTGAAGGGCGGTCTGACCGTTCTCGTTGAGGGAACCAGAGTCTTCATCCCGGCAAGCCTTGTATCCGATACCTACGAGAAGGATCTCAGCAAGTATGCTGATCAGGAAATTGAGTTCCAGATCACGGAGTTCGAGCCGAGAAGAAGAAGAATCATCGGTAACCGCCGCAAGCTCCTGACCGAGAGAAAGGCAGCCGCAGCAGAGGAACTCTTCTCCAGAATTCGTCCGGGCGATGTTGTCGAAGGTACAGTAAAGAATGTCACTGACTTCGGTGCCTTTATCGATCTGGGCGGCGCTGACGGCCTGCTTCATATCTCCGAGATGAGCTGGGGCCGCGTTGAGAATCCGCACAAGAACTTCCATGTCGGCGATAAGCTTCAGGTCCTGATCAAGGATATCAAGGACAAGAAGATTGCTCTGACCTTAAAGTTCCCGGATCAGAATCCGTGGCTGGAAGCTGCAGATGAGTTTGCAGTCGGAACAGTCGTCAAGGGCAAAGTAGCAAGAATGACCGACTTCGGTGCTTTTGTTGAGCTGCTTCCGGGCGTAGATGCTCTGCTGCATGTATCCCAGATCTCCAGACAGCACGTTGATAAGCCGTCTGACGTTCTGACGATCGGTCAGGAAATTGAAGCAAGAGTCGTTGACTTCAATGCGGAAGATCACAAGATCTCCCTCAGCATGAAGGCTCTTGAAAATGAAAGAAGAGAAGATTTTATCGACTCTGAAGAAATTGAAGAACAGAACTGATATAGGATCGGATTCTGTCGGGGTCATTCACAAAAGCTTCTGAATAAGAAACGAGGTTAAAGCAGTTCTGACGAACTGCTTTTTCTTTATGCGTTTTCTGGACGTAAACAGCCATAGACTTGTGGATGGAATAGCCCTCTAAGGGCAGGTAGTAGTAGTCTTTGTAGTTTGTGTAGTAGCGCCGCACCTTGCCGTCTACCAGAAGAACCGAGAGCTTTGCCGTCTGCCGGTCCAGAATCAGATGGAAGATCTGGTCCTGGAAGGAGATTCTGTGGAAGAAAGGACAGTATGTATGCAGGGTGTAATAGAGGTGGTCCCCATCTTTTTGGGCATCCGCCAGAGTCCAGCTGCCGGAAAAGAAGGCAGAGATCGAGTCAAGAGATAGGATTTTTAAGGTCTTGACCGCATCGTCGGATGTGGTGTCCCCGACTGCAAAGGCGGCGTAGTCAGCCAATTTGCGGGAGGGCAGCCCCAGCAGGGCGGCATAGTCCTTATATTCCAGATAGAGGTCCCGGAACTGCTTGCCGGGGAAGGGATCTACCATGCCGTAGGCGGCGTATTTGCGCTTTAGATGGGGGATGTCAAAGGAGCTGCCGTTGAAGGTGATGACCTCATCAAAATGTATAAGGATCTCTTCCAGAAGGGTCAGCATAGCCGGTTCATCCTGCTCCTCTTCGAGGCTTAAGATCTGTTCTGTGAGGTGTGTATCATCCCGAAAGATCAGGCGGATCGCTTCCAGCATGGAAGTTCTCCAGTAGCGGCCGCTCGCCGTGATATCCAGGATGACTGAGCCCTGTTTTAAAAGAGCTTGGTAAGATGTAAGTTCGCTTAGACTAATCATTTCGTTTTTCATAGACTGAGTATAGCATGAATCCGGGGGCTTTGCCGTCTGTTTTCTGCGAGCAGGGAAACCTGAGAGGGTAGCTGTCCAGAAGTGTCAGGACCAGATCATGCGCTCAGAGATCAAACTATTTACCGAATAATCGGTTAAGCAAGAATATATAATGGTGTGTGAAGGATAAATCGGCATTTGTTGGAGGAACATATGGAACTAAAGAAAATGGAATACGATTTGACTGTTTGTAAGGTTGCGGCTATTACGGACATAGATATGACGGCGGATTTTTTCTTCCTTGGCAAAACAGATGAAGAAATCTCTTTGGTTTGTAAGACAGATGATGCACCGAAAAAAACAACAGAGCGGGATGATGGCTGGAAAGGCTTCCATATTCAGGGTGTACTTGATTTTTCTTTGATTGGAATCTTATCGAAATTATCGGAAATTCTCGCTGAGAATCATATCGGAATCTTTGCAGTATCAACGTTCAACACGGATTATATTCTTGTAAAGACAGAAAACTTCGAGAGGGCTTTAAGTGTACTGTCTGCAGAAGGATACACCATTGTCTAAATTCCAGTATTGCGAAGAGAACGAAATGTACGCACAGGCAACAGATTCTGCCTGTGATCGAGGGTACAGAACATATGTATGGATTTTGCGGCTGTTTTATGGTAGGATCGTTTCGGTAAGACTTAAGATAGAAAATAAGACAGGACAGTAAGGAAGAAAAGGACGATTTATGTTTGCTTATATTAAGGGTCTGGTAGCGGCTATCGATCAGGACTGTCTGATCCTCGACAACCAGGGGATCGGCTATCGGATTTTTATACCCTCCTCGGTCGCTGACCAGTTATCCGTGGGGGATGAGACCAAGATCTATACCTATTTTGCGGTCAGAGAGGATTCCATGCAGCTCTACGGCTTTCTGACCAGGGACGACCTGGACCTCTACCAGATGCTGCTGACGGTCAGCGGCATCGGTCCCAAGGGGGCGATGGGGATCCTGTCCGTCATGGGGGCGGACGACGTCCGCTTCTCGGTGTTATCCGATGACGCGGCGGCAATCGCCAAGGCGCCCGGTGTCGGCAAAAAGACGGCGCAGAAGGTTATCATTGAACTGAAGGACAAGCTGAATCTAAAGGACGCCTTTGACATAAAATCATCTCATACGGAGGCTGCCGCGTCAGCTGCCGGCCCGTCCAGCGCCCAGTCGGAGGCGGTTCTTGCTCTGTCGGCTCTCGGTTATTCCAACTCGGAAGCCCTAAGGGCGGTCCGAAAAGCGGCGCCGGATCATGAGGGGGCTGACACGGAAGAACTGATCAAGGCGGCATTGAAGGAACTGATCTGAGGAAATAAAGGAGAAAGGCATGTCCAGGCAGATTGTAACGAGCGCGGAGGAGACCCAGGAGGATCGGAAGATCGATTCGAGCGGACTCCGTCCCCAGACGCTCGAGGAATATATCGGTCAGCAAAAGACCAAGCAGAATTTAAAAGTTTATATCGACGCGGCAAAGATGAGGGGGGACTCTCTGGACCACGTTCTCTTTTACGGTCCTCCGGGTCTGGGGAAAACGACCCTGGCGGGTATCATCGCCAATGAGATGGGAACCAATCTGAAGGTGACGTCCGGTCCGGCGATTGAAAAGCCGGGGGAAATGGCTGCCATTTTGAACAACCTCCATCCGGGGGATATCCTCTTTGTCGATGAGATCCACAGGCTCAACCGTCAGGTGGAGGAGGTCCTCTACCCGGCTATGGAAGATTTTGCCATCGATATCGTCATCGGCAAGGGGGCGACCGCACGGTCCATCCGGATCGACCTGCCCAGGTTCACCCTGGTCGGCGCGACCACCAGGCCGGGCATGTTGTCCGCCCCCTTAAGGGACCGCTTCGGCGTCATAGGTCATCTGGAATATTATTCGGTCGAGGAACTAAAAGCCATCATTGTCCGTGCCGCGGACAAGCTGAACGTGCGAATCGAAGACAAGGGGGCGCTGGAGCTGGCGCGCCGGTCCCGGGGGACACCTCGTCTTGCCAACCGCCTTTTAAAACGGGTGCGGGACTTCGCCCAGGTGCGCTATGACGGCGTCATCACCGACCGGGTGGCATCTGACGCCCTGGACCTGCTCGATGTGGACCAGTATGGGTTGGAACGGCTGGATCGAATGATCCTTGAAACCATGATTTTAAAATTCGGAGGCGGACCGGTGGGACTTGATACGCTGGCGGCTTCGGTCGGGGAAGATTCCGGTACGCTGGAAGATGTCTACGAGCCCTATCTGCTTAAGACCGGTTTTATCAACCGGACGCCGCGGGGCAGGGTGGCGACCCGCCAGGCATACGAGCATCTGGGGTATGATTTTCCAGAGGATCCGGCAGAGGCTGCTTCGAGTTGACATAGAGGGGATCGTTTCCAACTGAAGGTTGTATTTTCAGGCAATTTCAGTATAATAAAGACATATTGAACCCACGGAGGCAGATCTTCGATGTCAGAGAAAAATACAGTCCAGGTACTGATCGGCGGAAAGGTAACCCGTCTTTCCGGTTACGAAAGTGAAGAGTATCTTGAAAAGGTGGCTTCCTATTTAAATCACAAGATCGGGGAATTTAATTCCGTGATTGGCTATAACCGGATGCCGGCAGAGACCAAGGGAACCCTGCTTGCTTTAAATGTCGCGGATGACTACTTCAAGGCGCGCGACAAGGCGGAGTCTTTGGAAGGGGATCTGGAAAAAAAGGATCAGGAGATCTACGACCTGAAGCAGGAACTGGTTGCCCTGCAGGTTAGGATGGACAATATGACGAGACATCCGATCAACCCCAAGGGCGGTAATTCCAACAGAAGATAAAGAGAAAGGAACGGGTGATTACGGGACGGTAATCACCTTTTTTGATTGATGAAGACAGAATTGCTTGCGCCCGCCGGAAGTCTTATGGGCTTGAAGGCTGTGATTCGGGCAGGCGCCGACGCCGTCTACATCGGCGGGGAAAAGTTTGGCGCGCGTGCCTATGCGGATAATCCCGGAGCGGATGACCTGATTGAAGGACTTGATTTTGCCCACCTGCGGGACAGAAAGGTCTATCTGACGGTCAACACCCTGCTGAAAGGGGACGAATTGGACCAGCTGGTTTCTTATGTGCGCCCCTATTATGAAGCGGGGATCGACGCGGTCCTGGTCCAGGATTTCGGCGTCTTAAAGATCCTCCATGAGGCATATCCGGACCTGCCCCTCCATGCCAGCACCCAGATGACCGTGACCGGTCCGCTCTGGGCAAAGGAACTTGAGAAATACGGGGTCACCCGGGTCGTGCCGGCAAGGGAGCTGAGCCTTACGGAATTAAAGCGCTTAAAAGAGAAATCAGGTCTTGAAGTGGAGGTATTTATCCACGGGGCACTCTGTGTCTGCTATTCCGGTCAATGTCTCTATTCCAGTATGCTGGGAGGGCGGTCCGGCAATCGGGGCAGGTGCGCCCAGCCCTGCCGCCTGCTCTATCTGATGGATGATCAGACCGGTTTTGATGGAAGGACGTCGATCCTGGAACAAAAGGAGGCGCGCCATTTCCTAAGTCCCAAGGATTTAAATGGGATCGATGCCCTGCCAGAACTGGTCCGGTCAGGTATGGACTCCTTAAAGATTGAGGGCAGAATGAAGCGGCCCGAGTATGCTGCCGGCGTCGTCTCCATCTACCGGAAATATCTGGATCTGGCGCTGTCCGGTCAGCCCTATCAGGTCAGCAGGGAAGATCGGAAAATGCTCTACGATCTCTACAATCGGACCGGTTTTACGGACGGCTATTTCCACCGCCACAACGGACCGGAGATGATGGCGCCCATCAAACACGAACTGACCCGGGAGGAGACGGCTGCCCGCCACGCTCTCTACGAAGCAATGGGCGGCCGCTATATGAAGGAGTGCCTCTTCCTGCCGGTCAGAGGAAGGTTGCGGGCCTTTACCGGTCAGCCTCTGACCCTGACCCTGTCATCTAAGGGCAGGACGGTCGAGGTTTTGGGGGATCCTGTCTTAAAGGCGCAAAACCGGCCTCTCAGTCCGGACCGGATGGAGGAGAACATCCGAAAGACGGGCGGGACCGATTTTGTCATGGATCAGGTCGACATTAAAACGGATGGGGGATCCTTTCTGCCTATGAAGGCGCTCAACGAGATCCGGAGAAAGGGGCTTGCCGCCCTAAAAGGGGAGCTTCTGGCGCCATATCAAAGAAAGGGAACAGAGGACTTAGAACCTGCGCCGAATCGCAAGAGAAAAAACAGCGACCGGGGCGGGGAAGATCCGACCGATCTTAAGATCCGGGTCCTGGTTTCGACCCTTGACCAGCTAAAAGTCGCCCAAGAGGCGGAGGCTGTCCGGGAGATCTATGTCGAAAGCTTCCTTTTGCGCTGGCTGGACCGGGATCCGGTTGAAGCTGCCAGGGAGATCCTTGCAAAAAGCCCCCGGGACAGAATCTCCATCGCCCTGCCCTTTATCGACAGGGCGGTCAGTGAGGAAAGGGAGCTGAAGAAGCATGCAAGAGATTTAAAGGGAGCGGGGCTGGGAAACTTCTTAGTGAGAAGCCCTGAGACCCTGGCTTATTTTATGGGACATCAGCTGACGGACCTGGTCCGGGCTGACGCCGGACTTTATACTTACAACCGGGCGGCGGAGGCTATGCTCAGGGAAGAGGGAGTCGGGGGTGACACGGCGCCTGTGGAGCTGAATAAAAAGGAACTTTGGAGCCGGGACAACCGGACCAGCGAAATCATCGCCTATGGAAGGCTACCCCTTATGGTGACGGCTCAGTGCCTGGAGAAAAATCAAAAGGGCTGTACCAGGTGCTATGCCACACACACGATCACGGATCGGATGGGGGTTCAATTTTCGGTAAAATGCATCTGTGATTTCTGTTATAATGTGATCTATAACAGTGTTCCCCTGTCCCTCTTAAGCGAAACCAAAGCGCTTAGGGCAATGGGCTTTGAGGGCATCCGCCTGCAATTTACGGATGAGGATGGGGAGACTACCCGGTCTGTGATCGAAACCGCTGCCGCAAATCTTTTGCAGGGAGAGAAGCGGGAGGTCGCCGGCAAGCACACCAAAGGACATTTCTTAAGAGGCGTCGAATGAATATTCTGACACAGCTTTCAAAATTTCTGTTTGTTTTTCTAATCATTTTGTTTACCTTAAAGGACTATACCTATCTGGGCAGGCGAAATGAGGCGAAAAAGCGGACCATTTTAAAAAATCAGATCCAGATCCTCTTTGGCATGGAGATCCTGGGTTACCTGCTGATCTTTTTAAATACCAAAGACCTGCTGACCCTGGCTCTTCTGGGCGGCATTCTGGTCTACTTCGGCGTGACCATAGGCTGCTTTCATCTTATGTATGCCAGATCCTCCATGCTTTTGGTCAACAACATGCTGATGCTGCTGGGAATCGGCTTTTTGATGATTGGCAGACTGGATTTAAAGCAGGCAATCAAGCAGTTTGTGATCGCGGCGGGCGGAACGGTGATCGCTCTGATTATCCCCGTTATCATCCGCAAGTTAAAAGCATTATCCCATTGGACCTGGTTCTATGCCATTGTCGGCATCGTCGCCCTCCTGGGGGTTCTGGCTCTTGCCACGGTCAGCGGGGGCGCCAAGCTGTCCCTGTCGGTGGGCGGCGTGACCATTCAGTTTTCGGAACTGGTCAAGATCACCCTGGTCTTTTTCCTCGCCTCCAAGCTGGCTCGGGACAGTTCCTTTAAAAGCGTCATAACGGCAACGGTCGTAGCCGCCATCCATGTGGGCATTCTGGTCCTTTCGACCGATCTGGGCACCGCCCTGGTCTTTTTCGTCGCTTACATCGTCATGGTCTTTGTCGCGACCAGAAAGGCAGTCTGGCCTTTAGCGGGGCTGGGAGGCGGCGTTCTTGCCGCGATCGCTGCCTATTTCCTCTTTGGTCACGTCCGGCAGAGAGTGGTCGCCTGGAAGGATCCTTTTGCGGTCTACGATACCTCCGGCTACCAGATCGCCCAGGGACTTTTCGCGATCGGAGCGGGCGGCTGGTTCGGAACCGGGCTCTTTTTGGGCAGACCGGACACCATACCGGTTGCGACCAAGGACTTTATCTTTGCCGCCATCTGTGAGGAATTCGGCGGGATCTTCGGAATCTGCCTGATTTTAATCTGCATGAGTATGTTTATCCTGATCGTCAACATTTCCATGCTGATCCGCAACCGCTTCTATAAGCTGATCGCCCTGGGGCTGGGGACGGAATATGCCTTCCAGGTCTTTTTGACCATAGGGGGCGTGACCAAGTTCATCCCCATGACCGGCATCACCCTGCCTCTGGTCAGTTACGGCGGCAGCTCGGTGATATCCACCATTGTCATGCTGGCAATCATTCAGGGTCTGTACCTGCTCAGAGAAGATGAAGGAGAGGAATATCTTGAGATACACCGGTGATCCCGAGGACCATACAAAAGAAAAAATCGGAAGCGACGTCCGCAACATCCTGAAGGGGAAGGATGTCCGCCAGGATACGGCTCCTCTGCCCGATCTGGACGATCCGGAATTCGATCCGGACTATGAAAGATCTTCGGCGCAGGGAAGCGGCGGCTCGCCTGGAGGTAGTTTTACGGAAGGCGGACGGAAGAAAAAGAAGCGGGGAGCTGCCTACATCTTCGTCTCCTACGCCTTTGTCCTGATCTTTTTGCTGCTGGTGGCCCACCTCATTTACTTCAATGTAAAGTTAAAGGACGACATCCAGAACAGCCCCTTTAACAAACGGCAGAATTCGGCAGCGGAATATATCATCCGGGGCAAGATCAAGTCCGGTGACGGAGAGACCCTGGCGGAGACGGAAATGGATGAGGACGGACACGAAAGGCGAGTCTATCCCAAAGGCCGGGTCTATGCCCATGTCGTGGGCTATGATTCCCACGGCAAGAGCGGCATCGAATCAAGAACCAACTACCAGCTCCTGACCTCTCACAGCAATCCCCTCGACCAGATCATCAATGAGTTTAAGGGGGAGAAGAATCCGGGGGATACGGTGGTTACCACCCTGGACAGCTCCCTGCAAAAAGTCGCTTATGAGGCGTTGGGGGACTACCGGGGAGCTATCGTCGCCTTAGATCCAGAGACGGGAGCTATCAGGGCCATGGTCAGCAAACCGGACTTTGATCCCAATGAAATCGCAGACGCCTGGGACAGCATTACGGCGGATTCTTCCAATTCCCAGCTCCTCAATCGGGCGACCCAGGGACTCTACGCGCCGGGCTCGACCTTTAAGATCGTGACGGCTCTGACTTACTACCGCAAATACGGTTCCTTCTCCGGTTTTCATTATACCTGCACAGGGGCGCTGCCGATTAAAAAGACAACGGTCCACTGCTATGGAGGGGAAGCGCATGGAGAGTTGGATCTGCCGGGCGCCTTTGCCCACAGCTGCAATACCTCTTTTTCCAAGATCGGCCTCGATGTCGGGACCAAGCGGCTGACGGATACGGCTGACAGCCTTCTCTTCGGGCAGAAGCTGCCCAGCGCCGTCGCGACGACCAAGAGCCAGTGGCACCTTGAGAAGGGGGCATCGGATGACGATCTGGTTCAGACCGCCTTCGGGCAGGGCAGGACCCTGACGACCCCCTACCACATGGCTTTAATTGTCTCTGCCATAGCCAACAAAGGAGTTCTGATGAAGCCCAACCTGATCGACCATGTTGAAAATGACGCTGGGGTCCTAGTGAGCCAAAGTAAGGCAAGAAGGGAGAGGCAGCTGCTTTCGGCGAAAGAGGCAGAAGCCCTTGACGGCCTCCTGCAGGAAGTCGTCAAGTCCGGTACCGGCAGGGCGCTTGCCGACAGAGGCTATCAGGCGGGCGGCAAGACCGGTTCCGCGGATTACAACAAGGCGGATGGAACGCCGGGGACCCATTCCTGGTTCGTCGGCTACGGGCAAAAGGACGGTAAGAAACTGGTCCTTGCCGTTCTGGCGGAAGATGGGGGGGCAGGCTCATCGACGGCTGTTCCCATGGCGGGTCGGCTCTTCGATCACTATTTCGGATCATAACGAGGATGCCTATGAAGTGGAGTGAACACCTATATGTCGGGGACCAGGTTAAGCGGTATGCGGACCGGGTCAGGAAGAGGCTCAACAAGGGCAAAAGTGATGTCGGTCACTATCTGATTACCCTGGCGGAAAATGACCGGGACCAGCTCGATATCATCAACACCATGTTCCTGATGACGGATCGAAGTCGGGACCGCCTGCCCCTGGTCCTGGGAATCGCCTCAACGAGGGGGGAAGCCCTGGACCTGGTCCGGCAGATGACCGAGGACTGCTTAAACGATACCGGGACCGCTGACTTAAGAGCCTATTTTGTGGGAGAGGAGAGATGATGGGAATCCTTTTAACATGCCTGATCCTCCTTGGGAAGATCCTGCTGGTTTTGCTGGCAGTCATCCTCCTGATTCTTTTGCTCCTGCTCTTTGCCCCTTTTCGCTATCAGGTCCACGGGACAAAGGACGGCGATCAGGTCGATGGTCTTGCTACGGTCACCTGGCTCTTTCATTTTTTTAGCTTTTCTTACCTGATCCATAAGGAAGGGGAAGAGGAGCTTAAGAAAGAGACGGACCTTCGCATTCTGGGTCTCTCTCCCCGGAACATAAAAAAAGAGCGGGCGCAGAGGAAAAAAGAGAAGCAAAAAGAGGACAAGAAAAAGAGAATCGGCAGGCTCAAGAAGCAGGACCCCGACAAGTACCGACAGTTAAAGGCGGAAGCCTTAGCACAAAGGGAAGCCCGTGCCCAGGAAAGACAGAAGGAAGCTGAGGCTGAGGCAAGACGGAGGGAGGCGGAACGCCTGGAGGAACAGGCCGCAGAAGAAAGGGCGGAACGAAAAAAGCTGATCTTAAAGCACAGAAAGCGAAGAATCAGTTATTGGCTTCGCGGCATCCTGAAGGGACTGGTCCGCCTTGCCCAGGGCGCCCTTACGGTCCTCCTTCATTTAAGTCAGCTGCCAGCTCTGATTTCCCAAAAAGCTGCCGCTTTTTTCATGGGTCTGGGGAAGACTGCCGCCAAGGCAGGGCTTTGGATCAATTTTCTGACGGACTCCAGAGTCTGGGCGGCGACGGGGCTTACCATAAAAGATGTTGGCAAGCTGCTGCGCCATGTAAAGCCCAAGAGTCTGAAAGGCCAGGTGACCTACGGTCTTGAGGATCCGGCTGCCACCGGTCAGGTGCTGGCGGCGGCTTCGGCAATTTGCCCGGTTTACGGACCTGACTTTTTGCTGAATCCGGATTTTACTCAAAAGTGTCTGGAAGGAAAAGCGGACCTGACAGGATCCTTCCGTTTATGGTATATTGTTTATATTCTACTTGGTTTATTGCTGAATCGAAATGTCAGATATACAGTGAAATTTTTGAAAAACCGCAGGGAGGAAGAGGACTAATGGCTGATACAAATCAGGATTTTCAAAGCACGGTTGAGGAACTGTTTAAAGGGATGAACAGCTTCATCTCATCCAAGACGGTCGTCGGCGAGCCGATCCATATCGGGGATACGATGATTCTGCCGCTTGTCGATATTTCTTTTGGCATCGGAGCGGGAGCCAACCAGGGCGATAAGAAAAATTCCAACGCCGGCGGGGGCTTGGGCGGCAAGATGACCCCCAATGCCGTGCTGGTCATTTCCAACGGAACGACCAAGCTGATCAGCGTCAAGGACCAGGGGGGGCTCAATAAGATTCTCGATATGGTCCCGGATGTTGTCAATAAGTTTACCAATCGGAATCAGGACCAGGACCAGACAGGAAGTGAAGAGGCATAAGGAAAAAGAGGCATAGGGCAGAAGAGGCGTGGGTCGAATGAGACCTGCGCTTTTTGATGTCAAAAGGTTAATACAAAAAAAGAAAGCCCTCGGGGAGCTTTCCTTTTTATTTCTTAACTGATCAGTTAAAAGATAAAACCAGGTCAGGCGCGGTCAACCTTGCCGGACTTCAGGCACTGCGCACATACATAAGCATGCTGCGGAGTTCCGTTCTTCACGATTCTGACTCTTTTAATGTTGGATTTCCACATTCTGTTGGATCTTCTATGAGAATGACTCACATTGTTGCCAAAATGAGCGCCTTTTCCACAAACTGAGCAAACTGCCATCGGTAAACACCTCCTTGCAAAAAGAGTAAAGATCTCACTGAATTTTCCTGAGACCTACAACGTGAATTATTCTAGCAGAAAGAACTTCATCATGCAAGCATTTTTCAAAAAAAGACCGGGTCCCGTTCCCGCCAATGGGGCAAAAGTCTTTTCAATTGCCGGTAAAGCGGTTATAATGGGGGAGGTTTCAAGTATAGTTACGGAGGACTGAATATGAAAGGACATCTCAATTCCGAATACGGCGAGATTCTTGTTGATCCGGATGTGATTGCGACTTATGCCGGCAGTGTTGCGGTGGGATGCTTCGGCATCGTCGGTATGGCTGCATACAGCATGAAGGACGGATTGGTCCATCTTCTTAAGAAGGACAGCCTCAAGTATGGAATCAATGTAAAGATAGACAATAATAAGATCTCTCTGACCATTCACTGTATTGTTGCCTATGGTGTCAGTATCCTGACCGTGTCAGACAACCTGATTGAAGCTGTGAAATATAAGGTTGAACAGTTTACCGGAATTACGATCGAACATATCGATGTGCTGGTTGAAGGCATCCGTGTGATTGACTGACACTGGGGAGGAGTTTGAGGAATGAATACGATTGACGCAGCAATGCTTCGCAAAATGTTCCTGACAGGAGCGAAGAATCTGGATTTAAAGAAGGACTGGATCAACGAACTGAACGTATTTCCGGTTCCGGACGGCGACACCGGTACCAATATGACCCTGACCATCATGTCCGCGGCAAAGGCGGTCCATGAGATCAGCGACGGTTCGATTGACGACTACGCCAAGGCGATTTCAAGCGGGTCCTTACGAGGGGCGCGCGGGAATTCCGGTGTCATTTTATCCCAGCTGCTCCGCGGTTTCACCAAGACCATCCGGGATCATGAGGAACTGGATGCGGGCCTTATTTCAGCCGGTATGAACCGGGCGGTGGAGACTGCCTATAAGGCAGTCATGAAACCCAGGGAAGGGACCATCTTAACCGTTGCCAAGGGAATGGCGGTAAAGGCAGAGGAACTTGCCCCTGAGGCGGCGGATCTGGCAGGCTTTTTTGCCGAGATTGTCGCGGAAGGCAATGCTGTCCTTAAGCGCACGCCGGAGATGCTGCCGGTCTTAAAGGAAGCGGGCGTTGTGGATTCCGGCGGTCAGGGCCTTATGGCGGTCATCGAGGGCGTCGTCGACGCCTTCAACGGCAAGGAACTGGACCTGTCCTTTGAAGCCCCGGAGAGTGAGAAAGCTAAAGAGGACAAGACCGCAGCCGGTGAACGGAAGGAGATCAGTACCGACCAGATCAAGTACGGTTACTGTACGGAATTTATCATCGACCTTAGCAAGCCTTTCTCCAAGGAGGATGAGCGTAAGTTATCCAGCTACCTGACTTCCATCGGGGACAGCCTGGTGCTGGTGGCGGACGACGATATGGTCAAAGTTCACGTCCACACCGATCACCCGGGTCTTGCCTTTGAAAAGGGCTTAAAATACGGCTCTTTAACCCGGATGAAGGTGGATAACATGCGGGAAGAGCATGAGGAAAAGATTTTTAAGGAAAGCCGGAAGGCAAAGGAGACCGAGGAAGCGGCCCAGGACGGCCCCCGCAAGGCGGTTGGTTTTATTTCCGTCACCATCGGAGATGGAATGAGCGAGATCTTTAAGGGGCTGGGCGTTGACTACCTGATCGAAGGCGGTCAGACTATGAACCCCAGCACGGAGGATATGCTGGAAGCCATCCGCCGGGTCCATGCGGAGACAGTCTTTATCCTGCCCAACAATAAGAATGTCATTCTTGCCGCCAATCAGGCGCAGAACCTGACCACGGACTGCAAGGTTCTGGTTGTGCCGACCAGGACGGTTCCCCAGGGGATTGCGGCGATGATCAACTTTATTCCGGAACGGTCAGCCGAGGAGAACCTGGAGAATATGACCGAAGAGATCGCCAATGTCAAGACCGGTGAGGTGACCTATGCGGTCCGTGACACCAGGATCGACGGCAAGGAGATCAAGTCCGGCGATATCATGGGTCTCGGCGACGCCGGGATTCTGGCGGTCGGCAAGGATATCAAAGAAGTGACCCTTGAGATGCTGGACCAGCTGGTCGACGAGGATACGGAACTGGTCTCCATCTATAATGGCAAGGATTTCTCGGAAGAAGATCGGGAAGATCTGGTTGCCCGGGTGGAAGAAAAGTATCCGGACATCGAAGTTGAGGCGGAATACGGCGGTCAGCCGATTTACTACTGCGTCCTTTCGGTCGAATAAAGGACAGCTGTTTTGAAGGATTTGTACTGGGGATCGGATAAAGAAGCGATTCTAAACCCGCTCCCCGGTACTTTTTTGTGTGAGGTTAAGATGAAACTGACGGATTTGAAGGGAGTCGGTCCCAAAACGGAAGAGCTGTTCCAAAAAATCGGCATCTTTACGCCAGAGGATCTGATTCATGATTATCCGATTCATTACGATCAGTTTGAAGAACCGCTGCCGATCGGGTCTTTAAGAGCCGGCGTCAAGCAGGCTGTCCGGGGCACCATATCCGGCAGGGTGACCATGAGGCGGTTCGGCAGCCGGTCCATCCTGACGACGGAACTGTCCGATCCGACCGGCAAGATCCAGGTCAACTGGTATCAGGCTCTGTTTTTGAAAAATCTGCTCCGTCCCGGTTCGGTTCATGTTTTTCGCGGAATCGTGACGGAACGAAAAGGCAGACGGATCCTGGAACATCCGGAGATCTATAGCCTCCAGCAGTACAAGGAGAAGGAGAAGACCCTGGTCCCCATTTACGGCATGACCAAGGGGCTGACGACCAGGATGATCGGCAAGGCTGTTGGGGAAGCGTTAAAGATCGTTCCCCTGACCAATGAATACCTGCCGGAATCCCTGCTGCATCTGGCAGGACTTGCGGATGAGAGCTGGGCGATCCGCAAGATCCATTTTCCAACCGACGCCGGGGAACTGGAAAAGGCGAGAAAACGCATTGTCTTTGATGAATTTTTCCTCTTTATCCTGACCATGCGGCTGCTGAAGGATCAGACCTCGGTCAAAAAGAACGCCTTTCCCATGAAAAAGACCTGGGACACCGAAGAGGTGATCGCGGGCTTCCCCTACAGACTGACGGGGGCGCAAAGGCGGGTCTGGAATGAGATTGAGCGGGACCTGGCGGGGGACCGCCTCATGTCCCGCCTGATCCAGGGGGACGTCGGGTCGGGCAAGACCATCATCGCCTTTTTGGGCATGGTCATGGCGGCGTCGAACGGCTATCAGAGCGCCCTGATGGCGCCGACCGAAGTGCTGGCCCGCCAGCACTTTGATAAGCTGACCAAATTAAAGGGGGATCAGGGACTTGATTTCCTGCGCCCGGTCCTTTTGACCGGGTCCCTTAAGGCTTCGGAACGGCGGACTGCCTATGAACAAATTGCGTCGGGAACTGCCAATGCGGTAGTCGGAACCCAGGCGCTGATCCAGGAGGGGGTTCAGTATCAGAAGCTGGCTCTGGTGATCACGGACGAGCAGCACCGCTTCGGAGTCCACCAGCGCAAAGCTCTGATGGAGAAGGGGGACCCGCCCAACTCTATGGTCATGAGCGCGACCCCCATCCCCAGGACCCTGGCGGTTATTTTTTATGGGGATCTGGATATCTCCGTTATCGACGAACTGCCGGCAAGACGCCTGCCCATTAAAAATGCGGTCGTCGACGAGTCCTACCGGCCAGCCGCCATGAAATTTATCCGCCGGCAGGTTGAGGAGGGCCGCCAGGTCTATGTGATCTGCCCCATGATTGAGGCGAACGAGGAGTTTGAGGCGGCAAATGTCCTCGATGAGTGCAGCGCCTTTCGCAAGGCGTTTCCGGACTTTGAGATCGGCCTGATGCACGGCAGGCTCAAGGAGGCGGAGAAGGAGCAGGTCATGGAGGATTTTGTGACCGGCAGGACCCAGATCCTGGTCTCAACGACCGTTGTGGAGGTGGGCGTGGACGTCCCCAATGCGACCGTGATGCTGATTGAAAATGCCGAGCGGTTCGGACTGGCGGCTCTTCACCAGCTGCGGGGCAGAGTCGGGCGCGGGCAGTACCAGTCCTACTGCATCTTTATGGCGGGAGAGTCTTCAGATTCCATCAAGGAGCGGCTGGGCATCCTTCAAAAATCAAATGACGGCTTTGAGATCGCGGAAAAGGACCTGGAGCTTAGGGGACCGGGCGACCTTCTGGGGATCAGGCAGAGCGGAGATACTGTCTTTCATCTGGCGGATGTGGCGCGGGACCAGGACGTGCTTGCCCTTGCCGGTCAGATGGCGGCTGCCCTCATGGCAGATGATCCCGCCCTCATCCACGAAGAGGACCGGCTCTTAAAGGAGGCGCTCGCGCGCTATCGGGCAGCCAACGAGAAAAATCTGGTTTTATAAAAAAAAGCGTGTACTTTGTGAAAAAAAGATGGTAATATTACATTAAATTATGGGGAAATAGATAGATTTGTTGTGCATGTCATACAAAAAACACGGAGGGCGGCAGAAGAGATGAATATAGGCATAATCGCACATAACAGTAAAAGGACGCTGATTGAAGATTTCTGTATCGCATACAAGGGGATCCTTTCCCGACATGATATTTATGCGACCGGGACGACAGGGAGACGAATCGAAGAGGTGACCTCTCTGCACGTCCATAAGTTCCTGCCCGGGTCCCTGGGCGGAGATAAGCAGTTTACCGAGATGATTCAGAGGGGCGCCATGGATATGGTGATTTTCTTCTACAATCCGGAGATGGTAGAACCCAAAGATCCGGATCTTCGGACTATCGGGACAGCCTGCGACCAGAATACCATTCCGATCGCGACCAATATCGCGACCGCTGAAATGCTGATCTTAGGACTGGGCAGGGGCGATCTCGACTGGAGAATCGGCATGAGGAGCAGCGAGATCGTATGAGAGTGATTGCAGGAAAAGCGAGATCTATGCCCCTTCGCACGGTGAAGGGTATGGACGTCAGACCCACGACGGATCGGACCAAGGAGACCCTCTTTAATATCATCCAGTCCTATATCCCGGGCGGACGCTTCCTGGACCTTTACGCAGGGTCCGGTTCCATCGGTATAGAGGCTTTAAGCCGGGGCGCTGTGGAAGCGGTCTTTGTCGAAAAGGCGAGGGCTTCCCAGAACCTCATCGAAGAGAATTTGGAGTTTACCAGGCTGACGGATGGGGCGAAACTCATGCGGGGCGACGTTCAGGCAGTCCTGCCCAGGCTTGCCGGCGGGGACAAGTTTGATATCATCTTTATGGATCCGCCCTTTGAGCATGGGCTGGAGAAGGAGACCTTGACCTTACTTGCCGGTATGGACCTTCTGGCTGAGGACGGTCTTGTCGTCGTGGAAGCAAGACCCGGAACAGATTTTTCATATTTAAGTGACCTGGGATTTGAGGTGTTCAAGGAGCGGGTCTACTCGCAGAGCGAGCATATTTTCCTGAAGAAAAGAGAGATAAATGACTAACGCAGTATATCCCGGAACCTTCGATCCCTGTACCAACGGCCACCTCGATATCATCCGCAGATCGGCGGAATTATTCGACCAGGTGACCGTCGGTGTTTTGCGTAATTCGGCAAAAACTCCGTTGTTTTCTATAAATGAACGTGTTAAGATACTTAAGGAAGTTACCTCAAATCTGACCAATGTCACCATTTTATCCTTTGAGGGGCTTTCGGTTGATTTTGCGCGCTCTCGGGGCGCCAAGGTGATTATTCGCGGTCTCCGCGCGGTCACTGATTTTGAGTATGAACTGCAGATGGCTCAGACCAACCGGGTGCTGGCACCGGATATCGACACCATGTTTCTGACGACCAGTCTCGAGTATGCGTATCTGAGTTCTACGACAGTCAAAGAGGTCGCTGGCCTTCATGAGGATGTCAGCAAATTTGTTCCTTCGTATGTGGAAGGGCTGCTGAAGGAAAAATTCAGGGAGAAAAAGTAAGCTAAACGATTAATAAGGAGATAAGTAGGCATGGCAAGCAGAATCGAACAGATCATTGAGGAAATTGAAGAGTATGTAGACAGTTGTAAATTTCAGCCCCTGTCCACAACCAAGATTGTGGTCAACAAGGAGGAACTGGAGGAACTGCTCCGAGAACTCAGACTGAAGACTCCTGACGAGATCAAACGGTATCAGAAGATCATCTCCAACAAGGACGCAATTCTGGCGGACGCCCAGACCAAGGCGGACGGAATTGTCGCCAACGCCGAAGCCAAGGCTAAGGAACTGGTCAGCCAGCATGAGGTGATGCAGCAGGCTTACGCCCAGGCGAACGATACCATCAACAAGGCGAATCAGCAGGCGCAGCAGATCCTGGATTCCGCGACCCAGGATGCCAACAACATCCGGCTCTCCGCCCTGACCTATACCGATGATATGCTTGCCAACCTGGGCAATATCCTGGGGACGACGATCGACGACGCGGGTTCCAAGTACAATGCCCTGATGACCTCTTTGCAGGGGGCTTTCAATACGGTCAAGCAGAACCGGCAGGAACTGTCCCCGCAGACTCAGCAGACGGCATCCCAGCCCTTAGCGGCAGATGAGACAGAGAGTGACGATTTTGATCTCGATGAGGATTTCGATTCCGATCTCGATGACGAGGAAAACTGATAAATATTTAGACTCGGTAAAGGGATGTTCATAGCTTATGAATGTCCCTTTTTGATTGAGTCCCAATAAATATAGCTAAAGGAGATTGATATGGGGATTTTAGAAGGATTAAAGCCGGAAGGCGTATGGCAATATTTTGAAGAACTGGAACAGATTCCAAGAGGTTCGGGCAATACGGCGGCAGTTGCCGACTGGCTGGTCGATTTTGCCCGGGAAAGGGACTATGAATACAGCCGGGATGACTACGGCAATGTCGTCATTTACGGACCGGCGTCGGAAGGCTACGAGGATTCCGAGCCTGTTATCCTGCAGGGCCATATGGATATGGTGCCTCAGAAGACGGCGGACAGCGACCACGACTTCGCCAAAGATCCGATCAGCCTCATGATCGACGGAGACTTTATTACAGCCGACGGGACGACCCTGGGCGGCGACGACGGCATCGCGGTCGCCTTTATGCTGGCTCTGCTGGATGATGACACCTACGCCCATCCGCCTCTTGAATGTGTCTTTACGACCGATGAAGAAGTGGGTCTTCTGGGAGCGGACGCCTTTGACTGTTCCAAACTTAAAGGCAGACGCATGATCAACATGGATTCGGAAGACGAGGGGATCTTTACCTGTGGCTGTGCCGGCGGATGCCGGGTGGAATGTACCCTGCCTATCAAGAGGACTTCCCAGAAGGGCCTGCCGGTCTTACTTGAAATCAGCGGTCTTAAGGGCGGCCACTCCGGTCAGCTCATCGATAAGTATCGCGCCAACGCCGACAAGCTGCTGGGCCGTTTCCTCTATGCCCTGGGCGCGGATGTCGCCTTCTCCCTGGTCTCTGTTGCAGGCGGGGACAAGGATAACGCTATCCCCAACGCAGCAAAAGCTCAGATCCTCATTGACGAGGAGGACTACCCCCTGCTCGTCACCTTTGCCGAAAAATACAATGCGGATTTGATCAGTGAATTCAAGGGCATTGATGAGGAGATCAGCCTTAAGACAACCAAGGGATCCGTCCACAAAGTTGAAGTCATGGTGCCGGAGAGTACGGATAAGGTCATTTTCATGATCATGCATTCTCCCTATGGCGTACGGAAGATGAGCGGTCAGGTAGAAGGCCTGGTCGAGACCTCCTCCAATCTGGGAATTCTTCGGACCGGGGAGAAGGAATTTGCCTGCATCTCTTCAATCAGAAGTTCGGTCTATCCGGCAAGGAAGGCTCTGATGGATGAATACGAATCCCTGACCCAGATGCTGGGCGGTCAGATCCGCTTTATCGGCGAGTATCCCGCCTGGGAATACAACTCTGAGTCCCCGCTTCGGGATACCATGGTGGAGTCCTACAAGAACCTCTTCGGCAAGGACCCAGTTGTCAATGTCATTCACGCAGGGCTTGAGTGCGGTCTCTTCTATGAGCGCATTCCGGGTCTTGACGCGGTTTCCATCGGACCCGACCTCGCTGATATTCATACCTTCAATGAAAAACTTTCGATCTCTTCGGCACAAAGAACCTGGGATTTCCTGCTCCGGGTTTTAAGTGCCCTCAAGTAAGACTCAGGTCATGGAAATACAACTGTGGAAGGAACTGCTTGACCCCTATGAGCAGGCAGTTTCCGAACTCCTGACAAAATTTAACAATCTGAAGCGGGAACACCAGAAACGGAACCTGTACTCGCCGATCGAAAGCGTGACGGGTCGGGTCAAATCCGTCAACAGCATCCTGGAGAAGATGCAGAAGAAGGGCATTTCCTTCGAGCGGATGGAAGAGGAGGTGGAGGATATCGCCGGCATCCGGATCATCACCCAGTTTGTCGAAGATATCCAGACGGTCGAAAGCCTGATCTACCAGCGGACTGATATGGAGGTTCGCAGCAAAAAGGACTACCTGACCAATAAGAAAAAGAGCGGCTACCGTAGTTTCCATCTGATCATCTGGTACCAGGTGCAGACCATCAAGGGACCTAAAAAGCTGCAGGTGGAGATTCAGATCCGGACCATGGCGATGAATTTCTGGGCGACGACCGAACACTCCCTGCAATATAAATACAAGGGCGTGATTCCGGGGCATGTGGAGCATCAGCTGACCCGGGCGGCGGACGCCATCGTCCTTTTGGACGAGGAGATGTCCCAGGTTCGGTCGGAAATCATGGACGCCCAGATCGACAACCGGATCCAGACCAACCTGGTCCAGGATATCCTCCGCAATATTGAAAATCTCTATCATCGGGAGAATAAGCGGGAAATCGCCAAGATCCAGAATGAATTCTACCGGATCTACCGCCTGCACGACATCGATGAGCTGGAGAAATTCAGCAAGCAGCTGGATATCCTGGCGGAAGGGTCGAGGGCTCAGTCGGTTGACAGCCAGCTTCATAGTTGAAAGAGGTAAGAGTGGAATTACCATCCCAATATATCAGACAGATGCATGCTTTGCTGGGGAAAGACTATCCTGCTTATCGGGATAGTCTTTCTTGGCGTCCGCAAAAGGGCCTCCGCGTCAATGAAAATAAGATCTCCGTGGGAGATTTTTGCGCTCTCTGGCAGAAACTGAATCTGCCGGACCTGGAGAGCATCCCCTGGATCCACAACGGCTTTTTCCTGCCGGAGGGCTTTGACGCAGGCAGGACGGCTCTCTGCCAGGCGGGGTTGTATTACATCCAGGAGCCGGCTGCCATGACGCCCGCCGAATCCCTGCCGGTTGAACCGGGGGACTATGTGCTGGATCTGTGCGCCGCTCCCGGGGGCAAGGCGACCGAGCTATTAGCAAAATTAAAGAAGACCGGACTTTTGCTCGCCAACGATATCTCCCCCTCCCGCGCCAAGGTCCTCCGCAAGAACCTGGAGGCGGCGGGGGCGGTCAACGCCTTCGTGACGGCGGAGAGTCCGGAAAACCTGGCTGCTCACTTTCCCCACTTCTTCGATAAGATCCTGATCGACGCCCCCTGCTCGGGCGAGGGCATGTTTCGGACCCAGCCCCAGATGATCCGCCATTGGGAAGAGGAGGGACCGGACTTCTATGCCCCCATCCAAAAAGAGATCCTGGCGCATGCCTATGACCTCTTGGCCCCCGGCGGCATGATCCTTTATTCGACCTGCACTTTTTCAAAGGCTGAGGACGAGGACCAGGTCCTTGCCTTTCTTGCCGACCATGGGGATTTAGAGGCTGTCCCGATCCCGGATCAGGCAGGCTTTTCGCGACTGACCGATGACAAGGGAGAGTCCCTGCCCTTTGTCCGCCTCTATCCCCATAAGATCCGGGGTGAGGGCCAGTTTGCCGCCCTCATCAAAAAAGAGGGGAACCGTCCCAGCCGGATCGAAAAACAGGCGGTCAACTGGCAGAAGGGGGAGGAGGTCTACCTGCTGCCGGAGGGAAAGCTGCCGGTTCCGGGCCTTCACTATCTGATGACAGGTCTTCATGTCGGCACGCAAAAGAGGCAGAACTTTGTCTATTCCCAGGCTTATGCCATGGCGGCGGATCCCAAAGTTTCTGGGGATGTCCTCCATCTTTCCTATCAGGACGAGCGGGTTATTAAATACCTGAAAGGGGAGACTCTGGAACTAAAAGATGAGGAAAGGATCAATCTTCCCAAGACCAAGAATAAGAACAAGGATAAGGGGCAGAAGCAGCCGGATACCCTGGTCTGCGTCGAGGGCTATCCGCTGGGCTATGGGAAGAGAAACGGCACTCTCCTAAAGAACAAACGCAGTTCAGGCTGGCGGCTTCTGTGAAATGTGACGATACTTTAACACGTTAGCACACTAAAATCTTGTGTGCAGCTAAGCTCCATCTGTGATAGAATAGCAAACTAAAGAGGTGAACCATGCTAAAATCCAAAAAAGGGCAGTACGGCTATTTCCGTACCGAAAAGAGAAGAAGGCTGATTTTTACCCTCGCCTCCTTCGGAATCCCCCTGCTGATCCTGATCTCGGGAATTTTGTATACGGGATCAAAAAACAACATCCTGACGGTGGTCGCTATGGTGGGCATGATCCCGGCTGCCATGTCTTTAGTCGGCATGATCATGATGCTGATGCGGAAGTCCATATCCAAAGAGGAATTTGACGCTATCGATCCCCATATTGGCGTGCTGACCTATGCCTACGAACTCTATCTGACCAGTGAGAAGCAGAACGCTCTGATCGACTGCCTGGTCATCTGCGGCAACGAAGTGATCTGCCTGGTGACTGATCCCAAGACGGACCGGAAATTTGCCGGGGACCATCTGGCCAAGATGCTGCGGGCGGACGGCTACAAGACATCTGTCCATGTCCTGACGGATGTCAGACACTTTACCGACCGGCTGGACCAGCTCAACGCCCATGCGGATGACCTGCGGGCAGGCATCCCCTTCAAGGAAGATCCCCGCTACCCCGGCTTTGACCGGGAGGACCTGATCCGCCAGACGGCGCTCAATGTATCGCTCTGATGAAAGAGATCATAATCAAGGACCGGGAAGCCGGTCAGCGCCTGGATAAGTTTTTAAAAAAATATCTGGATGGGGCTTCCGCCGGTTTTCTTTATAAGATGCTGCGAAAAAAGAATATCACCTTAAACGGCAGGAAGGCGACCGGCAGGGAGAGTCTTTTAAAGGGGGACCTTGTCAAACTCTTTTTAAGTGACGAGACCATCCTGGGTTTTCAAAAGAAGGCAGATGGGCCCAAGTTATCCGACCATGTCAGGCTGGAGTTTCTCTATGAGGATGCCGACATCGTCGCGGTTCATAAACCTGCCGGCATGCTGTCTCAGCCGGGGACAGGCAGGGGGGCAGTCCTTGGGGACTACCTGCTGGCAGAACTTTTATCGAAAGGATCGATCAAAGAAGAGGACCTGCGCGCCTTCCGCCCATCCCCCTTAAACCGACTCGACCGCAACACCAGCGGCATCGTCCTTTGCGGCAAGAGTCTTAAGGGAGCCCAATATCTATCCGGGATCATCCGGGATAAGAGCCTTATAAAGGAGTACAGGGTCCTGGTGGACGGGAAACTGGATATAAAGACCCGAGTGATCACCTATTTTATCAAAGACGCCGCTGCCAACCGGGTAAAACTTTACGGCCACCGGGTCCCGGGATCGGACCGGATGGAGACGGAGTTCCGGACTCTTATGTCAAATGAAGGGGCTTCCCTTCTTGCGGCACGGCTTATCACCGGCAAGACCCACCAGATCCGCGCCCAGCTCGCCTATCTGGGCCATCCCGTCCTGGGGGACCCCAAGTACGGCAGGGAGGTTCGCAACCGGGAGCTAAGGAAGAAGGAACAGATACAAAGACAGATGCTTCACGCCTACCGGGTGACCTTTCCCAAGACGACGGGACCTTTTTCCTACCTGTCGGGCAAGACGGTCACGGACCCTCTGCCGGAAGATTTTCAGCGCCTGGTCAGGGACTTGAAGCTAAAAGGATAAGGCAATGGATGAAGAGAAAAAAAGTCAATCAATCGGTAAGGAGATCCGGGACTATCTGATCATGTTCGCGGCCGTGATCGCGGTCGTGATCGTCATCAACCAGGTCTTTCTGATCAATGCCAGGATTCCCTCCTCCTCGATGGAGGACACCATTATGGTCAACGACCGGATCTTTGGAAATCGGCTCGCCTATCGGACCGAGGATCCAGAGCGCTTTGACATCATCATTTTCCGCTATCCCGACCACGAGAGTACCTACTTCATCAAGCGGATTATCGGGCTGCCGGGAGAAAAAGTGGAGATCAGGGACGGCAAGGTCTATATCAATGACGATCCCAAGCCTCTTGACGACAGTTTCTGCCCGGAGACGCCCTATGGGAATTTTGGTCCCTACCGGGTACCCGAGGACAGCTATTTCGTCATGGGGGACAACCGCAACAACAGCCACGATTCCCGCTACTGGATCCATACCTACGTCAAGAGGGACAAGATCCTGGGTAAGGCGATGGTCCGCTACTGGCCCCTTAACAAGATGGGGGCGGTTAGGTAATGGCGACCTGGAAAGCGCATGGACTGCGCGGCTCGACGCTGGAAGAAATGATCAATCAGACCATCGACCAGTACCGCAGCCAGGGGCTTGCCCTGATCCAGAAGATACCCACCCCTATCACCCCCATCAACATCGACAAGCGGACCCGTCATATCACGCTCGCCTATTTCGACCAGAGAAGTACCGTCGACTATATGGGGGTCGTCCAGGGAATTCCGGTCTGCTTTGACGCCAAGGAATGCGCGTCGGACACCTTCCCTTTGCAGAACGTCCATGAACATCAGATCCGGTTTATGAACGATTTTGAAAAGCAGAAGGGGATCGCCTTTTTGATCCTGTCCTTCACTTCGCGGCAGGAATATTACTACATGCCCTGCTGGGAGATCAACGAATTCTGGGATCGGATGAAACATGGGGGTCGAAAGAGCTTTTTGATCTCGGAACTGGATCCCAAATATTTTCTTAACGTCCGCAAGGACTACCTGCTGCCGATCCTGGAGGGTCTGCAGATTGACTTAAATGAAAGAGGAGACACAGTATGAAAAATCTTCTGATCCACACACCGGAGGGTTTCCGGGATCTCTATCAGGACCAAATGAAACGAAAGAGGGAGCTGATGAATGGGCTTCACCAGGTCTTTGAACGCTACGGCTATGCCGATATTGAAACGCCCAGCGTCGAATATTTCGACGTATTCGGCGCGGACATCGGGACCACGCCCTCCAATGAACTCTACAAGTTCTTCGACCGGGACGGCAACACCCTGGTCCTAAGACCCGATTTTACCCCCTCGGTCGCCAGAGCGGTCGCCATGCATTTCCATCCGGAGGATAAGCCCTACCGTCTCTGCTACCAGGGCAGCACCTTTGTCAATTCCAGGGAATACCGTCTCAACTTAAAGGAGACGACCCAGATGGGGGTCGAGCTGATCGGAGACGGCAGCGTAAAGGCTGACGCGGAGGTCCTGGATCTGACGGTCGATATGTTAAAGGAGGCGGGACTTGGTGAGTTCCAGGTCAGCGTCGGAGAGGTGGACTATTTTAAAGCCCTGCTTGAGGACTCCCACCTCTCCCAAGAGACGGCGGAGGATGTCCGCAAGCTGATCCTCAATAAGAATTTCTTCGGCGTCAGCGAACTGCTGGAGGGTTGTCAGATCGACGCCGGCATCCGCAGGGCGTTTGTGGAAATGCCCCAGCTCTTCGGCGGACCCGAGGTTCTGGACCGGGCGGAGGCGCTGGCGGTCAACGAGGGGTCCCGGGATGCCATCGCAAGATTAAGGGAGATCGACGCCCTCTTAAAGAAAAGCGGCAACAGCGCCTATATCTCCTACGATTTCGGTCTTTTGAGCAAGTTCCACTACTACACGGGCATCATTTTCTCCGCCTTTACCTATGGAAGCGGGGAGCCGGTCGCCAAGGGGGGCCGCTACGACGCCCTGCTGGGTCACTTCGGTCAGGACGCGCCCGCCGTCGGCGTCGGCTTTTCCATCGACCAGATGATGAACGCCCTTTCCAGGCAGAAATAAAGGAGGCTTCTTATCATGAGATATTTGACAATAGCATTGACCAAGGGCCGCCTTGCCAGCCAGACCTTAAAGCTCTTTGAAAAGCTGGGAATGAACGCGGAAGAGGCGGAAGACAAGCACACCAGAAAGCTGATTTTTGAGGATGACAAGCTGGGTATCCGCTACTTCCTCGCCAAGGGACCGGACGTTCCCACCTACGTCGCCTATGGGGCGGCGGATATCGGCATCGTCGGCAGGGATACCATCCTGGAAGAGGGCAGACAGATCTATGAGGTCATGGACCTGGGCTTTGGCAGGTGTAAAATGTGTATCTGCGGGCCTAAGAGTGCCAGGAAAGCTCTTGTCTCCGGTGACCTCATCCGGGTGGCGACTAAGTATCCCCACATCGCCAAGGACTATTTCTTAAACCGCAAGCACCAGACAGTTGAGATTATCAAGCTGAACGGATCCATCGAACTGGCTCCCATCGTCGGGCTTTCGGAAGTCATCTGCGATATCGTGGAGACCGGGGCAACCTTACGGGAAAACGGTCTGACCGTCCTCGAGGAGGTCTGTGACCTGTCCGCCAGAGTCGTGGTCAACCAGGTCAGCATGAAGATGGAAAATGAGCGGATCACCGGTCTGATCCGCAGCATGAAGGAGGTACTGTGATGCAGATAGAAAGACTCACGAATGACTCGTTCGGAACGATCCAGAAGGATCTCTTAAAGCGCAGCACGGAGAGCTATCCGGACCAGGAGCGGGCGGTTGCCGAGATCCTTCAGAATGTTCACGATAAGGGCGATCAGGCCGTTTTTGGATATGAGGAGGCCTTTGATCACTGCCTCCTTGACGCCTCGACCATCCGGGTGACGGAAGAGGAAGAAAAAGAGGCTTACAGTCAGGTGGATCCGGAACTGGCAGAGACCATCCGCCGGTCCGCAAGGCGAATCCGCGCCTTCCACGAACACGAGCGGCAGGAGAGCTGGTTCATGACCGAGGATAACGGCATGGTCCTGGGACAGAGGGTGACGCCCCTGGAACACGCCGGCATCTATGTGCCGGGCGGCAAGGCGGCATATCCTTCAACCGTTCTTATGAATGCCATTCCCGCCCAGGTCGCCGGCGTGCCCCACATCGTCATGTGTACCCCTCCCGGCAGGGACGGCAAGGTGACGCCCACGACCCTGGTCGCGGCAAAAGAAGCCGGCGTCCATGAGATCTACAAGATCGGCGGCGCCCAGGCGATTGCGGCGATGGCGTATGGGACGGAATCGGTGCCCAAGGCGGACAAGATCACGGGTCCCGGCAACATCTACGTCGCCCTGGCAAAGCGGGCGGTATACGGCCACGTCTCCATCGATTCGGTCGCCGGTCCTTCGGAGGTGACGGTCCTGGCGGACGAGACCGCTGACGCCCGGTATGTGGCAGCGGACCTGCTCTCCCAGGCGGAACATGATGAGCTTGCCTCCCCCATTCTGGTGACGACCAGCGAGCAGCTGGCCGGAGAGGTAGAGGCTGCCATCGAAGGCTTCTTAAAGCAGCTCTCAAGAAAAGAAATCATGGAGGCGTCCCTTCAGAACTTCGGCCATATCCTCATCGCCGACAGTCTCGACCAGGCGATTCAGGCGGTCAATGAGATCGCACCGGAACACCTGGAGATTGAGACAAAGGACGCCTTTTTGACCATGACCAGGATCAAGAATGCCGGCGCCATCTTTATCGGTCCCTACTCCTCCGAGCCCTTAGGGGACTATTTTGCGGGACCCAACCACGTCCTGCCGACCAATGGAACGGCAAAGTTCTTCTCCGCCCTGTCTGTGGATGATTTTACCAAAAAATCCAGCATCATCTACAGTTCCAAGGAGGCGCTTGCTCCCCTGCATCAAGACATCATCCGCTTTGCGGAAGCGGAGCGGCTGACTGCCCACGCCAACGCTATCAAAGTCAGATTTGAAGAAGAGGACCAGTAAGATTATTTTTAAGGAAGGATCAAACGATATGGCTAGAACTGCGGAAATCAGGCGGACAACCGGCGAAACGGATATCCTGGTAAAGCTGAACCTGGACGGGACCGGGCAGGCCGACATCGACACCGGCATCGGCTTTTTCGACCACATGCTGAACGCCGTCGCCCGGCACGGCTTCTTTGACCTGACCGTCCACTGTAAGGGGGACCTTGAGGTCGACGGTCACCATACGATTGAGGACTGCGGCATTGTCCTGGGGCAGGCGATCGCCCGGGCGGTCGGAGAGAAGAAGGGCATCCGCCGCTACGGCTCCTTTGTCCTGCCCATGGATGAGACTTTAGTGGTTTGCGCTCTCGACCTCTGCGGCAGAGCTTATTTTTTCACTGACTGCCGCTTTACGACGGATAAGATTGGTCAGTTTGAGACCGAGATGTTCCGGGAGTTTTTCCTGGCTGTGGCAAATAACGCCGCCATGAATCTGCATATCCGTAAGCTGGGCGGCGTCAACAACCACCATATCGCGGAAGCCTCCTTTAAGGCATTTGCCAAGGCTCTTGATATGGCAACTTCCCTGGATCCCAGAATTACCGATGTCCTGTCTACGAAAGGAAGCCTCTAAGATGAAAGAAGCGCTGAACCTGATGGAGGGAGCCGTTCCCTTTGAGGACTTTAAGGTAAATGACCAGGGTCTTATCCCCTGCATTGTCCAGGACGCGGAAAATGGCGATGTTCTCATGATGGCGTGGATGAATGAGGAGAGCTATGGCCTCACCTTAAAGACGGGGGTTATGACCTACTGGACCAGAAGCCGGCAGCAGCTTTGGGTCAAGGGGGAGACGAGCGGCCACTATCAGTATGTAAAAGAACTCTGTATCGATTGCGACTGCGACACCCTGCTCGCCAAGGTGGACCAGGTCGGGGCGGCCTGTCACACCGGCAACCGGTCCTGCTTCTACCGCAGGCAGGCTTGGGCGGACGATGGGACCCAATATGAGGTCCCAAGCCAGACCGCTGAAAAAGGGAAGGAGCAAAACCTATGATTGAACCTGTTCTTGATGACCGGATCCTGATGAACGTCGAGAAACCGGCGCGTTACATCGGAAATGAGCAGGGCAGCATTGTCAAAGATAAAAAAGATGTGTCCATCCGCTTTGCCATGTGCTTTCCGGACGTCTATGAGATCGGCATGTCCCATCTGGGCATTCAGATTATCTATGAACAATTAAACCGCCGCAGCGATACCTGGTGCGAGCGGGTCTATTCGCCCTGGACGGATCTGGCGGAGATTATGAAGAAGGAGCAAATTCCCCTCTACGCCCTGGAATCCCAGGACCCGGTCAAAGAGTTTGATTTTCTGGGCATCACTCTCCAGTATGAGCTTTGCTACACCAATGTCCTGCAGATCCTGGATCTGTCGGGGATCCCTTTTTTTGCCAAGGACCGGACTCTGGACAATCCCATCGTCATGGGGGGAGGTCCCTGTACCTACAACCCCGAGCCCATCGCTCCCTTCTTCGACCTCTTTTATATCGGAGAATCGGAAGCCGTCATGGATGACCTGATGGACCTCTATCGGAACATGAAAGAGGAGGGTAAAAGCCGGGCTGACTTTATCAAAGCGGCTGGGCAGATCGAGGGAATCTACGCGCCCAATCTCTATGAGGCCTCCTATCATGAGGATGGGACGATTGCGGACTTTAGGCCCCTCGACCCGGACCTGCCCGGGAAGGTCAAGCGGGTCATCGCCCCTGACCTCAATCGCGCTCCCTATCCCAGGCAGCCCATTGTTCCCTATATCCGGGCTGTCCAGGACCGGGTGACCTTGGAGGTGCAGCGGGGCTGCATCCGGGGCTGCCGCTTCTGCCAGGCGGGCATTGTCTACCGCCCTCTAAGGGAGAAGGACCACAAGACCGTGGAGGAGTACGCCGAGGATATGATCAAATCCTCCGGCTATGACGAGATCTCCCTCAGCTCCTTAAGCACCAGTGACTACAGCCAGCTGCCGGAGCTTTTGGACTACCTGATCGACCGGTTCCACCAGAACCATGTCAACGTCTCCCTGCCCTCCCTGCGGATTGATAATTTCTCCCTCGACGTCATGAACAAGGTGCAGGATATCAAGAAGAGTTCCCTGACCTTTGCGCCGGAAGCCGGCACCCAGAGGATGCGGGACGTCATCAACAAGGGGCTGACGGAAGAGGATATCTTAAAAGGAGCAGGCAGCGCCTTTGAGGGCGGCTGGAACAAGGTCAAGTATTACTTCATGCTGGGTCTTCCGACCGAGACGGAGGAGGACCGCAAGGGTATCGCCCACCTGGCGCAGAAGACGGCGGAACTTTACTACGATACGGTTCCCAAGGAAAAGCGCAGCGGCGGCGTGGATATTACGGTCTCCACGTCTTTCTTTGTCCCCAAGCCTTTCACCCCCTTCCAGTGGGCGGAGATGGTCCATCCCAAGGACTATATTGCCTATGCCCGCACGGTGAGAAATGAGATCCGGCTGCAGAAGAACCAGAAGCGGATCCACTACAAATGGCACGAGGCTGACGGGACCGTCCTGGAGGGAGTCCTGGCACGAGGAGATCGGAAACTGGCTCCCGCCATTCTTTGGGCTTATCAGCACGGCTGTGTCTTTGACTCCTGGGTGGAGACCTTCCACTATCAGACTTGGCTGGACGCCTTTGCCGCCTGCGGCATTGATGTCGATTTTTATACGACGAGAAAGAGGGGCAAAGAGGAAATCTTCCCCTGGGACTTCATCGACGTCGGCGTTACCAAGAAGTTCCTCTTAAAGGAATGGGAACGGGCGGTCGAAGAGGGCGTTATCACGCCCAACTGTCGGGAAGCCTGCTCTGCCTGCGGGGCAAGGTGCTTCGGTCAGGGGGTCTGCTTTGAAGATAAGGGCAAACTCTCTGACTACGCCAAGCTGGTCTTTAAGGAAGGCAGACAGATCCCGCCCAAGGAGCAGGAACATGAAACAGCTGTCCAGGCAGAAGGGGAGGTGACGTCATGAAGGTTCGGATGAAATTTACCAAGACCGGACCCATCCGCTTCGTCGGCCATCTTGATTTCATGCGCTATTTTACCAAGGCGGTGGCAAGAAGCGGGCTGACCGGGGTCTACACCAAGGGCTTCAGCCCCCACCTGATCTTAAGTTTCGCAGCTCCCTTGGGCGTCGGAGAGGAGACCTTGGGCGATTACGCCGATGTGGAACTTGCCTACCGGGACGTCCTCGCGGAAGGCGACGAACGGAGACGGCTGGACCAGTACGGCCTTGATGATGACTTCCTGCCCGCCCCGCCGACCGGAGAGGAGATGTGCCGGGCGATGAACGCCGTCATGGCAGAGGGGGTCCGGGTGACCTCCTGTACCCGGGTCGGACAGACCAAGGCATCCAAGGCCATGGCTCTCGTTCGGTCCGCCTCCTATGAGATCCTCCTAAAGGACGGCTTCTTACCCCTGGAGGATGGAAAGCTGGATCAGGGAATCCAGGACTGGTATAGCCAGGCGGAGCTTATGATCCACAAGAAGACCAGGAAGTCGGAACGGGAAGTCGATATCAAGCCCCTCCTTAAGGAGATATCCTTTCAAAAGAACGCCCAAATCTGGCAGATCGAGCCATTTTCCAAGCGGAAGGGGTACGCGTTAAGGCGCAGCATCCTGATCCGCTGCGCGACCGGCAGCACGGAGAATTTAAAGCCGGCTGCGGTACTGGAGGCATTGGCGGCATACCTTAAGCTGCCATCCGAACCCTACGGCTATCAGATCGTCAGAACCGAAACGTATGCCGAGGGCGGTCTTGCCTTAAGCGAGCTGGGAAGTGATCTGTCATGAAAGATTTTATCCTGACCCAGGTCGAGTTTGATGGACAGCCCTACCTGGCTGCGGCAAGCTACGAAGACAACCAGCTCCTGGACCTAAGAGTCGAGGCGGCTGATCAGAAATCTCTGGTCGGCAGGGTCTACTGCGGCTATACAGCCTCCGTTTCCAGAAATATCAACGGCGCCTTTATCCAGATCGGCGAAAAGGACCAGGTATTCCTGCCCCTCAATAAGGGGGATCGGGTCCAGCAGTCCCAGCCCCTCCTGGTGCAGGTGACCAAGGACGCGGCGGGCCGCAAGGTTCCGGTCGTGACGGAAAATATCCATTTGACGGGCAAGTACGCGGTGGTATCCAGAAGACCTGGCCGCATTTCCTTTTCCGCCAAACTGACCCAGGACCAGAAGAGTCTCATCCGCAAATGGATCCCCCATGAATACGGGGAGGAGTTTCATATCCTGGTTCGGACCAATGCCGCCTGGACGGACAAGGCTTCCCTGCTTTTTGAGATCGAGCGGCTGATGGATCAGATGCGGCAGATCTTAAAGGTTTACCAGGCGGCGGGGACGGGGGACCTGCTCTATGAGCCCGAGCCCTTTTATCTGACCATGGTGAGGGACCTCTATGAAGCGCCGGATCGGACCTTTTCCGAAATTCCGGCAGCGGCGGAGGCGTTAGCGCCTTTTGCTGTCCATCAGGGTGAAGTCCCTCCTTTAAAGGAAAAAGCTGGTCTTACGCTTGCCGAACTCTATAACCTGAACCGGGATCTGGGACGGCTGGCTTCGAAGACGGTCTATTTAAAGAGCGGCGCTTTTCTCGTCATCGAACAGACCGAGGCCTTTGTCAGCATCGACGTCAACACCGGCAAATGCACCAGGGGGAAGAAGCCGGAGGAGACCTACCGCCGGATTAATCTGGAAGCGGCAGCGGAGATTGGACGGCAGATGCGCCTTAGAAACCTGTCAGGTATGATCCTGGTCGACTTTATCACCATGCAAAACGACGATCACAAGGAAGAACTGGTCAACGTCATGAAGAAGGAGGTCCGCAGGGACCACATCCATACGGAGGTGGTCGATCTGACCCCTCTGGGCATTATGGAGATCGTTCGGCAAAAAGTGCGGAAACCCCTTGCGCAGGCTCTTCAACTATGATATAGTACCATCGTATGCCGCACGGAGAGGCTATAAGTATGCACACCGGTGCATCGCCGAATCTGGCGAGTATTGTGAAGAAGGAGGAAAAACTTCAATGTACGCAGTAATTGCAACTGGCGGAAAGCAGTACAAAGTTTCCGAAGGAGACATCGTTCGCGTTGAAAAGCTCGCTGGCGAGGCTGGTGATAAGGTTACCTTTGATCAGGTTCTTGCTGTTTCAGGCGACAGCCTCAAGGTTGGCGATGATGTCAAAGGCGCGACAGTCGAAGGCGAAGTTGTTCGTCAGGGTCGCGACCGCAAGGTGATTGTTTACAAGTATAAGCCGAAGAAGGGTTATCACAAGAAGAACGGTCACAGACAGTATTTCACAGCAGTAAGAATCAACAAGATCAACGGATGACATGACGAATGTGAGGATATTCCGTTCCCAGGGAACGTATCAGGGCTTTCAGGCTGACGGACATGCGGGTTTTGCGGATGCCGGCAAGGACATTGTCTGCGCCGCCATTTCGGTACTCAGCATCAATACCGTCAATTCCATTGAGACCCTGGCTCATGATCAGGTGGAGACTTTAGAAGAGGACGGCCGGCTGACCTGCCGTTTCCCTGAGGGGCTTTCCGATAAGGGAAACCTGCTGATGGAATCTTTGATCCTCGGTTTAACTGCCATCGAACAAAGTTATGGAAGATCTCACATCAAAGTAGAAATTGAGGAGGTGTAAGACATGCTGAACATGAATCTTCAGCTCTTCGCTCATAAGAAAGGTGTCGGTTCTACAAAGAACGGCCGTGATTCTGAGGCAAAGAGACTTGGAGCTAAGAGAGCTGACGGCCAGTTTGTAAAGGCTGGAAACATTCTTTACAGACAGCGCGGAACCCATATCCATCCGGGCGAAAATGTCGGCATCGGCGGCGACGATACCCTGTTCGCGTTAAAGGACGGGATTGTTCGCTTCACAAGACTTGGCAGAGACCGCAAGCAGTGCTCTATCGAACTTGTAGAGACCGCAGCTGAATAAGTTCTGTCAGCAGGCTTCAAATCTTAAGGATTTGAAGCCTGTTTTCTTTATTAAATATGACCGGACCTACTTTTGACAAGACAAAAGCATGCCCGGTGATTTTTAAAGGAAAAGGTGAAAACATGGCATTTGAAGATTTTGCAAGAATACATATCAAGGCGGGCAAGGGCGGCGACGGTCATGTCAGCTTCCGCCGGGAGAAGTTTGTCGCGGCAGGCGGCCCTGACGGAGGAGACGGAGGCCGTGGCGGCGACGTCATCTTTGAAGTCGACGAGGCGATGAATACCCTCTTTATCTATAAGCACCGCTATCAGTTCCGGGCGACGGACGGCGAAGAGGGCGGCAAGCGGCGCTGTCACGGCAAGGACGGCCAGGATATCATTCTCAAGGTTCCGGAGGGGACCATCGTAAGAGAAGAACACAGCGGGCGCATTATCGCCGATATGTCTGGAACAAACCGGCGCCAGGTCCTCTTAAAGGGCGGCAAGGGCGGACGCGGCAATATGAATTTTGCCACCTCCACCCATCAGGCACCCCAGTACGGGGAGCCCGGCAAGCCCGCCGTGGAACTGGACGTCACCTTGGAGCTGAAGCTGGTGGCGGATGTGGGGCTGGTCGGCTTCCCCAATGCCGGTAAGTCGACATTTCTCTCCAGAGTGACCAACGCTGATCCCAAGATCGCCAACTATCCCTTCACGACGATTGATCCCAACCTGGGCGTTGTCAATTTCGAGGATGGAAGCGGCTTTGTCATTGCCGATATGCCGGGGTTGATCGAAGGCGCTTCGGAGGGCGTGGGGCTGGGTCACCGCTTCCTGCGCCACATCGAGCGGACCCGGGTCCTGATCCAGCTGGTCGATACCGCCTCCTTTGACGGCAGGGACCCGGTCGAGGATATCAAGGCTATCAATTCCGAGCTGGAGAAATTCAACCCGGATATTATGAAAAAGCCCATGGTCATCGCCGCCAATAAGATCGATGCCGCCCAGGCAGATGAAAATGGAGTCAGTCCCTTGGACAAGATCGCAGCATACTGCAAGGAGGCAGGCTTCCAGCTCTTCCCGATTTCCGCCGTCAGCGGTCAGGGCGTTCAGGAACTTCTCTATGCGGTCAGAAATCTGCTTGCGACCAAAGCCCCGGAAACCGTATACTATGAGCAGGAATATTTCCCGGAAGACGAGCAGCAGGAGCAGGGGGGCTATACGATCGAGACGGAGACCAATCGCGAGGGCGAGAGGGTCTTTGCCATCGAAGGTCCCAGCGTCGAGCGGATGCTGAATTATACCAATCTATCCTCCGAGAAGGGCTTTGTCTATTTTACAGCCTGGATGAAGCGGTCCGGCATCTTAGCCGAACTGAAGGAAAGAGGCATTCAGGAGGGCGATACCGTAAGGCTCTACAACCAGCAGTTTGAATACTATGAAGACCACGCCGGAGATGTTGATGGATTCAACGGCGAAGAGATGGAAGAGAAAGATTTAGAAGATGACGAGTAAGCAGAGAGCATATTTAAGGAGTCTTGCCCAGAAGGAGGATCCCATCCTCTTTATCGGCAAGGAATCCCTGACACCGGAAAATACGAAAAATATGGATGAGGCGCTGGCAGCCCGCGAACTGATCAAAATCAGCGTGCAGAAGAACTGCCTGGACGATATCCGGTCCATCGCAGAGGCAGCTGCGGAACGCACCCGGTCCACCCTGGTCCAGGTCATCGGAAGAAAGTTCGTCCTCTACCGGATGGCGAAACCGGACAAGCGGAAGATTGTCCTTCCGTAAGGGGGCCCTATGGCAAAAATCGGTTTGATGGGCGGAACCTTTGACCCCATCCACATCGGGCACCTGATCCTGGGCGAGGCGGCCTACGGTCAGTTCGACCTGGATAAGGTCCTCTATATGCCCGCCGGCAATCCGCCCCATAAACAGAACCGGGAGGGACGGGCGTCCAATGAAGAACGGTTTGAAATGGTGGAGCTTGCCATCAAGGGCAATCCCCATTTTGAAATCTGCGATTTTGAAATGACGGAGGACGGTTACAGCTATACCTATCGGACACTGGAATCGCTTCAGGCGTCCCATCCCGACTACGAGCTGTATTTTATCATCGGGGCGGATTCTCTCTTTGATTTTGATTCCTGGTACCTGCCGCAGAGGATCTGTGACAACTGCACCCTGGTCGTTGCAACCCGCAACCACACCAGCAATGAACTGCTGGATCGGCAGATCGTCCACGTCCGGGAAACCTACCATGCCAGGGTGGAGAAGCTGGATACGGAAAATATCGACTGCTCCTCCAATATGATCCGGGGCTGGATACGGGAGGACCGGTCCATCCGCTACTATGTGCCGGATGCAGTGATGACCTACATCAAAGATCATGGGATCTACAGGGGACATGCGAAATAACAGGCGCGGCAGACTAAGATCAGAAGATCTGAAGGAGTAAGGTCAGGACATGCAGGAAACTGAAGATCTAAAAGGTTATAGATTATAAGTTTCTGGGAATCCTAAAGAAACTGTTTGGTAAAAGACCAGAATCAGCAGGATTGGCATAAACTGCGGGGAACTTGAGAATTGACCGAGGGAGGAAATAATGGCTGAGACAGAGTATGACCTGGAGGCCTTCAGCAAAAAACTCGCCAAATACATCGACGCCAACCGCTGGTACCACACCCAGGGCGTCCGCTATATGAGTGCCGCTCTTGCCATGGCGCACGGCGTAGACCTGGTCAAGGCGGAGACGGCGGGGCTCTTGCATGACTGCGCCAAGTGTATTCCGGATTCAAAAAAGATCCGGATCTGCGAAAAGAACGGCTTTGAGATCAGTAAAGTGGAACGCAGCAATCCCTTCCTGCTCCACGCCAAGGCGGGCGCCTGTATCGCCAGAGAAAAGTACGGGGTAGAGGACGAAGAGATTCTAAGCGCGATCCGCTACCACACGACAGGGCGTCCGGGCATGACCCCGCTTGAAGAGATCGTCTTTATCGCGGACTATATCGAACCCAGACGGAATAAATCCCGGCATCTGCCGGAGATCAGGAGGTACGCCTTCCGCAATCTCGACGAGTGCTGCTACCTCATTTTAAAGGATATGCTGCTTTATCTGCACTCCCGTAAGGGCGATATCGACCAGAACACCCAGGACGCATTTTCATTCTACGAGGAAGTTCACGAAGAAAAGAGGGACTGATATGGAAAAAAAGGAAAGCAAAGAACTGGCTGCCATCTGCCAGCGTGCCATGGAAGAAAAGAAGGCTGAAAATATTGAGGTGATTGAGATCGACGGAATCTCTCCCCTTGCCGACTATTTTGTGATCGCCAGCGGATCCAATTTCAATCAGACGGATGCCATGGTGCAGGCGGTTGAGGAGAAGGCAGCTGAGGCGGGTTTTGTCCCGGATCATGTCGAGGGGCATCGCAATGCCAACTGGACTCTGATTGATTTCAAGGGAGTCGTGGTTCACGTTTTCGACCAGGAAGCCCGCGAGTTCTATGATCTGGACCGTATCTGGAAGGACGGCAGAAAGGTTTCCATTGAAGAGCTGGAGAGCCGGGACTAAAGAGCCTATGAAGTATCGATCTATTCTCAATCGATTTATCGCTCCAGCCCTGGTCCTGACCCTCTGCGGCAGCCTCTTGACCGGCTGCACGTCACTTAAGGAAAATGGACCAGCCGCTGCATCCTCAGAACTGGCGCAGTCGGATGGGGCAGAAGAGACCGCTTCAAATGCAGGGACTTCCTTCTCCTTTGAATCCCTCTTAAAGGGCTCTTCCGAGGAGGATAACTGGCAGGTTGAAGAGGAGACCAGGGGGCTGACCGGCTATTACTATGATCAGATCAATCCGGATCAGAAGCAGGTCTACAACCAGCTCTATACCGGCATCTCCGGCCGCAAGGCGGAATTTGTCGTGGAGAGCAGGGAAGTCAGTTACATTGAAAAGTCACTCAACGCCCTTTTAAATGACCACCCGGAGTTTTTCTGGCTGGACGGCGAAGCTAAGATCTACGGTCCGGAGGGCGGCGGCAAAGAGAAGATCAGTCTGACCTTTAATATTGATCCGGCTGAGATCGACGCCGTACAGGCAAAGATCGATCAGGAAGCGGGAACCTTCCTTACTTCTGTGTCCCCGACTGCCACAACTTATCAGAAAGTTCGTGCCGCTTACGAGTGGATCGTCAGAACTACGGACTATAATTTGGACGCCAGCCAGGATCAAAACATCCAGAGTGTCTTTTTGAATCACGCATCCGTGTGCGCCGGCTATGCCAAATCCTTCAAATACCTGCTCAATCATATGGGGATTCCCTGCGAGCTGGTCTATGGGGAAATTTCCGACAGCGGCATCGCTCATGTCTGGAACCTGGTGCAGATCGACGGCATCGAGACCTATGTTGATCCGACCTGGGGAGATCCAGCCTACGGCGAGAACCAGCAGGATTCAGCTAAGCTCGATATCATATATGATTATCTGGGCATGACCAAGGAAGAGGTTCTGAGGTCTCGTCACCGTTTCACCCCGGATTATTCTTACCCGGACTGCGCGGACCGGACCTACGACTTCTACCGCCTTTTGGGTGATTTCTTTGAGGGATACGATCCCGATTCCCTGACCGCTCATCTCCATGCCTCTGTCCGAAACGGCGACAGCATCACCTATTTGAAATTCGGGACTTTTGAAGCCTATTCCCAGGCTATGGCGAACCTGTTCGGAAATAACGGACTCATCCACGATCCCCTGCAGGTCAAGATGAGGAAAGAGGGACTGGGCAGTATGCAGTACTACTACAGCAACTCGGATGAAATGATGACCATCAAGATCTTCTGGTAAAACTAAACCTCCCAGAAAAGCTCGTCAAGGGTCTTGCCTAAAGCTTTGCAAATTTCCAGGCAGAGTCGGAGCGTAGGATTGTAGTCTCCCTTTTCAATTGCATTGATTGTCTGTCGGGAGACGCCAACCAGATCTGCCAGCTGCTGCTGGGAGAGGTCTTTGGCGGCTCTTGCAGCTTTCATTTTCAGGTTCTTCATCAGTATTCGCTCCTGTTTTCTCTCTCTTTCCGGATCATTACGGCTGCCACGATGATCAAAAATGAAATTCCCATCATAAGGTTGCTATTGACGATGGTAAGCCTTCCCTCCGGCAGTCCTTCCTGGGCGATATGAAGTGTGCCGATGATAAGATTGCTAAGACCGATGATAAAGATCAAGAGAGTCCATTTCTTCCAATTCCCGGAAATACCAAAGTAAACTCCCTTCATGACCATATAGACGATGTAGATCGTTACCATCAGGAAACTGACCACCATCAGCGAAAAACTTCCGTCCATAGGGAATGCATCCATGTCCAAAAGTAAGCCAAGTATGATCCCTGCAAGGACCCCTGTAACAGTCGCGTATTGATAGGCAGTTCCCCGTATCGCTGTTTGCATCTCATCATACTTACTATGTGACTGCCCCTTTTTGCGCACGAGAACCAGAGTAAGAATCAGGAAAAAAATAAGTCCGGCTACCACACCAAATTGATAAGTCATAATCGATCCTCCTTGTTATAATGTCGTGTTTATTTGACATCTAAAGAATAGCACCGACGCGACATAATGTCAATTATATATTACATGTTGCTTTCAGAAAAAATGCACTATATTGACCGGATCAATATAGTGCTGACCACACACGCATAGAGAGGGATTGCATCTAGATCTAAAGTTAAGTTTATGCGGATAGAAGGTCAGACAGAGAACGAGGGAAGTAAGCCATTTGATGACTTGCTTCCCTCGTTTTGCATACGCTCTATGGCGCGCGTTTTTAATAGATTTACGCTGGATGAAAGATTGAAAAGAAACTAATGGGATAAGAGACAGTTACGCATGATTCCAATTGATTCTTTATAACTTTACTGAAAGAGCCGAATGACACCGATGACTTTCCCCAGAATCCGCAGATCGCCTCTGACGATAATGGGATCCATGTGATCATTTTCCGGCTGCAGGCGGAAGTAGCCATCCTCCTTGTAGAAGGTCTTAACTGTGGCGGAATCATCCACCAGGGCGACGACCATCTCTCCATTTCTGGCAGTGAACTGCTGCTGGACGACAACACAGTCCCCATTCAAAATCCCTTTATTGACCATACTGTCGCCCTTAACTTTCAGCATGAAAATCTTCTTGTTGGGGAGATATTCGGAAGGAATTGGAAAATAGTTATCAATATTTTCAACAGCCAGCAGGGGCTGACCGGCGGCTACCGTACCGACAATCGGAACATTGACGACTTCCCGGCGTGAAAGATTGAAGCTGTCATCTACAATTTCAATCGCGCGGGGCTTAGTGGGGTCGCGGCGGATATAGCCATTTTTTTCCAAAGTAGACAGATGGGCATGAACCGATGACGTCGACTTTAAATGCACCGCTTCACAGATGTCCCGCACTGCCGGCGGATAACCTTTATTCAAAATCTCTTCCTTAATATAATCAAGAATCTCCTGCTGTTTAGGAGTTATTTTTCCGTAAGACATGTTGTGTCCTCCTGGATGTTTACTGAAGTCATTGTACCATGTTTTGCACAGCCACGCAAACAGATATTCGGAAAATATGTTCGATTTGATTGACAAACATGCGTTCGCTTATTATACTGATAACCATCAAGACGAACAAATGTTTGTGAACTTATTTTCGGATATTGGAGGCAACAACATGAATCGTGGGACTTATCATTCAGGATCTATTGATCTTGCATCTTATGGGTATTCTTTTAAATCAAGACCGTCAGGAGAGTATCGGCGGCGCAGTAAGAACTCCCGGTCTTTCCATTCGTCAGCCGTGGGCAGGTCTGCTCACAGAAAGCAGGACCTCCCCGGTATGCTGCTCAGCCTTCTGGCAGTTGTGGCAGGTGTTATGATCCTGGCTGCAATTCTGACCAACGTCCTGGCTAAGAATGTCGATGCCGGCAACCAGGCGGCAGCCGTTGAGCATGTCAGGAGTATTCAGGTAGAAGAGGGGCAGACGCTTTGGGATATCGCCGATGCCCAGATGGGAGCTGGCTTTTCCGATAAAAAAGAGTTTATCGCTGAAGTAGAGGAGATCAATCACATTGACGGCAATATGATTCATGCCGGCTCTTACCTCTTGGTTCCTTATTATGCATGAAGAATTTTTACTGTATCAGATCCTTATCCCTGAGTTGTGTATAGGCTGCAAATAAGGACCAGGGGAGAAAATTCTGCAAATTTTTGCAACTCTTATCTTATCGGGTCTTTTTAAGCGAAGTTTGAAATAAGAAGCCTGCTCTGTTAATATTGAAAAAATTTTGGAAGACAGCTTTGAGGGAATCCTTTTTAAAATGGAAATACACTGTCTGGGGTATATTAAAGCATGTGTTTAAAAGCAGAACCACTAACTTGAAGTTGTCCTTGATATAGAGTACAGCTTCGAAGTCTGTAGATCAGAGCAAATCTTTATTTGAAGTGAAATTAACATAATATAATTATGTTTACCTGATAGTTTGTATCCGGTTTCACCCCGGAAGAGGACAGCACTCCCCGGCTGTCCTTTTTTATTGGCTTTTTATCCTATGTTTTCTGTGATTGTGTATAATAAAGGTTCAGGAGGTTTGGGAAATGGAAGATCTGAAAAGACAATTGCAGGAATATATACCGGTCAATGAGCAGGAAAGAAATGACCGGGATTTGATGCTAAAGTGGCTTGGTACGGGCATGGATATTTATACAAGGGAGAATCAGACGGCGCATCTGACCGCTTCCGCCTGGGTGACCATACCGGATCACTCCAAGGTGCTGATGGCATACCACAATATCTATCATTCCTGGGCATGGCTGGGAGGTCATGCCGACGGCTGCAGGGATTTGGCTCAAGTTGCCCTAAAGGAAGTCAGAGAAGAGAGCGGACTTTCCCATATTCACCTGGTCAATCCCAATCCAATTTCCCTGGAGATTCTGACGGTCGACGGACATGAGAAGCGTGGGAGTTATGTGTCGTCCCACTTGCATCTCAATGTGACCTATCTGATTGAAGCCGATCCGGAAGACACCATTCGGATCAAACCGGACGAAAACAGTAAGATTGCCTGGTTTACGCCTGAGGAGGCGCTGCGCCGTTCCACGGAAGATTGGTTTATTGAGCGAATCTATCCGAAATTGAACCAAAAATTGGAACTTTTCTGATTTTCTTTTTTGATATGAACTGAAGCGGAGGAGAGTATGAGGTTTCTTCATCTTTCAGACCTGCATCTGGGGCTGAGGCTTTACAACAGGGATCTTTTGGAGGATCAGACCTATATCTTAAACCAGATTGCAGACGCAGCGGAACGTAAAGAACCGGATGGTCTTGTGATTGCCGGAGATATCTATGACCGGGCAATTCCCTCCGTCGACGCGGTCGAGATGTTTGACCGCTTCATCACGACCCTCCAGGAACGCCTTCCCCGGACTGAAATAATGATTATCAGTGGCAATCACGACAGTGGACCAAGAGTCAATCTGTTTCGGACTGTCCTGTCCCGTCAGAACATCCACATGATCGGGCTCCCACCGGAAAGGGAAGGTGACCATATCGAAAAGGTCACGCTCCGGGACCAGTATGGACCGGTCAACTTCTATCTGCTCCCCTTCGTAAAGCCTTCGATGGTAAAGCAAATTGTGGGACCGGATTCAAACGGAAACCTTCGTACCTATCAGGACAGTCTGAAAGCCTTGTTGGAACGAGAGCAGATCAATGAAACGGAACGGAATGTACTGGTCAGCCACCAGTTTTATCTGCCATTTGGAGCTGATCCATCTGAGCTGGAACGAATGGATTCCGAAATCGTAACAGTCGGAAATATCGATGCCATCGATGCCGGTTTGCTTAAAAAATTTGATTATGCGGCATTGGGGCACATTCATAAGCCGATGAAAGTCGGAAGCGACATGATCCGATATTGCGGCACTCCGCTCCAGTACTCTGTCAGTGAAGCCGGGCAGAGCAAGGGGATTTTGTGCGTGGAGATGAAAGAAAAGGGCAGTATCAAGATCCAAGAGCTGCCGCTTACGCCGCTTCGGGAAGTAAAAGTCATTCGGGGAACTCTCCATGATATTTTGCAGCAAGGCTGCAGTGATTATGTATCCATCCGACTGACCGGTCTTCACGAAGAGGATGCTGTCGATATGCAGGACCGGATCCGGTCGGCATTTCCCAATCTGCTGGAGATTCGCAGAGAAAATCCACAGAACCACCAGCCCGAAGAGGAGATCATGCGGGAGTCGCTGAAAAATCCCTTTTCCCTGTGCTGTGAATTTATGAAGGACACCGATGACAAAGATCGGGAATTACTGCGTGATGTCATCAATGCGGTATCAAGTGGTCAGCAGTTCAAGTAAAGTGGGGAGTATCAGCAGCTTCGGGGCATTCCGGTATGAATGCAGCTGATCCAACTTTAGATTCAGGCTTGGAGCTCTGATGGAGAGAAGGGAATATGCATAAAATTTTACTTGTAGATGATGACGCCGATATGTTGGAGATGGTTCAGGAGTATTTGTCCTTAAAGGGATATGAGGTAACTTGCGCTCTCGATGGGGAAGAGGCTTTAAATAAGATCAAGTATTCTCCGGATATCATTTTATTGGATGTCAATATGCCTGATATGGATGGTTTTGAAGTCTGCATGAAGATCAGAGAGTTGGTATCGTGCCCGATCATTTTCTTGACGGCACGTGAAAAAGAGCAGGATCGAATAAATGGCTTGGAAATCGGAGGGGATGATTACATTCTAAAACCAATCAGTTTGAGGGAACTGGAAGCACGTATCAAAGCACATTTAAAACGAGAAAAGCGAGTAAAGAAAACTAGCAGGATACAATATCAAAATGGACTGATGATTGATTATTCCGCAAAGAAAATCTTTTTTCAGAATCATGAAATTACCCTGACCAAGCTGGAATATAATATCGTCGAATTTTTATCATTAAATCAAGGTAGGGTCTTTGATATTGAAAAAATTTATGAAAATACCGGTGGATATGAAAGCGATGCTGAAAGCAGAGTAATTACCGTTCTTATCAGCAGAATCAGAAAAAAGCTTCGTCAATATTCAGAGCAGGAATATATAGAAACGGTTTGGGGAATTGGTTACAGATGGAAAAGATAAGGAATCTGTCATTAAAAGCGACTATTATCTTATATATGGCTGTTGCCTTGGGAATTAGTACTGCGTTCAGTTTTGGGCTGACAAATTATGCCAAGCATACTCAGGAGAATATCTGGTACAAATATGTTGATAAAGAAGAGTATGCGGAAAGCGTGGAGAAAGAAAATGGAAGTAATTATCTTGCTTCCATCCCCAGAATACGTTCAAGATTGATGTCTGATAAAGATGTATTTATCGTTGAGGCTTGTGATGTCATTGAAACGTGGGGAGATCTATTCATATCTTTTCTGTTCTGTATCATTGCTGTTTCTCTTTTTTATCAAAAGAAATTAAAACGACCTTTAAGAGTACTTATGGAGGCTTCTAATCGTATTTCTTCCAATGACTTATCATTTGAAATATCTTATGCGAATCAGGATGAGATGGGACAGTTGTGTAAAGAATTTGAAGAAATGAGAGGAGAACTGGTACGAAACAAAAAGAAGCTCTGGAGTCTTGTGGAAGACGAAAGAACGCTGCGCTCGGCGATTGCCCATGATATCCGAACGCCGATTGCTCTGATAAAAGGAAATCTGGAGATCATTGATGAGTTTTACCCCCTTCATAGGTTATCTGAAGAACATGCCGGAGAGATGATTGGTAAAACGATTCGCTATGTGGACCACTTGGAACACTTTGTCGGTATGATGAAGAGTTTGAACCGCCTTGTCGATATGACGCCGCAGTACAAAGAATTATCCTATCAAGAAGTCCTGGGGATTGTATATGAAATACTAAAAGATCTTTGTAAAAAGAATGAAAAGATATTTGAGTTTCAGCATGACACTGCTGATTGTATACTGAAAATTGACCCGGTATTTCTTATGGAAGTGGAAGAAAATCTCTTAAATAATGCAATCCAGTATGCGACCAAAAAGATCACTGGCACTTTAACAATGCAGGAAGATCGTATGGTCCTTGCTATTGAAGATGATGGTCCGGGATTTCAGAAGCCACCTCAGAAATTGCTGCAAGCCTATTCAAAAAGAAAAGAAGAAAACGGCAGTGTTCACTATGGTCTTGGATTATTTATCAGTAAATCCCTATGCGCGGCGCACGGAGGGGAGTTGCGGCTGGAAAATCTGAAAACCGGTGGGGCACGGGCGGAGGCTGTATTTGGAATAAAGACTTAAGTTTACTGGATACTGGTAATGAATTACATATAAGGCTGTTACAGCCAGTTGAAATAAACGGAATTGCTGCTCTTTGGCAATTCCGTTTATTTATTTGCAAAGAAGCTTTTGCGTTGAGTGCTGCCTGTCTGATTATAAATTTGTTGATATTTGAACCGTATACTATCCATAGATAAAAAACTCTACCATATCTGGAATCGGGAGGATTTTATGAAGGCAATCGTGTGCAGAGAATTTAAAAATTACATGAAAAATCCTTTGTATTGGATAGGGATCGTCCTTATCGCAATCAGTATTTACAACAGCTTAAGTGGATACTTGGGTATCCATCGGTTTTCAACGAATCAAGAAGTGGAACAGTTGAAGAAAGTCCGGTCAACAGATGCAGATATTATGAATGGATATATTCCAACTACGCCAGAGGAACAAAAGAACATTGGTTTCACTCACATCAGGCAGATTTTGATCCAAAGCTATGACATGAATGATCAGGAAGCACAGCGCGTCATTGATGATGTGAGGGCACAGGACTTGTCTATTCCCGGAACTGTCCAGTATCTAAAGGATCGATATGACTTTTATGATGGAAAAGCTATCTTTGTGGAAGCGAAGAAAAAAAGGGCGGAAGCAGGCGAATTAAATCAATATATAAATGCAAAATTAGCAAAGCATTCCTACGCTTACTATTTTGCCAAAAAGTATGCTGATTTCACAGGACTTCATATCGCTTTCTTTTCAGCTGTTTTACTCGCTTTTCTATTTCTTGGCGATTTAAAAAAAGATACTTATGAATTGTTACATACAAAGTCTATCTCCGCGAACCGCTATGTGTGGGGAAAGTATTTCGGGGGACTCATCCCCTTATCTCTGGCTGTTCTGATGATAACAGTTATCTTTGCCATACTGTGTCAACGCAATCAGCTTCAAAGAAATATGCTGGATTGCTTTTGGGATCTGTTTTCAGCAACCCTTCTATACGTAATGCCAACCCTGTTAATTTGCATAGGCATCTGCATATTATCTGCAATCTTGTTCAGAAGTCCCTTGCCCTCGATTCCATTCATTTTTGTATATGTTGTTTATTCCAACATGGGCAGTTATGATGCGGGTGGAAATTATGGGTTTTACGGACGAGTATTGGGGCTGCTTTTTCGATTTGACGGGGGTTTTTTTGAAACCAAGGCACTTCCCATATTTCGTCTAAATCAAATCGCGATAGTATTACTGAACCTGCTGTTTATTTCTCTTGCTGTCAGAAGATGGAGGCGGAGAAGATTATGAAATATGAGAGAAAGATAATGCTTCCGTTTTATAAAGTGCTCTATTCGATCCTGTTTATTGGTTTTCTGGCTTTATTCAGAGGAATATCCGAAACAAGGGAAATTGGGGTGACACTGGATCCAGCGGTTTCGGTTTTGTCTATTGCATTCATGGCGGATACATATCTAATTGATAAACGGGAGAGAAGATGGGAAATCTTTGCCTTATATCCGCTCAAGAAGAAACGAAGAATGGTAAACAGAAGGATTTTGGTACAACTTCTGTATTTACTTTTCCTTTCAGCGATGGGCTACCTCTTCTTTTTGATCATACAAACACCTTCTGTCGGAAATTGGAAGAACGAGTGGAATTTATATGCAGAATATCTATTCGCGGTCAGTATATCAATATTTTTCTGGGGCGTTCTTTCTATTGTTCTTTCAAATCTGTTTCAAAATATCTGGTGTGGTATTGGAATTTCGCTGCTGGTCTGGTCTTTACTAAATTCAACAATGGGGGATACATTACTAGGTCCGTATAATCTTTTCGCCTATGTGTTTCACAATCAGGCGGGAGGCACTCTGAAAGAGTGGATCTTTGGGAAATTATTGGGCTTTGTCCTATCGGTGCTTATGCTGCGGATAATGATTCCACAGACTTTGAAAAGGCGGAGGAAATGATATGATCTTAAAAGTGAACGACTTAACCGTACAGTTTAAGAACGGCTTGAAAGGGATTCAGGATATGAGCTTTTGTATCGGAAATGGAATCTACGGTCTACTGGGGGAAAATGGAGCCGGAAAAACAACTCTGATGCGTGTACTGACCACGGTTATAAAACCAACTGCGGGAAATCTTATGTTTGACAGCATCCCTTATGCAGAAAAGAATTATGAGATCATTCAGAAAAAGATCGGATATCTTCCGCAGGAATTAAATTTATACCCGAATCTGAAGGTGGAAGAGACACTCATGTACCTCGGGACTATGGCAGGAATTGATCGGGATGTTTGCGAAAAAAGAATCCATTACTACTTAAAAAGAACCGGCTTATATGAATATAAGGGGAGGAAAAATAAGCAGCTGTCCGGAGGCATGAAAAGACGAGTGGGGCTGGTACAGGCACTGTTGAATGAGCCTCAGCTTCTGATCGTCGATGAACCAACAACAGGACTTGATCCTGAAGAACGAGTTCGGATCAGAAAGCTGCTGGTCGATTTTTCTATGGAGCGAACTGTACTGTTTTCCACGCATGTAGTGGAAGATCTTGCTGCAACTACGGATCATATTTTAATTATGAAAAAAGGGCAGTTAAAATATGCAGGTCAGGCGAGCCAGCTGATTTCAGAAACCAAAGGGAAGTTATGGACTTACTCAACAAAAAATCAAGAAGATTCAAAATGGATTGAAAGCAACTTTCATGTTACAGCAAAGCAGCTGACAGCAGATGGGATTCGGTTTAAAATATTATGTGAGCAGCGCCCGTTAGAGGGGGCTGTACCAGCCGAAGTGACTTTGGAGGACGCGTATATTCATATCAATCATAAGGCTGATGATTGTAACAAGGGCTTGTGACAGCTTATAAACACTGGAACGACGAGGAGACAGAGACATGAAACCGATCAGACTTCAGATGCAGGCTTTTGGTTCCTATGGAAAGAAAGCGGATATTGATTTCACAAAGCCCAGTCAGAACCTCTTTCTGATTACCGGTGATACGGGATCCGGAAAATCCACCATCTTTGACGCCCTCGTATTCGCCCTGTTTGGGGAGACCAGTTCTTCTTCCAACAGGAAGACTGGAGAGGAGATGCAGAGCCAGTTTGCCGCTCCCGGTACGGAACCCTATGTGAAGCTGACCTTTTCAACCCTGTCCGGTGGATCTGAGCAGGAATATACCGCTTTTCGGGAACCTCGCCACAGCCGTCCAAAAAAGCGCGGGACAGGGATGATCTCGGTTTCAGAGAAAGTGACGCTGGAAATGCCGGATGGGTCCATTTATCCGGAAAAGGAAACCAATCTAAAACTCCTTGAACTGGTGGGGCTGACCAAGGACCAGTTCATGCAGACCGCCATGATCGCCCAGGGAGAATTTATCAGACTTCTCCAGGCAAAGTCGAATGAAAAGAAGGAGATTTTCCGCAAGCTCTTCCGGACCGGAATCTATGATGACATTTCCGCGGAACTAAAAAGACGATTCAACGAGAAGGAAGCGGAGATCGCTTCCTTGAAAATGCTCTGCGTCAATGAGCTGAGCCGGGTATCCCTGCCGGATGATTTTGAAGAGGAACAGAGGCTGAAGGATTTGCTTACCGGCATCAATACGGCATCTGATCTTTCCGTTGTCGATATCGAAGAGGCTCTGGAACTGCTGAAAAAGCTGACTGCTTTTCTAAAGGAAAAAGCGAAGGAGGCGCAAAGATCCTCAAGGGATGCTCAAAAGACCAGCTTGAAGGCACACGAAGAGCTGAGTGTGGGAGAGCAGCTTTTAAAGAGCTATCAGGCAAAGGAAGAAGCGGAAGCGACTTTAGAAGACTGTGAGAAGAAAGAGTCTCAAGTCCAAAGTATTTCCCAGTTGATCACCGATCTGCGAAAGGCTTATGAGATTCAATCGATCTTTCAACGTTATCAGGATCAGCTTCAGAGAGTGGGCTTCCTGATTGGCAGCCTGCAAAAAGAAAAGGACCGCCTGCCGGATCTTAAGACAGATGCAGAAAATGCGAAAGTCAAACATGAAGAAGCCAGTTCTCTGCAAAAAAAGGAGACGGCAGCTTATTCTGCCGTGAAGGAAAGGGTGAACCAGACCCTTTCTATTTTCAAAAAGATGAAAAAGGTCCAAAAGGAGATTAAGGAAAAGCAGCGGAGCTGGGAAATTTTAAAGGATACCTATGCTAAAGTCCAGGATCAGGAACGGGAATTGGGACGTCTGGAGGAGAGTCTGAAAGAGCAGGAGTCTCATCTCCTGGATTCAGGAAGCCGTTTGGAATCCTGGAAGAACCAGATGGAGAAATGGGACTCTCTGGCTGCTGATTTAAAAGCAATTACCAAGCTTGAGGAGGATCTCAACTTATCCCAAAAGAACGCCGCAGCTGCGGTGGATCATTACAGGGAACTATCGGCAGCTTTTGAGGAGAAAAATCAGGAATATCTGTCCTGCCACCGGGCCTTTATGGATCAACAGGCGGGGTATCTGGCTCAGAATGAACTGCATCCCAATGAGCCCTGTCCGGTCTGTGGATCTCTCGATCATCCGCATCCGGCGGCCTTGTCTCAAGATCTTCAGCATTTGACCAGGGAGCGGATTGAGGAACTTGAAAGAGAAACGGATTCTCTGCGGCAGAAAGTGGAAGAGGCTTCTCAAGAAGCCGGATCAAAGCGGCAGGCAGCTGATGAAAAGAAGAGCCGGCTCGATGAATCTTTGAAGCAGTTCCGCAGCAGTCTGAACCTGCTTATCCCGGATCTTCCGGACCAGGCGTCAACAGCGCAGATGGAAGTTCTGCTTAAAACAGGTATTCGGGATCATCAAGCGATCGGAGAGAAGATTCGCCAGGATGTCGATACCTATGCAAAAATCCGTCAGTCCCTGGAGGGGATGGGTCAGAGGAAAAAGACCTGCCGGGATGTTTTGGAAAGGGCGGAGCAGCAACGCGCAAAGGCATTTTCCGAACTGGAAGCGGCAAAGAGCGCCCTTCAAAGTCTTAGCGGTCAGGCGGAATTTTCAAATGAAGCGGAAGCTCTCCATACCTTGAAACAAGCTGAGGAGACCTATCAGGTGGCGAACCGGGCGGCAGAGGGGACTAAGACTTCCGCTGATCGAGCCGCAGCTTCCTTACAGGAGTGTAAAACCCGAATCGCCCAATATGAGAAAGAGCTGCCGGAGGAAGCTGCGGCATCCGAGCGTATGAAGATTGATTATCAAAAGATTTTGGATGAGAGCCAGGTCAAGGAGGCGCGGTGGAAGGACCTGACTGAACGCTATAGGCGTCAGGATCCTGATCGGATGCAGGCAGAGGTGGACGCATTTAACCGCCAAAAAACGCAGGCGGAAAGCCTCCTTCAATCTGCCATTTCCGTCATTGCAGGTCGCGAAAAGCCGGATCTGAATCTTTTGAAACAGCACCAGGTTGAAGCAGACCGTAAGGCGGAGGAACTGAACCAGGTCAGCAGGAAATATGAGGACCATTTGTCGCGAAATCGCGAAATCCTAACGAATCTTGAGTCCCGGTTTCAAAAACGGGAATGTCTGCTTGATGAATTTCAGCGAATCAAACGGCTTTACCAGACCTTATCCGGCAAACAGACGGGAATGCGGATGGATCTGGAAACGTATGTGCAGCGCTATTATCTGGAACAGATCCTGTTTGCCGCCAACCTCAGATTTCAGGAGATGTCCGGCGGACAGTTTGAGCTTAGGATGTACCGGCTGGAACATGCCGGGGAGGGCGCTAACCACGGACTTGATCTGATGGTCTATTCCTCGGTGACCGGTCAGGAACGTCCCGTCAATACGTTGTCAGGAGGCGAATCCTTCATGGCTGCGCTTTCCCTGGCTCTTGGAATGGCGGATCAGGTGACAGCCGGTTCCGCCGCAGTCAATCTCGATATGATGTTTATTGATGAAGGGTTCGGAACTCTTGATGACCATGCCCGCGCGCAGGCAGTCCGAGTCTTAAAAGAAATGGCGGGAAGTTCCAAAATGATCGGGATTATTTCTCATGTATCGGAGCTGAAACAGGAAATGGATGACCAGCTGATCGTCACAAAGGACGACAGCGGCAGTCATGTCAGGTGGCAGGTCAGCTAAATAATGGATGTTTGTGATGGATGAATATTCTTGTAAAAATCAATGCCTAAGAGTATGATGGGATAGAAAGATAAGTATTCGCATAATATCAATTAAGCGAATACTTATAAGGATTTTATGGGAACATAACATAAAAACATGTTTGAAAGCTAGTCCATACAATCTCCGCAGATGCCCTAAAATGCCCCTTCATATAGTTCGATTTTAATACTTAGTTATTATCAATTTAATCATCTATGTGTAAAAAATACAAGCCATCAGATATCCGTAAAATACAGAGGGAACTACCAACTGAATCATAAAAAAGGAATCAATAACATGCAGTTTGAATATAAAGACGCTAAAAACCATGACGCCAATGAAAAGGTCCATCGTCTCCTGGATGATCTGCCTACCTACTGCCAGACCTTTCTCGTTGGTCGTGAGGGAAAAATGTCTCCGTCTACGCGGCTGACCTATATGCAGCGAATCAGCAAATTCTTCGACTATCTTCAGCAAAATAACTCATTTTTTGAAAAAAAAGATCGTAAAGATATTTCTCTGACAGATCTGTCCCATCTGGAGGCTGAGGATATCGAAGCTTTCGCCTCTTGGATTCGTCACGGAGGCGCCTCAAATGGCGTTGAAAACGCCGAAAGCTCCGTCAACAACTATCTGAGCGCCCTCAACATGTTCTGGCGTTATTTCGTCTCTCACGGTCGTCTGCAGCATAATCCGGTTGCAAATGTAGAACGCGGAGGCAAGGGAACCCATACGATTGTCCGCCTCAAGGATCATGAAGAGGACGAATTTATGGATAGTGTCGCAGCCGGACTGGGACTTACGGATCATCAGATCTCTTACCATGACAAAACGGCTGTTCGAGACACTGCGATCTGCCTGACTTTGATGCGGACCGGGCTCCGGGTCTCGGAACTGGTCGGGCTGAATCTGAAAGATGTTTATATGGAAGAACATTATTTTCATGTAATCCGAAAACGCAGCAAGGAGGATCTGGTCTTCTTTGATAACGACGTTCATCGCGCCTTGCTGGAGTATCTGGACGTCCGGCATTTGCTGAATCCGGCAAAAGATGAAAATGCCCTCTTCCTGGTTGCCTTCGGCAAATATCAGGGGCACAGACTCTCCGTCCGTTCGGTTCAGCTGCTGGTAAAAAAATATGCAAAAGCAGGGGCTCCGGCAGTCGGATCACGTATCACTCCCCACAAACTGCGCGCGACCTATGCGACTGACATGCTGAAAGCTACGGGCAATGTTGCTTTGGTTCAGGAGGCTTTAAACCATGAATCTCCGACTACGACGATGATGTATGCAGACAGCCGGACCATGGATTTAAAACGAGCCAGAAACATTTTGGCAGATCAACACAAAAAAAGTGGGAAGACCAATGACAAAGGAACGATTTACAGGAAGGATCTTCCGGAAAATGAAGATGGATCGGAGGGGTAAGTCATATTGTTTTTTGCAGCGGAGGTTGAAAATCACTTTGCTGTCTGAACTGCTCGATGATAGAAAATCTGGTCTACATGGATTCCCTGTTCCACGTATCCTCAGTAGATTCTACTTCTATGTCCGACAGCGATCAGTACCAATACCAACTGACTGTCTTCTATTTTTGCTAAAATTCGATAATCTCCCACCCTGTATCTCCACTGACCGCTGCGATTAGAGGTCAGACCCTTACCATGGGCACGCGGATCTTCACAGCTGACTAGATTCTTATCAATCCACGCTTTGATGATTCGCTGAGTTTGGTGATCCAGCTTTTTAAATGCTTTATCAAATCGGTCAGTGGTGGTTATTTGATAACTCATAGATTGACTTCATCCCAAAGATCACTGATAGGACGGGTTTTTAACGTTCCGGCTTCTTTTTTCGCCTCGTAATCAGCAAAAACCTGCAGATCATATTCGTCCTCAATCCGTTCCAACATGATAGTTCGGATCACTTCTGATAAGGTCTTATGGTTGTGCTTTGCATAAGCCTTAAAAATGTTTAGTTCATCTTCTGGGACTCTCAAACTAACGGTAGACATGACAATCTCCTTTCTTGTTTCTGTAATACAAATGTATTACACGAGGTGATTTTTGTCAATCTAAATAAAAGAGACTTCTTCAAACATCGTAATATTCTCTTACTGTTCCGGTTTGAATCTTCTCTCAGTCCCATTTGACCTGGTTACAGTCCCTCTTTTCGTATCAATTACACTGTCCTTTGTAGTAACGAAACTTTACAAAAATTGAATTACAAAATATAATTTACTTAGTAAAGCTACTAAGTAAATTGTGTTTTATAAAAAAGAAAGTGTGTGATTATGAGCAACAGTAAAGTAGTAACCTGTTCTTTTACTATGGACAGAGATACTTATGATGCATTTAAGAGCATTGTCGTAAAAAATCATCAGAATGTAAAAGGTAATCTAATTCGGTATATGCAGTATGTCATTGACTATGAAACGCCGAATGCAGAAACGATTGATGCTATTGAGGAAGTAAAGCGGATGAAAGCTGATCCATCACTCGGTAAGACCTATGATAATGTGGACGAAATGATGAGGGATTTGCTCGATGTATAAAATCAGACCATCGATAAAATTTCAAAAAGATTTAAAACGCATGAAGAAGCGAGGATATGACCTATCTTTGCTGACCGATATTCTGAAGCTTCTGGCGAACGGAGAGCCGTTGCCACAAAAGAATAAGGACCATAATCTAAGCGGAAACTATAAAGGGTGTAGGGAATGTCATATCACTCCCGATTGGATTTTGATCTATGAGGTATCAGATGATGAGCTGATCTTATATCTGACCAGAACGGGGACACATAGCGATCTATTTTAAGGCACTTCTCTAAGCGCTTTCTCCAGCGCCGGAAACAGTATTTTGTTATAGCTCTCCTGTAGAGAGTATGAAAGTTCTTGTTTCAGCTTATCAACTAGCATTTTCTTTGATAAGAGTATTGACCTTCTTAAATTGTTTTTCGGTCTTGAGATTGCCAGTATAGATAGTCATCCCCTGCCTCATCTGACCAAACTTTTTCCATTAACTCAATCCTCTGTTTCAATCAAATCATGGACTCTTCCCTCTCCTGTCTGAAGCTGATTATATGCCTTCGCTAATTTTTCAAGATACTTTGTGTTTCTCAGCTCTTTTTCCATTTCATTGTATCTCTCAAGGCTGATGACGACATTGCGATCCGCTTCCATCCTTTTTTCTTTCTTCCGTCTCTTTATCTTCCTTCTTCCCCTCTTCCGCTTCCTCCATCTCCTCCCCGTTTATCTTGGCGTCGCGCGCAAGGACCTCTTCCATGGTCAGGTCCCAGGGATGATTTTCAATCGGCAGGTCAAACTCCCGGATATCGGACTTGCGGTATTTAATGGCGTCATAGAGGCTGTGCGCTGACCGCTCCTCCTGCTTGGGGACGATCTCGTGGGTCCGGGGATTGATTCGCTCGACATGATTGTAGGATTCCAGGTCTCCGGGCAGGTCCTTGGTCTTCATGCGCCTTAGGATCTGCTCCTGGATGACTGCACCTAAGATCGCACAGATCGGAACCCCTAAGACCATGCCTCCGACTCCGAAGAAGCCGCCGCCCAAAAGGATGGCGACGATGACCATGAAACTGGAGACACCGACGGAACTGCCGAGGATTCTGGGGCCCAGCAGGTTCCCGTCGAATTGCTGCAAAATGATGATAAAGATGATGAAGTAGAGGGTCTGGATCGGGTTGACTACAAAAATCAGAACCGCAGAGGGAACCGCTCCGATAAAAGGACCGAAAAATGGAATGATATTGGTCACACCAACGATAACGGAGATCAGCATGGTGAACGGCATATTCATGATCTTTAAAACGACATAGCAGATCACCCCTATAATGGCGGAATCAATCACTTTGCCGATAAGGAAACCACCGAATTTTTCATCGACAAAACGCAGATTTAAAAGTGCCCGGTTGGCTGATTGGGTCGGCAAAAAAGCATAGAGGATCCTTTTAAAGCGGGCAAGCAGAACCTCCTTTGCCACCAGGACATAGACGGATACAATCGTACCCAGAAAGATATTCTTAAGGAAGGTGATGAAGTTTACGATCCGCTTGGGCAGGGTGTCCGCCATATCATTTAAGACCGGCAGCAGGTTGTGATTTGCCCAGTTGGACAGATAATTTAAGGCATCATTGATCGCCGAGGCTGTCCTGGTGTCAGCCTCGGGATTGTGGAAGTTTTCCCGGATAAAGGAATTGATATTTCTCTGATAGACCGGGATATTGATGATGATGTTCCGGATGCTGGTGATGAGCTCCGGCACGACCATAGCAAGCAGGGCGTAGATAATCAGGATGGCAATGAGGATGGCGGCAAAGGCACAGATGATCCGGACAACCTTGCGCGCCCGTTTGCCTGGCTTAACCTTGAGCTTTTTCATGATCCGGTAAATGATATTTTCGAGGAAGGTCATCTGGGGATCCAGCAGATAGGCGATGACAAAGCCATAGAGAATGGGATTGACGACCTCGAAAAATTTCTTTAAGCCGAGTCGGATGGTCGAGGTCCGAAAAAGAAGAAAATAAAAGAGCATGCTGGCAGCAAGAACGAAAAAGGCGGTCATTCCGATCTGCAGGTATGGATTTTTCTGTTTCTTCTTGTTCATAGGTCCTCTCTTAAGCCACTTAAGGCTTCCTTTTCGGTTTCGTCCCCCGCCCCAGTCCCATTCATTTTTTGCACAAAAGAGCCTCTTTAATGAGTTCGATACAGCCCTTGATGCCAAAGACGGAGCTGTTGAGGCACATATCATAGCTGCCGGAAGCGCCCCACTTCTTGTTGGCGTAATAGTCGTAGTAGGCAGACCGGCGCTTGTCATTTCTGCGGATAAAATCTTTCGCCTTCTCCGGACTTAGTTCCCGCCTTGCCGCGATCCGCCGCACCCGGTCCTCTTCATTTCCCAAAATAAAGACCGAAAGCAGGTTGGGGTTTTCCTCAAGGGCGTAGTCGGCGCAGCGGCCGACGATGACGCAGGGTCCCTCTTCCGCTATTTTCTGAATGGCGTCGAACTGGGCAAGGAAGACCTTGTGGTCAAAGGGCATATCCTGGTAGGACGTCTGCGGAAAGCCGAAGGAGAAGGTCCCCATAGCCATGGAATAGAGAAGGCTCTTAGACGGCTGCTCATCGTGATTGTCAAAGATGGCTTCGTCCATACCGCTCTCCTTGGCTGCCCTGACCAGAAGCTCCCTGTCATAAAAGGGGATCTTCAGAGCCTCAGCCAGCCTCTGACCGATCTCCCTGCCTCCGGACCCCGTCTGACGGCCGATGGTGACAATCGCTTTGGATTCATTCATAATGGATACCTCCTTCCAGTTTGTTTAAGAGTTTTTGAAAATAAGCCGGCAGGGGGGCGCTGTATTCCACGTATTCCCCTGACGTCGGATGGATAAAACCGATCGTCATGGCATGCAGCGTCTGCCCCTCCAGATGAAACGGGCACCGCTTGGGACCGTACAGGTCATCTCCCAGGAGGGGATGCCCGATGGAAGCCATGTGGACCCGGATCTGATGGGTCCTGCCGGTTTCCAGCGTAAATTCGCAGTAGGTATAGGTCCCATAGCGCCTTAAGACCCGGTAATGGGTGACAGCGGGTTTGCCGCCCTCCTTCAGGACCGCCATCTTCTTCCGGTCCCGGGGGCTGCGCCCGATATTCCCTTCAATGGTGCCGACATCATCCGGCAGGTTGCCGATGACAACGCCCCGGTACTTGCGGGTGATCGAATGGACCTTGAGCTGGTCGGCGATCTTGCGGTGAGAAGAATCGTTCTTACAGACGATGAGGGCACCCGTCGTATTTTTATCGATGCGGTGGACAATGCCCGGCCGCAAGACCCCATTGATGCCGGACAGCTGGTCTCTGCAGTGGTAGAGAATTCCATTGACCAGGGTATGCCGGTTTACCCCAGGCGCGGGATGAACCGTCATACCCTTGGGTTTATTGACGATCAGCAGATCATCGTCCTCATAGAGGATATCGAGATCCATTTTCTCGGGCAGGACGTCCAGGTCTCTGGGTTTGGGAATCTGAACGAGGATGCTGCTTCCCATATCGGGCTTAAGGCTGCGCTTGACTTTCTTCCCTTTTATTGTAACATATCCGTCGTCGATGAGGGTCTGGATATAGGTCCGGGACTGGTCGGGAACAGCAGTCATAAGCAAGCGGTCCAGACGCTGCCCAGCCTGCTCCTCCCCCACTCGGATGGTCAGTTCCCCGTCAATCTCCGCGCGGTTTGAATCAGGCATGGCGGGTCTCCCTCTTCCCCTTTAAAAAGGCGAACTGGTCGTCCTTATAGACAAAGAGGATGCAGATGACAAATAAGACCGCGGAGCAGGTGACATAGATATCCGCCACGTTAAAAATGGGGAAATCGATCAGAGAAAAATAAAGGAAATCCCGCACATAATGAAACCCGATCCGGTCGATCAGATTTCCGACTGCCCCGGCTGTGATGATGGCGCAAAGAAGGCGCAGCAGACGGTAGATCCTGCCCCCGGGGATCCGGCTGTAGAACCAGATGACGGCAAGGAGTATGAGGGCGGTGATGAGATAAAAGAAGATCTGCTGTCCCTGCAGGATGCCAAATGCCGCCCCATGGTTCTCCAGGTACTGAAGCTGGAAGACTCCGGGAATCAGGTTGACAGGACCGTCTTTCAGCTTGTTTACGGCAAGGACCTTGGTCACCTGATCGAAAAGGATCAGGATGGCGGTCAAAAAGACCGCGCCCAGCCAGTTTTTTATGCTTTTTCTCTGCTTCATTCTGTTTCCTCCATGATGTAAGTAAGACCGTCCAGTATTTCCTGATCGGATACGTCGTCCGCGATTAAGGCTTGACCGATTGCCTTAAGCAGGATAAAGCGAATCCTGCCGTTTACCATCTTTTTATCGGACCTGGTGATGGTAAGGATCCGGTCGGAGTCAAGACAGGAGACCCTGGTGGGCAGGTCAAAGGCGCGGCAGATCGTTTCAATTTCCTCCAGATCCGCCTTTGAAATGAGCCCCCGCTTCATACTCATGTAGGAGGCAGCGACCAGACCCAGACCCACGCAGACTCCGTGCTGCAGCGAAAAATTCTTGTATTTTTCAATGGCGTGGCCGATGGTGTGACCGAAATTCAAATAGGCGCGGATGCCCTGTTCGGTCGGATCGGCTTTGACGATCTCTGTCTTGATCTTTGCCGTATCCAAGACCATCTGATAAATGGCGGCAGGGTCCTTGTCTTTTATTTCTTGGACATGGTCCCTGAGCCAGGCAAAGAGGTCCGCATTTCCCAAAAGAGCGGATTTGACCACCTCGCCCATACCCGAAATAAGCTGGTCTTCAGGCAAAGTTGACAGGGAGGATATTCCGGTATAGACCAGGACCGGCAGATGAAAGGCGCCGACCATATTTTTATAACCATCAAAGTCGACTCCGGTCTTGCCACCGATGCTGGAATCGATCTGGGACAGCAGGGTCGTCGGAACCTGGATGACCGGAATCCCCCTTAGATAGACCGCGGCAGCAAAGCCGGTCATATCACCGACTACCCCTCCGCCTAAGGCGAGCAGGCAGTCCCTGCGGTCAAAGCCCAGCTTAAGCAGATAGCCGATCAAATCCCGGATGGAATCGAGATTTTTATACTCTTCCCCTGCCTGCCACATAAAGGAATGGACTTCCGTAAAGACCGGCTGGCAGGCTGCCCGGATCCGGTCCAGGTAGAGGGGGATGGTATGGCTGTCGCCGACGATGCAGACCCGATGTTTGGGAATCGTAAGCTCCTTAAGGCTTTGGGTCAGATCGTCGTAACTTGCCCTGATGATGGGTTCTGTCATGGGACCTCTCCTTATAAGAAAAGCACCAGCAGGTCATGCTGATGCTTTTGAATCAAGATCAATTAAGAATCAATACTGAGAAGACATGGATGGGATATCAAAAGCTCCGTTTAAAATGCTCTGGAAATCACCGGAGATATCGACGTTGGACGGCGTCAGGATGAAGATGTAACTGGATACCTTCTGCAAATTGCCATTCAGGGAATAGCAGACGCCGCAGGTAAAGTCAATGACCCGCTGGGCGATATCGACATCCAGACCCTCCAGGTTGAGAACAACGGTAAAGTTATTCATCAGGGTATCGGCGATATCTCTCGTATCTTCCATTGAAGACGGTCTGATTACATTTACTTCCATATTAGAAACCGCATTTTTCTTTCTGGTAATCGGCGTTACCTTATTCTTTCTGGCAGGTCTGCCATACTCCCGCCGGGGAGCTTCCTCCCTTGCCGGGCGAGCCGGTTCCGGTCTTCTCTCTCTCCTTGACGGAGCGATCTTACGGGAACGTCTTTCCCTTGCCGGAACTTCAAAGTCGGAGTCATTGGAAAAGTCGCCCTCTTCTTCTGCGTCTTCATCGGTTGAAAAACGACTGAAGAAACGGCGTCTGGGTCTGCTCTCTTCGAGTTCCTCGTCCTCTTCTTCCTCTTCTTCGTCGTCGAGAAAGTCCTCATCGTCATCATAGTCGTCATTGAGTTTGATTGCGCTGAGGAACCTATCTACAAAACTCATTCATCCGTCTCCATTCAGTTCTTGTAATTGCGTTCTCCGAAGATTGCTGTACCGACCCGGACCATGGTCGAACCCTCTTCCACCGCAACTTCAAAATCGTTGGTCATGCCCATACTAAGCACATTAACATTTACATTATTATAGTTTTTTGAATTCATGTCAACACTTAATTGGCGCAAACTACGAAAGAACGGTCTGTCCTCTTCCGGATCTTCTACAAAGGGGGCACTGGTCATAAAACCTTCGACCCTGACATGGGGAAGGTCTGCAATCTGATCCGCCAGTTTGGGGGCATCCTCGATGGAAACCCCGAATTTGCTCTCCTCCCGGGCAACGTTGACTTCAATGAGGATGGGGATGACCCGGTCGTGCTTGACCGCCTCCTTTTCAATCGTCTGCGCCAGCAAGAGGGAGTCGACGGAATGGATCAGGGAGACGTATTCGGCGATGTACTTGACCTTGTTTCGCTGCAGATGACCGATCATGTGCCAGCGGATATCCTTGGGCAGGCCGTCGTGCTTTTTCCGCAGCTCCTGGATGTAATTTTCCCCGAAGTCACGCTGCCCCGTCTCATAAAGAGCCATGATGTCCTCCTCGGGCTTGGTCTTGCTGACGGCAATCAGGGTTACATCGGATGTCTTTCTTCCGCTTCTTTGGCAGGCTGCTTCGATTCGTTCCTGTACCTTCTTCAGATTCTCTTTGATCAAAATTGCTTCACTCCTATGACGGCTGAGCCGTAATCTGCGATTCCCGGACACCGGAGGCATTCAGGACGATGTTGTCAAACTGGGCGATGCCGTAGGGCGTCCCCTTTTCAACAATGCAGTAGTCCTCATTTTTATCGATGATATTGACCTTGCGGAACTCGGCGTACCCCTTGTTCATGGAATAGACGCCTTCGAGACTCTCCTTTTGGTTTAAGAGATAGCGGTCACTGCCCCCTCCGTCTTTTACCAGGACATCGCCGGGCTTTAAGTCCGTGTCATCGATGTAATACTTGCCGTTCTTATGCTCATAGAGGGTCGTGGAGACAAAGGAGGGCTGAACGGACCCATCCGCTCCGGCGGCCGCCCGCAAAAAGCCTGCCTCGTTTCCATCCCCGCCGTTGGTTGCGAACTCCTCCGGTATGGTGTAGAACTCCTTGCTGACAATCGAGGAGACCGGAACTTTGAGTCCGACCCGGGTATTGGTGACCAGCTCGATATCGACGAAACGGTTGTCGATATACCGGCGAAGACCGTTTGAAAAATCGAGCTTGCCAAAATATGAACCGTCCCCTGCCGTCAGGATAGAGAAGGCGGCATTCTGAGTGACCCCGTCCTTTAAGAATTTGACCTTGATGGAAGAGGTATCCGATAAATTGACGATCTGCCGGGGGGTCAGGGGAATGATCAGGGACCAGTTCTCCGACTGAATCAATTTGTAGATGCTCTCTCCTGCCTGGACGGTCTGGTCGGTCTTCAGGGACTTGACATGATAATTCTTCTCATCGACGCTGTCCGCCTTAAGCGTTTCCAGGTCAAAGTTTTCATAGCCGTCCGTCCGGTAGAGGACGATGCCGTCCGCCCCCGCTGTACTGATGGTCTCCCCTCCTACGGTCAGCGTTCCGCTCTGATTTGCCTTATCTCCCAGATTCTGATCGAGGATGGCACCCTCCACAGAGTAGCGCAGGGAATAGACCTCGTGAAAATCAGCGGGGTTAAAACCGGTCGAGAAATCCTCCATGCTGCGCCGGATGGTATCGAGCGTATTGGCGCTGACAGTGACCGGGGCACGATCGGTCTTGGAGGGACTGATACCGTAGACGATGCCGCCGCTTTTGACTTTTTCATTTTCGGCGGCGTAGTAATTGATAAAGCCCGCCGTATCGGCGTTGACCACCTGTTCCTGATAGAGGGCCAGACCGGTATAGGTCTGGTTCTGCGCCAGGGGTCCTGAGGTGACCCTGTAGGACTTGACGTGCCGGGTCGTCGCGTAGGAGACGGCGCTCACGATCAGATAAAGAAAAAGGATGCCAAAAACAACCGTTCCGATATTCAGCGGGATAACCCGCCGGATACCGGAATGGTTGTTTACTGGCATTCTGTGATTGTTAGAATGTGTTCGTTTTGTCATCAGAGTGCGATCAGTACCTTATCCTGAAGTTCCTCACTCAGTTCGGATTTGTCGAGAGAAACAGAAATGACGAAATTGATATCAAACTTGGTGCTGAGCTTGTCGAGCTTCTGAATGGTCGCTGTGACGTCACTGCCCTCAAGCTTGGCACATTTCATGAAACCGTCCAGATACATGGACTGCAGGTCATGGTCCTGAGAGATGATTCCTGCAATAAAACCGACGAACTGGTCGCTGTTTTCAAGCTCGTAATTTGAAACATCGATCAGGCGGATTCGGTTGTTGAGTTCATACATATGTTCCGAATCCTTGTCGATAAATACGATATTGCCGCTCGCTGACTTGATCTCATCATTAACCTTGTTGAGAATCTCCGTTGTCTTGCCTTTTCCCTTCTGTCCAACAATTAACTGAACCATCGGCAGATACCTCCTTAGTTTTCGCTTCCGTTCGCCCGATTGGGTGAATCATTTGATAAATTTATTATAAATTATCTACACACAAAAAACAAGCGGTATCGCCCCTTCCTCAGGACGGGTTGAGCTGGGATAAGAGCCGGTTCATATCGGTATAGAGTCCCTCCACCGATGCTGCTCCTACGACCACGGATATATAGGGCTGGCCATAGGCATTTTGAGATAAAATTGCCAGACAGTGACCGGCTGCATCCGTCGTACCGGTTTTGCCGCCCAGGACCGTGACATTCTTGGGCGGATCGGACTCCCCGGTCAGGAACTGGTCGGTAGCGTCCAGGTTGACGTGCTTCTCGCTACCGTCCGCACCGGTGTAGGTCATGTCGTAGACGCCGACCTGCATGATTGTAGAGAACTCTGAATCCTTGACCGCCTGATTCAGCATCAGATAGATGTCATAGACCGTCGTATAGTGGTTTTCATTGTGCAGGCCGGTCGGATTGACAAAATGGGTCCCGGTGCAGCCCAGCTGCTGGGCCTCTTCATTCATCATGTCTACAAATTTCTGCTGGCTGCCGCCGACATGGCGGGCGATCGCCTGGGCGCAGTCATTGCCGGAGTGGACCAAAAGACCGTGCAGAAGCTCGGTCATCTTGACCTTGTCCCCGATGCGAAGTCCCACAACCTGGGACCCGGCTTCCAGGTCCACGTCCTGCCAGTTGATGGTGACGACGTCCCCCATCTTGCCGCTTTTAAGAGCCAGGATCGCCGTCATGATCTTGGTGATGCTGGCGGGATAGATCCGATCGTACATGCCCCTGGCAAAGAGGACCTTCTTGCCGTCCAGATCGAAGAGGGCGGCATGTTCCTTGTCCGTTCCGGTCAGTTCAATCTGATCGTTGTAGACGTTGTTGTCCCCGACGCAAAGAGCCGATGCCAGGGAATCCCTTGTCTGCATGGCAGCCTGGTCCGGCGAATGGTAGACCAGGCTGTTCTGATATTTCATGGGAAGCTTAACGGATCCGACCAGACTGGACGCCAGAAGAACCGCCGCAATCAGGACCAGGATGGCTATGACAGCTGCCAAAAGGATCCTGATTTTACTTTTTCTTGTCAGCTTGATTCCCTTCATCTTCGCCCTTCTCTCCTTAGACTATAGCTGCGCCCCGACTCCGGGTAGCGGTCAGATCTCCTTTTTTTGCCCCGTCTGCCCGGATGTTCGGCATCCAGACTGATCTTGGTCTGCAGACCGACATTTAAAACCAGCCCCATGCCGATAAAGAGGGACACCATGGATGTCAAACCATAGCTGACAAAGGGCAGCGGCGTCCCGGTATTGGGCAGCATACGGGTCGCGACGCCGATGTTGATAAAACTCTGAAACGCCACCAGCGCCGCGATTCCGCAGCAGATAATGCGGCCCGACAGGTCCTTGGCGCGAAGCCCCACCAAAAGACATTCCAGCACAATTAGGAGCAGCAGAATGATGATACCGGCGCTGCCCAAAAAGCCCAGCTCCTCTCCCGCTACGGCGAAGATAAAGTCGGTCTGGATCTCGGAAATGAAATTCCCCTTGTTGGCGGAGGAGACGTCGCTGTTGTTAAGACCCTTGCCTGACAGCTCCCCGCTGCCGATGGCGATGACCGAATTATTCTGCTGGGTCGTATCGTCCGTATATTCCTCGCTGTCCGGGTGCAAAAAAGCCATGATCCGCTTTCTCTGATAGTCCCGGATCAGGTGCTGGTCCGGCTGGGCGACGATCGCCATGAAGATGACGGCCAGGGGGATGACGACGATCAACACGCCAACGATGTATTTCCAGCTAAGTCCCGAGACGAAATAGATGACCGCAAAGATGGCGGCGACGGTAATGGTGTTCTTCAGGTCCGGCTCCAGCAAGATCAGGGACAGGGGAAAAGCCAGAAGGGCAAGCGCCTTGATCAGGGTCTTTGGCTGGTTAAGATCATTTTCATGCTTCATAAAATAATAGGCAAAGAACAAGATGAGCAGGATCTTGGACAGCTCAACCGGCTGAAAGCGGAAGCTGCCGATTGAGATCCACCGGGTAGCTCCGTTGGCGGAATTGCCCAGACGGATGACCGCCAGCAGTATGAGCGCATTGGCGGCGTAGATGATCCAGGCAAAGTTCAGGATCCAGGAAAAGTCAAATAAAGAGACCAGGACCATGATAAAGAGCCCGAAGATGACCCCGCCGAACTGCCGGGGCTGTAAGGATGCCTCGGCGCTCCCGACTAAGAGGACGCCGATGGCAGACAGGGCAAAGAGCCAGAGAACTAATCTGAAATTGTAATCCTTTAAACGATACTGCTTCAACATAATTTAATCTACCTGTTGGGTAACATTGTCACCGGCGTGAGCCGTTCCGGTGAGCAGTTCATTGGCATCGACCGTCTTGAAGTAATACTGCAGGATATCCTTGGCGGTATAGTCCGCATTGGTCGAAGAGTAGCCGTTTCCGATTCGGACAGCGATCGCCACTTCCGGATCCTTGTAGGGAGCGTAGCAGATAAAGAGCGCATGGGAGGGTCTGGACTTACTCTCCTGGGCCGTCCCCGTCTTGCCGGCAACTTCGATGCCCAGATCGGCATATTCGGGCTTGTTCTTAACAACACCTCTCATGCCTTCGTGAATGACATCCCAGGTGCCGCTGTTTATCTGGATCTGGCTTTCCACCTTGGGAGTCAGATCCCTGGTGACGTTGCCTTGTGCATCAGTCTCCTTATCAAGGAGGGAGATGTCGTAGCTGGTGCCGCTGTTGGCAAGGGAGGTGACATATCTGGCCAGCTGGGTCGTCGTGTAAGCGTGTGTTCCCTGACCGATGGAGGACTGGATCGCGTACTGGTCCGATACCTCCGGCTCCGCTTCGGGAATCTCGATGCCGGACGGCTTGTCCAGGTTGTAGAGGTCCGCGTACTGCTGCAGTTTGCTTAGAGACAGGGAGTCGGACCAGGTCTTCTCCTCATTTTGCCCCAGCCTGTAGGCGACATTGGAGAAAAAGACGTTGCAGGAATTGGTAATGCCGCCGACGACATTCAGGTCGCCGTGACCGGTCGACAGCCAGCATTTAAGCGGTGTCTCCGTCAGATTGAAGACTCCGTTGCAGTTAAAGGTCGTATCTTTTGTGATGACCCGCTCTTCCAGTCCCGCTGTCGTCGTGACCAGCTTAAAGGTCGAACCCGGCGCCGTCTTCTGCTGGGTTGCCTTATTGTAGAAGGGCCGGGACAGGTCTGCTGCCAGCTTATTGTAGTAGGGCACGTCCATGGTATTGGCAAGCCGGTTGTTGTCATAGCCCGGATAGGTGACGCAGGCAAGAATCTCCCCGTTGTTGGGATTGACGATGACCGCCGAACCCGAGCAGGGATCGAGCGCCAGCATGGCGGGCGTCAGCTCCAGGGAATTGATCTTTTGAATGATCATGTCGTAGCTGGATATCCTGCCCGAGTCAAAGGCCTCGTACTGATTGTCTGTTTTATCAAAGACCCCCTGGTCATAAAGCGCGTGGATGATCTGGGAGCCGGTCAGCGTATGGGACCGGATCAGGTACTTGTAGAGGGTCTTGGAGAATTTATCATCCGCAGACAGGGATTTTTCGATGTACTCCGACAGCCTCGTGTAGATCTCCTTGGAATCCAGATAGGTCGTATCCCCGGCGGAAAAGGCGGTGATATCGATCCAGTTCTTGCTGGCGGCGTAGGTCAGATAGTCCTTGAGAGAAATCTTCTCGTCCCGGGCCCAGGCGAGGTAGGTCGGGTCGGTCTTATCGATCGCCGTGCTGTCCAGAATCTTGGTCCCCGCCATCAGGAAATCATTGACGATATAACTCTCATACTCCTTCATCTCTTCGGACAGCTCGTTATAGGGCAGGGGGGAGTCCCCTGTCAGCTGGTCCTTGATTTCGCCGAAGACCTGGCCCTGCTTCTGGGCAAAGAGACCGGCTATCTCCTTTTCGACAGGACTGGCGTCCCCGGCCGTAAAATGGGCGGTGTCGATGACGGAATTTTCAAAGATGGCGTCGTAGACGTCGTTGATGGAGATACGGACCCCCTCCGTATCGGACAGGTTGCTGTTGTCGACCTGGTCCTGGTTGACGATGACGCTGGCAAGGATACCGGCGATCCGCTGCTCCAGCATCTGGTAGACCGCGATCTGCAGATTCTTGTCGATGGTCAGATAGACATTGCCTCCGGCGGTCGGATTGATCTTGGATGCCTGGTTGACCTCCAGGACCCGGCCGAAGCGGTCGACATAGACCGTCTCCTGCCCGTTGCTGCCCTGCAGGACCTGTTCCTCCACGTGTTCGATGCCGGACTTGCCGACGACGGAGTCATTGGTATAGTTGGGATTCTGCGCTTTCAGCTCTGTCAGTTCTTCTGAGGATACCTTCCCGGTGTAGCCGATCAGGGAGGCAAACGCCTCCGGACTGTCGTAGACCCGCTTGGTGTCCTCTTCAATTTCGACCCCGGTCAGGGTGTCCTTTGCCTCGGTCAGAGCCGCGACGGAATTTCCCGAAAGATCGACCGCGATGGTGACCGGAACGTATTTCCGGTACTGAGTTGTAAAAAGCTCATAGCGGACATAGACAATATCAAGGATCTGTTCAGGGGTCAGCTGATCCGGCAGACCCGCGTTGGCGAGTTCCTTGGCACTGTAGGGCTTGGTGCCGCGGATGATACCAAAGCGCTTTTCGGAGACTAAGGTGGCGATCATCTGATCCGCCGTCGCCTCCTTCTCTTCCTTGGTCAGGTCGTCGATACTGGGGTGACCGTAGACATCGGCCTTAAAGCGCGCCAGCTGGGTCCCCTCGACCGTATAGGCATATTTGCCGGAGGAGTCGACCGTCACCTTGAAATCGTTGCTGAGCTGATCGCCGTTTGCCTTCAGGATCTGATCGATCCTGTAGGCGATCCCGTTTAAAGCCAGGTCCCGGCTGCGGTTGGTCTCATAGGAACCGGAATCCTCTAAAGTCAGGGAATAGGACAGCTCATTGGAGGCGAGAACATTGCCGTTCCGATCATAGATATTGCCCCGGGTACTGCGGATGGTCCGGGTCCGGGTTGTCTGCATATTGAAGTTGTTGCGGTAATCCTCCCCGTCTATGATCTGCAGACGGTAGAGCCGGTTGATCAGGGCGGCGGACATGACAATAAAGAGGATTGCCAGGATCGCGTAGCGGTCGAGTCGAAGTTTTTTCAGTTTCTTTTTTAGTCTCTGATCCATAGGGACTGACGGCCTTTCTTTTCTTTCTCTACCAGGCTGTGGTTAATCAGGTAAAGGAGCCGGTAGAGAAGCAATGTGAAGATCAGCGTACTGATTACGTCCGGCAGGATGATGCTGGACAGGTAACCTCCGAAATTGGTGTGTCCGTTCAGCAAAAAGCGGAAAACGTAAACCAGCAGATTATAGGTAAGATCAGCTGTTCCCACCAAAAGGAGGGGAACCTTGATGTCATCGTCAAAGTAGATATGGGCGAAAAAGCCGCAGAAATAACCGATCAATAAAAAGATCAAGGCGGTAAGGCCCAAGACCTGACTGTAAAAGAGGTCGGATAAAAGCCCGGCGATAAAACCGGTCATCATGCCCTCCTTCTGCCCCTGCATAAAGGCGATGGAGACGGTCAGGATGAGGAGCAGGTTGGGCGTTGCCGAAAGAGCCGGCACCATGTGCAGGACCGTTGTCTGCAGGATAAAAAAGATCCACAGAATTAGCAAAATGATGAATTTGCGCTTCACTTTGAATTCTCCTTGGTCTGTTTCAGGTCGGTGATGATGAGGACTTCCCGGAGGGAGCGGAAATTGGCGACCGGGATGATGGTCCCGGACTTGGTCAGGTTGTTGGAGTCCATGGAGATGTCACTGACATAGCCCACCAAAAGTCCGGTCAGATACTTGTCGCTGATATTGGAGGTCACAATGCTGGCTCCCTCGATCACGGCATTGTCCTTGTCCCTAAGGCCGCTGAAGTCGATCTTGCCGCTGTCCATGGAGAGCAGATTGCCGGTTACGATACAGGGCTCCGAAGTACTCTGCGCCATGGCGCTGATGTTGCTGTCGTCGTCGATGATGGACCGAACCTGAGCCCAGTTTCTGCCCACTTCCGTCACGATGCCGATCAGCCCCCCCTGGGCAATGACGTTCATATTGACCTTGATGCCGTCTGCAGTTCCCTTGTTGACGACGAAGGTGCTGTACCAGTTGCCGGGATCCTTGGAAATAACTTCCGCCCCGACCTTGCTGTACTGGGGATACTCCTTATCCAGCTGGTATAAGGACTCCAGCCTATCAAGCTCGGACTGCTGCTGAACCAGGGCGTTGTTCTTGGTCGTCAGTTCGTCAATCTGGGCGCGGAGGTCCTTATTCTCCTTGCTCAGTTTCTGGACGTCCTGAAATCCGGAGAACTGGTCGGACAGCCAGCCCCCGATCCGGTTGACGGAATTCTGGAAGGGGGCGACGATAAAGCCCGTCCCATCCCGGAGGGGCTTCATAACAAGCTTCGAGGTCATGGTGGCGAGGATTAAGGCGATGCAGACAATGACCATGACGACAAGCAGATTTTTACTGGTAAAGTTGAATCGTTTCTTCATTTTTTATCCTTTATGGTATAAGCCCACTTCCGCAGTTCCTTGTGCTTGATGATCTCTTCCAGCCCCTTGACCGTACACAGCTCATAGTTGCCGGACAAGTTGATCTTGCAGCCGATGATTTTGGACAGACAGCGGTCTATTCCGGGAATCCGGGCGGTTCCGCCGGTCAAAAAGATGCCCTCCTCCCGGACCGATCTGCCGACCTGGGGAGGAATCCGCTCCAAAAAGCTGCGGACGGTCTCCGCCTCTTTGACCACCTCCCGCTCCACGATCCGGCTGATCAGGGCGGAGGAAATCACGGCTTCTTTTGGCAGTCCCGACAGGGTGTCGATGCCAAAGACCTTTCTTGCCTCATCCCTGGGTCGGTCCAAATTTGTCAGAACCGCCTTCAGCCTTCTCGCCGTTCGCGTTCCGATCAGCAGGTTCTGCGTCCGGCGCAGATCCTCGCAGATGGCTTCGTTGAGCTGCTGCCCTCCGACCGGGATGCTGTTGCTGATCATGATCTGTTCGTTTGAGAGAACCGACATCTTGGTGCTTTGCGCCCCGATGCTTAAGATCATAGACCCCCTGGTTCTTGAAAGGGGGATGCCCAGAGCCAGGGCGTCACAGATGGGACGGTCGACTAAAAAAATCTTGGGGCTTTGAAAACTTGAATTGTAGCAGATCGCATAGTAGGCGCGTTTTTCGATCTCCGACATATTGACCGGGACGGAAAAATAGATGATGGGTTTTCTGCCGACGTGCTTATCGGTCCGCTTTAACAAAAGCCTCAGCATCATCTCGACTTCGTCCACGTCGGCAATCTTGCCGTTTACAATGGGACGGTCGATGACGACGTTGGGCGGATTTTTTTCAAACATCTCAAACGCGTCATTGCCGACGGCGATGACCTGGGTCCCGTTGCGAAGCGCGATCATATCCTTCTCCGCCATCAGCCGGTTCTTCCGAAGGCTGTAAATTTTAACGGCGCTGGTCCCAAGATCAACGCCGAATACATTTTTGATCAGCATGCATTATCCATCCTCAGTTGGTAAAAGCCCGCACTCCCTGAAACTGACATAGGATCGATCCCCGATCACGATGTGGTCGAGGAGGGGGATATCAAGAAGTTTGCCGGCCTCTTCTGCTTTTCTGGTAACCTGAAGGTCTTCCTTGGAAGGAGTCGGATCGCCGCTGGGGTGGTTGTGTAGAAGGACGATCCGGACCGCGCGGCTTTTCGCCGCGGCAATGAAGATATCGCGCGTGGACACCAGAGACGAATTGACCGTCCCCTTGCTGATTAAGACGTCGCAGATCTTCTTAAGCCGGTTGTTGAGCATGACGCAGATCAGGACTTCCTGTTCCTCATGCCGCATCCGCTCCATATAGTAATGGGCTATGGTCTTGGGATCCGAAAAATCCAATTCCTCTTCGGCGTGTTGGGTGGAGATCCGCTTGGACAGCTCCGCGATGCATTTAAGCTGCATCGCCTTGACCTCTCCGATTCCGGGAACTTCCATCAGGTCCTGCACACTCAAATGAAGCAGACCCAAAAGTCCGCTCCCATCCTTTGCCAAAGCCAGGATCCGGCGGGCAAGCCCGACCGCATCCTCCTTCCGACTTCCGACCCGCAAAATGACGGCAAGAAGTTCAGAGTCACTCAACCTTTCCGGTCCATAGGTCAGGCACTTCTCATAGGGTCTGGTCAGGTCGACATCTTCGCGTTCCAGTATTTTTTTCTTCATCGATGCCCCGATTTCTGTTTCAGGCATATTCAAAATCAGGCATCTTGTATTTTAGCATAATTCGCCGCCAATGTACATTGGCGGAAGATGACAGGAAACGCAGCAGATCCTTAAACTTCTGCCGCGTTTTTTCCGGCTATGGCGCCGCTCGCCCAGGCAAACTGGAGGTTCCAGCCCCCGCACTCTCCGTCTATATCGAGCAGCTCTCCTGCCGCGAAAAGCCCGGGAACTTCTCTATGTTCCATGGTTTTACGATCAAACTGGCCGGTGGCAAGCCCGCCGGTCAGGACCTGTGCCTGGTCCCTGGGAGCCAGCCCGGAAATGGGGATCCGGTACTGCTTCAGTCTTCGCGCCGCCTCCCGGGGATCGGTCAGATCCTTCATGGTTAGAGCCAGCTTTTCCGGTATGATGCCGTTTAAGTAAAAGTGATCGGTCAAAAAGACGGCCAGGTCCTCTTCTCCCATCTGGGGCACCAGGTCAAGCGCCACTTCGGTCTTCTGTCCCAGGCTCAGAGCCTGCCCCGCCCGGTAGGACATGTTAAAGATGGGGATGCCGGATATGCCTTTTGCCGTAAATTGGATCTGCCCATCCTCTTCATGAAGGGCTTTCCCATCCGCAAAGAGAGAGGCTCGGGCGTGGACCCTGACGCCTGTCCAAAGGGCAGCCCGCTTATCTTTTACCAAAAGGGGACAGAGGGCGGGGCGGGGCGGCACATAGTCAAGGGAAGACAGTAAATCATCTTCCCTAATCTGCTGGTCTTCCCTGACAGAAGCCCCGGTGCCGCAGGTCAGGATCAGGGCATCCGCCCGGTACTGCCAGCCTCCGGTATTGACCAAAAATCCCCCGTTTTGCCTCTTAAAGGACCGGGCTTCTTCGTTTAACTTGATCTTGACCTTTAACCGGGTCAGCTGATTTAAAAGGGCATTCAGGATGGTCTGCGCCTGCTCGCTGTGGGGATAGACCCAGCCATCCTTTATATAGGGCAGGACCCCCAGGTCCTTAAAACAGGCGACCGTATCCTCCGCGGACCAGGACGCAAGCGCCTTTTGGGCAAAGGAGGGATCGCTGCCGTGGTACCTGCCGGCGGGATTGCCCAGATTGGTGAAATTGCAGCGGCCGTTGCCGGTCCGAAGGAGCTTGGTTCCCGGCTTTTTTTTTGCTTCGAGGACCGTGACGGCTGCCCCCGCCCCCGCTGCCTGATATGCCGCCATCAGACCGGCAGCTCCCGCGCCGATGATGAGAACCTGCTTCATTTACTCTCCTTTGGGAAGCTGAATCAGCCCCGCTTCCTTCATCGACTGCATGGACATCAGGATGCCGAACTTGGCGGACGGCCAGGTCAGTCCCCCCTGGAAATAGACGTTGTAGGGGGGGCGGATGGGACCGTCCGCGGAAAGCTCAATCGAAGACCCTTCGACAAAGGCTCCCGCTGCCATGATAACCGGATCGTCGTAGCCCGGCATATCCCAGGGTTCGGGTGAGACAAAGGAATCGACCGGTGCCGCCTTCTGAATGCCCTTGCAAAAGGCAATGATCCCTTCGGGGGAACCCAGGGTGACCGCCTGGATGATATCGTGGCGGCCCTCCTTTGCATCCGGCAGGCAGGAAAAGCCCAGCTTTTCGTAGCAGCTTGCAGCGAAGACAGCCCCCTTCAGAGCGGCTGCCGTTACGACCGGAGATAAGAAAAATCCTTGAAAAAAGGAGGTGTTCATGGTCAGGGAGGGCCCGATCTCTGCTCCCAGGCCCGGACAGGTCATGCGGTAGGAGGCATTTTCCACGCACTCTTTGGTGCCGGCGATATACCCGCCGACCGGAGCCAGGCCCCCGCCCGGATTTTTAATCAGGGAGCCGACAATCATATCGGCGCCGACGTCGCTGGGCTCTTCTTCCTCGACAAATTCTCCGTAGCAGTTGTCCACCATGACCTTGAGATCCGGACGGACGGACTTGACACAGGCGATTGCCTCCCCAATCTGGTTGACGGACAGGGTCCGCCGGGACTCATATCCCTTGGAGCGCTGAATGGTCACCAGGGCTGTCTTATCGCTGATCGCCTTCCTGATCGCGTCAAAGTCAAAACTGCCGTCCGCCTTTAGATCGACCTGGCGGTAGGTGATGCCGTATTCAAAAAGAGAACCCTTAGAGGGTCGGATACCGATGACTTCCTGCAGGGTATCGTAGGGCAGACCCGAGATGGAGAGCAGTTCGTCCCCTGGTCTTAGATTGCCAAAGAGGGCGATTGACAGGGCGTGGGTCCCGCAGGCGATGAGGGGACGGACGATCGCTGCCTCCGTATGAAAGGTCCTGGCGTAGACCTCCTCCAGCTTGTCCCGCCCCAGGTCATTGTAGCCGTAGCCGGTCGTGCCGGTCAGGCAGGCTTCACTCACCTGACTTTCCTGCATGGCACGGATGACCTTCATCTGGTTGAACTCGGCGATCTCGTCGATCTGATCGAACCGTTCCTTTAGTCTTCCGGCGACTGCCTCCCCGAAGCGGCTGACGTCTTCGTCAATGCCGGACTGCCGGTACATCTGAATCTTATCCATGGATGATTTTCCTCTTTCTTAATATTTCCTCTATCGCCTTCGTCATGGCAAGGGGATCATTTCCATAATCCCCCCGCCTAAGCCAGATGGCGTCCGGCTCCCGCTTAAACCAGGTGATCTGCCGCTTGGCGTAGTGGCGGCTGTCCCGCTTTAAGATGGCGACCGCTTCGGCAAGGGAGCAGGTCCCATCCAGCACATCCAGGATTTCCTTGTAGCCGATGCCCTGCATGGAGGTCTGGTGCCTGGTCAGTCCCATTGCCTTCAGATAGGCGACTTCATCGACCAGCCCCTCTTTGATCATAAAATCGACCCGCTCCTCGATGCGGCGGTAGAGCTTTGCCCGATCGTCGTTGATCACAAAATATGCCAGGTCGTAGGGGCTGGTCCGCTCCCGTTCTTTTTGATTGTGATCGGAGATCTTCCCTCCGGTCTCGGAAAGATATTCGAGTGCCCGGATGGTCCGTTTGACATTGTTGGGGTGGATCTCCCCCGCCGCGACCGGGTCAGCTTCCTGCAGGCGCCGGTGCAGTGCCTCGTTTCCGTAGGTCTTTGCATAAGTCAGCAGCTCCTGCCGCAGGGCTTTATCGGGGGCAGCCAGGTCCCCGAAGGAGATATCCCGGGTCACCGCCTGGATATAAAAGCCGGTTCCCCCGCATAAGATGGGGATCTTTCCCCGATCCTGGATGTCCCGGATGACCGTTTTTGCCATCTGGGCATAGCGGGCGGCGTCCATTTCCTCCATGGGATCAACCACGTCGATCATGTGGTGGGGAACGCCCAGCATTTCCTCCCGGGTGACTTTGGCAGAGCCGATGTCCATATAGCGGTAAACCTGCATGGAGTCGGCGGAGACCACTTCCCCGCCGATCCTGCGGCCCAGCTCCGCCGCGATCTCACTTTTGCCGACCGCTGTCGGTCCGGCAATGACGACCAGGGGTCTCAAATTCGTCATGATACAATCCTCTTAAAGCGTTTTTCCAGGTCGGTCCTGGGAATGGAGATGATGGTCGGCCGACCGTGCGGGCAGTGGTAGGGATCCTCGCAGTCAAAGAGCTGGTCAATGAGACTCTGAGCCTCTTCGACCGATAGTCTGCCTCCGCCCTTGACCGCCGCTTTACACGCCTCGGTTGCCACCCGGTGAATATAGATGTCCAGGTTCTCCATACTGGTGCTGTATTCCAGCTGGTTCAAGAGGCTTAAAAAGAGATCCTCCGAATCGATGGTGCCCAGGTCGTAGGGGACCGCCCGGATGGCAAAGTCCCTTCCGCCGAAGGATTCAATTTCAAAGCCCAGGGAGGTAAAGGCGTCCTGGTAGGTATGAAGCAGCTGTTCCTCCTGGGAATTAAGAGTCAGGATCATGGGCGGACTGATCTGCTGGGAGGACAGTTTTCTGGTATGGTAGTTCTTCATGAAGCGTTCAAAGAGGATCCGCTCGTGGGCGGCGTGCTGGTCCATGATGTACATCTTGTCCTGATACTCAAAGATCCAGTAGGTGCTGAACACCTGTCCGACGATCCGGCGAAGGGGGGACGCCTCCTGGGACAGAAAACGGGGCAGGAAGGACTGCTGCTCATAGACACCGCCCTGTGCCTTTTGAGCCTGATCAGCCGCATCTGCCTCTATCTGTGCCTGACCGGCCTGGCCCGCCTGAGCCGGACTGCCGCTTCCATCGCCATAAGAAACCTTGCCCCCGGTTCCGGCATGTTCCGTTCCGGCTGTTTCGGGTTCCGCAGGAACTGTTCCGAGTTCCACAGGAACTCGAAACCCTTGATTTTCCCCCTGGACTCCTGTCCCAAAAGGCGGGAAGGAGGCGGAGTCTGATCCTGCCAGGTTCCGGTCCCCATATGCCTCCTGCCCATCTTTGACCAGGGAGGCGGCGCGCGCCTCAAAGGGCTCGATGCGGGGCGTCCGTTTCTCCTCTTCCGCCCTCAATTTAGCCTCCGGTTTATCCGGGGTGTTGAGCGAGGACTTAAGGATCATGTCCTCCTTGTCGAGAGCCTCCTTGATACAGGCGGACAGGATATCGTACATCCGCTTCTCATCCGAAAACCGCACCTCCATTTTGGAGGGATGGACATTCACATCGACCGAGGAGCCGGTCATTTCGATAAAGAGACAGGTAAAGGGGTACTGGTGCTGCATCATCTTGGTCGTATAGCCGTCTTCGACGGCACGGGAAATGATCCTGCTGCGGACATAGCGGCCGTTGACATAGTAATTCTCATAATTGCGGTTGCCGCGGGATACAGCCGGTTTGGCGATAAAGCCCTTAATGCTGACGCCGTCCTCCTTCTTATCAATCGCCACGAGTTCCGAAACGATCTCTTTGCCGTAGATGTGGTAGATGGCGTCCTTTAAGTTGCCATTGCCCGGAGAGGTCAGCTTGGTCTGCCCGTTTACAACAAATTGAAAGGCGATGTCGGGATTGGATAGGATCAGCTGTTCCACGAAGCTGCCGACATGGGCAGCTTCGGTCAGAGCCGTCTTTAAGAATTTGGCGCGCGCCGGCGTGTTGTAAAAGATATCCCGGACCAGGATGGTCGTCCCGTCCGGAGCGCCGATCTCCTCCCGCAGCTTCTCCTTGCCGCCTTCGATCACATAGCGGGTCGCGCTTAAGTCATCGGACCGTTTGGTGATCATTTCCACCCGGCTGACCGCCGCGATACTGGACAGAGCCTCCCCCCTAAAGCCCAGGGAATTTAAGGAACTTAAATCCTGCACGGTCGTAATCTTGCTGGTCGCGTGGCGCAAAAAGGCAAGGGGCAGGTCCTCAGGGGCGATGCCCTTGCCGTTGTCCGAGATGCGGATGAGGGAAATGCCCCCGTCCTTGATCTCAACGGTAATGCGGTCAGCACCCGCGTCGATGGCATTTTCCGTCAGTTCCTTGACGACGGACGCCGGCCGCTCCACCACCTCTCCGGCGGCGATTTTATCGATGGTTGACTGGTCCAGAACGTGGATATCGTGGTCCAATTGCACCCTCCTTAGGATTTGCGATAGCGGTTTTTCAGTTTGTTCTGCAGCTTGTAGAGTTCATTTAAGGCGTCGATGGGAGTCAGGGTCTGCAGGTCCAGCCCATCCAGCTCGGTGATGACGTCCTGATCCGAAACCGTATCAAAGAAGGACATCTGCTCCAGATCGACGTCGTCAAGGCGCTTGATCGCCCCTGACTTCTTCCTGCCGCTTAAGGTATCGATGCCGGCTGTGATATCCGCCTTGGAGAGCTGTTCGGAGAGCTGGTCCGCCCGGGACAGGACTGCCTCGGGGACCCCCGCCAGGCGGGCGACCTGAATGCCGTAACTCTTATCCGCCCCGCCCTTGACGATCTTACGGAGGAAGACGATGCCGTCCTTCTTCTCCTTGACCGCAATGCAGTAGTTGCTGACCCCGTCGATCTTGCCCTCCAGTTCTGTCAGCTCGTGGTAGTGGGTCGCAAAGAGGGTCTTGGCGCCGATCAGCTTCCGGTCCGCGATATATTCGACGATCGCCCAGGCAAGAGCCAGACCGTCAAAGGTGGAGGTCCCCCTCCCGATCTCATCGAGGATCAACAGGGAGTTTTCGGTCGCGTTTCTGAGGATGTTGGCGACTTCGGTCATTTCCACCATGAAGGTACTCTGCCCGCTCGCCAGGTCATCGGAGGCTCCGACCCGGGTAAAGATCCGGTCGACAATGCCGATCTCGGCAAGGTCAGCCGGGACGAAGGACCCGATCTGCGCCATGAGGACGATCAGGGCGGTCTGCCGCATATAGGTCGATTTTCCCGCCATGTTGGGACCGGTGATGATGGCGATCCGTTTCTGGCGGTTATCCAGGGTCGTATCGTTGGGGACAAAACCGTCGTGGGGGATCATCTGCTCGACGACCGGGTGGCGGCCGTTGCGGATCTTGATGGTCCCGTCCGTCCGCATGGTGGGCCGGACATAGTGCTGGTGAATGGCGACATAGGCAAGGGAAGCGAGGGCGTCTATCCGGGCGACGATCCGCGCCGTCTTCTGGATCCGGAGCAGCTGGTCCCCGATTCTATCCCGGATGCCGCTGTATATCTCGTATTCCAGCGTGGTCAGATGCTCCTCTGCCCCTAGAATCTTCTGCTCCAGTTCCTTTAGTTCCGTCGTCGTATAGCGTTCGCTGCCGACCAGGGTCTGCTTTCTGGTATAGTCATCCGGCACCAGGTCCTTGAAGGAATTGGTGACCTCGATGCAGTAGCCAAAGACCCGGTTGTACTTGACTTTTAAGGTATGGATGCCGGTTCTTTGCCGTTCCCGCGCCTCCAGCTCCGCCAGCCATTTTTTACCGTCCGTGCCCGCCCTGCGGTAGGTATCTACTTCCTCGTTGTAGCCGTCCCGGATGACCCCGCCCTCTTTCATGGCAAGGGGCGGATCGTCGATGATGGCATCTTCAATGAGCTTTGTGATCTCATCGAGGGTATCAAAGTCTTTAAAAAAGCGGTCGAACATGCCACAGGAAAAGTTTGCCAGACTGGACTTAATGGCAGGCAGCATGGACAGGGAGGTCTTTAAGGCGATCAGATCCCTGGGGTTGGCACTCTTATAGCTGAGCCGCATGGCAAGCCGCTCCAGGTCATAGACCGGGGACAGATATTCCCGAAGTTCCGCCAGGTCGATCTCGCCCTTAGTTAAAGCTTCCACTGCGTCGAGTCTTTCGTCGATCTGGTCCTTTTTGATGAGGGGCTGTTCAATCCAGGTCCGAAGGAGCCGGGCTCCCATAGCCGTCCGGGTCTTGTCCAGGACCCATAAGAGGCTGCCCCGCTTGGATTTATCCCGCAGGGTCTCCGTTAATTCCAGGTTTCGTAAGGTCGCGGACCCCAGGACCATGTACTCCTCGGTGTGGTAGGTGGTGATAGAGGAAATGTGACTTAAATCGCTCTTCTGGGTCTCAAAGAGGTAAGTGAGCAGGGCTCCCGCCGCGCAGGTGCCGCAGGGAAAAGCCTCAACTCCCAGCCCCTCCAGGCTCTGCACATGAAAATGGTCCTTTAAGACCGTCTCCGAAGCCTCGTCTTCAAAATAGCGATCGTCGAGGGGATCGATCAGGATCTTCATCCTGCCCTTTAAGTCCTCCACATCGATGCCGGACATCAAAAATGCCTCATTGCAGATCAGCTCAGAGGGTTCCAGCTTGTTGATCTCATCCTTCAGCCTGCCCAGGCTGTCCGCTTCGGTCAGAAGGAACTGCCCGGTCGCGACGTCGCAGGAGGCGACGCCGAAGGTATCCTCCGTACAGACGACGGACATCAGGTAGTTGTTGCGGCCCTCTTCAACCGCTCCGGTATCGAGATTGGTGCCGGGCGTGACAACCCGGGTTACCTCTCGCTTGACCAGACCCTTTGCCAGCTTGGGATCCTCCACCTGGTCGCAGACCGCGACCTTGTGGCCGTTTTTGACCAGGCGGTTGATGTACTGGTCGATGGCGTGGTAGGGGACCCCGCACATGGGAGCCCGTTCCTTAAGCCCGCAGTCCTTGCCGGTCAGCGTCAGTTCCAGCTCCTTGGAGACGATTTTGGCGTCTTCAAAGAACATTTCATAAAAATCCCCAATTCTGTACAGAAGAATACAATCCTGATAGTCTTCTTTCCGTTTGCAGTACTCCTGCATCATGGGACTTAAAGCCATAAATTATCCTTTCCGGTCATGCGTCGGCCCTGGAGCCGAAGTAGTAAAAGCCCCTGCATTCATCCATGTGAACCGGGACGATCGATCCAATATCCGCGGCAGTTCCAGGGAAATGGACGATCAAATTCTGGGAAATGCGGCCGGTCACCAGGTCCGGCGTTCTCTGATTGACTTCCTCGACCAGGACCGGGAGGGTCTGCCCTTCAAATCTGGCGCAGGCCTTCTCCCCACTGTCCCGGACCGCGTCCAGCAGGTGGTCGAACCGGTCGTGGACGACGCTGTCTTCAATCTGGTTCGGCATAGCCGCAGCCGGTGTCCCGGTCCGTTTGGAATAGATAAAGGTAAAGACGCTGTCATAGCCGACTTCCCGGATCAGGGACAGGGTCTCCTCAAAGTCCTCTTCCGTCTCACCGGGGAAGCCCACGATTACGTCCGTGGTCAGGGAGATATCCGGCACCTTGGCGCGGATTTTTTTGACCAGGTCCAGGTAGCGTTCCCGGTCGTAGTGACGGTTCATTTCCTTTAAAATGCGGCTGCTGCCGGACTGGACCGGCAGGTGGTAGTGGCGGCAGACCTTGGGATTTCCGGCGATGGCGTCGATCAGCTCATCTGTCAGATCCTTGGGATGGGAGGACATGAAGCGGACCCGCTCGATGCCATCAATCTTGCAGACCTGGTCCAATAGCCGGGCGAAGGTGTAAGGCTGATTCAACGTCTTGCCGTAAGAATTGACATTCTGCCCCAGCAGCATGATCTCCTTGACCCCGTCGGCAGCGAACTTTCTGACTTCATCAAGGATCGCCTGGGGTTCCCGGGACCGTTCCCGTCCCCTCACATAGGGGACGATGCAGTAACTGCAGAAGTTATTGCAGCCGAACATGATGTTGACCCCTGTCTTAAAGGGATATTTGCGCTCGACGGGCAGGTCCTCGACGATTTCGTCGGTCTTTTCCCAGATCTCAAAGACCCGCTTGTCCTCCGTCAAAATGCGATAGAGGAGCTGGGGAAAGGTAAAGAGGTTGTGGGTGCCAAAGACCAGGTCCACGACCGGGTAGCTCCTTTTGATCTTGGCGACGATCTGGGGTTCCTGCATCATGCAGCCGCAGACCCCGACGATCAGGTTGGGGTTCTGTTTCTTTAACCCTACCAGCTTGCCCAGCCTGCCCAAGACGTGGAGGTCGGCATTTTCCCGCACCGTGCAGGTGTTGTAGAGGATAAAATCCGCCTCCTCTTCCTTTGTTGCCTCCTTAAAGCCGACGGCGCTTAAGATGCCCCTCAGCTTTTCGGAATCCCGCGCGTTCATCTGACAGCCGAAGGTCTCGACATAGGATTTCAGGGCAGTTCCCGTAGTCTGGTTTCTGTGTTCCATCAGTTCCTTCGTCATGGCAATAAACTGCTTCTGCCGAAGTTCTTCCTGCTTATTTTCTTCTTTTTTTCTATTCAACTGCGAATCTGTCCGTTTCCGTAAATGATGTACTTGTAGGTTGTCAGTGCGTCAAGTCCCATGGGCCCTCTTGCATGGAGCTTCTGGGTGCTGATTCCAATCTCCGCGCCGAAGCCGAATTCAAATCCGTCCGTGAAGCGGGTCGAAGCGTTCACATAGACGGCAGCGGCGTCCACGTCGCGCAGAAACTGCTGGGCATGTTCGTAATTCGTCGTGACGATTGCCTCGGAATGACCGGTGTTGTAGCGGTTGATATGGTCGACCGCCTCCTTTAGGCTCGTGACCGTCTTGATGGATAGGATGTAGTCAAGGTACTCCTTGCCCCAGTCCTCTTCCGTCGCCGGGACAGAGTTGGTAAGAAACTTGGCGGCAGCCTCATCGGCGCGCAGCTCGACCTTTTTTTCCTTTAACTTTTCTTCCAGCTTTGGCAGCAGCTGACCTGCGATATCCCGGTGGACCAAAAGGCTCTCCTCGGCGTTGCAGACCCCGATCCGCTGGGTCTTGGCGTTAAAAATGATGTTGACCGCCATGCCAAGGTCCGCCGTCTCATCGACATAGACGTGGCAGTTGCCGGTCCCGGTCTCAATGACCGGGATGGTCGCTTCCTTTACCACGGCCGCAATCAGGCCCGCACCCCCTCTGGGGATCAGCAGGTCGACATACCGGTTGAGGTGCATAAACTCCCTGGTCGCCTCGCGGGAGGTATCTTCGATCAGCTGCAGGGCGTCCACGGGAACGCCGTTTTGCTTGAGCGCCCGGCGCAAAATGGCGACAATCGCCCGGTTGGAGTTGATGGCGTCGCTGCCTCCTTTTAAGATGGACACATTGCCGGTCTTAAAGCAAAGGGCAAAGACGTCGGAGGTGACATTGGGTCTTGCCTCATAGATGACGCCGATGACGCCCAGCGGCACGGTCATTTTTCCGATCAAAAGATCGTTGGGACGGCGCTTCATCTCCGAAACATTGCCGATGGGATCGTCCAAGGACGCCACCTGCCTGAGTCCCTCAGCCATGCCCCGAATCCGGTCGTCGGTTAAGGTCAGCCGGTCCAAAAGTCCCTCCGAAATGCCCTTTTCCTGGGCATGCTCGCGGTCGTGCTGGTTCTCATGGATGAGATCGCCCGATGCAGCCAGCAGCATACCGGCGGCGTCCCTTAAGACTTTATTCTTCAGATCTGTCGACAAATTGGCTGTCAGAGCGGCAGCCGCCTTTGCCCTTTTTCCCATTTCTTCTATATTCATAAGATTCTCCTTACCGGATGATCCGGCGGTCTGTAATCAGAAGATCGGGTCTTACATCGCCCTCTTCTGACGGAATTTGAGTTCTAAGCGCAAAATCAAAGGAAAGAGCCGCCGTCGGATGACCGGGATGGGCGGTTAAAAAGCGGTCGTAATAGCCCTTTCCGTAGCCGATGCGGTTCTTTTGCAGATCAAAAGCAAGCCCCGGCAGAACCAGCAGGGCAGATGGATCCTCCACTTCCCTGCCGTACTCCGGCTCCAGGACATGGAAAGTCCCCTCCTTTAACTGGTCAAAGGTTGTCAGTTCCAGAAAGACCAGCCTATCTCCCCGCTTGACCTTGGGGACCGCGACATGCTTCCCATCCTTCCACGCCTCTTCGATCAAAGAAAAGGTCTGGACCTCTTTGGGTAAAGAGACATAGGTCCAAATCCAATCGGCATCCCGGTATTCCGGGGTCTGCACCAGTTTCTTGACGATGATGCCGCTTCGCTGCTCAATCGCAAGGGGCGGAATCCGCCTGCGTTCTTTTAGCATTTCCTGTCTGATCTGTCCTTTGGTCATCATCATACTTTCTCCAGATAGTCCATCATAAAGAGTTCCCTCGGATGAGCGTGGAACCAGGTTCCCCAGTTCTCCCCGTCAAAGAGGCGGTGCAGAACCCGGAAATCCTCGCCGCTAGCGATGATCATATCGGCGCCCGCAGCGGTCGCGATTTCGGCAGCGGTGATCTTGGCCGCCATTCCCCCGGTCCCGACCCCGCTTCCGGTCGTACTCTTGGCGCTTTCTTTTAACTTGTCGTCAATGTGATCGACCTCGCTGATAAAGCGGGCGTGGTCATTTTGATGGGGGTCGTCCGAATAAAGCCCGTCGATATCGGATAAAAGGATCAAAAGGTCCGCCCCGACCAGAGCCGTGACGATGGCGGACAGGCGGTCGTTGTCCCCAAACTGAAACTCATAGGTTTCCACGGTATCATTTTCATTGACGATGGGGATGACGCCTAAGGAGAGCAGCTCTTCAAAGGTATTCATGGAATTGACCCGGCTCTCATTGTCCAGCATGGTCTGCTTGGTCAAAAGGACCTGAGCCGTCGTCTGCCCGTATTCGGCAAAGAACTTCTGGTAGATCATCATCAGCTTGACCTGGCCGATCGCGGCGCAAGCCTGTTTCTCCTTGAGGGACTTGACCTCCCGGATGCCCATGGCAGCCTTGCCGACGGCGACCGCCCCCGAGGAGACAAGGACGACGTCCTTGCCCTGGTTGTGGATATCCGCTACTTCCCGCGCCAGAATCTCAATCTTGGGCAGGTTCAGCCTCCCGGTCGCCTTGTGAACCAAAGAGGAGGAGCCGATCTTGACGACCACCCTCTGTTTGTCTTTGATTTGTTCCCTGATATTCATGGTTAACCTTGCTTCCCCCGTCTCTTAGTCCCTTGTGATGCCCAGTTCCCTTAAGACCCGGTCCTGTTTCCTAAACATGACCGTCTCTTCCTCCGCCGCCATGTGGTCATAGCCCAGGAGGTGAAAGAGGCTGTGGGCGACCAGAAAGGCAAATTCCCGCCTGGTACTGTGTCCATACTGATCAGCCTGCTCCTCAACTTTTTTGACATTGATCAGGATATCTCCCAGCATGAGTCTGCCGGTCTCCGGATCGAAGTTGTCGCTGATGGATGCTTCCGCATCCTCCCAGGCAGCGGGTACATGGTAATTGACACAGGGGAAAGACAGGACGTCTGTCGTCCGGTCCACATCCCGTTCCGACCGGTTGATCTCCCGCATGCGGTCGGAGCCGATCAAAAGCAGGTTGACCTCTGCCTGGTAGGGGCAGCCCTCATCCCTTAAAACCTGACGGGCAACTTCCTCCGCCGTCTCTTCCCAGTCAAAGGAAAGGATAGAGTCAAGGTCCTGACCCTCGTATTCATTTTCCGCCAATACAATCATGAGCGCCTCCTGCGGTCGTAGATGCGGGGAGCCGGAATGTTGCGCCGTTCCCTGCTCTCTTTGGTCTGAGACTTTTCATAGGTCTCGTATGCCTGGACGATCTTTTGGACCAGGGGGTGGCGGACCACATCCTTGCTTGAAAGTTCGCAAAAGCCGATCTCATCGATCCTGCGCAGGACCTTGACCGCCGTATCAAGACCCGAGACAGCATCCGAAGGCAGATCCTTCTGAGTCCGATCTCCGGTGATGACGACTTTGGACCCGAAGCCGATGCGGGTCAGAAACATCTTCATCTGAGCCGGCGTCGTATTCTGCGCCTCATCCAGGATGATAAAGGCGTTGTCCAGCGTCCGTCCCCGCATATAGGCAAGGGGAGCCACTTCAATCAGCCCCTTCTCCGAATTCTTCAGATAGGCCTCCGCCCCCATGATCTCATAGAGAGCGTCATAGAGGGGACGCAGGTAGGGGTCGATCTTGCTCTGCAGATCGCCCGGCAAAAAGCCCAGCTTCTCCCCCGCTTCAATCGCCGGCCGGGTCAGGATGATGCGGGATACCTCCTCCGTCCGGAATGCCCGGATTGCCATCGCCATAGCCAGGTAGGTCTTGCCAGTCCCGGCAGGACCGATCCCAAAGGTGATCATCCGGCTGCGGATGGAATCCACATACTGCTTCTGCCCCAGCGTCTTGGGCTTGATGGGTCTGCCGCTCATGGTGTGGATGATGGTATCCGAATCCATCTCAATGACTGCCCTGCCCGCGTCCTCCTCTTCCTTCTGCTCCTTTAAAAGGGAGATGGAATAGTCGATATTTTGATCTGTGATAACATTGCCCCGCTTGGAGAGGGCGAGGAGAGTTTGAAAGAGCTGCTCCCCTTTTTTGATATCTGGATCGTCTCCCTCCAGCTGGATGCGGCCGTCCCGCGCCAGGACGCTGATGCCCAGTTCGGTTTCGATTTTCTTCACATGGGCATCAAATTGCCCAAAAATATTCCCGGCGTGCTGCGCCGGAAGTTCAAACTCAATCACTGTCATATCAGTGCTTTTGGTTCATCCTTTCAAAGATTCGTACTCTTCATTGTAACATCTTTGTCCAATTTGAAAACCCTTTTTGCTCATTTGTGGTAGGGCTCGTGCCGCATGATCTTAAAGGACCGGTAAATCTGTTCCAGAAGAAGAACCCGCATCAGCTGGTGGGGAAAGGTCAGATCCGAAAAGCTAAGACTCTCATCCGCCCGCTTTATAACCGCCCGGCTAAGCCCCAGCGATCCGCCGATCACCAGGTCGATGGCGCTTCTGCCGTGGTTCATCAGATCTTCCAGGTGAGCGGACAACTCCTCCGAGGTATAGGTCCGTCCCTTGATCGCGGTGACGACCACATAGTCCCCCTCCCGGATCTTCGACAAAAGGCGGTCTCCCTCCTTGTCCCGGATCAGGTCCTCCTCCCTTTGGGAGGCACCGTCGGGCGTCTTTTCATCGCCCACCTCGTCGATCTCCAGGGTGCAGTAGCGGCTCAAGCGCTTCTGATATTCTTTGATCGCGTCGGTAAAATACTTCTCTTTGATTTTGCCGACGCACAAGATCCGAATCTTCATGGTCTCTCCTGATAAAAAACGGAGCTGCCTGATTCGCAGCTCCGCCATCTTCTTTCTGTTTTATGCCTGCTTGCTCTTGATGAATTCGTCAATGCCCCTGGCTCCGGCTTTACCGGCACCCATGGCAAGGATGACCGTCGCGGCGCCCGTTACGACGTCGCCTCCGGCGTAGACCCCTTCCTTGGTGGTCTTGCCGGTCTCCTCATCGGCGATGATGCACTTGCGCTTGTTGACATCAAGACCGATCGTCGTGGACGGGATCAGGGAGTTGGGAGACGTTCCCAGCGACATGATGACCGCGTCGCACTCCGTATCGAATTCAGACCCCTCGATCGGGACCGGCCGTCTTCTGCCGGAAGCGTCCGGCTCGCCCAGTTCCATCTTCACGCAGCGAATTCCGCGGACGTGATCGTTTTCATCGGTCAGAATTTCGATCGGGTTGGTCAGAAGGTCGAAGATGATGCCCTCTTCCTTGGCGTGATGGACTTCCTCCGCTCTGGCCGGAAGTTCCGCCTCGGACCGTCTGTAGACCAGGTGAACCTCAGCGCCCAACCGCAAAGCGGTTCTTGCCGCGTCCATCGCCACGTTGCCGCCGCCGACGACCGCCACCTTCCTGGCGTGGTAGATGGGTGTGTCGTAGTCGTCCCGGAAAGCCTTCATCAGGTTATTTCTGGTCAGGTATTCATTGGCGGAGAAGACCCCGTTGGCATTTTCTCCAGGAATATTCATAAATCTGGGAAGTCCCGCGCCGGAGCCGATGAAGACCGCTTCAAAGCCCATCTCATCGAGCAGCTCGTCGACGGAGACGGTCCGGCCCGCAATGACGTCTGTATGGATCTTGACGCCCAGGCTCTCGACATTGGCAACTTCAGCCGCTACGACCTTGTCCTTGGGCAGACGGAATTCCGGGATACCGTAAGACAGGACACCGCCCGCCTTATTGAGGGCCTCAAAGATCTCGACTTCATAGCCCATCTTCGCCAAATCTCCGGCACAGGTAAGTCCCGCGGGCCCCGCTCCGATGACGGCGACCTTGTGACCGTTCTTTTCTTTAGCAGGCTGGGGCTTGATGCCGTTCTCGCGTGCCCAGTCCGCAACGAAACGCTCCAGTTTTCCGATGGAGACCGCCTCGCCCTTGATCCCGCGGATGCACATGCCTTCGCACTGGGTCTCCTGGGGACAGACGCGGCCGCAGACTGCCGGCAGGGAGCTGGACTTGGAAATGACCTGGTAGGCCTTTTCATAGTTCTTTTCGCTGACCGCGTGGATGAATTCATTGATATGAATGCTGACGGGGCAGCCCTGGATACAGCGGGCATTGCGGCAGTTCAAGCAGCGGCCCGCCTCCGCCAGAGCCTCTTCTTCGTTATAACCGTAGCAAACTTCTTCAAAATTAGAAGCCCGAACCTTGGGATCCTGTTCTCTGACAGGAACTTTCTTCAATACATCAATCTCTGCCATGATCGCTCTCCTTTATTAGTGACCGCAGTTTCCGGAATGGGTGTCCCCTTCCAGATACTTCAGCTTCTCTTCACCTTCAACAGTCTTATACATCTGGGCCCGCTTCATACATTCCGCCCAGTCGATCTTAAAACCGTCAAACTCCGGACCGTCCACACAGGCGAACTTGACTTCGTCTCCGACCGTCAGGCGGCAGGCGCCGCACATACCGGTTCCGTCGACCATGATGGGGTTCATGCTGACGACGGTCGGAATCTGATATTTCTGGTTGGTCAGGCAGGCAAACTTCATCATGATCATGGGACCGATACAGACACAGTGATCATACTTCTTACCCTGGGCAACCAGCTCATCCACAACGGTGGTGACGACGCCCTTGTGCATATAGGAGCCGTCATCCGTCGTCACATAGAGGTTGCCAGCCACTTCCTTCATTTTATCCTCGTAAAAGAGCAGGCTCTTGGTCCGGCAGCCGACGATGACGTCAGCCTTGACGCCGTGGTCATGGAGCCACTTGACCTGGGGATAGACGGGAGCCGTACCGACGCCGCCCGCGATGAAGAGGAAGTTGGTCTTGTGGAGTTCTTCCTCGCTCATGTCGAGAATATCCGAGGGCTTGCCCAGAGGACCGACGACATCTTCGAAGGAATCTCCGGCATTTAAGTCCAGGAACTTCAAGGTTGAAGCGCCCACCGGCTGGAAAACGATCGTGACCGTTCCCTTTTCAGCGTCGTAATCACAGATTGTCAGAGGAATCCGTTCGCCCTGCTCATCTTTTTTGACGATCAGGAACTGTCCGGGCTTACAGTGAGAAGCCAGCAGCGGAGCTTCCAGAACCATTTCCCAGACAACTTCGCTCAATTGCGTCTTTGATACAATTTTGTACATAATTGTCCTCCATATTTTCTTATCATAAAACGCTGAAAAGGCGCGTTTTAACCGGTTGACTCAGCTGACCTTATAGGTCCGGCTGGTTACATCACTGATATGTCCCTCGATATCCTGAACGATGGCACTGAAGATGTGGGTCCCCTCCGGCATCTTGACCGGCTGGGTATAGACCGTGCCCGTTCCCTTGGTCGGAGTGCCGTCGATCACATAGTAGACCGTGCAGCCCTCCGGTATGACAACCTCAATTTTTTCCGTTCCCGCCCGGTAGGACCCGGAATCGGGTCTGATGACCGGCGGATCCGGATTGACGCTCTTTAAGGTGTAGACGGCGGTGACGACCTCGCTCGACACGCCCTTTTTGTTGATGGCGACCGCCTTGACCGTGGTCTTAGTTCCGTTCTTTAAGGGGATGGGACTGCCCGTGTAGAGTTTGCTCTTGTCCGTGGGCGTGGTCAGATCAGTCGTATAGTAGATATTGGCATTTTTAGCAGTCAGCCGGATCTCTGTGTCAGGCGGATAGATACCGCTGATCAGGGAAAATTCCGGTCGGTCGGTAAAGTAGGCGGCGTACTTTTTTTTCAGACGCTCGCTGCCGCTCTTCTTGACCAGGTCGGAGATCCGGTCTGCCTGCCCGCGCCTTTCCAGGATGGAAATGAGAACCTGGTAGGCATCGTAGTCATGGGCGTTCTTCTCAATCAGTCCCTTTAAGAGGTCGACTGCCTGGTCGGACTTCCCCTCGCCATCTAAAATCTGAGCCTTTAGGATCTGAATCCCTTCGGCGTCCGGTTTCAGGTTTTCCGCCCTTTGGGCGTAGCCGGCCGCGGTCTCATAATCTTCCCGTTCAAGTGCCCGCTGGGCGGCGTTTCTTTGGTAGACATAGGAGGACCGGTTGCTGGCGTCGATCTGATGAATAATAAGGGCGGAAAAAGCTGCGGTCAGACCGGCAAAGAGCAGGAATTTCAGTTCTAAAACCCAGAGCTTGGGCTTTTTCTTCCGTGCCTCCTCTTCTGCCGCCAGCCTCCTGGCGCGCTGCTCCTCCAGCTTTTTCTTTTCCTTCAGCTGCTTTTCACTCATCATGGATTCCACGGTAATATAATCCGGAACCAGACGAACTTCCCAGCCGCAGACCTTACAGTAGAGATCTCCCTTGGGGATTTCCGCACCGCAGTTTTCACATTTCATCTATATCCTACTCCGCTTCAGTCAGGAATTAAGCCCTGCCAGTATGGCTTCGTATTCCTCCATTGAGACAAGAATCTTCCTCGGCTTGGTGCCCTCTTCTTCGCCTACGATCCCTGCGTCGCAGAGCTGATCCATAATCCTGGCAGCCCGGTTGAAGCCGATCTTGAAGGCTCTTTGCAGCATACCGATCGATGCCTTGTCCTTTTCAATAATCAGACGGCCGGCGTCCGCAAAATACTCATCCTTCTCATCCGCCGACGCCGTCGGGGAAGAGGCAGCTGCCGCCTGATTTTCGATGTTTTGTTCAATATCCTTATTATACTCAACTTGCGTGCCTTGTGAAGTCAAAAAATCCACGACGCGCGTGATGTCATCGTCAGTCACAAAGGCGCCCTGCACCCGGGCAGGCTTGGGATAACCCTGGGGATCAAAGAGCATATCGCCCTTGCCCAAAAGCTTCTCTGCCCCGTTCATATCGAGGATGGTCCGGCTGTCGATACCGGAGGTCACCGCCAGGGCGATCCGGGAAGGCATATTTGCCTTGATCAGTCCCGTGACGACATTGACGGAGGGCCGCTGGGTCGCGATGATCAGGTGGATGCCGGCAGCTCTTGCCAGCTGAGCCAACCGGCAGATGGCGTCCTCAACCTCGCCAGACGCGACCATCATGAGGTCCGCCAACTCATCGACAATGACGATAATTCTGGGCATCTTTGCCAGGGGCTTGTCGTCATCGGCAAGGTGCTTATTGTGGTCCTCGACAAACTTGTTGTAACCCTTGATGTCCCGAATGCCGGGATGGGAGGCGAACTTGTTGTAGCGGTCCGTCATCTCCGACACCGCCCAGTTGAGGGCGCCCGCCGCTTTTTTGGCGTCCGTGACGACCGGGATCAGCAGGTGGGGGATGCCGTCATAGATCTTCAGCTCGACCACCTTGGGGTCGATCATCAAAAGCTTGACTTCATCCGGCCGGTACTTGTAGAGGATGGATATGATCAGGGTGTTGATGCAGACCGACTTACCGGACCCTGTCGCGCCGGCAATCAGAAGGTGGGGCATCTTTTCGATGTCCGAGATGACCGGTCTTCCGGCTATATCCTTACCGACCGCAAAGGCAAGCTTTGCCTTGGAATTCCGGAATTCCTCAGTCTCCAGGAGGTCCTTCATCATGACCGGTGAGGACTCCTTGTTGGGTACTTCGATGCCGACCGCCGCCTTGCCGGGGATGGGCGCTTCGATCCGAATCTCCGAAGCCGCCAGGTTGAGCTTGATATCATCCTGCAAATTGACGATGCGGGACACCTTGACCCCCTGCTCCGGCTGCAGTTCAAAGCGGGTGACGGTGGGTCCCCGGCTGACGTTGATGACATGGACGTTGACGCCAAAATTCTGCAGGGTGGACTGGAGTTTTGCCGCCGTATCCATAAGATACTGCTTGGAATCCTTCTTCTCCGCCTTGCCGCCTGTCAAAAGGCTGGTCGGTGGAAACTGATAGACAGGGGCTTTGTCCTCCCCCTCCTTGTCATGAATCTCCAGCTGGATATTCATGATATCCTGCTCCTTCTCCTTAGGACTGGACTTGGGCAGCTTATCCGCCCTGGACCGTTTGGAAGGATTCACCTCCTCTTCCCCTGCCTGCTGGGCCATCAGTTCCTTAGCCCCTGCGCTGGCCGGGATCGGTTCGCTTACCTGAGCCCTGGCAAAAGGATCTTCTCCCACCTTATCCGCCCGCAAAAAGGCAGGCATCTGAAAGATTCCTTCCTGGCTCTTAGTCCTCTTCTTCACTCTGGTCTTTTGAGGATTCGCATCATCTAAGTGACTGGTCCTGGCAGATTCGATCTCTTCGTCGGTCAGAGCCGATCCGTTGATGTGGATCTCGCTTAAGTCGAGAGTCGCGAAGGGCTCGCCGCTTAGAGAGCCGGGCTCCTCTGCCCGATTTCTTCTATCGAATTCAGATTCTGTGATTGCTTTAGTTGTTTTCGTAGTTTTAGCCGGTTTGGGTTCGACCTTCTTTTTGGGAAGATCGACCGGCAGTCCGTCGTAGGTCGGCCGCGCCAGCTGCCGTCTCTCCTCCCGTTCCAGCCGCCGCTCTTCCAGGTTGGCCCGGTGCTGTCTGCCCGCTGCTCTTGCCGCGTCCTTGCTCTTCTTCCCCAGGCTGGTCAAAAGGGGCTTTTGAGTCAGCATGACGGTTGAAATGATAAGCCCCGCCACAATCAGTGTATAGGCGCCCACCAGCCCGAAGGCGGTATGAAAAAGGAAAACGAGGAAACCGCCCAGAATGCCGCCCCCGGTGTGGTCTAAGGCAGACGCCTCAAAATAGTCAGTCAGGGGTCTGCCCTTGACAAAGCCGTTCTCCAGCAGCTCCAAAAGGGCACTGAAAAAGACAAAGAGAAAACAAAGACCGGTCATCTTGCGGGCAATCAGGCGATTTTCCCGGTTGGCGGCATAAAAGGCGATGCCGAAAAAGAGCAGAATCGGAAAGAGATGCTCCATCAACCCAAAGAGCCCGAAGAGCAGGTCCGAAAAACCGTTGCCGATCCGCCCCGCCAGAGAAAAATTCCCCAGAATCATCAAAATGGAGACAGCAAGAACCAGGCAGAGGGCAATTTCGATCGTAACCGGATTTGGCTCTGTCTGGTTCTTATTATTACGTTTTACAGTTGTCGCAGCTCGTTTGGAGGTCGTCTTCCCGGTCTTTTTACCGGTTGACCGTCTCCTTGTTGTCTTTGCTGCCATGCTCTCTCCCTTATGTCAGCCGATCAGACCGACCGTCATACTCAATATTCCGACCAGGAAGCAGTAAAGGGCAAACCCCTTGAAGGAATGCCTCCTGATAAATTTCAAAAAGAAGCTGATGACCAGGTAACCGGTCACAGCGGACGCCGCGATCCCCACAAGGACAGGCCGGACAAAGGCCCTGCCGGCCGCCGGGGGCAGATCGATCAGCTCCAGGACCGCCGCTCCCAGAATGACCGGGATCGCTGCCAGATAGGAAAAGCGAACCGCATTTTTTTTGCTGAAGCCGCTGAACATAGCGCCCGAGATGCTGCAGGCTGCTCTTGAAAGACCGGGCAGGACCGCAAGCCCCTGCATAAGCCCGATCAGATAGGCGCGTCCCGTCGGGATGTCTTTTGGCGCAAGCTGGTCTTTGGGCGCCATCTCGGTCACCAGAAGCAGCATGGCGGTCACCAAAAGCGCCGCCCCGGCATAGAGGGGATTCTGTCCGAAAGCCCTGGCCGGCCGGTGCAGCAAAAGCCCCAGAAGAAGGGTGACGGCATCCGCCGCCGCGATCATGACCGCCAGCTTCTGGCAGTTGGTTTTGGGAGCTTTGGGATGGACGGGACCGCTTGCTGTCCGCTTGAACTTCCCCTTAAGAGACAAGAAAAAGCCGGACAGGGACTTTTGATACTCAATAAGCAGCTTTTTCACGTCTTTCCGGAAGTAGGCTAGGATGGCAAGAAGAGTCCCCAGGTGAAAATAGGCGAGGTATGGAAGAATAATCTCTCCCTCAGAGCCCATCATTTTTGCCGCAACGGCAAGATGGCCTGACGAACTGACAGGAAGGAATTCCGTCACTCCCTGCAAAACGCCAAGCACCAGTGCTGTCAATAGATCCATAGATTACGGATTCCCTCAGCCTTCCTCTTCGTCCCAGTTGTGGTAGACGTTCTGTACATCGTCGCATTCATCCAAAAGATCCAGAATCCGGTTCAGGTTGCCGATATCCTCGGGGTTTGTCAGGGCGACATAGTTCTGCGGAATCTTGGAAACTTCTGCCTGTACCATCTGAACGCCCTGGGATTCCAGGTTTTTCTGGACCGCCTCCAGGTCCTCCGGAGCCGTATCAATCTCGTAGCTGTCCTCTTCTTCTTTAAAATCCTCCGCTCCGGCGTCAAGGGCTGCCATCATGAGGTCGTCCGCGTTCATAGCGCAGTCCTCTTTGTCGACGATGATCTGGCCCTTCTCATCGAACATATAGGAGACGCAGCCCGGCGTTCCGACATTGCCGCTGCCCTTGGAGAAGGCGGCGCGGACTGCCGCCGCGGTCCGGTTCTTGTTGTCCGTCAGCGTATCGACGATAATGGCGACGCCGGAGGGACCGTAGCCTTCGTAGGTGTTGTGTTCGTAGCTTGCCCCGTTCTGGTCGCCGGCAGCTTTTTTGATGCCGCGCTCAATGGTATCATTGGGCATATTGGCAGCCTTTGCCTTGGCGACGACTGCAGCCAGCTTGAAGTTATTTGCCGGATCAGGACCTCCTTCTTTGACTGCAACCGCGATTTCACGTCCGATCATCGTGAAAACTTTTCCCTTGGCAGCATCGTTCTTTTCTTTCTTATGCTTAATGTTGGCGAATTTTGAATGTCCTGACATCGTTTTCTCCTTTACTGTTTGTCAGAGGGCAGGCGTTCTGCCCTGACTTTTCTGATCGTGTGATGTTCTACTTTTAATATATGAAACAGGAAATGTTTTCCTGTCACATGCTTGTCCATAGGTCCCGGAATATGACCTAAAAGAGCCGTCAGATACCCGTTTAAGGTCTCGAAATCCTCATCTTCGAGGTTGACATGGAGGACCTCAGCAGCCCGATCAAGGGGAGTCAGACCGTCCAGCACAATGCTGTCGTCAAAGCGCTGCTGGATAAAATGTTCCTCGGAGTCGTACTCATCCAGGATGTTGCCGACGATTTCCTCCAGGATATCTTCCATGGCGACAAGACCGGTCGTCTGTCCGTATTCGTCGACGACGATGACCAGCTGGATCTTCTGCGACCGCATATACTGGAGGATACTTTCAATCGACCGGGTCTCCGGAAAGATGGTCACCTCGCGAATGAGCCCCTTGATCTCCCCGATCATGAGGTCCCGGTCCCCCGGCTCAAAGACGTAGCGCTGCACGGCGTCCTTTAAGGTGACGATCCCCAGGATGGAATCGATGGTCCCCTCATAGACCGGAAAGCGGGAATTGGCTCCAGAGAGCATCTCCCGGACCGCGTCGCCCAGCGTCGTGGTATTTTCAATGGCGTGAATGTCGTTCCGGTGGGTCATGATCTCCCGGGCGTCGGTGTCCGCGAAGGAAATGACGTTCTGGATCATCTCAGCTTCATGCTTCTCAAGGGTCCCGCTTTGGTGAGCCTCATCTACCATGTCAATGATCTGGTTCTCGGTAACTTTTGCTTCACGCTTCTTTTTTTTGCCAAACAAATTTACCATAGTCATGAAAAATAATCAACCTGCTGCAGGATCTGCCCTTTCAGGAGATAGTTGCGGGGGACGCGTTTGGAAATGTCGCAGACCAGCTCATAATTGAACCTGCCGCTTAAAGTTCCCAGTTCTTCCGCCCGGATTTGCTCTTGTCCCTGCTGCCCCAAAAGGACGACTTCCTCCCCCTGCTTTACGTCAAGTCCCGTCACATCCACCATGAATTGATCCATACAGATCCTGCCGATGACGGGAACCCTCTGCCCCTTGATGAGGACTTCCCCTTTATTGGAGAGGGTCCGGGGATAACCGTCCGCGTAGCCGACCGGCACGGTCGCGACCAGGGTGTCCTTAGTTGTCACATAGGTCCCGCCGTAGCTGACCGGGCAGCCCTTTTTGAGCCATTTGACACAGCTGACGTGACTTAAAAGGGACAGGGCGGGTCTTAAGTCACCCATCTCATCTTCAATCTCGTCGGATGGCAAAAGTCCGTAAATGGTGATGCCGGCGCGGACCATGTCCTCGTTTGCCTCCGGATACCGCATCAGGGCTGCGCTGTTGCTGACGTGGTGAATGGGAATCTCAACGCCCGCCTCCTTAAGCCTTCTCGAAAAGGCGTCGTAGCGGTCTTTTTGCTTAACTGCCGGCTCAAGGGAGATCTCGTCCGCCCTGGCAAAATGGGTGAACATCCCCTCAATCTTCAGATTGGACAGCTGGGCGATCTCTTTGATTGCCTCGACGGACTCCTCCGTGTCGGAAAATCCGATCCGACCCATGCCGGTGTCAAGGGCTATGTGGACCAGGGCGGTCCGCTGCAAAAGAGAGGCGACATGGGATAGGGCGCGGGCGGATTCTGTTTCAAATACGCAGGCGCGGATGTCGTAGTCAATGATATCCTCATAGGACTCGGGGAAGGCGTAGCCCAAAAGGACGATGGGTTTTCTGATGCCGGACCGTCTCAGCGTCATCGCCTCTTCCGCCGTCGCGCAGGCGTAGCCCCAGATATAGTCATAATTCTGGATCATACCGGCTATGGGGACGGCGCCGTGACCGTAGCAATCCGCCTTGACGACGGCGCACATCCGCGTCCCCGGTCTTAACCTTTGATGCATGACATCAAAATTGTGGGCGATGACATCCAGATCAATATCCGCCCTGATTCGGCTGTACTTTTTCATCCTGCTTGCTCCTTATAAACCTCTGCCGCCGCTTCCGCCAGTTTGCCTGCGGTAAGCCCCGGCAGGCCGATTTTTTCCGCCGCCTTATCTCCGGCAGCTGCGTGCAGTAAGACACCGGTGCAGGCGGGCGCTCCCTGGACGGTCATAGACGCTACGATCCCCGCCAGGGTATCGCCGCTGCCCGCCGTCGCCATGCCGCTGTTGCCCAAAGTGTTGAGATAAACGCCTCCGTCCGGGCAGGCGGTCACGGTCCGGGCGTCCTTTAAAATACAGGTCAGTTTGTGCCGCACCGCAAAGTCCGAAGCGCAGCGAATGGGATCGTCTTTAAGCTTCTCCACCGAAAGCCCCGTTAGTCTGCTCATCTCCCCCATATGGGGCGTGATGATAAAGTCCCCCCGGGAACTATCTAAAATCTCGATTCGTCCCGCCAGGACATTTAAGCCGTCGGCGTCGAGAACCAGGGGACAGGACGCCTCTTTTAAAAGTTCTTCGATGATGGCAGCCGTCCGGTCAGTATTTCCCATGCCGGGTCCTGCCAGGACACAGTCCGCCCAGGAAAGGGCTGCCGGAAGGGCGGCGAGGGCTTCGTCCTTTGTTTCATAGGTGACCAGCATCGCCTCCGGCAGCATCTCCTGGAGGATAACCCGGTTCATGGGGACCGTCATAATTTTCACCATGCCGCAGCCGGTCAAAAGGGCGGATCTGGCGGCAAACCAGGAAGCGCCGGCCATATTCTCTGATCCGGCTATGACCAGGATCTTGCCAAAAGTCCCCTTGTTGCCAAACCGCTCCCGCCTGGGAAGCAGGTCCTTTAAGTCAGCTAGCTCAGGCATATAGATAGCATCTGCCCCGTCGCTTTCCATGATCCCGATATCCGCGTCGCGAACCAGCCCCGCACATTTAGCCCCCGGCGGCAGTAGCAGACCGGGTTTTAAGAACTGCATGGACACGGTCAGGTCTGCTTGGACAGCGCAGCCCAGGACCTGACCGGTATCGGCGGCGACCCCGCTTGGGATATCGACGGCAAGGACAAAGCCGTCCGCTTGGTTAATGCCTTCAATGACCGTCCGATAGGGGTCCCGGACCTTGCGGTCAAGCCCGATCCCAAAGAGGGCGTCTATGATGATGTCAAAGCCTGATAAGTCCGCCTCTGTCAAAATAGGGATGCCCAGTCTTTGACATATCTCCATCTGCAGGGCGCACTCTTTCGATCTGTGGTCCATCTTTCCGGCAAAGAGGACCTCCGCCTGCACGCCCTTTAAGGCGAGGATTCTGGCACAGGCAAAGCCGTCTCCCCCATTGTTGCCGGATCCGCAGACACAGAGGACTTTCGACTCCCGGACCTGCCCCGGATAGACCTTAAAAAGTTCCCGGATGCAGGCGTCCGCCGCCCTCTCCATCAAAACCAGAGAGGGAATTCCTATCGTTTCAATCATATGGAAATCGCACGCCTTCATCTGACTTGCTCTCATGACCCGTTTCATCAAGCGGCTCCTCATACTGAAAAGGACAGCGGAGGTCCGCTGCCAGAAAATAAGCCCAAACATGTGATCTTAATTATTATATAAGCCGCCTATAGCCTTGTCAATTTTTCCTTCCCTCGTTTATAATAGCGGTCGGGAGAACATTATGATTTTAAATATATCCAATATCAGCAAGTCCTTTGACGGAAAAGAAATCTTAAATTCCGTCTCTTTTCATATTGAAGACCACGAAAAAGTGGCACTTGTCGGCATGAACGGGGCGGGCAAATCCACCCTCTTAAAGATCGTCATGGGGATCCTGTCCCCCGACAAGGGATCTGCCGTCCTCTCTTCCGGTGCTAGGATCGGCTATCTCGCCCAGCACCAGGACCTGACCGGGACCCAGACGGTCTACCAGCAGCTGCTCCATGTCAAAACGGACCTGCTCGAACTCTCCGACCGCATCCGGGAGTCGGAAAGGCGGATGTCGGCCTTAAGCGGCTCCGATCTTGAGGAAGAGATGAAGAGCTACGCCCGCATGACAGAGGCGTTCGAGCGGGCGGACGGCTATGCCTACAAGAGCGAGGTCGTCGGCGTCTTAAAGGGACTGGGGTTTGACGAGGCGGATTTTGACAAACCCATCGCAACCCTGTCCGGCGGTCAGAAGACCCGGGTGGCTCTGGGCCGCCTGCTTTTGACTTCCCCCGATCTCATTTTGCTGGATGAGCCGACCAACCACCTCGATATGCATTCGATCGAATGGCTGGAGACCTATCTCTTAAATTATAGGGGGGCTGTCCTGATCGTATCCCACGACCGCTATTTCTTAAATAAGGTCGTCTCCAAAGTTGTGGAAATCGAACACGGCAGGGCTCACACCTACCGGGGAAATTACGACGCCTTCAGTTTAAAAAAGGAACAGCTAAGGAGGGCAGCCTACGCCGCCTATGTCAAGGCGGAACAGGAACGGAAGCACCAGGAGACGGTCATCACCAAGCTCAAGCAGTTCAACCGTGAGAAGTCCATTAAGCGGGCGGAGAGCCGCGAAAAGATGCTGGATAAGATGGATCTGCCGGACAAGCCGGAGGAGCTTCAGGATAAGATGAAGCTGACTTTAAAGCCCCGCTTTGAAAGCGGCAACGACGTCCTTCATGTCGAGGACCTGTCCAAGTCCTTTGACGGCGACCTCCTCTTTCAGGGAGTGGGCATGGATATCAAGAAGGGGGAACACGTCGCCCTCATCGGCAACAATGGGACCGGGAAGTCGACCATTTTAAAAATCTTGAATGGGGTCCTGCCTGCGGACAGCGGGCTCTACCACTACGGGTCCAATGTCACGGTCGGTTACTACGATCAGGAAATGCAGGTCCTTAATAGCAGCAAGACCATCTTTGAAGAGATTTCCGACGATTATCCGGATATGAACAACACCGAGATCCGGACGACCCTGGCAGCCTTCCTCTTTACCAATGAGGATGTCTTCAAGCTGATCGGCGACTTAAGCGGCGGCGAGCGCGCCCGCGTCTCTTTGTGCAAGCTCATGCTGTCAAACGCCAACTTCCTCATCCTGGACGAGCCGACCAACCATCTCGACATCACCTCACGGGAGATTCTGGAGAGCGCCGTCCGTTCCTACCAGGGAACGGTCCTCTATGTCTCCCACGACCGTTACTTCATCAACCGGACAGCCAGCCGCATCCTGGACCTGACCCGGCAGAGCCTTTTAAGCTATATCGGCAACTACGACTACTATCTGGATAAGCGAGCCGATCTGGAGCGCGCCTATTTCGGAGAGGATGCCGCATCCGATCAGCCGGTCAGGGAAGAGACCGACGCCAAGTCGGACTGGAAGGCGCAAAAAGAAGCGGAGGCGAAAAAGCGCAAGCGGGCAAACGCCCTCTCCCGCCTGGAGCAAGAAATCGACCGGCTCGAGACCCGGGACGGGGAACTGGACCAGGCTCTCAGCGATCCGGAGATCGGAACGGACCTTGCCCGTCTCACGGAGCTGACCAAAGAAAAGGACGCCATCGCCGGTCAGCTGGAAGAAGCCTACCGGAAGTGGGAAGAATTGCAGGAAGAATCATAAGTACTATATTTCTAACTTCAAAGGACCCTTTCGGAAAGACCTTGTGTCTGTCGGAAGGGTTCTTTATTAAAAAACGAAGAAGATCCTTGCTATCAAAAGACCCTTCCGGACAGACTTTTAGTCCGCCCGGAAGGGTCTTTTGATAGTTATTGCAGATCATCTTCAAAAAAATAATTCTTCAAAAAGTGATTTTAGCACCGTCCTTATCCTCATCTGATCCTGAAATGATCTGATTTTTATCCCTATATATAAAAATGCGCTGGATCACGCCTCCATCTGCTCTTCCAGCTTCTTCCGGATCGCCTGGATAAAGCCCAGGGAATTGACCTGCTTAGGGTTCGGGATGGTCGTGATCCGGCAGAGATCGCCGGTCATGACGCCGCCTTCGATGGTCTTAAGGGTCGCTTCTTCCAGCCGATCGGCAAAGTCCATCAGGTCCTTGATGCCGTCCAGTTCCCCCCGCTTGCGGAGGGCTCCGGTCCAGGCGAAGATCGTCGCGACGGAGTTGGTCGAGGTCTCCTCCCCTTTTAAATGGCGGTAGTAATGGCGTTGAACCGTGCCGTGCGCCGCCTCATACTCATAGTTGCCGTCCGGAGAGATCAGAACGGAAGTCATCATAGCCAAAGACCCGAAGGACGAGGACAGCATATCGGAGAAGACGTCGCCGTCATAGTTCTTGCAGGCCCAGATCATGCCGCCCTCGGACTTCATGATTCTGGCGACCGCGTCGTCGATTAAGGTGTAGAAATAGCTGATGCCGGCGGCCTCAAATCTTTCCCGATAACTTTTGGCAACCGTCTCAAAGATCTCTTTAAACTGCCGGTCGTAGGTCTTAGAGATGGTGTCCTTTGTCGCAAACCAGAGATCCTTCTTCTGGTCGAGCGCATAGGAAAAACAGGAGCGGGCAAAACTTTCGATGGACTTGTCGGTATTGTGAATGCCTTGGATGACGCCGGGGCCGTCAAAGGAAAAAATAGGCTCTTCGATCCTGGTCCCATCCTCGCCGGTGAAGACCAGCTTGGCTTCTCCCTTGCCCGGGACCCGGATCTCGGCGTTCTTATAGACGTCTCCATAGGCATGGCGGGCTATGGTGATGGGGCATTTCCAATTTCTGACACAGGGCTCAATCCCCTTTACGATGATGGGGGTCCGAAAAACCGTTCCATCCAGAACGGCGCGGATTGTGCCGTTGGGGCTCTTCCACATCTCCTTCAGGCCATACTCCCTGACCCGTGCCGGATTGGGCGTGATGGTGGCGCATTTAACGGATACTCCGTACTTCTTGTTAGCGTAAGCTGCATCCAGCGTGACCTGGTCGTCGGTCTCATCCCGATGCTTGAGTCCCAGATCGTAATATTCGGACTTCAGATCGATAAAGGGAAGGATCAACTCGTCCTTGATCATCTGCCAGAGGATCCGCGTCATCTCGTCGCCATCCATTTCAACCAGCGGCGTCTTCATCTGAATTTTTGCCATAGTCTTCTCCTTTTGGATTCGTCTTTATCAGTCAGCGATACTTTACCACAATAGAGTATAAAAGTGCAAGCGCTTCCTCTGCCGCCGATGTGCGGATCCCCAGACGGGTCCCGGTCAGATGGAGCAGCTTAACTTCCGTATGTCCCTTGGCTGAGGCGGAAATGTAGACCGTCCCGACCGGTTTTTCGGGCGTTCCCCCTCCCGGTCCGGCGATCCCGGTCGTCGCGACGGCGGCGTCCGTTCCCGTCATTCTCACCGCCCCCTCGACCATTTCCCGGGCGGTCTCGGCGCTCACCGCTCCGTGGACTTTCAATGTTTCGGGCTTGACCCCGACATAGCGAACCTTCGCCTCATTGCTGTAGGTGGTAAGTCCCTGCATAAGGACCTGGGAAGCGCCCGGAACATTGACAATACGGGCGGAAATCATTCCGCCCGTACAGGATTCAACCGTTGTCAATGTCAGTTTTTCTTTGATCAGCTCTTCCACGACCTGATATTCGATCTGACTCATTATTTCTGCTCCGAAAGGACATTTTTATTGCCGGCGATATAGGTCACCAGAGAAATGACGGTCAGGGCGCAGGCGACATAGATGGAGATCTGCCCCAGAACTGTAAAGACCGGCAGCTTCAGATTGGCAATCAGCAGGATGACCATGACCATCTGGGAAACGGTCTTGCACTTGCCCCAGTAGTTAGCCGCGATCACGATGCCGTTGTCGGATGCGATCAGGCGGAAACCGCTGATGATAAACTCTCTGGCGATAATGATGATGCAGACCCAGGCGGGCAGCCTCTTTAAGTCAACCAGGCAGATCATAGCCGAGCAGACCAGGAGCTTATCCGCCAGGGGGTCCATAAATTTCCCGAAGTCGGTGATCAGGTGGCGTGCCCTGGCTATCTTGCCGTCCAGCAGGTCGGTCAAGGAAGCACCGACAAACAGGACCAGGGACAGGACCATCCAGATGCCCACGGCGCGTCCTGCCAGCATACAGATGACAAAGGGCACGATCATAAGCATACGAAGGCAGGTCAGTTTATTGGGAAGATTCATGTTCTTAAAGGGATTCATGTTCGATCTCCTCTCCTCTTAAATCGTATTCAGATGCTTCCTTTATCTTAACACGAATGAAGTCTCCGGTCATCAATTCTCTTTGCGAGGAGGCGAATACATAGCCGTCCACACTGGGGGCGTCCCCATAGGAGCGGCAGACATAGACATCCTCCTCAGGCAGGGCGCCTTCGACGACGCACTCCAGCACAGTTCCGACCCGGTCTCTTCCATTTTCAAGAGAAATCCCCTGCTGCAATGTCATGAGTTCGTCTAAGCGGCGGTCCATGACCTCCTTTTCAATCTGGGGCTTCATCTTCTCCGCCGGAGTCCCCTCCTCTTTGGAATAGGGAAAGACGCCCAGGCGGTCAAAACGCAGGTCCTCTACAAAATCCATCAGTTCCCGGTGGTCCTCCTCGGTCTCCCCCGGAAAGCCCGTGATAAGGGTGGTCCTCAAGTAAATATCCGGAATCTGCTGCCGCAGTCTTTTAACCAGGGCGATCAGGTCCTCCTTGGTCGTATGGCGGTTCATGCGCTTTAAGACGCGGTTGGAGGCATGCTGGATGGGCAGGTCCAGATAGTGACAGATCTTGGGTTCTTCCGCCATGACCGTGATCAGCTCCGGATAGATCTCCTCCGGATAACAGTAGAGGATGCGGATCCAGTGGATGCCAGGAATCCGGCACAGCTTCTTTAAGAGAACGTGCAGCATCTTTTTGCCATAGATATCCGTCCCGTAGAGGGTAGTCTCCTCCGCGACCAGGATCAGCTCTTTGACTCCTTTGTCGGCAAGCTGCCCCGCCTCATCGAGCAAATTCTCCATGGGATAGCTTCTGTAGTGACCGCGGATATCGGGAATCGCGCAGTAGGTACACCGCTTGTCGCAGCCCTCCGCGATCTTCAAATAGGCAAAGTGACCGCCGGTCGTGATGATCCGGCTGCCTGACTCGATATCGGGATCGGCGCTGATATCGTTGAAAATGGCGTCTCGTTTGCCGGCAAGAGCGTCATCCACAGCTTTTGCGATACTGTCGAGGCCGGTCGTTCCGACAATGGCGTCGATCTCCGGAATCTCCTCCAGAATCTCGTCCTTGTAGCGCTGCGCCATGCAGCCGCTGACGACCAGAGCCTTCAGCTTAGCCGTATCTTTGAGCCGGGCAAGCTCAAAGATCTGGGATATGCTCTCATTTTTCGCCTCTTCGATAAAGCAGCAGGTGTTGACGACAGCCGCCTCTGCCTCCCCTTCATCATCCGTCACCTCGTAGCCGTGAGCGGTCAGGATGCCCAGCATCCGCTCGGAATCGACCAGATTTTTGTCACAGCCCAGTGAGACCATGAGTAATTTCATAAATAACCTTTTGTCCTTTCATAGAAAAAAGGCTGGGCAAGAAAACAAGATCTGTCACAGCCTTTTGATTCGCCTCTTTAATTTTTTCCTTAACCTGGGAACCTATCGTTTAGTCCTGATCAGTTCTCTTCCCCGTCTTCCGGTACGATCTTGACCTGACCCCGGTAGATCTCATCCACAGCGATGGAAAGGGGCTTTCTGCCTTCCGTATCACTGATCATAGGATCATCTCCGTCGATGATCTGTCTGGCTCTCTTGGCAGTAGCCATCACGATCGAATAGCGGCTCGATACAATCGGAGTTGTGTCGTCCTCGCTCTGCTTGTTGACCGCCTCCATCATTTCCCTATAAGAAGGATGCATCATCATAATAGTTATTCCCCTTTCGTTAAAGTTTGAAGTTCCTCTGAAAGTTGTTTGATCAGTTCCTTGTTGCGGCTTGCCTTTTTATGTTCGGTGCGGAGAATCTCATCGAGCTGGTCCACACAGGCATCGAGCTGGTCATTGACTAAGATATAATCGTAGCGGTCCATGAGATCCGCCTCTTCGGCCGCCCGTTTTAAGCGACCCTCGATCCGATCGGCGGTCTCAGTCCCCCTGCCCACCAGGCGGTTTTTGAGCTCCCTGGCGGACGGCGGGGTCACAAAGATAAGGACCGTATCCGGGAACCTGGCCTTGATCTTCTCCGCTCCCTGGACCTCAATCTCCAGGATGACGTCCTTGCCCTGATCCAGCTGCTCATCGACATAGCGCTTGGGCGTCCCATAGTAATGATCCTGATAGCAGGCGTATTCATACAGCTCGTCATCGGCGATCATCCGCTCAAATTCCCGGTCACTGATAAAGAAATAATCCAAATCCGGCTTCTCATTGGACCGCATCTGCCGCGTCGTCGCGGAAATGGAGACCGCGTAATTATCGTATTTCTTCAACAAAGCCTTCATGATGGTCCCTTTGCCGGATCCGGAAAAACCGGATACGACGGAAAGGATTCCTCTTCCTGCCATACTATCCCCCATCATTCTATATTCTGGATCTGTTCCCGGATCTTTTCAATCTCCGTTTTCAGCCCGATGCCGATATCGGAGGTAATCAGATCCCCTGCCTTTGACAAGGTCGTATTCGCCTCCCGGTTCATCTCCTGGGCGATGAAATCCAGCTTTCGCCCGACGCTTTTTCCGGACTTGAGGTCCTCCCTCATGGTCCGGATATGGCTCTTCAGCCTCACCATCTCCTCGTCGGTACAGATCTTATCGGCGTAGACCACACATTCCGCGGCGATTCTGGTATCATCGATATCCCGATCCTCAAGGATCTGGGTCAGTGTCTCGGTCAGTTTGGCGCGATAGGAAGCCATGATCTCTGGTTCATGGGCTATGATCTGGTCGACCTGACCATCCATAACCTCCAATTTTTCTAAAAGGTCCCGGCAGAGCTGACCGCCCTCTTTTTCCCGCGCCTCATCAAAGCGTTTCGCGGCGGTCCGGATGACCGGCTCCAGCTGGTTCCAAAGCTCGTCTTCATTGGTCTTCCCTTCACCCAGAGTCAGGACTTCAGGCGCTTTGGCGATATCCGCCGCCGTGATCTCCTCTGTAAGACCAAAGCTTTCGGCCATCCGCTTCATGCAGGTCACATACTCACGCGCCAGCGCCTCATTATAATGGAGAGTTCCGACCTCCCCGCCGCCCTCCTCGGAGTTGATAAAGACATCGACCTTGCCGCGGGTCATGTACTCCTTCAGGACGGACCTGATCCTTGCCTCCAGAAAGCTGAATTTCCTGGGCATACGGATATTAAAATCCAGATAGCGGTTGTTGACGGATTTGATTTCCACTGTCAGTTTTCTTGTTTCTCCGACAGCCTCCGCCTTTCCGTATCCGGTCATGCTTCTGATCATGAAAGCTCTCCCTTAGTTTTAAAATTGGGCATACTGCTGCCTTTAAACAGCTTTTCTATAGTACCGCAATTTGAAAAATGCGTCAACCGCGCAATTATGTTATAATCTCCCTATTCGTTAAGGGAGAAGAACTATGGCATTTGATGGAATTACCGTTGCAAATATTGTAAAAGAACTAGGGGACACCTTAAAAGACGGCGGCATCAGCCGCATCACCCAGCCGGAAAAGGACGAGCTGCAGATCCTGGTCAAAAGTCACAGGAAGCCCTGCATCCTGCAGATTTCCGCCAGTGCTTCCCTGCCCCTCATCTATCTGACGCAGAAGAAAAAAGAGGCGCCCATCACAGCCCCGAATTTTTGTATGCTGCTGCGGAAGCACCTGCAGGGGGGCCAGATCCTGTCCGTGACCCAACCCTCTCTGGAGCGGGTGGTCATCTTTGAAATCTCCCATCGGGATGAACTGGGCGATCTGAAAACCAAGAAGCTGATCGTGGAGCTGATGGGCAAATACAGCAACATCATTTTTACCGACGATCAGAATACCATTATCGACAGCATCAAGCGGGTCCCTGCCAATATGAGTTCTGTCCGGGAGGTCCTGCCGGGCAGGACCTGGTTCATTCCGGGCGCTGACAAAAAGCTGAATCCGCTGACGGTGACTGATGCTCAATTTCAAACCGCCATGGAGGGGGCTGCCCAAAACCTGACCAAGGGGCTCTATGGGACCTTTACCGGTTTTAGTCCCGCAGCCGCGGAGGAATTCTGCGCGGAGGCAGTTGTCGATCCCAGAAAGGGCTGGAAGGACCTGACAAAATCCGAGCAGGAAGCTCTGACCCGGGTGGTCCTGAGCAGGATGGCAGAGGTAAGTGCCGGCAGCTTTCTTCCCAACATGGTTGAACAAAACGGGGAGCCGGTGGAATTTAGTTCCCTGCCCCTAAAGCTCTACCAAGACGATCAGCACCAGCTGATTACCTATGAGTCGGTCAGCGAACTTCTGGAATCCTTCTATGGAAAGAAGGAGGCGGTCAATCGGATCCGGCAAAAATCCGCAGACCTGCGCCACCTGGTCTCCAACGCCTTGGACCGCACCAACAAAAAGTTCCAGCTGCAGAACAAGCAGATGGACAGCACCCGGAGGCGGGAAAAATACCGGATCTGGGGCGAGATGCTCAACACCTACGGCTACGAGGTTGAGGAGGGGGCAAAGAGCCTTACCTGCATCAATTATTATGACAATCAGGAGATCACGGTCCCCCTGGACCCGACTATGACCGCCCGGGAAAATGCCCAGAAATATTTTGCCCGCTACAACAAACTCAAGCGGACGGCCGGGGCTCTGACTTCCCAGCTGGAAGAGACGGAAAATGACCGGGACCAGTTGGAGGCGATTCTGACTTCCATTGATCTGGCGGAAAATGAATCCGATCTTTCTGAGATCCGTAAGGAACTGCAGGACTTCGGCTATGTGCAAAAGCACGCCGCAGTCAAGAAGGGCTTACGACGAGAGGCAAAATCCGCCCCCTACTGTTACGAATCCTCCGATGGCTTCCGTATCCTGGTCGGCAAGAACAACTACCAGAATGAGCAGTTGTCCTTCAAGCTGGCGGATGGAAATGACTGGTGGTTCCACGCCAAGGGTATGCCGGGCAGCCACGTCATTGTCAGGTCGGGCGGGAAGGACGTTCCGGATAAAACCTTTGAAGAGGCGGGCGCCCTCGCCGCCTACTACTCATCCGGCAGGAAAGCGCCCAAAGTGGAAGTCGATTACACCTTAAAACGAAATCTTCGCAAAAAAAATGGCGGCAAGCCTGGCTTTGTCATCTACCACACCAATTACTCTCTGGTCGCCGTTCCGGATATTAAAGAGTTGAAGCGGGTCGAATGACCCGCTTCAACTGCATATGTTTAATCTGTTTATCTCTCAACTCTTTATACTTAATCTATTATATTTATTCCCTAATTGCGAGGAAGGCGCCATTGTTGCCCCGCTTACCGCCTGTCGCCCGGTGGGAATGGAGCAGGTCCGGGTTACAGCAGGTACAAAGATTGGGCAGCTCAATATGGTCGACACCAAGTCCGGCAGAGACCAGGATACCCCGATTGGCGTCCTGTAAGTCCAGCAGGTATTTGCCCTCGCCATGGGGCTTTAAATAGCAGTTGGGGAACTGTCTGGCGACTTCCTCACTGACCTCATAGCAGTCCTGACAGATGCTGGGACCGATGGCTGCGTACAGATCTTTTGGTTGGCTGTCAAATTCCCTCTGCATGGCTTCGACTGTGACCCGCCCCATCTCTGCGGCAGTCCCTCTCCAGCCGGAATGGGCAAGCCCGATGGCGCGGTGGACGGGGTCGACCAGGTAGAGGGGGACGCAGTCCGCGTAAAAGGTCGCCAGCACAACTCCTGGCTCGTTGGTGATCATACCATCGACATCCTTCCAGCCCCGGTCCCGGCTGTAGCCCCTGCCCCGGTCCTCCCGCCCGACCCGGACCACGTTGGCCGTATGAGTCTGGGCGGAACAGACCAGCCCCTCGGGTTCAAAACCGACCGCCTCTCCCATCCGGCGAAAATTCTCATGGAGCTGATCCGGCTGATCCATGCCAAAGCGAAAGCTCATGGAAGATAAGTAACCCTGGCTGACACCTCCAAAGCGGGTCGAGAAGGCGTTGGTCAGCCAGTCCATCTGATCGAGTCCCGGAAAGGACATCCACAGACAGCTCAAATCCCGGTGCAGGGTCATCCCCTCTTCTTTTTCATCGATCCATTTGATATCCATACAAAAGCCCCCTTGATAAAGCCCCTTGCCCTAAATATTTTCCCGACTGAAAGTCTACGATATATTTGCCCGGCTGAAAGTCTACGATTCTAATATTCCTGCCATCAAAATCACAGATTACGGTTTATCTTAAATGTGAGCTCTACTTCCGATCCGCCTTCCAATCCAAAGTCCGCTTTTACAATCCTGAAGTAAGATGCTTTTCTACACCTGAACTTCCTTAGCAAAAGCCAAACCCTTATTTTCGAAAAGGGAAGGCATTCTTGACCAGCCTGATCTGATCCGGCAGGATGCCAACCACGTCAAAACGGCAGGGCGTGGTGAGCGGCAGTCCCTGCTTCATCAGATAGAAGACAGCCACTTTGGATATGGTCCTCTGCTTTTTAGAATCGACCGGCGGCAGCGGTCCCCCGTAGCGGGAACTGGAGCGGAACTTAACCTCGACAAAGACCAGATAGATTCCGTCCCTGGCGATGATGTCGATCTCTCCCATCCGGCAGCGGAAGTTCCTGTCCAGGATCTGGTATCCCTCTTTGATTAAAAAATCGGCAGCCTTTCCTTCAAAGCTGCCGCCCAAGGCTCTTTGGTTCATCGATCTTCCAGAATTCTTTGAATAAAAGTTTTGCGGTGAAGGGGACAGGGTCCGTATTTCTTCAGCGCAGCGATATGCTCCGCCGTCCCGTAGCCCTTATTTTTGGCAAAATGATACTCAGGATAGAGGCGGTCGTAGTCCTCCATCAGCCGGTCCCGGGTCACCTTGGCGACGATGCTTGCCGCCGCGATCGAGACGCTCTTGGCGTCCCCCTTGATGATGGGGCACTGGGGCAGACCCGTATCGGGAATCGTCACGGCGTCGACCAGGAGAAAATCGGGTTTGGGGGCAAGCCCTTCGATCGCCTGCCGCATGGCGCGGTAAGTAGCCTGCAGGATATTGATCGCATCGATCTCCTCCTGATCCACCCGTCCGATGCCGACGGCAACCGCCTCCTGCATGATGACGTCATAGAGCTGGTCCCGCTTTTTCGCCGAAAGTTTTTTGGAATCATTTAGATATAAGATCGGGTGGTCTTTGGGCAGGATGACCGCTCCCGCCATGACCGGTCCCGCCAGGGGACCCCGCCCGACCTCGTCGATGCCGCAGATGAGGCCCTTGTCCGCAAATTGATGTTCGTAGACCATGAGGCCCTGGGTTCGAGCCAGTTCCTTTTCCAGGCGGAGCCGCACCCTCTCCTCTTTTTCCTTCAGGCGAGCCAGTTGTTTTTCCGTCATGGGACCAGGTCCTCAGCGGATTCCAGCGTGACCCTGCCGATCTTGGCGGACCGGAACTCATCGATTAAGATTCTTGCCGCCTTGACCAGATCGGGTTCAGCCCCTGCCTTAAGGCAACCCCGCCGGATGGCGACCTCTTCTAAGATATGGGCGGGATCTTTCGCCTCATCAATCCCATAGCGGTCAGCCAGCATACTGGCATAGTGATCTTTTAGCCGCCTGATCAGCTCCGTCGCCAGCTCCTCGGGAATCAGGTTCTCGTCCTTCATGGACCCGATCAGGGCGATATGAAGCCCCACCTCCTGATTCTCAAACTTGGGCCAGAGAAGTCCGGGCGTATCCAGAAGCTCAATCTGCTTATTCAGGCGGATCCACTGTTTGCCCTTGGTGACGCCGGGTTTATTGCCGGTCTTTGCCGCCGACTGACCGGAGAAGGAGTTGATAAAGGTCGATTTTCCGACATTGGGGATGCCGGCGACCATGGCGCGCATGGGTCGGTTGATAATCCCTCTCCGTTTATTACGCTCGATCTTGTCCTGGCATGCCTTGTTGACAAGGGGAAGGAGGCGCTTTAAGGTCGCTTTCTTTCTGGCGTCCGCCAGGATGGGGTTGGCATTTTGTCCTTCAAAATAGTTCATCCACCTGCGGTTCTCCGCCTCGTCGGCAAGATCCGCCTTATTTAAAATGACAATCCGCGCCTTGCCCCGGCACATCTTCTCGACGTCCGGGTTGCGGCTGGAATAGGGAATTCTCGCGTCCACGATCTCAATCAAGAGGTCGATCAGCTTAATATCATCCTGAAGCTGACGAATTGATTTGGTCATGTGACCGGGGTACCATTGGTAATCCAAAATCCTTCTCCTACCTTACTTTAAAAAGCCGGACCGGGACCGCGGGGACGACAGGTACCAGGCTTTCCCGATGATATTGGCTCTCATAATATTTCCGACATCCGCAAAGCGGCTGTCCTCACTGTTGTTGCGGTTATCTCCCAGGACAAAGTACTCATCGTCGCCGATGGTCAGGGGCTGCTGCTCGACAGCGCCCCCATTGGTAATCGCCGGGAGTTCCCGATCCTCCATATAGGTCTTGCCGTCGATCAGAATCAGCCCGTTCTTAATCTGGACGGTTTCACCCGGCAGACCGATGACCCGCTTGACATGGATGGTGGAATCCGCCTCATCCTTGCTCTTATAGGCGATGAGGTCCCCCCGGTGTACGCCGGTTAAGGCATAGGCGGCACGGTTGACCAGATAGCGGTCCCCGGTCTGGATGGCGGGTTCCATAGACCCCTCCTGCATGGCGTAGGAGCCGAAGAAGAGGTGGGCAGTTAAAGCCGCCAGGACGACCACGACGGCAATTTCCACGGCAAAGACGATCCGACTGACCCTTAAGGCGTGCATCCGCCGCATATTCTGTTCCTGTAAATAATTTGATTTCGCCATAATTTTAAGAAAAGGGAGCCAAACACAAAAAATGTATTTGCTCCCTTTGAGAAAACTGAGTTATTTGATGATTTCCTTGAGCTTTGCGCTCTTGCCGGAACGTTCTCTTAAGTAGTTCAGCTTAGCCCGTCTGACCTTGCCGTGACGAACGACTTCTACTTGTGCGACGTTGGGAGAATGAAGCGGCCAGGTCTTTTCTACGCCGATTCCGCTGGAAGCCTTGCGAACTGTGAAGGTTTCGCGGTTGCCGCCGCCCTGCTTCTTTAAAACAACGCCTTCAAAAATCTGGATTCTTTCGCGGTTGCCTTCCTTGATCTTGCCATGTACGCGAACGGTATCGCCTACACGGAATTCCGGAACCTCAGCCTTCAGCTGCTCATCCTCAATCTTCTTGATGATTTCGTTCATGATAAATCTCCTTTTTCCTTATGGATGTTCTTATATTCCAAACAGCGTTATGAAACGCGAATACAGAGGACCATCTTTTTACAACAGCTTAACAAGCATACTACATGTCTTTTTTGTTTGCAAGATAATTTTCAATAAAACAGCGCTCCTTGGGACTGAGCGGAGCCGTCTTTAGTAGGTCCGGTCTGCGGTCCGCGGTCCGGATCAGGGACTGCTCTCTCCTCCAGGCGTCGACCCTGGCATGATCGCCCGAAAGCAGGATATCCGGAACGTGAATGCCCCGCCACTCCTCGGGTCTTGAATACTGGGGAAATTCCAAAAGACCGTCGCCGAAGGAATCGTCCTCGGCGGATTCCTCATTGTGGAGAACCCCCGGAATCATGCGGGAAATGGCGTCGATCATGCACATGGCGGGCAGTTCCCCTCCGGTCAGCACGAAGTCTCCGATCGAAACCGGATCGGTCACGATTTCGTTAAGGACCCGCTCATCCACGCCTTCATAGTGACCGCATAAAAAGACCAGACCCTCCGCCCGGGCAAATTCTTTCGCCATCTGCTGGTCGAAGACCCGCCCCTGGGGGGTCAGGTAGATGACCCTGGGCTGATAGGGCAGGCGGGACCGGATCGACTGGTAACAGTCATAGATGGGCTGCGCCTGCATGACCATGCCGGCTCCGCCCCCGTAGGGGTAATCATCCGTCCTGCCGTGCTTGTCCTTGGTGAAGTCCCGGATATTGACGGATTCCAGATAGATCTTGCCGTCCTCAATCGCCCTTCCGATGATGCTGGTATTGAGCCCGCTGGCAATCATGTCGGGAAAGAGCGTCATGACATAATATTCCATGGCCGCTCCTTTCAGATTGTCTTCATGGGCCGTATGGTGATACAGCGGTTTTCCACATCGATCGCCAGGACGACTTCCTTGATCGAGGGCAGGTAGTCCGTCGTTCCATCCTCTTTTTGGATTTCAAAGACGTCATTGGCCCCGGTCTTTAAGATATCCCGTAAGATCCCATAGGCTGTCCCGTCTCCAAGGATCACCTTTGCCCCCAGCAGATCGCCCACATAGTGTTCATCTTCTTCAAGGGGCAGGGCATCCTCGCGGTCAATCAGCAGTTTTTTTCCTTTGAGTCCCTCGACGTCTTCGATTCTGTCGAGACCTTTGAATTTCAGAATCGGACGTCCTTTAAAAAAACGGACGCGCTCAACTGAAAGCTTCCGCGGTTCCCCGGCGGTTTCCAGCAGCACGTCGCTTAGTTCTTCAAATCGTCGAGCGTCATCGGTCGTCGGGAAGACTTTGACCTCTCCCTTCAGACCGTGCGTGGTAGTGATGACGCCGATTTCAAATTGTTCTATCATGCCTGCTCGATTTCAACAGACACTTTCTTATCCGTCTTTGTGGAAGCCGCCTTGACAACCGAGCGGATCGCCTTGGCAATTCTGCCCTGTCTGCCGATGACCTTGCCCATATCGGACGCCGCCACCTTCAACTCCACAAGGACCTCGCTGCCGTTATCGGTCTCAGTAACGGCAACTTCGTCAGGGTGTTCGACCAAAGCTTTCGCAATGACCTCAACCAGTTCTTTCATTTAGCACCTCCATGTATCAGGCTGAAGGTATCCTTTATTTTGTGATACCTGCGATCTTCAGAAGTTTCGCAACCTCAGCTGTCGGCTGTGCGCCGTTGTTGAGCCACTTCTTAGCAGCTTCTTCGTTGAAAGAATAGACGGACGGGTCCTGAGTCGGATCGTAGGTGCCGATTTCTTCGATAAATCTGCCGTCTCTCGGAGATCTGGAATCCGCAACAACGATTCTGTACAGCGGAGCCTTCTTCTTACCAATTCTTGTTAATCTGATCTTTACCATGTTTCATTCCTCCCAATGATTTGAAAATATAAGATTTATATTCAAAGGACGGCTACTTGCCTCCTGTTGAATCAAAGTAATGTGTCAGAACGGAAAATTCAATCCGCCCTTGCCGAAGCCGCCAAAGCCGCCTCTTCGCTTGCCCTTCATCATGCCGGGCATCTGTTTCATCATCTTGCGCGCCTGCTCAAACTGCTTGACCAGGCGGTTTACCTCGGAAATACCGCAGCCGGAGCCCTTGGCGATCCGGTTCTTCCTAGATATGTTGAGGATGTCGGGATTGGACCGTTCCTCCGGTGTCATGGAAAGGATGATCGCTTTGGTACGATCGAGCGCCTTTTGGTCAATCATGGAAGAAAGGTCCCCCATGTTGGCTCCGACGCCGGGCAGCATGGACAGGACCTTTTCGAGTCCCCCCATCTTCTTCATCTGCTCCATACTATCGAGATAGTCGTCAAACCCGAAAGAAGCCTTGCGGATCTTCTGCTCCATCTTCTGAGCCTTGGCTTCGTCAAAATTCTCCTGCGCCTTTTCAATCAGGCTCATGACGTCGCCCATGCCCAGGATGCGGCTTGCCATCCGGTCCGGATAGAACTGCTCCAGATCCTCCAGCTTCTCTCCCATCCCCACATAGAGGATGGGTTTGCCGGTGACAGCCTTAATGGAAAGCGCCGCGCCGCCCCGGGTATCGCCGTCGCACTTGGACAGGACAACGCCCTCGATTCCGACTTCGTCGGTAAAAGTCCTGGCGACGTTGACTGCCTCCTGGCCGGTCATGGCATCCACGACCAGGACCGTGGAGTCGACTTCGACTGCCTGTTTGATCTCCTGCAGTTCCTTCATCATCGCGGTATCGATCTGCAGACGACCAGCCGTATCGATGATGAGGACATTATTGTTATTTTTGACTGCATGGGCATAACCGGCTTTGGCGATATCGACCGGACTGATCTTATCGCTCATGGCAAAGACCGGAACCCCGACCTTGTCGCCGTTAACCTGCAGCTGTTTGATCGCCGCGGGGCGATAGATATCCCCCGCAACCAGCAGGGGACGCCTGCCCTTTGCCTTGAATTTTCCCGCCAGCTTTGCCGCGGTCGTCGTTTTACCGGCGCCCTGCAGACCCACCATCATGATGACAGTGATGCCCGCATTTTTAAGGGGGATCTCCGTCAGCTCGGACCCCATCAGCTCAACCAGCTGGTCATGAACGATCTTGATGACCATCTGACCGGGATTTAAGCCGTTCATGACGTCTTCGCCGACCGCCTTTTCAGTAACGGACCGCGTGAACTTTTTGACGACCTTGAAGTTGACGTCCGCCTCGAGCAGGGCCATCTTGACTTCCTTCATCGCCTCTTTGACGTCGGAATCGGTCAACTTGCCCTTGCTGCGCAGCTTTTTGAAGACGTTAGTCAGTTTTTCGGTAAGGCTTTCAAATGCCATCGATTACAATTCCTCCAGGATTTCCTCTGCCAGCTGCTTGACCTTAGGATGGTCCGTCAGATGCTCAATCTGGTGGACCTTGTCCTTTAGATCAAGGAATTTGCTGACCAGATGGAGCTTGTCCTCATAGTCCTTTAGGGCCTTGGTGGACCGCTTGATCATATCGTGTACGCCCTGCCGGGAAATGCCGAACTCCTCAGCCGCTTCCCCCAGGGACAGATCGTGAAGGACCACTTCCTCATATACGGTTTTCTGCCTGTCTGTCAGGAGTTCTCCGTAAAAATCATAGAGCAGAGTCTCCTCATAGATCTTGATCATGACCCGTATCTTACAAGATCGGAGCTTATCTGTCAAGTCTTTTCTCTTTACATAAAGGATATTTCCTTGACAGTCTGCCCTTTCAGAAAAAAAGCGGAAACCCCATCAGGGATTTCCGCTTCAGCCGATAGTCAGACTCGAACTGACGACCTACGCATTACGAATGCGTTGCTCTACCAACTGAGCCATATCGGCAGGGCAACAATGGATATTATACATGAATATCCTGAAAAAGCAACACCCATTTCAAGAATGAAACGGGTGTCGGACTTCTTATAAAAATAGATTTGGGATCAGCCCAGCAGTCCGTAGACCTGGCTGTATACTTCCTCGGGAGCCGCCTCGACGGCCCCTGCATCGCAGAGCTGGGCGAGCTTGGGAATAACCGGCAGGGAAGCCGTCTTTTCGATGCCGTACTTTTCCGCGACTTCATTTGCCTTGCCCTCTCCGAAGAGATAGATCTTCTCTCCGCAGTGGGGGCATTCGACATAGCTCATGTTCTCAACCAGACCCAGGACCGGAATGTTCATGGTCTCCGCCATCTTTGCCGCCTTGCCGACGATCATGGAGACCAGTTCCTGGGGAGAGGTGACAATGACGATACCGTCAACGGGCAGGGACTGGAAGACCGTCAGGGGGACGTCTCCGGTTCCGGGCGGCATATCGACGAAGAGATAGTCCAGATCGCCCCAGATGACGTCGGTCCAGAACTGCTTGACCGCTCCGGCAATGACCGGCCCTCTCCAGATGACCGGATCTTCGCTGTTGGGCAAAAGCAAATTGATGGACATAGCCTTGATGCCGTCAGCTGTAAGCGCCGGATTTAAACCATTCTCGGTTCCCAGCATCTCCTGCCCCTCGATCCCGAACATTCTGGGAATGGAAGGTCCTGTGATATCGGCGTCCAGGATGCCGACTTTCTTGCCGCTCTTGTTGGCGGCGACCGCCAGCAAAGAGGTGACCATAGACTTGCCGACGCCGCCCTTGCCGCTGACGACCCCGATCACCTTCTTAACATGAGTACCTTTATTGGGCTGTTCCAGAAAGCTCGCCGGTCCCTTGCGGCTGGAGCAGTTAGCCTTGCAGCTGCTGCAGTCGCTGGGGGCGCAATTTTCAGGATTCTGTGGATTTTGTGCCATAAAAATTTCTCCTTACCTTCAATATATCTATCACTTCAACGGTTGCCCCGTTTCAGGATCAAAGTTTAAGCCGGAAGCCGCCGTTTCAGAGGGCTTCTCTGCGGGAGGCTTTTCCTGAGAAGTCTCCTCCCCATCCGCGATCGTAAAGGGATCTTCCGCCTTTGCAGGGGACGCGGGGGTGGGATCAGCTTCCTCCCTTTGCTTCTCCTCTTTTCGGATCTGATGCCGCCTCTTGGCGAACAAAAAGACGATAGCGAAGTCCGAGATACCATCATATACCAGAAAGATCCCTGCCGCAAGTAAGTAAAACCTGCCGATAAAAGCCGGCTTTAAAATAAGCAGGACTCCCATCCCCAACGTGACCAGCCCCAAAAGCAGGACTAAAGCCCAGTGGGATAAGCCGATTCTTTGCAGGTCAATGGCGTTTTGGAACTTGATGATGCTGCCCGCCAGCAGCAAGATGCCGAAGATGATGGCAATGTAAGCAGTCACCTTGCTGTGATAAACCAGGCAGATGACGCCAAAGGCGATCAGAAGCGCCCCGGCAAAAAGATCATAGGCTAAAAGCTGTGCCGTCCGCTTTCTCCTGAAATAGAGAAAGAGCCGGTAGAGACCGAAGGCAGCAAGCCCCGCCCCCAAAAGATAGCCCAGGACGCTGACCACCTGTTTGGAAAAGAGGAGGGTGACGATACCCAGGACCGTATAGAGGACGGCAAAGATCAGGGTGACGTTTCTGACTGTCTTTAAAACCGATTCATCTTTCATAAAAGACCTCCTGCTTAAAAGATATCCTTCCACTTCTCAATGTTGTCCTGGTCGAATTTATAAGGCGAACCGACGATGACCTGGGTTCCTTCGTCCTCGGACCGGGTCACTTCAAATTCTCCCATATCTCCTGCCTTGAACTTCTCTCCCAGTTCGCCGGTAATCTTGCCGTTGTGGAGGGCGACCGAAACATAGGCGGTCAGCCTGCCCAGATCGTCCGGGTTCCACAGGTACATATAGGGGACTGCCTTATTGGCTCCGATGTGGTCCGCCATCTCGGAGGGCAGGCCGAAGCCGGTCAGCTTGACATGGGACCTGGCGTCTTCGACTGCCGCAGCCGCCGCAGGCAGTTCCGCGGTACTGGGAACACAGATGGTCTTTAAGTCCGGATAGTTCTGCAGCAGCGCCTTGGTCTGGTCGTAAACCCGCTGGTACTGGTCATCGCCGTAGGCGACTTCGACCATTTCCAGCCCCTTGTACTTGTCATCCTTCATGGTCTCCCTCATGCGGTTGATCCACTCATTCTGGTTTGCCGCCGTCGAGGAGGAGGACAGGATCGCCCACTGCCCCATGCCGCCCGACAGGTCCAAAACGGCGTCCATCAGCGTGACCGCGATCTGGTCCGTATCGGTCTGGTTAATGAAGAGTTCCCGGCTGTCCGGTGTCGTCGGCGTATCGTAGGCGCAGACATCGATACCGGCGTCCATCGCCGCCCTGAGCGGCTTTTCAAGAGCCGCCGCATCCAATGGCGCCACGGCGATACAGGATACTTTTTCCCACGTCAGCTGCTTGACAAACTCTTCCTGGTCCTGGGCCCGGCTGTCCCGGGGCGTCTTCACGACATAGTCCTTATTGGCCTCCTTCATGACGGATTCAAATCCCTGGGCGATCAACTTTTCATATTGGTTGTTGCTGCCGTTTAGAATCAGGGCATACTTTTCGGTCTCGGCGACATCGACAACTTCCGACGTCGGCTTCTTCGTTGCGTGACGAGTACACCCTCCAAGGAAGGATACCGCCATCCCGATCGACAGGATAACTGCCAGTATTCTTTTTTTCATGATCGCTCCTCACTCACATTCGCGTTGACATGAACATCGACCTGCTGATAGGGGATTCTGATTCCCTTTTGGTCGAAACTCTTTTTGATTTTCTCGTTGAGATCCCACTTGACCTTAAAATAGTCCTCTGCCTTGACATAGGCATGGAGACCCAGATTGACGGAACTTGCCGCCAGCTCGTCGACATAGATATCGATCGGCCGGTCCTTTAAGATCCGAGCCTCTTCCCGGATCAGGTCGGACAGGATGGTCTTGGCCTGATCGATACTATCCCGATAGGAGATCCCAACCACGATGGTCAGCCTCCTGGTACCCGCCTTGGTAAGATTGATGACCGAGGAATTGGTCAGCATCTGGTTGGGAATAGTGACCGTGTGGTCGTCGGCTGTCTGCAGGGTCGTATAGAACATGGCGATCTTCCTGACTGTCCCCTCATTCTTCTCTCCGACCTCAATGATATAATCTCCGATTTCAAAGGGCTTGGTGAAGGTGATAAGAACTCCCCCCGCAAAATTTGCCATACCTCCCTGCAGCGCCAGACCGATTCCGACCGTGACCGAACCGAAGGCTGCCAGAATTGTAGCGGAGGTCACGCCAAGATTGGTCAAAAGGGCGATGACTAACAGGACCTTTAAAATAACCCGGAAGGTATTTCCCAGAAAAATGACGGCGGTCCGGTCAAAATTCCGGGCGGACAGCTTTTTGACCGCGACCCGGATGAGCCTATTGATGATCTTGCTAACCACAAAATAGATCAGAAGGGCAAGCGTGATCTTCAGCATATACTTGCCGAAGGTCGGAATCAGATCATCATTGAGGTAGGTTTGGAACCTGGTGATTCGTTCTACTTTTGTCATACTGCCTTATTTCTGATATCGAAAGACCGCGATTGCGCGCGCCGCAAGCCGCAGATTGAGGGACCATTTCCTTTCATCAAATTCCACTTCTCTGGCCGCCCGGGCGCGGGGATTGACTTTCCCACTGCCGCCGTAGGCAAGATCATCACTGTTTAAGATCTCCTTATATTTGCCGGGATAGGGTACCCCGACCTGATAGAGGGGAAAGTCCTCATCCGAGAAATTGGCGACGACCAGGAGGGTGTCCTCCTCCCGCTCTCCCTTTCTTAAGAAGGACAGGGCTAAGTGCTCATCGTCCATGGTGTTGATCCATTCAAAACCATCCTCCTCAAAATCATGAAGACTGAGGGCAGGCTCCCGTTCATAAAGCGAAATGAGATCTGCCAGGTAGGGAGATCCGAAGTCCTCTCCATCCGCCAGCAGCTTCTTGCCCGGATGCAGGAAGAGGTAGCCGTAAGCCGCCCTTACCAAAGCTTTTTTATCCCTGTCTTTGCCGTCAATCCCGGCAAGGAAGCTGTCGGGATCAAAATATCCCATGCCCCTTGAAAGGCTGATCACAAAATGTTCCAGATAGTTGTGCAGCATCCCATTAAGAAGCAACTCGTGGGCAGACTTCCGCCCCTTTTGGTCAAGGCTTAAGTAATGCAGCAGGTCCTCGGTAAAGTGGAGGTTCCACTTGTAGTCGAAGCCCAGACCCCCGTCCTCCGTGGAGGCAGTCACATCCGGGAAATCCGTCTCCTCTTCCAGGATCAATAGCCCGTCCGGGAAGGACTTTTTAAAAACAGAGGACAGGCTCTTTAAAAAATCGATTCCTTCCAGATTCTCATTGGACCCGTACATGTTGGCGACCCAGCCGGATCCCCGCTGCCAGTCCAGGCGCAGCATGGTGGAGGCTCCGTCGATGCGGAGCCCGTCCACATGGTACTCCCGCATCCAGAAGGTTGCGTTTGAAATTAAGAAACTCCTGACCTGGGGTCTGCCGTAGTTGTAGATTTTAGACCCCCAGAGTGGGTGGACGCCTTGGCGGGGATCCAGGTGTTCATAGAGGCAGGTCCCGTCGTAGGAGGCCAGCCAGTCGGTATCCGCAGAAAACTGGGCTGGCGTCCAATCGAGGATCACCCCGATTCCCTTTTGATGAAGGGTATCGACCAGATATTTAAAAGCAGCCGGCTCCCCATACCGGTCTGTCGGCGCATAGTAACCCGTCGTCTGGTAGCCGCTTGATGTATCATCCGCATATTCCATGACAGGGGTCAGTTCCACATGGGTATAGCCATAGGCTGCGGCATAGTCAGCCAGATTATCAGCCAGGCTGCGATAATCCGCAAGCCCGGTCTTCTCCCTCCATTTTGCAAGGGAACATTCAAAGAAGGCCAAGGGGCAGGAAGAGGTATCCGTTTTCTTGGATCGCCGTTCCAGGTAGTCCCGGTCGTGCCAGCGATAGGAAAGATCCGCACAGACCGATACCGGCTTCTCCCCGGTCCGGTCAAAACCGGTCGCATAGGGATCGGGCCGGGTATAGACCAGACCGTCAGGAAGTTTTAATTCGTAGTTGTAACGGCAGCCTGCCCTAAGACCCGGGATGAAGAGTTCGTGAATGCCGGAGTTTTCGTGGAACTCCATAGGACAGACCCGACCGTCCCAGCCGTTAAAGTCCCCGACCACACTGACGCGGAGGGCATTGGGCGCCCAGAGGGCAAAGAGGACGCCCTTTTGCCCGTCGGCTTCTGTCTCATGGGCTCCCAGCTTTTTGTAAATTCGGCTGGCAATCCCGGAAGCAAATCTTGCCTCTTCCTCCTCGGTTACGAAGGAACCGAAGGCGTAGGGATCGCCCACCTCCTCCCCGTCTTTGAGAAAGACATGGGGAACCGGCTTTTTCCCGCTTAGAAGCAGGGCGAACCAGCCATTTTCATCCTCTAATGTCATGGGGTGGCGCCTGCCGCTCTTTAATTCCTTTAACTCAACCGACTCGGCTCCGGGAAGAAAGCACTGGTAGAGGGTTCCCTCTTTGACCTGCCGGGGAGATAAGATTTTCCTGGGAAAATGTTCCTCCGAATAGACGATGCCTTCGATTGCCCGCCAATCCATGTACTCATAAGCCCGATCTGCCATACTCCACCTTCCTTTTGAGGATCTTCTTGTATCGTTTCAGTCCAATAGACAAAATAAAGGTCAGACTCCCATAAGCGGAAATCTGACCATATTATATCACTTTACAATACGAACCTTAAGTACGCCTTCGATTTCTTTTAGTTTTTCTACGATGGAATGATCCAGAGCCGAATCCGTGTCGATCAGCGTATAGGCGTAGTCGCCGCGGCTGGCATTGGAAATATTGGCGACGTTGACATTGGCACTGCCCAGGACCGTCGTCAGCTGAGCCAGCATATTGGGGGAATTCCGGTGGTTGATTCCGACCCGGCCGGCAGCGGCGCAGATCCCCATATCAAGCACCGGATAGTTGACGGAATTTTTGATATTGCCCTGTTCCAAGTAGTCCCGGATTTCCTGGACCGCCATCACTGCGCAGTTATCTTCCGATTCCTTGGTTGAAGCTCCCAGATGGGGGGTGACCAGGGTGTTGGGGGCCTTTGCCGCAGCCGGCGTCGCGAAGTCCGTCACATACTTGCGGACCTTGCCGTCCTTCAATCTTTCGATGAGAACCTCCTCGTCGACCAGACCGTTCCGGGCAAAGTTTAAGATGACGACGCCGTCCTTCATCTGCTCAAAGGCGGCGGCGTCCACCATGCCCCGGGTCCCATCGTTTAAGGGGACATGGACCGTGATGTAATCCGCCTCTTTGTAGAGGTCATTTACATCCTTGACATAGCGGATCTTACTGGAGAGGTTGAAGGCCGCCTTTAAGGACAGGAAGGGATCATAGCCGATGACGTTCATCCCCAGATCCGACGCCGCGTTGGCGACCATGACGCCGATGGCTCCAAGACCGATGATGCCCAGAGTCTTGCCCTTGATTTCATTGCCGGCAAACTGCTTCTTCTGCTTTTCTGCCCTCTTCTGCAGGTCCTCGGTTATCTCCTGCTGCTCCAGCCACTCGATGCCGCCCACGATATCGCGGGACGCCAGCAGCATACCGGCGATGACCAGCTCCTTGACTCCGTTGGCGTTGGCTCCCGGCGTATTGAAGACCACGACGCCCTCTTCAGACGCCCGATCGAGCGGGATGTTGTTGACCCCGGCTCCGGCCCTGCCGATCGCCTTAAGCTGACTGTCGAAGGTCATTTCCTTTAGATTGGCGCTGCGGACTAAGATGGCGTCGGATGTTTCCCCCTCTCCCACTTCCTGGTACCGGCTGTCGAATTTTTCAAGTCCGACTGGGGAAATATGATTTAAGCAGCGATAGGTATACATGTCCATTCCTCCCTTTATGGTGAAACATGGTTCTGTTTTTATGCCAGATCATCCTGATCAAAGGCGTTTTCAATCGGTTTGCCGGCAGGCGCCATGGGGAAGACCATATCGTCCTTGCCGATCCGGCAGTCGATCACAACCGGCCGGTCGGCGGCAAGCGCCTCTTTGATGGCGGCCTCGACCTGATCCTTTTGATCCACCCGGATACCGAGCGCACCCTGACCCTCCGCAATCTTGACAAAGTCAATCCCATCGTCCAGCACGGTGTTGGAATAGCGCTCCTCATAGAAGAGGTGCTGCCACTGGCGGACCATGCCCAGAACCTCATTGTTCATGACAATTTCGATGACGTTTAAGTGGTTGCGGAGCGCGGAGATGACCTCGTTCATGTTCATGCGGAAACAGCCGTCCCCGCCGATATTGACGACCACCTGGTCCGGATGTGCCGCCTTAGCCCCCATCGCGGCGCCAAAGCCGTAGCCCATGGTGCCCAGACCCCCGGATGTCAGCAGGGTGCGGGGCATGGTGTAGCGATAATACTGCGCCGCCCACATCTGGTGCTGACCGACGTCGGTCGTGATGATCGCCTGGCCCTTGGTCAGACGGTAGAGTTTCTCTAAGATATAGGGACCTGTCAGGACATTTTGGTTGTATTTCAGGGGATGCGCCGCCTTTGATTCCGCGATCTTCTGATTCCACTCCTCATGTCGGACAGCGGTAATCTCCGGTAAAAGCCGGGTCAGACTCTCTTTTAGATCGCCGATAACCGAACAGTCCACCAGGACATTTTTATTAACTTCCGCCGGGTCCACTTCAAACTGCACAATCTTTGCCTGGTTGGCGAAGGCGCTGGTCTGACCGGTGACCCGGTCCGAAAAACGCACGCCCAGGGCAATGAGCAGGTCGCACTCGTGGACCGCACGGTTCGCCGTCTTGGTCCCATGCATACCCAGCATCCCCATGTAGCGATCATCCGTGCCCGGGAAGACCCCCTTGCCCATCAAAGAGTCGCAGACGGGGGCGTCGATCCGCTTTGCCAGTTCCCGGACCTCCTCATAGGCACCGGAGATCACTGCTCCACCGCCCACGAAGATGACCGGCTTTTGCGCCTTGTTGATAAGGTCTGCCGCCTCTTTTAAGTCATCCGCCCGGATGGTCTCGGTCCGGGGCAGGATCCTGCCTGGCTTGACCGGCTCATAATCGCAGACAGCAGCCGTGACATCCTTGGTGATATCCACCAGGACCGGTCCCGGTCTGCCGCTTTTGGCGATGCGGAAGGCGCGCCGGATCGCCGGAGCCAGCTTCTTGATATCCTTGACGATGACGCTGTACTTGGTGATGGGCATGGTCACACCGGCTATATCCACCTCCTGGAAGGAATCCCTGCCCAAGAGGGAGACTCCGACATTGCAGGTAAAGGCGACCAGCGGTACGGAATCCATCATGGCAGTCGCGATACCGGTCACCAGATTGGTCGCGCCCGGTCCGGAAGTTGCCATAACCACCCCGACTTTGCCGCTTGACCTGGCATAACCGTCCGCCGCGTGGGCAGCCCCCTGCTCGTGGGAAGTCAGAACGTGGCGAATTTCGCCTCTGTGTTTATAGAGTTCATCATAGATGTTGAGGATCGTTCCGCCCGGATAGCCGAAAACGGTATCGACTCCCTGCTCCTTCAGACACTCGATTACGATTTCCGCACCGCTTAATTTCATAGGCTTTGCTCCTTTATCTCTTATTCCTCAGTCCCCGGCACCTGAAGGACAGCCCCCTTGCTGCCCGATGTGACCATAGCCGCGTATCTAGCCAGATAGCCGGTCGTAATTCTCGGCTTTCTGGGCTTCCAGTTCTTCCTGCGGGCGGCAAGTTCCTCATCGCTGACCGCGACGGACAGGGACTTGTTGGGGATATCGACCGTGATGCGGTCTCCCTCTTCAATGAGGGCGATGGGACCGCCGACAGCAGCCTCCGGGGATACATGACCGATGGCAGCTCCTCTTGACGCTCCGCTGAAGCGGCCGTCTGTAATAAGAGCCACGGAAGAGCCCAGCCCCATACCGATGATAGCGGAGGTCGGATTGAGCATCTCTCTCATGCCCGGACCGCCCTTGGGTCCCTCATAGCGGATGACCACGACGTCGCCCTCATGGATCTTGCCGCCCAGGATGGCACTGATCGCGTCGTCCTCACAGTCAAAGACTCTGGCGGGACCTTCGTGGACCAGCATCTCAGGCGCCACGGCGCTCTGCTTGACGACGCCGCCCTCCGGAGCGATATTGCCGGACAGGAAGGCAAGACCGCCGGTCGGCATAAAGGGCTGGTCGATGGGGCGGATGACCTCCGGATTTTTGTTGTTGATCCGCTCAATGTTCTCCCCAATGGACTTGCCGGTCACTGTCATGCAGTCCAGGTTCAGCAGGTTCTTTTTGGACAGCTCCTTCATAACCGCGTAGACGCCGCCTGCCTCATTTAGCTGCTCCATGTAGGTGTGACCTGCCGGAGCCAGGTGGCAGAGGTTGGGCGTTCTGGCGGAATATTTGTTGATGACTTCCATGTTGAGGTCAATGCCGACTTCGTGGGCGATCGCCGGCAGATGCAGCATGGTATTGGTGGAGCAGCCCAGAGCCATATCGACGGTCAGGGCATTTTCAATGGACTTCTGGTTGATGATATCGCGGGGCCGGATGTCCTTCTTCAGCATATCCATAACGGCGTAGCCCGCCTTTTTCGCCAGCCTCAGTCTTGCCGAATAGACAGCGGGGATGGTGCCGTTGCAACGCAGCCCCATGCCGATCGCTTCGGTCAGGCAGTTCATGGAGTTGGCGGTATACATACCGGAGCAGGACCCGCAGGTCGGGCAGCCGTACTCTTCAAATTCTTCCAGATCCTCTTCCGTGATCGTCTCAGCCTGTCTCTGTCCGACTGCCTCGAAAATGCTGGACAGGGAGGTCCGCATGCCCTGGACGTGACCGGCAAGCATGGGACCGCCGCTGACAAAGACGGTCGGAATATTGCATCTTGCCGCTGCCATCAGCATGCCCGGAACCGACTTGTCACAGTTGGGGATGCAGACCATGGCGTCGAACTGGTGAGCCTGAACTAAGGTCTCGGTGGAGTCCGCGATCAGGTCCCTTGATACCAGGGAGTACTTCATCCCCTGGTGACCCATGGCGATCCCGTCACAGACGGCGATGGCGGGGACGATGACCGGGAATCCGCCCGCCTCGGCGACGCCCATCTTGACCGCCTCGGCGATCTTATCAAGACCCATGTGACCGGGTATAATTTCATTCCAGGAGCTGACCACCGCGACCAGCGGCTTATCCATCTCCTCTTTGGTTACGCCTAAAGCGTTCCACAGGGACCGGTGCGGTGCCTGCTGAAGTCCTTTCCTGACTGTATCACTTCTCATCTATTTTCCCTCTTTTCTATTTCCTAACTTAACTCTATGATACTTATTATGTATGAACCTGCCAGAGTTAAAACGCTTCATTCTCCCTGTTCATAATTCGATATAGCTGATCTTCATAGCTGTAAACGGAAAGCTTTTGTACGGCAGCTTTGTCACCTTGGCATCAGACAGAACCTCCGTGAAACTCTGACAATTTTCAGCAGATCCTTCCAACAGCTTCTTAGTCCTCCATCCGCTCAAGAATCAGATCTCCCATCTCCTTTGTTCCGACCTGTCTGCAGCCTTTCGCCATAATATCCGCCGTCCGGTAGCCGTCCTTTAGGACCTGGCGGACCGCCCCTTCGACCAGGTCAGCCTCCCGATCCATGTTGAGGCTAAAGCGCAGCAGCATGGCTGCGGACAGGATGGTCGCGATCGGATTGGCGATGCCCTGACCCGCAATATCGGGAGCCGATCCGCCGGACGGTTCGTAGAGACCAAAGCTGGTCTCATTTAAGGAGGCGCTGGGCAGCATACCGATCGACCCGGCGATCATACTTGCCTCATCGGATAAGATATCCCCAAACATATTCTCGGTCAGAACGACGTCGAACTGGGCGGGGTCCTTGACCAGCTGCATGGCGGCGTTGTCGACCAGCATCCAGTCAAAGGTGATATCCGGATACTGGGCGGCTGTTTCCGTGACGACCGTCCTCCAGAGCCTTGACGAATCAAGGACATTTGCCTTGTCCACTAGCGTGACATGTTTCCTTCGCTTACCGGCGATTTCAAATGCCTTGACCGCGGCACGCCGAATCTCTTCTTCATTATAAGACAGGGTGTCGACTGCGGTTCTGACCCCGTTTTCTTCATAGGTTGACCGATCCCCGAAATAAAGGCCCCCGGTCAGTTCCCGGACCATCATGAGGTCAAAGCCCCTGGCGCTGATCTCCTCTTTTAAGGGACAGGCACCTGCCAGCTCCGGATAGAGACAGGCGGGTCGAAGGTTGGCAAAGAGATTTAAAGCCTTGCGAATCTTTAAGAGCCCCGCCTCCGGTCTTTTCTCGGGAGGCAGCTGATACCAGGGAGAGGTTTTGGCGTCTCCCCCGATCGAACCCATAAGAACCGCGTCCGAAGACTTGCAGTCCGCAATGGCATCGTCGGTGAGGGGCAGCCCGGTCGCGTCGATGGACGCGCCCCCCAAAAGCACTTCCCGATAGGTAAATGTTTTATGCCCGATCCCGGCGGCTTTGGTCAAAACCCGCCTTGCTTCCGCAACGATCTCAGGTCCGATTCCATCCCCGGGTATGACTGCGATATGATAATTCATAATACCCCCTATAAATAAAGATTAGGACCACTATAGCGCAAAGGTTAGTGGATTTCAAGAATAAGAAATCCGCCCAGACCCCCTATCGCCGATCCTTGCTTTATCACTTTAAAGAGATACACTCACATGGTATAAAATAAGCCGCTGCGAGATATCCTCCCTGCAGCAGCTTAAGCCCTGTCTTACTTGGTTTTCTTGCCGTTGACCTTGACGTCGCTGTCCTTTTTGTCTACCGGTGCTTCAAACGCAGCTCCTGCCTTCTCCACTTCCGCAATGGCGGACTTTCTCATCGGGATCCGGCAGTTTTTATTGTTGCCGAACTCGACAATGACATCGTCGTCCGAGATATCCAGGATGACACCGTAGAAACCGCTGGTCGTAACGACACTGTCGCCGACAGCCATATCGTTCAGCATGGCGCTGACTCTCTTCTGCTCTTTTCTCTGGGGCCGGATCATCAGGAAATACATGATGGCTACCATGACGACAAGCCAGAGAATCAGGGTGCCTGTCTGACCTGCAGCAGATGCTAAAATAATGGAATTCATTTCGTTCCTCCTATCAAACCATATCTGGATGATTTTTGACTATCATACACAAATCAGGCTGTAAGTTCAAGATTTTTTGGAAATTGGCGGGTCCTGATGCATGACGGTATTGTGGATGGGATTCTCCTCAAAACCTGCCAGCCGCATTTTCTTATACTCGGCAAAGCGCCCTTCATCAAGGGCGAGCCGGATCTCCTCCATGAGGTGATTATAGTAATAGAGGTTGTGCATGACGCATAGCCGCATCCCCAGCATTTCCTTGGCCTTTAGCAGATGGCGGATATAGGCTCTTGAAAAATGCTGACAGACCGGGCACTGGCAGTCCTCGTCGATGGGGCGTTCATCGAGTTCAAATTTCGCGTTGAAGAGATTCAAATGCCCCTGGTTGGTGTAGACATGGCCGTGTCTGCCGTTTCGGGACGGATAGACGCAGTCGAAGAAGTCGATGCCCCGCTCCACCCCCTCCAGGATGTTGGCAGGCGTCCCCACCCCCATCAGGTAGGTCGGCTTATCCTGGGGCAGATAGGGAACGACCGTATCAAGGACGTGGTACATCTGCTCATGGGTCTCTCCGACCGCCAGACCGCCGACCGCATAGCCGTCCAGATCCAGATCCGCGATGATCTTGGCATGTTCGATTCGGATATCGTCGAAAATCGCCCCCTGGTTGATGCCAAAGAGCAGCTGGTGGGGGTTGACCGTATCCGGCAGGGCGTTTAAGCGGTTTAATTCCGTCCGGCACCGCTTAAGCCACCGGGTCGTCCGGTCGACCGACTGCTGGACATAGTCCCGGTCGGCAAGGGCGTTGGGGCACTCGTCAAACGCCATGGCTATGGTCGAGCCCAGGTTGGACTGGATCCGCATGCTCTCCTCGGGACCCATAAAGATCTTGCGTCCATCGATATGGGAGTGGAAGGTCACGCCTTCCTCTTTAATATGCCGGAGTTTTGCCAGGGAAAAGACCTGGAACCCGCCCGAATCCGTCAGGATGGGACCGTCCCAGTTCATAAACTTGCGGAGTCCGCCCAGCTTTTTGATGGTCTCATCCCCGGTCCGGACATGGAGGTGATAGGTGTTGCACAATTCCACTTCCGTGTGGAGGTCATGCAGTTCCGGAGAGGAGATCCCGCCCTTGATGGCGGCGACCGTCCCCACGTTCATAAAGACCGGCGTCTCGATGGTTCCGTGTACGCTCGTTAAGCGGGCGCGCTTGGCTCTGCCCTCCGTTTTCAGTACCTGATACATAGACTTCCTCGATTCAAATCATATTTCGTTTGATTAGCTAACCCATTATAAATTGAGCCTCATGAAAGGTCAAATTAAATAAATTTGAAGTGTTGCACAAGCAACGTTTCAGCGAATGTGTTGCTTGTAAAACGATATCTGGTGACGTAAAATTACTTTTGATTTCGAAAAACACATCATATAGAAGAGGATTTTTCAATACATGAGTGAACACACCTATACCCTGGGAATCGATATTGGTTCTACGACCGTCAAGATTGCTCTGATGGACGAGGAGAACCACCTTCTCTTCTCAGACTACCAGCGGCACTTCGCCGAGATTCAGGATACAGCGGCCAGACTGATCAAGGAGACCTTCGACAAGGTCGGCGATCTCAAGGTCTCTCCTGCCATCACCGGATCCGGCGGTCTGACCCTGGCTAAGCACCTGCACGTTCCCTTTGTGCAGGAAGTCGTCGCGGTCTCCACCGCTTTGAAGCAGTTCTGCCCCAAGACGGACGTCGCCATCGAGCTGGGCGGCGAGGATGCCAAGATCATCTATTTTGAAAATGGCAATGTCGAGCAGCGCATGAACGGCTCCTGCGCGGGCGGCACCGGGTCCTTTATCGACCAGATGGCTGACCTCCTGCAGACTGACGCCTCCGGCTTAAATGAGTACGCCAAGCACTACCAGTCCATCTATCCGATCGCGGCGCGCTGCGGCGTCTTTGCCAAGACGGATATCCAGCCTCTTATCAACGAAGGGGCGACCAAGGAAGATCTTGCCGCCTCCATTTTCCAGGCGGTCTGCAACCAGACCATATCCGGCCTTGCCTGCGGCAAGCCCATCCGGGGCCACGTCGCTTTCCTGGGCGGACCGCTTCATTTCCTGGATCAGCTGAAAGAAGCCTATGTCCGGACCCTGCGTCTTGATGAGGAGCATACGATCGTGCCGGACAACTCCCACCTCTTTGCCGCTGCCGGCGCTGCCTTAAACGCGGTCGACGCCGCGGAGACAGAGGCAAAGACCGAAGAACGGAAGTTTGTGCCGGGCGAGCAGGAAAAATCTCTTGAGGATCTGATGGAGACTTTAGCCCACGGCGTCAAGATGACGGCGGAAGTCCAGAGAATGGATCCTCTCTTTCAAGATCATGAGGAGTACCAGGCGTTCAAGGACCGCATGGACCAGTACAAGGTCAAGCGGGGCGACCTTGCCTCCTACCGGGGAAAGGCATTTTTAGGCATCGACGCGGGCAGCACGACGACCAAGGCTGCCCTGATCGCGGAGGACGGCTCTTTGCTCTACTCCTTCTATGACAGCAACCACGGCGACCCGCTCGCCACCTCCATCCGGGCGATTCAGGATATGTATGCCAGGATGCCCCAGGGGGTGACTGTAGAGGGTTCCTGCTCGACCGGCTACGGCGAAGCCCTGATCAAGTCCGCCCTGATGCTGGATGAGGGGGAAGTTGAGACCATCGCCCACTACACGGCGGCTCAGTTCTTCGATCCCTCCGTCGACTGTATTCTCGACATCGGCGGCCAGGACATGAAATGCATCCGCATCCGGGACCACGCCGTCGACGACGTCATGCTGAACGAGGCATGTTCCTCCGGCTGCGGGTCCTTCATCGAAAACTTTGCCAAGACCTTGAACTATTCGGTCCAGGATTTTGCCAAGGCTTCCCTTTTTGCCGAGCAGCCCATCGACCTGGGGACCAGATGTACGGTCTTTATGAACTCCAAGGTCAAGCAGGCGCAGAAGGAAGGCGCGACCGTCGCGGATATCTCCGCAGGTCTGTCCTATTCTGTCATCCGGAACGCCCTCTATAAGGTCATCAAGGTCTCCGACGCCTCCGAACTGGGCAGAAACATCGTGGTCCAGGGCGGAACTTTCTACAATGACGGCGTCCTCCGCGCTCTGGAAAAGATCGCGGACTGCCAGGTCATCCGGCCGGATATTGCCGGCATCATGGGCGCCTTCGGCGCGGCATTGATCGCCCGGGACCGCTACCGCGAAGATCGTCCGACCACCATGCTGTCGATCGATAAGATCAATACCTTTAAATATAAGACCTCTTCTACCCATTGCCACGGCTGCACCAACCAGTGCCGCCTGACCATCAACAACTTCTCCGGCGGCCGCCGCTTTATATCCGGCAACCGCTGTGAACGGGGCATCGGCAAGCAGAAGAACAAGGACCACCTGCCCAATCTCTACGACTGGAAGTACAAGCGGCTCTTCGGCTATGAACCCCTGCCCGCCGATCAGGCAGTCCGGGGGCAGGTCGGAATTCCGCGGGTTCTCAACATGTATGAGAACTACCCCCTGTGGTTCACCTTCTTCACCAAGCTGGGCTATCAGGTCGTCCTGTCGCCGTCCTCCAGCCACAAGGTCTACGAACTCGGCATCGAGTCCATCCCGTCTGAGTCCGAATGCTATCCGGCTAAGATGGCGCACGGTCATGTGACATGGCTGATCCGGCAGGGAGTGAAGTTCATTTTCATGCCCTGTATTCCCTACGAGCGCAACGAGTTCCCGGGCGCGGTCAACCACTACAACTGCCCCATTGTAACCTCCTACGCGGAAAATATTAAGAACAACGTCGAGGAGCTGAGGGATCCGTCCTTTCACTTCATGAATCCCTTCCTCTCCCTCTCCGATGAGAAGACCTTCACCAAACGGATGGTCGAAATCTTCCCCGACCTGCCCAGGATTGAAGTGGAAAATGCCTGCCTGGCTGCATGGCAGGAACTGGAGAAGACCCGCCGGGATGTGGAGAAAAAGGGCGAGGAGACCCTGGAATATCTAAGAAAGACAGGTCGCCACGGCATTGTCCTCTGCGGCCGTCCCTACCATATCGATCCGGAGATCAACCACGGCATCCCGGAACTGATCAACACCTATGGTATGGCGGTCCTGACCGAAGATTCCATTTCCCACTTAGGAGAAGTGGAACGGCCCATCCGGGTCAACGACCAGTGGATGTACCACACCAGAATGTATGCCGCCGCCAACTTCATCAAAAAGCGCGATGACCTGGATATCATCCAGCTGAACTCCTTTGGCTGCGGTCTTGACGCGGTCACGACCGACCAGGTTCAGGAGATCCTCTCCCGAAGCGGAAAGATCTATACCTGCCTCAAGATCGACGAAGTCAACAACCTGGGGGCTGCCAGAATCCGGGTCCGCTCCTTACTGGCGGCGATCCGGGTCCGCGACGAGAAAAAGCCGGAGCGGGAAGTTCAGACCGACGCCTTTGAGCGGGTTCTCTTCACCGAAGAGATGAAGAAGGACTATACGATCCTGGCTCCCCAGATGTCACCGATTCATTTTGACATCTTAAAGGAAGCCTTTCGCGCGGACGGCTACAAACTGGAGGTCCTTGACAACGACAACCGGGATTCCATCGACATGGGACTGAAGTACGTCAACAATGACGCCTGCTACCCGTCCCTGATCGTGGTCGGTCAGTTGATGGCGGCTTTAAAATCCGGTAAATATGACACCCACCGCACGGCTCTGATCATTTCCCAGACCGGCGGCGGCTGCCGGGCATCCAACTACATCGCCTTCATCCGGAGGGCGCTGGAAAAGGCGGATATGTCTTATGTACCGGTCATTTCCTTAAACGCCAGCGGGCTTGAGCCCCAGCCGGGTTTTAAGATCACGGCAAAGCTGGGCATCCGCCTGGTCTACGCGGCGGTCTTCGGCGATGTCCTGATGAAGTGTCTCTATCACATGAGACCCTATGAAAAGATCAAGGGCTCCGCGAATCGGATGTATGAGAAATGGAACCGTTACTGCAAGAAGTTTGTGACCGGCGGGTCGCTGAGCTATCGCAAGTACAACCAGATCTGCCGCAGCATCATCCACGACTTCGACAATCTGCCCATCACGGACGAGGTCAAGCCCAGAGTCGGCATCGTGGGCGAGATCCTGGTCAAGTTCTCTCCGACCGCCAACAACCACCTGGTTGAGCTTTTGGAGCGGGAAGGAGCCGAGGCGATCGTGCCGGACTTCCTGGATTTCTTCCAGTACAGCTTCTACAACGGGAACTTCAAGTCCGACAACCTGGGCTTTACCAAGGCTTATAAGCTGAAAATGAACGCCGCGGTCAAGGCGGTTGAGGCGATCCGGCTTGCGGCGACCCGGGAATTTAAGAAGAGTACCCATTTCAATCCTCCCGCCAACATTGCCCACCTGGCTAAGATGGCGGAACCGATCGTATCGACCGGCAACCAGACCGGTGAGGGCTGGTTCCTGACCGGCGAAATGCTGGAGCTGATTGAGGAGGGCGTCCCCAATATCGTCTGCATCCAGCCCTTCGCCTGCCTGCCCAACCACATCGTCGGCAAGGGCGTCATCAAGGAGCTGCACCGCCGCTATCCCCAGGTCAACATTGCGGCAGTCGACTACGACCCGGGCGCATCGGAAGTCAACCAGCTCAACCGGATCAAGCTCATGCTCAGCACCGCCCAGCGGAATCTAAAGCAGGCGGAAAACGGCTGATCCGATAACAGAGGGTCAGGCTCCTGATAAAAAATGCATCCTATCAAAAAAGCCCAGCTCTTAAGACTGATGTTTAAAGCCAGCCTTAAGAGCTGGCTTTTTTCTGCATTTTCCGCTAGAATAGCATAAGTCATACCCTTCTAAAGGCGGCTTGCAAGAAGGATGAAATCATTAACTGGAGATAACAATATGGAACATAAACAGGTCGTCCTCGTCGGACTTCACCTAAACGACAGCAGGGACTTTGACCGGTCTTTAAAGGAAATGAAAGCGCTGGCAGAGGCTGCGGGCATGGAGGTTGTCGAAACCTTCACCCAGGCTCTGCCCAAGATGAGCGCCGGTTATTATATCGGAACCGGAAAGATTGAGGAGATCACCGCCTATCTTGCCATGACCGGGATCGGGACCGTCCTCTTCGACAGCCAGCTCTCCCCCATCCAGCTCAGGAACTTGAGCGGTAAAATGAGTGCCGAGGTCATCGACCGAACCAACCTGATTCTTCAGATCTTCTCGGAACGCGCGCGGACTCGCGAAGCCAGACTCCAGGTCGACTATGCCCGCCTCCAGTATGCCCTGCCCCGCCTGGTGGGCATGCATGAGGAGCTGGGGCGGCAGGGAGGAACCAGCGGCGCCATGTCCAACCGCGGCGCCGGCGAGACCAAGATCGAGCTGGATCGAAGAAAGATTGAACATCAGATCCATGAGATTAAAAAAGGATTGGAGACCGTCGAGAAGGAGCGGGCGACCCAGAGGCGGCAGCGGATGAACTCCGGTCTGCCCAGGGTCTCCCTGGTCGGCTATACCAACGCCGGCAAATCGACCATTTTAAATGCCATGCTGAAATCCATGAGTGAAGATGAGGAAAAGCAGGTCTTTGAAAAGGATATGCTCTTTGCCACCCTGGACACCTCAGTCCGGAAGATCGATCCCGGCAGGGACCGCCTCCCCTTCCTGTTATCCGACACGGTCGGCTTTATCAGCAATCTGCCCACCACCCTGGTCAAGGCGTTTCGGTCCACTCTGGAGGAGACCAAATACGCGGATATTCTCCTGATCGTCTCCGACCTTTCCGATCCGGAGTACCGGTCCAATCTGGAAGTCACCCTGAAGACTTTGGATGAGATCGGGGCAGGCGAGATTCCCCGGCTCTTTGTCTTTAATAAGGCGGACCGGGTGGAGTTCCCTCGTTCTCCCGCTATTTCCGTTCCGGGCATCCGGTCGGAGGACGGCAGGATCACCATGTCCGCCAAGAATCCCCGGGATATCGAAAACCTGATCGATCGGATCGAGGAGATGATCAATTCCCGCCGGCTGGAATGTACCCTGGTCATTCCTTACTCCGACGGCGGAGCTTTAAGTTCTCTTTTGACCTCCTCCAAGGTCGAAATTCTGGACTATACGGAGATTGGCACCAAGATCCATGGCTTCCTAAAGGCAGACGATTACAGCCGCTATGCAGGTTACCTGACAGAAGCAGATTCCTAATAGCTTTTGCAGGTGACCTCTTTTGGCACTCTCAATCATCGTGAAGAGGGGGCAGGGAAATGATTCGTCATTTCTCTGCCCCCTCTTCTTGTCAAGCAATTCTTTTATCGTTCTTTCCTTGTTCTTCTGAAGTTCTACTTCAGTTCTTGTGCAGCTTTTCCCTGATCCTTTTAAAATTCCTTTACCAAGTTTTCAGCCTGCTGCCTTGTCAAACTGCCATCTTACAATATTCGATCATTACAGATTGGTGTGTTTGATCTTAGGCGGAAAGCCTGCCTTCTCCAGGGCTTCCATGATCTTATGCTTGTGGTCCGTACCGAACGCCTCGATGGTGACGCGCAGCTCCACCGCCTCATTGCGGTTGACCGAATAGAACTGGTTGTGGTCCAGCTTGATGACATTGCCCTGGCTGTCGGAAATGACGCCCGCCACCTTAGCCAGCATACCGGGCTTATCCGGCAGCAAAACGGAGACCGTGAAAATCCGGTCCCGCTGAATCAGCCCGTTCTGGACGACGGAAGCCATGGTGATGACGTCCATATTTCCGCCGGACAGGATGGAAACCACCTTCTTATTTTTGATGCCCTTTAAATGCCGAAGCGCCGCCACGGTCAGGAGACCGGAATTTTCTACGACCATCTTGTGATTTTCGACCATGTCGAGGAAGGCGGCAATCAACTCGTCGTCATCGATCGTGATCACCTGGTCCAGGTTCTTCTTCAGATAGGGGAAGAGCTTGTCCCCGGGCGTTAAGACCGCCGTACCGTCCGCAATGGTCGTCGCGGACGGCAGGGTGACAACTTTGCCCGCTTTTAAGGAAGCGGTCAGGCAGGCAGCGCCGCTGGGCTCGACGCCGATGACCTTGATATGGGAATTTAGGAGTTTGGCAAAGGCGGAGACTCCGGTCGCCAGTCCCCCGCCTCCGATTGGAACTAAGATATAGTCGACGGTCGGCAGTTCTTTCACAATCTCATAGGTGATGGAGCCCTGACCGGTCGCGACGTCGAGGTCGTTGAAGGGATGGACGAAAGTGTAGCCATGCTCCTTAGCCAGTTCCAGAGCCTTGTCGCAGGCCTGGTCGTAGACGTCCCCATAAAGAACGACTTCAGCGCCCAGATTACGGGTCCGCTCCACCTTGATGAGGGGGGTCGTTGTCGGCATGACCACGACAGCCTTGACCTGGCACTGTCTGGCAGCATAGGCGACGCCCTGGGCGTGGTTGCCGGCAGAAGCCGTGATCAGTCCTTTCTTCTTGTCCTCTTCCGACAGGGTGCTGATCTTATAGTAGGCGCCGCGGATCTTATAGGCGCCGGTTCGCTGCAGGTTCTCGGGCTTTAAATAGACTTTATTGCCGCAGACGCCGCTGAAATACTCACTGTACTGGAGCGGAGTCGGCAAAGTCACTTCCCGGACCTTTTCCGCCGCCTGCTCAAACTTCTCCAGGGTCAGCTCCTCTTTTGTTTCCTCCACTTCTACCTTTGTTTCACTCATCCTCATCGTCCCCCTTCCCCGCTTCCGGAAGATCAAACAGCGCGTTGATAAATTCGTTGGCGTCAAACTTCTGCAAATCGCCGATCTGCTCGCCGACTCCGATAAATTTTACCGGAATTCCGTATTCTGACTGAATCGCCACGGCGATCCCGCCCTTGGCGGATCCGTCCAGCTTGGTCAGAATAATGCCGGACACGTTGGCGGCTTCAAAGAAGTCATGCGCCTGCTGGAGGGCATTCTGCCCGGTCGTGCCGTCAAGGACCAGCAGGGTCTCCTGGTAGGCGTCCGGATACTCCTTTTCGATGATGCGGTAGAGCTTATACAGCTCGTTCATTAAATTCTTCTTATTGTGAAGACGCCCCGCCGTATCGATGATCAAGAGGTCCGCTCCTCTCGATTTTGCCGCCTGGCAGGCGTCAAAGACGACGGAGCCGGGATCCGCTCCCTCCTGCCCGGAGATTAGCTGAACTCCGGCGCGCTTGGACCATTCCTCCAGCTGCTCATTTGCCGCGGCGCGGTAAGTATCCGCCGCCGCCAGGATCACCTTCTTGCCTTCATTTTTATAGCGGCAGGCAAGCTTGCCGATCGAAGTCGTCTTGCCCACGCCGTTGACGCCGATGATCATCAGAACCGATTTTCTGCGTTCAAACTCATAGCGGCTGGCGTCGACCTGCATCTGATCCCTTAAGCTGTCGATCAGAAGGTTCTGGCACTCAGCCGGAGACTTGATGTGGTTTTCCCTGATCTTATCTCTTAAGTCATCCAGAATCGTCTCCGTCGTCCTGACACCGATATCGCCGGAGATCAGGACCTCCTCCAGGTCATCATAGAAGTCCTCGTCGATCCTGGTATGCTCGGCAAAGACGCCCGAAACCCCTTCTACGAGATTGCCGCGCGTCTTGGTCATTGCCTGTTTTAATCTGCTGAAAAAGCCCATAACTCCTCCTTATTTGGAGAGACTGTCCTCAATCAGGTTGACCGATACCAGGGTAGAAATGCCCTTCTCCTGCATGGTGATTCCATACAGCCGGTCCGCCGCGGTCATAGTGCCGCGTCTGTGAGTAATGATAATAAACTGCGTATTCTTTGTCAACTTGTGGAGATACTGGGCGTAGCGGGACACATTGCTGTCGTCGAGCGCCGCCTCAATCTCATCCAAAAGGCAAAAGGGCGACGGCTTTAAGTTCTGAATCGCGAAGAGGAGGGCGATCGCCGTCAGCGCCTTTTCCCCACCGGATAGCTGCATCATATTCTGCAGCTTCTTGCCCGGCGGATGGGCGGTGATGCTGATGTCCGCCTCCAGGATGTCAGCATCGGGATCGACGGTCAAAAGCCCCCGACCGCCTCCGAACAGGTCCTTGAAGGACTTGTCAAATTCCGTCTGGATGGCGGCAAATTTCTCATGGAACTGCTTCCGCATCCCCTTATCCAGCTCGTCGATAATGCCGTTTAAGGTCGCCTCTGACTCGATCAGGTCGTCGTGCTGGGCGGTCAGGAAGGTGTGGCGCTCCAAAAGGCTCTTGTACTCTTCGATGGCGTTGACATTGACAGAGCCCAGCTTGCGGATCTGGTCCTTTAATTTGTTGATATCTTTTTTGACCGCCTGCCGGTCCTCCCGAAAATCCGTCACCATAAAAGCTCTTACCTCGCTGGGCGTCATCTCATATTCATCCCAGACGTAGGAGACACCCTGGTCGCGGGCTTCTTCTAAGCGTTCCTTCTGAGAATTTAATCGGAAGGTCTCCCGGTCCAGCTGACTCAGCCGCTCCGAAAGCCCGTCCCGCTTGTCAAAGAAGTCCTTATGATTTTCAGAGAGTCTCTTTTTCTCCCTGGTCAGGGTCTCTTCCTCTTCCTCATTTAACCGGGATTTCGCCTCTCCCTCTTTGATGGTCAGTCCGATCTCTCCGATCTGCCTCTTCTTACTTTCTTCCTCGCCACGACTGCCGGAAACCTGTTCCGCAATGGCGGTCTTTTCATCCTTAAGGCTCTGGATCTCCTGCTTAAGCCGGTCCAGAGAGCTTTTTTGAAAGGCAGTCTTCTGCTCCAAAGAGGCGTATCTGACATGGACCTGCTCCAGCCGGTCCGCCTGCCTCTCCCGCTCCTTCTGAAGCTCCTCGCTTCGGCTCTGCAGGTCGGACGTTTTCTTCTTGATCTCCTCTTCCGCCTCTTCGGATTCGGACAGGGACCGGGTGATATCGCTGCACTTCTCCCGAACCTCCTGCATCTGCCGGACGATATCCGCATGCTCCTTCTCCAGGGCGTTCCGATTGATCTTACCTAGGCGCAGCTGTTCATCCGCCTGTTTTTTGGACATGGAGACCGTATTTGCCTTAAGCCTAATCTTCTGGAGCTCATCATTTAAAGCGGTCAGCCGTTCCCGGCAGACGTTACGCTCCGACCGCTTCTGCTCCAGGTCCTGCCTTAAGCTCTCCTGCCTGTCCTTATGGTTTTTGACCCGGTCGGTCAGCTCTTCGATTTCCCGCTTTCTGCCGATCAGATTTTCGGAATTTTTAAAGGAACCGCCGGTCATGGACCCGCCCGGTGCGAAGGATTCGCCTTGGAGGGTGACCATATAAACGCTGTGGTGGTACTTTCTGCCCAAGCGGATGGCGTCGTCGATCTTTTCCACGACGACGATGCGGCCCAGCAGGTATTCCTTAAGCTGGTCGTAAATGGAATCGGTCTCCACCAGGTCGGAGGCACGACCGATGACGCCCTGCTCCCTTAGAATCTCCTGATTGTTAAAGGACCTTCCTCGGATGGAGGTGAGGGGCAGGAAGGTCACCCGACCGAAGCGGTTGGATTTCAGGTACTCGATCAGGTATTTGGCGGTCGATTCATTGTCCGTCACAATATTGCGGACGCTGCCGCCCAGGGCGATCTCAATCGCCTGCTCATACCTGGCGGGGACATCGATCAGGTCCGCGACGACCCCCTTGATGCCGGGATTGCGTCCCTTTTGCTCCATGACCTTGCGGATGCCCAGGCTGTAGCCCTCGAACCGCTCCGCCATGGCGCTTAAGGCCTCCAGCCTGGACGAATCCCGGTGGAAGGCGGACTGGCTTGCTTCAAGGTCAGCGTTCATGCGGGCAAGCTCCTTTTGGAGGGTCTCCGCCTTGCGGCTGACCTGGTCGTACTGCTGCTGCAGGTCCCGGTGGGAATCCTCCAGTTTCTTCAGCTCCGTATCGAACTGATCCGATTCGGCGGAGGCAGAATTTTCATTTTCCTTCATCCGAAGGAGCCGACCACCGATTTCAGACTGGCGGATGCCCATCTGCTCCAGCATGGTGTCGTAACGCTGAATCTTGCCTTTGACCGAAGCCCGGCTGTTCAGCATGCCGATGACATCATTTTTTGCCCGGTCGATCTGACCGAGCGTATCGCTTAAGTCCCGCTCGATCTCCTGCAGGCGGCTGCTTTCCTGCCCTTCCTGGTCCGAAATTGTCTGGAATTCCCGGTCCGCCTTTTCGTAGTCAGCAGTCAGCTTGTCCAGTTCTTCTTTTTTTGCCTCAAGTTCGCTTTCGATCTGGCCGTTTCTTGCCCCGAACTGGTCCAAAGAGCGTTTGAGGGAGGCGATCTGCTCGTTTAAAAGGTCGATCTGCCCCTGCAACTGCTGGCGGATGACGGCATTTTTCGAGGACTCCTCCTTAAGATTCGCCATCTTGCGGTCGATCTCATCGAGGTCCTGTTCGACCTGCTCGTACTCCGCCCGGGTCTTTTCAAACTGGGCGCGGGTCTCCCTAGTATCGTTGTCCGCGATCTCCGACCGTTCGGCAATCTCCTTTAGCTGCCTGTCGATATGGGCCTCTTCCAGCTGAAAGAGGTTCATATCCAGGTTTTTCAGTTTTTCTTTGGAATCCAGGTAGATACGGGCAGAAGCGGACTGCTTCTTTAAGGGCTCCAGCTGGGAGGAAAGTTCGCTTAAAATGTCGTTGACCCGAAGGAGGTTCTGGTGCTCATCCGCCAGCTTCTTCTGGGTCTCCGCCTTGCGTTTTTTAAACTTGACGATACCAGCTGCCTCGTCAAAGAGCTGGCGCCGTTCCTCCGGCTTCCCGCTTAAGATCCGCTCGACCTGGCCCTGACCGATGATGGAATAACCCTCTTTGCCGATACCGGTATCGTAGAAAATGTCCTTGATCTCCTTTAGGCGGACCGGAACCTTGTTGAGCAGATATTCGCTCTCCCCCGACCGGTAGAGCCGGCGGCTGACGGTCACTTCGGAATAGTCGACCGGCAGCTTGTGGTCCTCGTTGTCAAAGGTGATGGAGACCGAAGCGAAGCTCATGGGCTTTCTGGTCTCCGTCCCGGCAAAGATGACGTCCTGCATATTTCCCGAGCGGAGGGATTTGGCGCTCTGCTCTCCCAAAACCCAGCGGACCGCGTCCGCGACGTTGGATTTCCCGCTCCCGTTGGGGCCCACAATGCCGGTGATGCCCTGATGAAATTCAAAGACCAGTTTATTTGCAAAGGATTTAAATCCCTGTACCTCGATTGATTTTAAATACATTTGCGTCCTTTATCGTTTGAATTGTTGGAGCGCCTCAAGAGCCGCGCTCTGTTCCGCCGCCTTCTTGGTCCTGCCGCTTCCGATTCCGATGGTCTTTCCGTCGACGACAGCGGCGCAGCGGAAGGTCTTGTTGTGGTCCGGTCCCTCTTCTGCCAGCAGCTTATACTCGACCCGGGTATTTTGTTCCTGGATCAGCTCCTGCAGCCGGGTCTTATCATCGACAAAGAGGTCCTCCTCCTGTAAATCGAGCAGGATATGCTTCATCACAAACTTTTTTGCCTCTTCAAAACCACCGTCCAGGTAGATGGCACCGATCACCGCCTCGGTCGCGTCCGACGTGATGGAGTCCTTCCTGCGGCCTCCCATCCGATCCTCCCCCTTACCCAGGCGCAGGTAGCGGGGCAGACCCAGATCGCGGGCGCACTTGGCGAGGGAGGGCTCGCAGACCATACTGGCTCTTATCTTGGAAAGCTCCCCTTCCTCCTTATCCGGGTACTTCAAAAAGAGGTATTCGGAGCTGATGATTTCCAGAACCGCATCCCCCAGAAACTCCAGTCTCTCATTGTGGCGGCAGCCTTCTTTTCGATGCTCGTTGGCATAGGAGGTGTGGGTCACAGCCGTCAGTAACAGGTCCCGGTTGTGAAACCGATATTCGATTGCTTGCTCTAATTTTTCACTCATAGCTTACTCTCTGTCAGGCAGCGAAACGCCTCGTCAACCGTTGACGCCGTTAAAAATTCCCCCTCATCGGCCTCAGTTTGAAAAAGTTCGCATGCCCTGGTCATAATCTCAAACATCTGAAGGGAATCAGCCCCTAGATCGTCAAGAAAGGTGGATCTCCTCGAAACGGACTTGGGACTGACTCCCAGTACCTCTGCCACAATTTTTTGAAACTCTTCAAATTCCAACATTACGAATCCTGCCCGCTCTCCCGGCTCCTCAGTTCCCGCTTTTGCTTAGCCGCCTCTTCCATCCGCTCTTTAATGAGGCCGTTGACATCTTCCCGATAAAAATCGACGCACTGATTCAGGGCAACCCGGATGGCAGTCGCGTCGGAGCTGCCGTGGGCTTTGACCACCAGCCCGCGGAGACCTAAGAGGGGGGCTCCCCCGTATTTTTTCGAGTCAAACTTTTTAAGGGATTTCTTGAGCGGTCCGATGGCGAGGGCGGCGCCGATCTTGCCCAGAAGGGAACTCATGAGCCCCCGCTTCACTTCTCCCACCAGCATCTTTGCCGTCCCCTCATACATCTTCAGGACGATATTTCCGCTGAAGGCATCCGTCACGATGACGTCCGCCAGCCCCAGGGGCACATCCCTCGCCTCAACGGAACCAATGAAATTGATGTTTTGATCTGCCTTTAGAAGAGGGAAGGTCTCCTTGACCAGGGAATTGCCCTTCTCCTCCTCGGCTCCGATATTAAGGATGCCGACGGTCGGCCGGTCCTTCTTTAAGACCTTCTGAATATAAATGGACCCCATCTCTGCGAACTGCACCAGCCAGCTGGGCCGGGCGTCGACATTGGCACCGCAGTCCACCAGAAGGGACATGCCGTTCTTAGTCGGAATCAGGGCGCCCAGGGGAGGGCGTTCCACTCCCTTGAGTCTTCCGACCAGGACCTGCCCGCCGACTAAGACCGCTCCGGTACTGCCGGCGGAGACGAAGGCGTCCGCCTCGCCGGACCTCACCATCCGCATGCCGCGGACAATGGAGGAATCCTTCTTCTTCTGGATTGCCGCGACGGGAGGCTCTGCCATATCGATGGTCTCACTGCAGGGAACCAGGCTCAGCCGGTCAGCCGGATAGGTCCTTTCCTTTAAAACCGACCGAATCCGGTCTTCATCCCCCAAAAGGGTAATCTTAAGATCTTCATGTTCCTTCAGCGCCTCCACCGCGCCCTGAACGGTCGCCTCCGGCGCGTGGTCGCCGCCCATTGCATCGAGGGCAATTCTGAGATTTTCCATATTTTTCTCCTAAAAAAGCTGCCGCCGAAGATCGGCGGCAGCTTTTCGGCTTGCTGAACTTATGTTGATTCAAAAACTAAAATCAATCTGCATCCTGCTTGACAATCTCACGCTTGTTGTAAGTGCCACAGCTCTTGCAGACTCTGTGCGGCATCATTAATGCTCCGCACTTCGGGCACTTGACAAGGGCAGATGCGCTCATCTTCCAATGCGCTCTTGTCTTGTCACGCCGTGCACGACTATGTTTGTTCTTCGGACAAATGGACATGCTAACACCTCCTTAACGCACGAATGTTATTATACAGACAGGATTTCCCCTTTGTCAACTACAATCTTGTAAAACCTTGCATTTTCCTGCCGGATCAAGCCTTACCTGGTCACCAGTCTGACGGTATCCCGGGCAATCGCCAGTTCCTCATTAGTCGGGATGACAAAGACGCGGACGGTGGAATCCGGAGTGGAAATCTCCATCTTCTCCCCCCGGACCTGGTTCTTCTCCTCGTCGATCTTGATGCCCATGTAAGCAAAGTGCTTCATGATCTTCTCTCTCATATCGCCGTCATTTTCTCCGATCCCCGCCGTGAAGGTGATGGCATCGACGCCGCCCATAGCGGAGATATAGCCGCCGATGGTCATGATGGCATGGTGACGGAAGGATTCCAGAGCCAGCTGGCACCGTTCATCCCCATCCAGTTCTCCCTGGCGCAGGTCCCGGAAGTCGCTGGACTTATTGCCGGACAGAGCCAGAACGCCGGACTTCTTGTTGAGCATGGTCAGGCAGTCATCGACGGACATGTTCTCATGGTCGCAGATGAACTGAACGACAGCCGGATCCAAAGAACCGGACCGTGTTCCCATGACCAGCCCCTCCAGCGGGGTAAGACCCATGGAAGTCTCCAGACACTTGCCGTCGACGGAAGCCGAAATCGAAGATCCGTTGCCCAGGTGGCAGACGATGACCCGGCGGTGACCCTCCGGCAGCTTGCCGTAAGAGATGGTCTCATGGGAGACAAAGTTGTGGCTGGTTCCATGGAAGCCGTAGCGGCGGAGCTGATACTTGGTATAGTATTCCTCCGGGATGGCGTAGCGGTAAGCGTAGGGCTCCATGCCCATGCCAAAGGAGGTATCGAAGACCGCTACGTTAGGCGTGCCCGGCATATTAGCCTCGCATGCCTCAATGCCCATCAGGTTGGCGGGATTGTGCAGGGGTCCCAAGTCAAAGCATTCCCGGATCACCTTCTTAACATCCTCATCGACAACGATGGACTGGGTATAGGTGGAACCTCCGTGCAGAACCCGGTGACCGACCGCGTCGATATCGTTGATGTTCGATACGACGCCATGGTCCGGATCGACCAGTGCCTTTAAGACCAGGGCGATTGCCTGCTGATGGGTCGGCATGGGAGCTTCCTCCACATAATCTTCTCTGCCGGGCGTCTTATAGGTATGCTTGGATCCGTCAATTCCGATTCGCTCGCAGAGACCCTTGGCGATGACTGATTCATGGTCCATATCGATCAGCTGATATTTCAGGGAAGAACTTCCGGCGTTAATAACCAGTACTTTCATTTTACTCCTACCTCATTTCCTCAAGGAACTTATCCTCAACTCTTACATAAGAAGAGCCATGCCCGTAAGATCCGCATGGCTCTTCCACTTATCTTCTTACTGCTGCTGCGCCTGAACGGCTGTCATGGCGACGACGCCGACGATATCATTGGCATAGCAGCCGCGGGACAGGTCGTTGACCGGCATAGCAAGACCCTGCAGAACCGGACCGTAGGCGTTTGCCTTTGCCAGACGCTGAACCAGCTTATAGCCGATATTGCCGGCTTCCAGAGACGGGAAGACCAGAGTGTTGGCGTGACCTGCAACCTCGCTGCCCGGAGCCTTTAAAGCGGCAACTTCCGGAACCAAAGCCGCGTCGAGCTGAAGTTCGCCGTCCAGCTTGACATCCGGATAGGTCTCATGAGCGATCTTGACCGCTTCCGAAACCTTGGTGACGTCGTCATGCTTGGCAGATCCCTTGGTTGAGTAGGACAGCATGGCAACCAGGGGCTCATCCCCGATGAACTGCCTGAAGGAAGCCGCGGACTCGCCTGCGATCTCCGCGAGTTTGGCGGAATCAAAGTCCACATTGACGGCACAGTCGGCAAAGACGAACTTGCCGCCATCGCCCAGGTCGCAGTCCGGAACTTCTACAACGAAGAAACCGGAGACGCTGTGGACGCCCGGCTTGGTCTTAAGAAGCTGCAGAGCCGGCCGAATGGTATTGCCCGTGGAATGGCAGGCACCGGATACGACGCCGTCGGCGTCCCCGCACTTGCACATGAGGCAGGCGTAGTACATATAGTCCTTCTCCATCTGCTCTTTCGCCGCTTCCGGAGTGACGCCCTTCTTGGCGCGAAGTTCTACAAATTTATCGATATATTTCTGCTTGTTGGGATCCGTGTAGGGATCGACGATCTTGATTCCGGTCAGGTCATAGCCCGCTCCGTTTGCCTCGATCTCTTCCGGGGTGCCGATCAGGACCACATTGGCGATCCCCTCTTTGTTCACCTTAACTGCTGCTTCATAGGTTCTCTTGTCCATAGACTCCGGCAGGACGATTGTTTTCTTGTCTGCCTTAGCCTTCGCCTTCATCTCATCAATAAAAGACATCTGACTGCATGCTCCTTTCGTGTATACAAGCTCCTTTTATTATAGCTCTTTCCCCGACGGTGGTACAAGTCTTTTAGACCTTCACAATCGGTTTTGTGAAAACATTTTCAAACGGCTGGTGCCACTTCTGCGCCCTGACGCTCTCATAGAGATTGGTCACCTGCTGTTCCTCATCAAAGAGGCGGCGCTGGTCGGGACGAAGCCGGTCCGCCTCTGCCGGAGGATTCATGACGACCGGGATATCGGAGGACTTCTGTATGAGAGACACCACATCCGTCGAAGCTTCCCTAAAGCCGATCATCCGGGTATAGAAGGCGTTGTCCCCATCCAGCCGGTCGTCCTTCTTCATATCCAGAATGATATGGAGGAAGGCGCGGTAAATGTGGGTCAGCGTGATATTTTTCGACTTGCAGCGGTCCGCAAAATCATCAAAGGAGGTAAAGGTGTTGCGCTTTTTGACAATGGTGTGAGCCAGTTCATCCGTCATTTCCAGATAATAGTTGAGAAGGAAGGGCTCACCCAGTTTCCAGAGGCGATCGATGAGGAGCAGGGAATAGTCATTTTCCGTCGTCACCCCATAGACCCCGATGTCGTCCCGAAGGGCGTCGATGCTCTCGGGCGGCAGGGCGATCTCAAGACCCGGAAAATTATTGCCCAGAGCCAGAGCCTTACGGACCGCCGAGGCGGAGGAAAGCTCGGTCAGGACGCTGTCATCGATATGACTCTGCCCGATTCGTTTCTGGGTAAAGGGAACGATGGTCGACTTGGTTCGTTTCAGCGCCTTTAAATATTCGATCGCCAGGATGTTGTTGGGCTCTCTCAAGAGGTCCGCGAACTCCGGCAGAGCCTCCGCCCGCGCCTTGGGAAAGGAAAGTCCCTCTTTTAAGCCCTGGCGCAGCTTCTCCTTAAACTCATCCGACTCGCTCACCAAAGCGTCCGCGCAGCGGCTCAGCGCATCCAGGTCCCCGCTCTCACTGCCAAAGACCAGCATATCCACACAGCCCAGGTGATTGAGCATTCGCACAGCGTGGTCCGCAAAGGACTCCGCCGAGGAAGTCGCGTAGCGGGTCGGATAGGACAGGACCGCGTCCAGCCCACCCAAGAGAGCCATGCGGGCGCGGACGTGGCGGTTGGTAATGGCGGGAACGCCGCGCTGGACGTAGTCGCCGCTCATGAGGGCGATGACCCGGTCAGCCCCGAACTCCCGCGCCTTTTCGGCAATGAGCTTGTGCCCGTTGTGGAAAGGATTAAATTCACCGATGATTGCTGCTGTCTTCATAAACGAACTTCCTGCTGTACTTCCTTTTTGCTGATTTTATTTTTAGAAACAAGGACCGTCCGGTCAGTTCTTGAAGGAATGAACCGGAGCCGGGATTCTCCCCCTGCGGCTGATCAGCCGCTCACAGCTAAATCCATTGACCGGCATGACCGGAGCGTGGCCCAAAAGTCCTCCGAACTCGACCTGATCCCCGACCTTCTTGCCGATTGCCGGGATCAGGCGGACGGCGGTCGTCTTCTGGTTGACCATGCCCAGAGCCATCTCATCGGCGATAATGCCGGAAATGGTAGCCGCCGACGTATCTCCCGGTATGGCGATCATATCAAGGCCGACCGAGCAGACGCAGGTCATCGCCTCCAGCTTTTCCAGGGTCAGGGCTCCGCACTCTGCCGCCTCGATCATGCCCTGGTCCTCACTGACCGGAATAAAAGCGCCCGAAAGGCCGCCTACATAGGAGGAAGCCATGACGCCGCCCTTTTTGACCTGGTCATTTAAAAGCGCCAGAGCCGCGGTCGTGCCTGGAGCGCCCGCCTTTTCAATGCCGATCTCTTCCAGGATATCCGCCACCGAATCGCCGATTGCCGGAGTCGGAGCCAGGGAAAGGTCCACAATGCCAAAGGGAACGCCCAGTTTTCCGGACGCCTCCCGGGCGACCAGCTGACCGACCCGGGTGATCTTAAAGGCGGTCTTCTTGATTGTCTCACAGAGGGTTTCAAAATCCGATTCCCGGCACTCTTCCAGTGCCGACTTGACGACGCCCGGACCGGAGACGCCGACGTTGATGATGACGTCCGGTTCAGTCACACCGTGGAAGGCGCCCGCCATAAAGGGGTTGTCGTCGGGGGCGTTGCAGAAGACGACCAGCTTGGCACAGCCGAGCCCGTCCCGATCTCCGGTCATTTCCGCCGTCTGCCGGATGATGGTCCCCATGAGGCGGACCGCATCCATGTTGATGCCCTGCTTGGTGGAGCCCAGATTGATCGAACTGCAGACCAGCTCCGTCGAAGACAGAGCCTTGGGGATCGACTCGATCAGCAGCCGGTCAGCCGCCGTCATGCCCTTTGAAACCAGAGCGCTGTAACCGCCGATGAAGTTAACCCCGGTTATAGCCGCGCACTCATCCAACGTCCTGGCGATCGTCACAAAGTCCTCCGGCGTTTTACAAGCCGCCCCGCCGATCAGGGCGATCGGGGTGACAGAGATCCGCTTATTGACGATGGGGACCCCGTACTCGGAAGAGATGGCATTGCCGACCTTAACCAAATCTTTCGCGCAGGTCGTGATCTTGTCCTTAATCTTCCGGTTCAGCTCCTTTAAATCGCTGTCGATACAATCGAGGAGACTGATGCCCATGGTAATGGTCCGGACATCAAAGTTCTCCTTGTCGATCATTTTATTGGTCTCAATGACTTCCTCAAGATTAATCATAGAACCCCCTCAGATGCGGTGCATTTTTTCAAAGATTTCCTCGAGCTGAATGTGGATCTGAACGCCGATCTCCTCGCCCAAAGCCTCAAGGTCCCTGCGAATATCCGCAAACCTTTGGTCCGAACCGGAGAGGTCCGCCACCATCATCATGTTGAAGTAGCCTCCTGTGATCGTCTGGGAAATGTCGAGAATATTGATTCCATTTTCAGATAGGTAGGTGCAGACCCTGGCGATAATGCCCACGGTATCTTTTCCGACAACTGTGATGATCGACTTCTGCATAGCGTCCTCCTTTTGGGGTTAAAATACGACCGGTTCGCTGACCTTGTCCCGGTGTGCGACCGTGATATGAAAATCCTTGGAATTGTAAGGATTATCTCCCATGGTAATCTCCGCGCTGACCGCTTCAAATGCCAGCGCCTCGTAGTTGTTCTCGTGGCTCAAATGCCCCAGGTAAATTTCCTTGATGCCCTCGTGCAGGACCTGGCAGAGGAGCTGACCGGAATCCTCATTGGACAGATGTCCCTGATCCCCCGCGATCCGCTGCTTTAAATAATAGGGGTAGCGCCCCGCCTGCAGCATATGCAGATCGTGATTGGACTCCAGAAGCAGGACGTCCAGGTCCTTTAGGTGGTCGATGATGTAGGCGTCGTAGCAGCCCATGTCCGTCGCGACCGCCGCCGACTTGCCATTGTGTTCGATCCGGAAACCGACCGGCTCCGCCGCGTCGTGGGAAATGGCAAAAGGAGCAACATCAAGGTCCCCGACCGAAAAGCTCTCATCCGCCCGGATCTGGTGAAAGAGTCCCTCCGGGATCTTGCCCACAGTGGTCATCTTCTTTAAAGCTTCAATGGTTCCGCCGGTCGCGTAGATCGGCAGATTGTAGCGCCGTGCCAGGACTCCGATCCCCTTGATATGGTCGGAATGTTCATGGGTCACCAGGATCCCGTCCACATCCGGAGTGGTCATATCGATTTGGTTTAAGCCCTGTTCGATCTTCTTACCGGAAATGCCGGCGTCGATCAGGACAGAAGTCTCCGCGCTGCCCGCGAAGATACAGTTTCCGCTGCTGCCGCTTGAAATGCTGCAAAATTTCATGGTTTCCCCTTGCTGAAAAGCGATTTCAGCCGGTCATCGATCTGACTTTGGGTGTGACTGAACTCGCCGGAATTATCAATGACCAGATCCGCATACTTGCGAAACGTCTGGTCCGTAAGCTGCCTCTTCATGGTCTCCTCAATCCGCTTGTCATCGTAGCCCCGCGAGGTCTTGAGACGACAGCATCTTGTGGTTTTATCTGCATAAATATACCATAGTTCGTCGCAGATTTCATTATAATGTTCTTCGATCAAAAGCGCCGCTTCAATGACGGCAAGCCTTGTACCTTTTTCTTTCAGGGCTGCCACTCTCAAGAAAAGTTCTTCCTTGATGACAGGCCGAATCGTCTCATTGATTTTTGCCAAAAGCTCGGGATTGCCAAATAAAAGATGAGCAGTCTTTGCCCGGTCGATCTCCCCGTCCTCATCAAGGATGCCCGGACCCAAAAGGTCCAGGTAGAGGGGATAGGTCCTGCCCCCTTTTTGCATAAGTTCCTTTGCCATGGTGTCCATCTCAAGGACCTCCGCCTGCCACCGGTCCTTCAGGTCCCTTAAGACCTCCGATTTTCCGGCTCCGATGCCGCCGGTTACCCCGATCAGAACCATCACTTTGCCTCGTACCAGTCCCTGCCGATGTGGCAGTCCGTCTCCAAAGAGACCTTCAGATCGGCGGCAGCCTTCATTTCCTCCGCCAGAAGATCCTTGATATAGTCCGCTTCCTCGATGGGCGCTTCGATCAGGAGTTCATCGTGGATCTGGAGGATCAGTCTCGACTTTAAGCCTTCCTTCTTAAGCCGCTTCCAGACCCGGATCATGGCGATCTTCATGATATCGGCGGCAGTACCCTGGATGGGGCTGTTCATGGCAATCCGCTCCCCAAAGCTCTTCTGCATGAAGTTCTTGGCGCCAAGTTCCGGGATGGGTCTTCTCCTGCCAAAGAGGGAAATGGAATAGCCCTTCTCTTTCGCCTCCTTGACCAGGTTGTCCAAAAAGGCGTGGATCTTGGGATAGGTGGCAAAATACTGGTCGATATAGGTCTGGGCGTCGGCTCTTGATATGGAAAGCCCCTGGCTTAGACCAAAGGAACTGATCCCGTATACAATACCGAAGTTGACCGCCTTGGCGTTGCGCCTTTGCAGGTCGGTCACCTGGTCAAAGGGGACATGAAAGACCTGGGAGGCGGTCGCCCGGTGGATATCCTTAGCATCCCGATAGGCTTCGATCAGTTTCTCATCGCCGGACATGTGGGCGAGGATCCGAAGCTCAATCTGGGAATAGTCGGCATCGACAAAGACGCAGCCCTCTTTGGGCAGGAAGCACTTGCGGATCCGCCTGCCCAGTTCCTCCCTCATGGGGATATTCTGCAGATTGGGATCCGAACTCGACAGTCTGCCCGTCGCCGTGATTGTCTGGTGGAAGATGGTATGGATGCGGCCGTCTTCCTTAATGTAATCCCCCAGGCTGTCGGCATAGGTGGACTTGAGCTTGGTCAGGGTCCGGTATTCCAGGATATCCTTGACAAAGGGATAGTCCGGAGCCAGCTTTTCCAGCACGCCGGCGGCGGTCGAATAGCCGGTCTTGGTCTTCTTGCCGCCCGGCATCTTCATCTTTTCAAATAAAATAACCCCCAGCTGTTTGGGGCTGTTGAGATTGAAGTTCTCTCCCGCCTTTTGGTAGATGCCCTCTGTCAGCTGGTCGATCCGCTCCGTCAACCGGTCCCCGTAGTCCTTCAGCTCCTTGCGGTCGGCAAGGATGCCGGTCATCTCCATATCGGCAAGGACATAGGTCAGGGGCAGCTCGATCTTTTGATAAAGCTCCGCCATCTCCTCTTTTTGAAGCACATCCTTTAGAGCCGGACAAGACTTCTGGGCGACATATGCCTCCTCCCCTGCCAGCTTGCAGATCTTATCCCTTCCGCCCTCCAAAAGGGAGGCTGCTTTGATCCCCTTCCTGCCGACCAGTTCCTCCCGGGAAGGCAGACTGACATGAAGGTAGCCCGCTGCAAGGGAAGAAACTTCCCAGTCCGATTTTAAAGGATCGATCAGGTAGGCGGCGACGGTGCAGTCAAAGAGCCGACCCTCGTCCTCAAGCCAGGCAAACTTAAGGAAATTTTTGACGTCAAGGGCAGCCGTCTCCTGCCGGTTACGAATCAGATCCTGATAAAGCGCTGCCAGATCCCTCTGCGTCAGGCCATCTCCGGGCAGGAAGACATATTCCTGATCGGCAACTGCAAGCCCCGCCGCATATAGAACGCCATTCTCACTGATAGCAGATATCCCCACAGCCTCCGCGCCTTTGGCGTCCTTAAAGACAGAAAGAGCCTTATTTTGATCGGTGATGACCTGATAGGCAGGAAGATGGGTCGCATCCTCCTGGTCATCCTTTTGAAATCTTGCCAGCAGGCTCTTAAAGCCCAGCTTACGGAAGTCCTCCAGGGTCTTCTCATTATAAAGATCCCCAAGGGCAAAATCCGCCTCGTCGAAGTCGACCGGGACGTTGGTCCGGATGGTCACCAGATCAAGACTCATTTTGAGGAGGTCGTAATGTTCCTTCATCGCCTGCCCCGCCTTGGCGGGTTTGATCTCATCGGCGTGGGCGTAGGCATTTTTAATCGACCCGAACTGCTTTAGGATCTTCTCCGCGGTCTTGGGCCCCACGCCGGGCAGCCCCGGCACATGGTCGGAAGAATCCCCCATGAGCGCCTTTAGCTCAATAAAGGTCTTGGGATCGACTCCGAACGCCGCCTCCACGTCCTTGGGGAAATATCGCTCATAGGTCGTGGTACCCTTGCGGGTCTTGGGAATCACCACCTCCGTTCGATCACTTGCGATCTGCAGGAGGTCCCGGTCGCCCGAGATCAGTGCCACCCGGATATCCTTTAGCTCCGCCTGCCGAGCTAAAGAGCCCAGGATATCGTCAGCCTCCCAGCCCTCCTTGGTGACGACCGGTATGCCCATGTCTGCAAGAATCTTCTTGATCATGGGGACCTGGGCATGAAAGTCTTCCGGCGCGGCGGACCGGTTGCCCTTGTAGTCCGCATAGAGGTCGTGGCGGAAGGTAGGCGCGGCAAGGTCAAAGGCGCAGGCAAGATAATCCGGCTGCTCCGTCTCAATCACCTTGTTTAAGATCGTCAGAAACCCATAGACGGCATTGGTCGGCTTACCCTCCGGCGAAGTCATGTTAAGGGGCATCCCGTAAAAAGCGCGGAACAAAAGAGAATGACCGTCAATCAGTACTAATTTTTTCATGAGAATTTACTCCTGAGCAAAGATAAGAGTCTTGCCGTCTCCCTGCCCGCATCGGGGAAGGTCTCCGGCATCAGAAGATGGAGGGCGACAAGGGTAACGATCAAGATGCCAAGGGCAAGGACGGCAGCGGTCAGGATCTTAAAAATCCTGTGGAGCCTCAGCTCCTGTTCAGCCCGCTCGATCCGCTCCGTCAGCAGTTTTTGAATGTCGTAGGAATTGTTCTTTTCGTTGTCCAGGTACCGGAGGGAATAGTTCACGACAAAATAGGTCTCCAACTCGTCCCGGCAGTCCTGACAGGTCTTGATGTGATTTAAGAAAGCTCTGGTCCTGCACTCTTTGAGCTTCCCTTCGATGAAGGGCTGGACCATTCGCTTTGCTTCTTTACAGGTCATCTGCATGATGCTACCTCATTTCTGCAGAGATTTTATCATACCTGAAGGCAAAGGAAAAGCCGCTGCTGATGCAGCGACCGCCTTACCTTTCATCGATCAAGTTATGTCTCCTTGGCATTCAAAAAGTTTCATCGTAGAATGACCAGCAGACCATATCTCTGAAATGATGCAACATAAAGTAAAAAAGCCCCATAAATACAGGACTTTTAAGCTGCCGATGGTGGGGCTCGAACCCACACGACCTTACGGCCAACAGATTTTGAGTCTGTCTCGTCTGCCAGTTCCGACACATCGGCCCGCACGGAAGATTATAACATAAACTTCCGCTCGGTGTAATCCCTTTTTATTTTTCCTTCTGCTCTTCTTGCTTCCAGCCGTCCGCTTCGGCGATCAGGTCCCGGTAGATCGGCAGGTTGCTGAAGGTCGCGAAGTAGTCGTTGGGCGTTTCGGCGCGGCGAATTACCTCCCAGCTGCCGTCCTCGTGGAGCAGAACCTCCGCGGAGCGCAGCTTGCCGTTGTAGTTATAACCCATCGAAAAACCGTGCGCCCCGGTGTCGTGGATATAGAGGATATCCCCCATATCGATCTTGGGCAGCATTCTGTCGATGGCAAACTTATCGTTGTTCTCGCAGAGTCCTCCGACTACGTCGTAGATGTTGGTCAGCGGAGAATCTTCCTTGCCCAGGACCGAGATGTGGTGGTAAGCCCCGTACATAGCCGGCCGCATCAGGTTGACCGCGCAGGCGTCCACGCCGATGTAGTGCTTCATGATATTTTTCTCATGGATGGCTGTGGTGACCAGAGCGCCGTAAGGACCCGTCATAAAGCGGCCCATCTCGGTGAAAATGGCGACATCGCCCATACCGGCGGGAACCAGGATCTCTTCGTAAGCCTTTCGGACTCCCTCTCCAATCTTCAAAATGTCGTTGGCGGGATCGCCCGGCTTATAGGGGATGCCGACGCCGCCCGACAGGTTGATAAAGGTGATGTGGCAGCCCACCTCTTTCTTCAGTTCGACAGCCAGCTCGAACAAGAGCTTGGCCAGCATGGGATAATAATCGTTGGTCACCGCGTTGGAGACCAGGAAGGAGTGGATCCCAAACTCCTCTACCCCATTTTCCTTGAGGATCTTAAACGCTTTAAAAAGCTGCTCGTCGGTCATGCCGTACTTGGATTCGCCGGGCGTATCCATGATCCCGTTTGAAACCTTAAAGACCCCGCCCGGATTGAAGCGGCAGCACATTTTCTTGGGGAATTTTCCCACAGCGTTGGCGTAGGAATCGATCATGGTGATATCATCGAGGTTGATGATCGCTCCCATATCCGAAGCAAATATATACTCCTCGTCCGGCGTCTCATTGGAGGAGAACATGGTCATCTCTCCGGTATTGCCGACAGCCTTCGCCATCATCAACTCCGTCAAAGAGGAGCAGTCTGACCCGCAGCCCTCTTCCTGTAAGATCTTGAGGATCACCGGATTGGGCTCTGCCTTAACGGCAAAGTACTCCCGAAAGCCCTCGTTCCAGGAAAATGCCTGCTGCACCAGACGGGCATTTTCCCGAATCCCCTTCTCGTCATAAATGTGAAAGGGGGTCGGAACGCCGGATTTGATGATCTCTTCGATCTTTTCTTTCGTTACAAATGGCTTTTTCATCACTTTTCCTCCCCAGTGTGGTCACTGATGTGTTCGTGGGTGTACAAATGGTCCATGCAGTATTCATGCGCGCCGCTGCACCTGGTGCAGAAGCGGAACTCCAGATCCGGATCGCTGATATCCGTTCTGCCGCAGACTTCACAGCGGTGTCTGGGCTTTACCCCCTGGACGACCCGCATTTCCGGCTGGGTGATCGATTGATGGTCCCGGGTCCGTTCCATGTTGCTGCGGAAACGGTTCCGGATCTCCTTTTCTTTCCTGCTTAAATGAACGGTCCGCTTGCTTCTTTGTGCCAGAAAGAAGAGACCGAAATTCGTCAGGGACGCCAGCATGGCAATGACCGGTATGATGTAATAAATTGATCCCGGTCCGCCGCTAAAGGCATTTCTTAAATAGCCGATCGCGTCAAAGATCATAAAGCCCGCGTAGACAAAGCCCAGCCATTTCATTTTAAATGGAATGATAAACATCAAAAGGACCGTCGAGTCGGGGAAGGTCGCCGCGAAGGCGAGGACGATGGACATGGCGATGTAATAGGTCGTGAAGAACTGACCGATCACAGCCCCCGTCGCGCTGCCGACTCCGGAGATCATGCCAAAGACCAGGTAGCAGATGACGGCAGTGACGACAAAGATCAGCATGCCGTTAAAAATATAGAGGTTGTAGCGGAAATCTCCCCAGACCCGCTCCAGCGAATTTCCAATCGGGATGTAGAAAAAGATCATCATGAGGATGGTCCAGATGCCGGAACTGGATGGCGGGATCAGGATCCAGGTGATCAGTCTCCAGACCTGTCCGTGAAAGATCTGGTGAATATCCAGCGTCATATAGGACAGGATGACGCTGCCGGCGCTGCTGCCTCCGGTCACGCTGCCACTGCCCATAAAGGAGAGCGCGTAACCTAAGAACCAGCCGATCACCAGAAAGATCGTCAGATGCTGGATTGCGTAGCGTCCAAAACGGCGCTCCAGCTTATTGATAATTCGATTCAACATGTCTTACTCCTTTAACGATCTCTTATTATAGAGAAACATCAAATGTTAGTCAATCGAAATACTTTCATTATGTAGTGGAGTAAAGTATACTGAAGAAACGGTCAAATTCATGGAATCGCGAGACGATTTGACGCCACCTTTTCATTCAGCATAAGCGGTTGGCATTTTTTAAGTTTAATCACAAAAGGAAAAGCCTCTCTCCCCCCCTTCTTGGGAGGTATTGCAGAAGCTTTTCCTTTTTATTAAGTCAAAACGCACTTATATTCTTATATTGGTGCAAGGATACATTTACATCCTGATTGACAGATCCATGTACATCAATTTTTTAAATCGATTCTCAGTTAAGCTGCCCCAAAGATATGGCATCGAGCCGTGTAAATCCTCCTCTCTCTATCTGATCTGATGCTTACAGTAAGAATAAACGGTAAGTGTTAAAAATACTGGAATCCAAATGATGGCAAAGGTCATCGTTATTTTAGGTGCCCAGAAGCTATGCATACCTAAATGAAGGAATCTAAAATCAACAAGCTGATACAATAAATTCGTATTAAAACCAACTCCCCCGGCTGGAAGCATGGATACAAGCCAGCTTTTTTCAGTAAAAGCTCCGGTAAAAACCGGAACAAGTACCAAGGGCAGCGATAGGATCTTCAATCTCAAAGATATAGCTTCAAATAGATTAAGATATTTCTAATAAAAAACTGCTTTTTACTTAAGACTTAATCGGCAGACGAACAAGAACGGTAATCGTCCGGTCTTTACTTTGCGCGGAAATTGTTCCTCCATGCAATTCGACAATTTCTTTTGCGATAGACAAACCTAAGCCGGTCCCGCCAGTTTCCGATGTTCGCGACTGATCCAACCGGCTGAATTTATCAAACATCGTTTGTAAATTTTCCGGGGCGATTGTCTCCCCTGTGTTTTGAAAGGCGATAAGGGCATCGTCATTCTCCTTCTTAGCTGAGATAACAAATTCCGACCCCCTATCGCTATAAGATGCCGCATTTTTCAGGAGATTTCCAAACATCCGTGCCAGTAATTCCGTATCAGCGGAAATAATCAGTTTCTCTTCTGCTGACACGGTTACAGTATTTTCATTTGCCGAAAGGGTTGGATAAAATTCGTCTGCGATCTGCGAAAGCAGACAGGAAAGATCCATTGCCGTCTTATGGAGAGGCACAGCCTTTGAATTGTATCTGGTCAAGTCAAAGAGTTCATTAATCAATACATCCAATCTCTCTGATTTACTCAGCGCAATTTTGATGTACTTCTTTCTTTGCTCCGACGGCATATCCGGAGCTTCGCTCAAAAGACTCAAATACCCAATTACTGTAGTCAACGGCGTGCGAATGTCATGTGCAAGATACAGAACCAGCTCTTTCTTTTTTTCTTCCGCCTCCGCAATGCTTTTCTCGCTCGTCATAAGAGAGAGTTTAATTTGATTCATCCGACTTTCCACTTCATGCAGAAGTTCAGGAAGGGTAATCACTTTTGCACTTTTCTCGTAAATGATCTCCGTTGCATTCACAACTTGGTCCAGATAAGTCCATGGCTTTTTCCAATAGAAAGAGAAAACACCGAAAAAGCCAATAAATAAAAACATGATATACAGCAGATCAATCCTTGATCCAAGCCATGCAAGAACTGGATTGTTTGACTCATCTCCGATCGTGCCCAGAAACGCGCAAATAATAAGACCGCCAACAGCCCAGAGAACCAGAATGCTAAGCATCTGGTGACGGAGTTTTCGTTCAATTTGATGTTGATTGACAGAATCCATGAGCCCTTCTCCTTAATTCACCGATAAGATAAAAAAGACGCCACCGACAAGCAGGATCGTGACCACATTCACGAGAAGGGCAAGGGTTCTCTCTGCTCTTTCTTTGTCATGAAAAAGGACCTGTCCGATCCAATAAAATGCGATCCCAACCATTCCGCCAACGGTATTGGTGATAAGGTCCGTTACATCAAAGCTGCCTACTGCAAGTATATATTGCGAACATTCCAAAACAAGAGAAAGGACGAAAACCAAAGCTATCTTTTTCCTAAATGACAGCTTTCCCCAAAGCAGACACAGGTATATGCCGGCAGGAATAAAAATAGCCATATTTTCAAGCACTTCGGAGAGATGAAATCTGACATCATGTTCCTCCTCATAATGAAATGGGATAAAATTATATGCTCTGACAGTCCCAAGTGCTTTCAATGAGAACTCCAGTTTAAATAAAATAACCCATACCAGAAACAGCAGGTATGTCAGAAACATAGCCATCGTGAGGTAATATAATTTTTGATTCCGTTCTTTTAACATAACTTCTTCCCTCTCATATCTTATAACCGATTCCCCATACTGTTTTGATGTAAAAAGGCTTTTCTCCTGTATCCTTTAATTTTTCCCGTATGTGCCGGATATGGACGGTTATCGTACTGCTGCTCTTACTGTAATACTCATCTTTCCAGATTGCCTTGAACAAAGTCTCTACACTGACAACCATTCCAAGATTTTCAAGCAGGATCCTTAGGATGGAGAATTCCGTAGGCGTCAGGGCGACAGGTGTTCCATCTAAACGGCATTCATAACTGGAAGTATCCAGTTCCAGATTCTCATATGTCAGTTTTGATTCGGAAGGTAGACGCTCCTCCTTAGAAAATTTCTTATAGCGGCGGAGCTGCGCTTTCACTCTTGCCATAAGTTCCAATGGTTTAAAAGGCTTCGTTACATAATCGTCTGCCCCTAAGGCGAGCCCATTGATTTTATCAACTTCTGTATCTTTAGCGGTCAACATGATAACGGGGTAGATGTAGTTTTCACGTATTTTCTTGCAGATAGCAAATCCATCCGTTCCCGGAAGCATAATATCCAGTATCGCTAAATCAAGCTCCTGTGTCCTGATGCAGTTCAAGGCTTCTTCCGCTGTATAGCATTTAAATACAGTATAGTTTTCATTTTTCTTATAAACTTCGATCAGATCGGCAATATCCTTTTCGTCATCTACGACTAAAATTTTATCCATGCGTTATCAACTCCTACTTCCTGCTGAGTCGTAAAAATATTATGCCAATTCTGTCATTGACATTCTCAAATAAGTCCTTAAGGAATGATTAAGATTTTCCTTAGAATCATTATAGTCTCTGTACTAAGCTCTGCAAATCTACCGGTCGTCTTGAGCCTTGCATTCCTTCCAAGTAATTGGAGAGGATGTTTAAACGCACATCATTCCGGTTACCATCCACGTAGGAATCAATTTTTTTATCAGGTCAAATGCTTTCCTTATCAAGCGGCGTAACGTATACTGAAGAAGTGATATGACTTCTTGATTTTTCTTACAGATGGGAGACAATTTATGGCTGGATCTCAATACGGAACAATCTTTCGCATCTCAACCTGGGGAGAATCCCACGGCAAGGCACTCGGTGTCGTGATCGACGGCTGCCCGGCTGGACTTCCTCTCAAGGAACAGGATTTTGAGGATTATATGGGCAGAAGGCGTCCCAACGCCGGGAAATTTTCGACCAAGCGCAACGAGCCGGACCAGGTCCAGATTCTGTCCGGGACCTTTGAGGGCAGGACGACCGGTACGCCAATCTCCCTCATCATCTGGAATCAGGACCAGCGCTCTCACGATTATGCCGATCTGGCGGACAAGTACCGCCCCGGTCATGCGGACTTCGGCTTTGACGCCAAATACGGTTTCCGCGACTATCGGGGCGGCGGTCGATCCTCCGGCAGGGAGACAGTGGGTCGCGTCGCGGCTGGCGCTCTGGCATCTAAAATCCTGAAGGAACTGGGCATCTCCTTTGATACCCGCGCCACGGCAATCGGTGGTCACCCCTTTAAAGAGGCGGAGCCTTACCTGGATCAGTGCCGCGCCGAGGGCGATTCGTGCGGGTCCGAAGTGAACTGCCTCATCCACGGCGTACCGGCTGGGATTGGAGATCCGGTCTTTGACAAACTGGATGCACGGCTGGGGCAAGCCATCTTCTCTATCGGGGCAGTCAAGAGTCTCGATATCGGCGACGGCTCTCTTGTTTCCCAAGCCAAGGGTTCGGAAAATAACGATGCCTTCGGGCTGAAAAACGGTCGCATCGCCCCTCTTACCAACCACGCCGGAGGCATCTTGGGAGGGATCTCAACCGGAGCGGATATCCGTCTCCATGTCTACTTCAAACCGACGCCCTCGATCAGCTTAAGGCAAGATACGGTCACCAAGGATGGCAAAGAAACCAAGATTTCAATTCATGGCAGGCACGATCCGGTCATCGGTCCCAGAGCCGCTGTCGTCGTCGAATCCATGGCTGCCATCACTATCTTGGATGCCATGATGATCAATATGACAGCCCGCCTGTCTTCTATCAAAGATTTCTACCGATAAAGATTTCTGCCGATTTCACTGCGAAAGTAAAGATTAAAGTAAAAAATCGCCCCCACCCGTTTTTTGGGATGGAGACGATTTTTTCGCTTTAATCATATTTTACAGGCAGACCGGCTCGGTATTTCTGACGATCGCCTGCGCCTCATCTTCCGCTTCCTGCTCGGTGATGTGGCGGAAATGATCGGGCGCCTTTTCGATCTTCTGGAAGACCATGGCGTTGGGTGTATCGAGAGTCTGCGGCTTGCCCTTCATGACCAGGTTCCGCTTCTCGTAGTCGATACCGAAGGTCGTGATGGTCCCCTCGCCGTTGTTGACGACGGCAAGATGCTTCTGATCTGGGAAGACCGCGATATCTTTGGGATATCTGCCGCCCGTAGGCAGGGAGAAGAGGCGGTCCAAAAAGCCCTTTTCCTGGTCGATCATATAGCAGGCGACGGAATCATCGCCCGAAGTCGAGCAGAAGAGGTAATTGCCGTCGTAGGAAATGCGGAGCGCCGATGCCGCATCGTGAGGATCCCGCTCATCGGACAGAGTGGAGACTTCCTGAATCAGTTCAAAGACCGGATAGCCGTTTACCACCGAGTAGGAATAGACCCGGACAACGTTGGTGATTTCGCAGAGGACATAGGCGAACTTGCCGTTGCGGCTGAAGTGAATACTTCTGGGACCCGCTTCCCTTCCCATCCGCAGGATATCGACCTGATCCAGCCTGTTGTAGGTATGGTTGATCTTATAGAGGACGATCTGGTCGATGCCGTTGTCGACCGCGCAGAGAAACTTGTTGTCCGGCGTAACCCGGACACAGCAGACGTGGGGTCTGAAGGACCTTTCGTTGACCGCTCCGATGCCCTTGTGGAATACGCCGTCCATGAGACTGCCCAGCTCTCCGTCCTTGTGGGTATGGACGACCGTCACCTTGCCGTCGTGATAACCTGCCACGAAGAGGTACTTGCCCTCCTCATCGACGGACATGTGGCAGCCTCTCATTCCGTTGATATCGACCTGGTTGATGGCGCGAAGGTCGCCGTCCGGCATAATCTGAAAAGCTCTTACCCCTTCATCGGCGATGGAGTAGAGAAACTTTCTGTTTTTCGATCTGGTAATATAAGAAGAATTGTTGACCGGTACGACTTTTCTGAGATAAAGAAGTCCTTCCTCTACATCGACGTCATAGATATGAATTCCCTTGCTTGTCCCGTTGGTATAAGTACCGACGTAAGCTACATATGCATCCTTTTCAGCCATGTTGATCTCCTCTTATTATGAAATATCACCAATTATTATAGCTCAAAGCTGCCATGTCTGCCATATATTTTACGAAGGAATCAGAATTTCACCAGATTTCCAGTTCGGACCGTCAGGATATCTCGCTCTTTAAAATCCAGCTTCTTACGGCAGTGGCAGGGAATCATGAAACGGAAGCGGTTCTTATGTTTCAGTTTCAACGCCTCGTCCGCATTTTGATGGACGGAGATCTTCCAAAAAACCGCATCTCCCCTACTCAGCAGATCCCGGGAAAAACTTGCCGGGTCCTGCTTACCGGTCAGAACTACCCTTCCGCCGGCTTTAATGACAGCCGCCGTCAGGTCCCGGTTCTCCTGCCGGATCAACTGGGAGTCCTGGACCAGAATCCCGATGGGCAGCTCCAGGAAGGACAGACCGCCCGTCTCCTCCATCAGCTGCCCCAGTTCTTCCATGGTATGAACCTCGCTGTTGCCAAAGGAGCCGCGGAACTTCTTTCTGAGCCAGAACTCGCGGTCCGGTGTCTCCAGACATTCGCTGATGATGGCATCTTCCATGTAGATGGGAATTTCCCGTTCCGAAAGAGCCCGCAGGACATCCAGTCCCCTCCCGTGAGAAGGAACCGGGAAAAGATAGGGACGGTTGGTCTTGACCAGCCGGTCCATGCTGCCCTCAAAGTCTTTGCGGTAGTCCCCGGCTGTCCCGCTCTCTGTTCCATAGGCGGTGTCCACAAGCGCCAGGTCAGCAGACAGGTCCCGGATCCGGTCGCATTTATAAGCGCCCGAGTGTTCCTGGTAGTCCCCGGTAAAGAGAATCTTTCTGCCGTCCAGGCGGAAGAGGTACCAGACCGACCCGATGCAGTGGCCGCTCCGTCCCCAGGTCATTTTAAGATGGTCGTCCACCTTGCATTTCTTCCCAGGGACCGACATGGACTCCAGCGTCCTGCCGGGAACGGCGTCCTTCATCCAGGCAAAGGTCGGAGCGCTGGCGATGACTTCTCCATGAAAGCCCTGATCATAGAGCCATTTAACCGCACCGGTGTGGTCGGAATGGCAGTGGGTCAAAAAGAGGTAGGCCGCATCCTGAATCTGGTCCTTCGTCAGTTCAGGATAGGGCGTATCCGGATTTTCCTTCATGATCCCGGCATCGACCAGAAAGCTCACTTCCCTGCCCCTGACATAGAAACAGTTCCTCCCATGCTCCAGGCAGCCGCCTGCAATCAACAGCTCCATATCTTGATCCTCCTCAGAAATAAAATCCAAACAGGAAAGCCGTCAGGATGGCGTAGATCAAAGTCAGACCATTTGCCATCCAGGTCGTGATCCGCTCAAAGAGGTTGTCTCCTCCCCGCCCCCTGCCGCAAAGGCCGGATCCGATAACCGGGAAAATGACAATCGGAGCGATCATTTTAAAATCCATCACATAGATGTGCGGATACCGTAAGCTGATGAATAAAAAGCCTGCCAGCATGGACAAATAGCCCACGACCAGAAAATGCTTCCTGGCAATCTCGGTCTTTGAACTAAGCAAAGTGTAGATCCACATGATATGCATGAGGATGCAAAGGACGATCCCCAAATAGAGGGTAAAGACCGCGATTCTTCTGGTCATCCGAAGTCCCGTATTGGCAGCTTTAAAACCGACCAGGGCAGTTTTAAAGATCTGTCCCCAGATGTTGTACTCGTACCTGCCCTCTCCGATCGTATTGAGCCGGCGGAAGATCTCCCGATTGGGAAGTCCAATGCGGCTCAGGATCGGATAAGCCTTAAGGGAAGATCCGCCCGCCTTTGCCGCTTCGCTGTAAAAGAAAGGGACATGGTAATAAACAAGCCGAAAAATCGGCCACGCTGCCCCCATGATCCCCGCGATCAGACAGAAAATGAGGAGCTGCCGACCCAGGGGGGTCTCATTTCTCCTGCCATCCTTGCCGGCGTCGTAGTGCAAAATGAGGACTGCCGGCAGGACCAGGATGACGCTGAAGGAACACATGAGCCCCAGTCCCAAAGCAAGACCGACCTTGTAAAAATCTTTGCTGCGCCTGGTCCCGTACCAGACTAAAGTCCGGTTCATGGCGTACATACTAAACAGAAAGGCAAGCGCGTCGGGCGTAAGAGAGGCTCCCAGGTTGTAATAGGCAGGGAACATGGTCAGAAACAGGATGGTGACCGTCATTTTCCGTCCCCGGATGCCAAAGCGGTGGACCATACCAAAACCAAAGGCGGTCCCTGCCGCGACATAGATGACGTTGATGCATTGCAGCAGGTGGAGGGAGGTCCCGATCGCCCAGCCCATCATCCTGTGCAGAATCTCCAGGATCAAAACCGAGATCCAGTAAAAAAGAGGCGGCCGGGTGAACTGGGAATATCTGGTCAGGTCAAAATCCGGCAAGCGGAGGGAGGTAAAATAGTACTGCATGACCCCGATATGCCCGCTGTTGGGGACTCCGTCCTTGATCTCCATCCAGACGCCCGCGTCAAGAGTCGGATCCTGGTAACCGGCGTTGATGTCATAGACCAGCTTTAAAAAGAAGCCTACCATGAGGATAAAGCCGATCCAGAATTCGTCTGGAATTCCCAGAAATCTTTTTGAACGTTGCGTCTCCATACATTCTGCTCCTGAAGATGATAGCCCTATTTTATCACCAAGAACAGGACTCTTCCAGTCTTTCCGTTTTGATGCGGACTCATTACATCTCAGATAAATCTATCCCCATTTTTAATTTTCATTAGCAACTGACAAGATTTTTACACTAACCTAAGTTACCAGTTGGAAACCTGCATTCCACTTTGATAGAAGAAAACCGAGATTTCCATTTGGAGTGATGGCATTCTACATTTCACCCTTTCAGAAGGAAATCTACACTCCACTATGACGGAGTACCAGCTTCAATCTTTCCTTAACGCCAGGTTCCTGATGATGCCGACAGTCTCTTCTACTTCCTCTTCCGTATTAAAGGAAGAAAAGGAGGCTCGTACCATGCCCGTCTGGTCCGTCCCGTAATAGCGCATGACATAAGGACGCCCCAGATCGCCGCAGGCACACTCCACGCCGGCCCGCAGCAGTTCCCAGTTAAGGGCAGCCGCCCCCAGTCCCCTTAGTCCAAACGATACGATGGGGGCTTTTTGATAATGGTCGTAGTTGCCGTAGAGGCGGACGCCGGCGATCTCCCTTAAGCTCTTGGCAAACTGCATGGCGAGCTTTAGTTCGCGCTGGCGGATATGGGAAATCCCTTCAAGGTTTAAATAACAGAGCCCGGCGTTTAAGCCGCACAGATCCTGCCAGATCAGGTGATCCTTCATCGCCTTGCTGACGTGAGGAGGGACCCGCTTTCCCAGGATCACTGCCCCGGTCCCCTTGGGTCCGAATAAACCCAGATCCCCGGGCAGAATCACGATGTCGACATCCTCCTTTTCCAGATTCAGATCAAAGATACCGGCAGTCTGGGTCAGATCGGCTGCCAGAAGTCCCCCGTTTTGGTGGACGCAGCGGGATAAGTATCTCAGGTCAGTTAATCTTCCGGTTACAGCCGAAGCGTGTGCGGCGATGACCAGCTTGGGCCGCTGCCGCACGATGCCCTTTCTCATATCTTCATAGTCCAGGTTCCCATCCACAGCAAAACCGGCTACAGAGTAGCCGGTCTTGATCTTCCATCCGTTTTTGGACCGAAAATAGAAGCGTGAGGACAGATCCGTCACCCGGCGGGTCAACCGATCCAGGGCAGAAAAGACAAAGGGGGAATCGTCAAAGGTGGTCATGGCGGTATCGCCAAAATCAAGGACCCGGGAAATGACCTGATCGACCGCCTCCTCGATCCCCGAGGTCAGGACCACGTGGTCCCTGTCGGCAGCACCAAAGAGGTCCTTGAGCAGGTCTTTAACATGACCGACCGTTTCCCTGTCTTCCCCTTTTTGAAGCGCGCGGACCATTTCCTCGCTCACGCTCTTAGGCCTTAATCTGCACGTTTCCGCGCTGTTCAGATAGATCATCTTCTCTCCCGGCTCTTATCAATAAGATCCGGTTCCCTTTCTTTAAGATAACTCGTGGATGAATAAGCCGCTCCTGAGCTTGGGTTCAAACCAGGTGGACTTGGGCGGCATCAGCCCGCCCTCATCCGCAATGCTCATCAGATCCTCGATGGAGGTCGGATAGAGGGCAAAGGCGACCGCGTCTCCCCCATCGACTCGTCTTACCAGGTCTCCAAGTCCCCGGATGCCGCCGACAAAGTCGATGCGGCTGCTGGTGCGGGGATTGTCGATCCCCAGAATCGGCTCTAAGATCAGGTTCTGCAAAAGGGAGACATCCAGAGAGCCGACCCGGTCAGTCGGATCAAAAGCAGTCTCCTTAACCTGAAGGGCATACCACTGCCCTTTTAAGTACATGGACATCCGGTGCTTTTGATTCGGCTTGACTGCTTTTAAATCCTCCTCCGTTTTCCCGGAGGGAAGGAGAAGGTGCCGGACCTTAAAGGACTCCCGGACCCGGTCCAAAAAGGTATCTAATGTCAGATGGTTCAGGTCCTTAACGACCCGGTTGTAGTCCCAGATATCCAGTTCCTTAGCCGGGAAGGCGACAGCCAGGAAGAAGTTAAACTCCTCGTCCCCCAGGTAAGCTTTTTTCCCTCTTCTTTTGGTGCCGACCTTGACCGCCGAAGCCGCCCGGTGATGACCGTCCGCGATATAAAGATGGGGAACCTGGGCAAAGTATCGTTCGACAAAGGCGAGATCATTGGGATCCGAAACCTTCCAGACGCTGTGACGGACTCCGTCTTCGGACGTAAAATCATAGAGCGGATCCTGCTCCCTGACCACCCGGTCCATCCAAGCCTCGATCTCGTCGCCGCTTCTAAAAGTCAGAAAGATGGGACCTGTATTGGCATTGCAGGCGTCAACGTGCCGGATGCGGTCCTCTTCCTTAGCCGCAACAGTCTTTTCATGCCGTTTGATGACCCCCCAATTGTAATCATCCACCGAGGCACAGCCGACGATACCCGTCTGGCTCCTCTCTCCCATGATTTCCCGGTAGATGTAGTAGGCACGGTCCGGGTCTTTGATTAAAATTCCCTGGTCCACCATAGCTGCCAGGTTTTGGGCTGCTCTTTCATAGACCGCGTCACTGTAGGGATCGGTTCCCCGGGGCAGGTCGATCTCTGCCCGATCCACATGAAGAAAGGAAGCGGGATGGTCCTTGACCATTTCCGCCGCCTCCCTGCTGTTCATCACATCATAGGGAAGAGCCGCCACCTCTTTTGCCATGCTTGGATCGGGTCTTACCGCACAAAATGGTCTCCAAGTCGCCATATTGGTCCCCCTTTAATGAGCCTTTGCAAATTCCTTCATGTAGGCGACCAGGGCTTCTACGCCCTCTTTGGGCATAGCATTGTAGATAGAAGCCCGCATACCGCCGACCAGGCGGTGACCTTTTAAATTGCTGAAGCCACGAGCTGCCTGACCGGCAACAAATTCGCGGTCCAGCTCCTCGCTCTGAGTCCGAAAGACGACATTCATCATGGACCGGTCCTCCGGCTTGACTGTATTTTGATAGAAGGACTGGGAATCCAGATAGTCATAAAGGACCGCTGCCTTTTCTTCGTTCCGCTTCTTCATGGCGTCAAGTCCGCCGGTCTCCTTGATCCAGTCCGTCACCAGTTTGACAAAATAGATCTGGGCACATGCCGGCGTGTTCAGCATGGAATTCTTATCGGCCTCCTTCTGGAAATCCCAGATCTTGGGGCAGATATCCATGGGCTTTTGGATGAGATCATTGCGGATAATGGCAAGGGTCAGACCCGCCGGAGCAATATTTTTCTGTACGCCGCCGTAAATGATGCCGAATTTCGAGACATCGACCGGCTCGGACAGATAGCTGGAGGACATATCCGCCACGAGCGGCACCTTACCGGTATCCGGCACATACTTCCAGGTCGTTCCGAAGATCGTATTGTTCCAGCAGACGTGGACATAGTCCGCTTCCGGATCGAGAGTCAATTCCTCCTGGGTCGGGATGTGGTTAAAATGGTCCTCTTCCGAAGAACCGGCGATATGGACCTCTTTTAAATACTTCTTTGCCTCTTTTGCCGCCAGGTTGGAGAAATTTCCGCTGACAACATAGTCAGCCTTGCCGGACCTGGTCCCCAGGTTCATGGGCAGGGCGGAGAAGAAACCGGAGGCGCCGCCGTGCAGAAAGAGGACCGTGTAGTTGTCCGGGACCTTTAAGATCTCCTTCACGTTTGCGGCAGCCTGATTGATGATATCGTCAAAGACCTTGGACCGGTGGCTCATTTCAAGGACGGACATACCGGATCCGTTGCAGTTGAGCAGTTCTTCCTGAGCCTTAAGCAGCACCGGTTCGGGCAGAATCGAAGGACCGGCTGAAAAATTGTAAATACGACCATCTAACATATCAGATTCCTCCTGTTATAATCCCTATCGCTAAACTGTATATACAATTCAGCATTTTAACACGTTAAAGCGTCGCCTGCAACCGACAGAGCCAATTACTCAGCCAGGATGCCGGCGTAATCCGGGAACATATCGGAATAGGCGGCAGTCAAAGCCTCGGTCCACATCCGGCACTCTTCCACGATCTGATTCTTGGTCGGAGCCGTCACGGCGACGGTGTAGAACTCATTGCCGATCTTGCGGATCAGCTTCTCGTCCGAAATCTGTCCAAAGCCAAAAAGAATCGAGTTGTAACCCTTGTCCTCCTGGCAGAGGGATATGTACAACAGCCCCAGGTGGTAGATCTCCTGATAAATCAGGCGGCGCTCGCCCTCATTTTGCGCGTCAAAATAGCCGAAATCCCTGAGGGCTTTCAGTGCCTCCCGGCGGTGCTTTTTGGCGAAAAAGCCGCTGCCGTTCTCAGCCTGAAACCGCATCTCGATCCATGCCTTAAGATAGAGATCCGCCTGTTCAAACTTGCCCTTCCGGTAGTTGGGATAGCGCTTTTCAAAGATCTTTCGGCGGATCTCGTTATCCTTAGGCGTCAGCCCCTGCCGGTCAGCCTCCGTCAGCATGGCGAGGCGGACCTCCGGCTCCCGCTCCCGATAGTAGCTGTCCGGCCAGTTCAAAAGCCTCTGCTGGATCTCCGTCCGGGAGACAGTCTCCTTACGGGCACTTTTGTGAATCTGAAACTCCATGGGGTTTTCCTCCGGTTCTTTAAAAATCTATCAGTATATTTTATCACCGAATACATACTTGCCAACTACATTTCGGTCGTCAGATAAGGCTACCACGCGCTCAAGCCGATCCCTGGGGCTTAAGTCCCGCATGGTATCAAGTCCCCGGTCATCGACCACCACGGCGTCAAACTGACAGCCCTCTTCAAAGCTGCCGCAGTTGCCGAAGAAGGAGCCGCCTCCCCGGGTCGCCAGATAAAAGACATCTTCCAGCGTCAGGGGCTCTGCCTCATCTTTTGACTCCCCCGCCGCAAGCTTTGAGAGAAGCAGAGCCTCCTTCATGACGGTAAAGAGGGAAGTCCCACTCCCACCGGCGGAAGCACTGCCCAGCCCTACGTTAAGCCCCAGATCCAGATACGTCTTAACTGGGGCGATTTGTCCCCAAAGACTCACTTCCATTTCCGGGCAGGAGGCAAGATAAGTTCCCCGATCTTTCAGCAGGTCGATGACCTCGCTTGATCCGACCAGGGCGGGGCTTAAGATTGCGGGACCCATCTCCCCCAAAAGCCCTGCCCGGGACAGGACCTTCACCTCGTCAAGGTCAAAGAAAGCGGATGAAGGCAGGCTGCCCTGGGTTCGCCCGATATCGGTCGAGGTTCCCACCGGCAGATTGGTCTCCCGGACAAGCTGGCCCAAGGCATCTAAGAGGTCCGGGCTGGCAGAGTCTGATCCCTCCGTCAACAGAAGAGGGCTGGTCCGGTCGTAGCGGTCGATACAGGCATTGATCCAGTCGACGGTATCAGTGGCGGCTGTCCCGGTCGTATGGCTGGCAAAGTCCGAAACTCCCCGGTCCCGGCTGACCTTGCCGACACAGGAGATAAGACCGCTTTCATCCAAAAGATCCATCAGCTTTAAGGTCGCAGCCACCTGCCCGGTCGCGGTCACCGCGGCGCGGGTGGTCGGTCCGATATAGAGATCCTCGACGAACATATCGTAGGCGCGTTCCGCATAATCATCGTCATCAAACTCTTCCTCTGCCTCAAGCCGGTCCTTTTGATAATCCGCCCAATCGGTCCGATTAAGGCCCATGCCCCGGACCTGAAATCCCGGAGCGTCGGCTGAAAGATCGGCTAAGCCCGGTATGATCAGCTTATCCCAGTAATCCTCAACCGGCAGATCCCCGTATTCCTCGGGGATCTCCGGGAAGACACCCCTCGAATAGCCGTCCACACAGACCAGATAGGAATCCTGACACTCAACCAGCTCCCTTTGCTTGTTACTGTATATAATTGTTCCGTGCAAAATAAACCCGTTCGTGGTCATGTCTCATCTTCTTCCTTAGGTTCCCTGGGGCTAAATTTTCGTTCCTCCGCCGGCGAAGGCTGTTTGGGCAGGCGGTCCCATGCCTCTTTGCAGAATTGTTCCTGTGAATTGACCAGGACCTTGCCCCGCTTGTCCACCTTCTCATAAGTCCCGTCCGCCTGCATGACGTGAGCCTTGACATTGTCGGCAAATTCCGTCAGGAGGACGTGCTGAGCCGCCTCCTTGCAGTCCTGCTGCTCGACCGGGAAGACGATCTCGACCCGCTTATCCAGATTTCTGGGCATCCAGTCCGCCGATCCCATGTAGACCTCATCCCTGCCGTCATTGTGGAACCAGAAGATGCGGGAGTGTTCCAGGAAGTTGCCGACGATGGACCGCACATGGATCCGGTCCGAAACGCCCGGAATTCCTACCTTGAGACAGCAGATCCCCCTGACCAGCAGATCGATTTGGACCCCATAGTGGGCAGCCTCATAGAGGGCGGCTATGATATCCGGGTCGCAGAGGGAATTCATCTTCGCCCTGATAAAGGCCGCCTTGCCTTCTTTCGCGTAGGTCCCTTCCCGCCGGATCAGCTTGAGAAATTCCTGTTTCATCCAGATCGGAGCGACCAGAAGCTTGTACCAGCGGCTGGGTTCGGAATAGCCTGACAGCATATTAAAGACAGCCGTGGCATCCTCCCCGATCGCCTCGTCGCAGGTAAAGAGTCCGCAGTCCGTATAGAGCTTGGCGGTCGAATCATTGTAGTTGCCCGTGCCCAGGTGGACATAGCGCCGGATGCCGTCCTCTTCCCTTCGGATCACCATGGTGATCTTGCTGTGGACCTTGAGCCGGTAGAGTCCGTAGATGACGTGGCAGCCCGCTTTTTCCAGCATTTTTGCCCAGCCGATATTATTTTCCTCATCAAATCGAGCCTTAAGTTCGACCAGGACGGTCACCTGTTTGCCGTGATCCGCCGCCTGGGCGAGCGCCTTGATGATGGGGGAATTTCCGCTGACCCGGTAGAGGGTCTGCTTGATGGCAAGGACGGAGGGGTCCACCGCAGCCTGGCGGACAAAGTCCACGACCGGATCGAACGCCATATAGGGATGGTGGACAAAGATATCCTTCTTGCGGATAGCTTCAAAGACGTCCCCTGCTCCCATAAAGTCCGGCACGGGAGCCGGCGTGTATTTGGGCGTCTTGAAGGACTCAAAGCCGCTTAAGCCATAGAGCTTCATGCAGACGGTCAGATCGAGGGGCCCCGGTATCAGATAGATGTCCTCCTCTCCGATCCGGAATTCCTTTTTTAAGAGCTTCAGCATTCGCTTGTCGACTGCCTCATCGATCTCCAGGCGGATGACCTCTCCCCACTGCCGTTTCTTCAGCTGCTTTTCGATTTCAACCAGGAGGTCCTCCGCCTCCTCCTCGTCGATGTTGAAGTCGGCGTTTCGTTCGATGCGGTAGGGATAGGCGCAGACCACGTCGTAGCGCTGGAAGAGGCGGTCCATGTGATTCATGATCACATCTTCGAGGAAAATGACCGTCGTCTTACCCTCCCCCTCCCGGGGCAGCCGGATGACCCGGGGCAGGACCGAGGGGACCTGAACCGTCGCAAATTCGATGCCGCCCTTCTTCTTGCTCTTTTTGGTCAGGGCGTCCGGCTCTGTCTTCAGTGTAATCAAGGCGCCGATGTTGAGGGACTTGTTCCGGATCAGGGGGAAGGGTCTGGAAGAATCCAGAGCCATGGGCGTTAAGACCGGGTAGATCTGATCCTCAAAATACCGGTCGAGAAAGGCCTGCCGGTCCTCCGATAGGCTTTTGGGATCGTGGACGATTTCCAGCCCCGCCTTTAAAAGAGCCGGGACCAGGGACCGGTTGTAGGTCCGGTACTGGTCCTTGACAAAGCAGTGGACCTTATCGGAAAGGGCGTCCAGCTGGTCAGCCGCCGTCATTCCCGCGATATCCTTTTTGTCATATTTGGCGTGGACCTGGTCCTTTAAGGAGGCGATCCGAACCATGAAGAACTCATCCAGGTTGGATGCCGTGATAGACAAAAACTTGAGCCGCTCAAAGAGGGGCACAATCCTGGTATCCCTCGCCTCACTTAAGCATCTGCCGTCAAATAAGAGCCAGGACAGTTCCCGGTTATAAAAATATTCCGGCTTTCTAAAATCAAGATCTTCCTCTGCCGGGTTCTTTCCTGTCTTTTCCATATTCTTATCTGCCATCTCCATCACCTCACTCCCTTTACTTTCAGCACCGGCGTCAAGCCGTGTATCTCTTCAAAAAATGCGGTATGGTCCTCAAAGATTCCCCGCTCCAAGGTGAAGTCTCCTCTGACGCTTGCCAGAAAGATCAAGCTGTCGCTCTTCCGTTTAATGGTTAGATCTTCGATCTTTTGTGCATAACTCTGATCCAGCCCGTTTGCCAGCCGCATGATGGCGGTCAGCTGGGCTACCAGGATGTAGTCCTCATTGGTCATCGAATAGTCGGAGCCGGGTTCGTGGTAGTGGCTGAGATCCTGGGTCTGGTAGCGGACGACATTGGCGATGATCCGCCTCTCCTCATCGGAAAGACCGATGATCTCGGTCGACATGATGATCTGATAGGAGCAGTCCGCCACATGGATCAAGCTGATGTATTTGCCGCAGTCGTGCAGGTAGCAGGCGACCTTTAAAAGGAGCTTGTCCCTGGCGGTCATCTGGCTGTGCTTGCGGACCGCGTTAAAGATCAGCTCCGCGATCTCCACCAGTTTTTCGTTGTGGGACTTATTTCCCGCATAGCGCCGGGCTATGTTTTTAGCCGCCATGACAATATCCCGCTCGAAGTCGTGGCTGGGCCGGATGAACTTGTGCTGCTCGGCGTAGTCGTAGGCGATGCCGTCCGTCAGCTGAATCCCCGGCAGCCAGATCGTGTTGGCGTCCAGTTCGGCAATGAGGGTATGGTAGACGACCGCCGTCGGGATGAGGACCGACGCCATCTCTGCAGGCACACCCAGTTCCTCGGCGATGGACTTGGGGGAACTCTTTCTGACATGGTCGTACCAGGTCTGGAACTCTTCCCGGGTCTCAATCTTATTGACGTCGTTGGCGTTTTGGAAAATGAGATTGGTGAAGTAATCTCCGACCAGGATCATGTGATCGACCTTGCGGTTCTTCAGATACATCCGCTTGAAGTTGGAAATGTCTTTTCGGATCAGTTCCGCCACCAGTTCGTCGTAGTGAATGCTCTCTCGCTCATAGGGAGCCAGCCGTTCCCGGATGCGGAGGGACCCGATGGGCAGGTTCTGGGTGGATACCAGGGTGTCCTTGTCAAAGAGGGAGATCTGCACGCTCCCGCCGCCGACATCGACGATCGCCGTCCCCTTCTCCACCATGGTCTGAAATTCCTTCCCCCGGGAGGCGATGGACTTGTAGCCTAAAAAACGCTGCATGGAATTGGAGAGGATATCCACTTTGATTCCGGTCGCCCGAAAGATATGGTCCAGGACCAGGTAACGGTTCCTTGCCTCCCGGAAGGCGGATTTGGCGCAGGCGCGGTAGCCGCTGACGCCGTACTCCTTCATAATTTCCTGATAGCCCAAAAGAATCTTAGTCAGCTCTCCCAGCCGTTTCATCGAGATCTGCTTGAGAGTGAAGGTGTCCGCCCCCAGTTCCAGCCCGGTCCGGACCCGGTTTAAGGACCTCAGTCCATACTTTTTGGTCAGCTCAAAGATCTCAAGCGACACATTATAGGAACCTATGTCGATCGCCGCAAAGGTAGTAACAGACATATCCGACCTCCTGACTTTCCGCACCGCCGGCGAAAATCGGCTAAACTGCTTTCTTTTTCGTACAATTGGTGAATGATTCAATCTTTGTTCCTAATTATAGGTTATTTTACCCATAAGGGGAACCGTTTTCGGACTTATTTTACCTTGATTTCCCATTAGCACTATATTATGATTCCAAAGGAACAAAAACAGCACATGCTTCTAGGAGGTACTATGGCACTCAGACATCTGATGAGTCCTCTGGATCTTTCTGTCGCCGAGACGGAAAAGCTTCTGGATCTGGCAAATGACATGGAACAGCATAAAGAACAGTACGCCCACATCTGTGACGGAAAACGACTTGCCACCTTATTCTATGAGCCCAGCACTCGAACGAGACTTAGTTTCGAGGCAGCCATGATGAATTTAGGTGGCAAATGTTTAGGTTTTCCCAGCTCCGATGTTTCCTCCGTTTCCAAAGGCGAATCGGTCGCAGACACCATCCGCGTCGTCTCCTGCTACGCCGATATCTGCGCCATGCGCCATCCCAAGGAAGGCGCCCCTCTTGTCGCTTCCATGAAATCTTCCATTCCCATCATCAACGCCGGCGACGGCGGTCACCAGCATCCCACCCAGACCCTCACCGATATGCTCACCATCCGCAACTTAAAAGGGAGACTCGATCATTTAAAGATCGGTCTTTGCGGCGATTTAAAGTTCGGCCGTACCGTCCATTCCCTGATCGCCTCCCTCTCCCGCTACGAGGGAATTGAATTTGTCCTCATTTCCCCGGAAGAACTGAGACTGCCGGGCTATGTGACCGCCGGGATGCGAAAGAAGGGCATTTCCTACCAGGAAGTCGTCCAGCTAGGCGCCGAGACCATGAAGGATCTGGACATCCTCTACATGACCCGTGTCCAGAAGGAGCGCTTCTTCAATGAAGAGGACTACATCCGCATGAAGGATTTCTATATTTTGGACAAGGAGAAGCTGGACAGCGCTCCCAAGGATATGTATGTGCTGCATCCCCTGCCCCGAGTCAATGAAATTGCCGTCGATGTCGACCAGGATCCCCGCGCCCAGTATTTCACCCAGGTACAAAATGGCGTTTACGTCCGCATGGCTCTGATTCTGACACTGCTTGATCTGGAGGGAAAATAAATGTCCGAAGCTGTAACGAAACATGTAGAAGAAGGCACCTTAAATATCGGTGCCCTGCACGAGGGCTTTGTTCTCGATCATATTAAAGCGGGCATGGCGCAGACCATCTACCGCTACCTGCACTTAGGGCGCCTGGACTGCCAGGTCGCCATCATCAAAAACGCCACTTCCCACAAGATGGGCAGGAAGGATATCATCAAGGTCGAATGTCCCATCGACTACCTCGATTTTGACGTCCTGGGCTTTATCGACGACAATATCACCGTCGACGTCATCAAGGACAACAAGGTCATCGAGAAAAAGAAGCTGACCCTGCCCCACCGGGTCGTCAACGTCATCAAATGCAAGAATCCCCGCTGCATCACCTCGATCGAACACGGGCTCGATCAGATCTTTGAGCTGACGGATCCGGAAAACAAGACCTACCGCTGCAAGTACTGCGAGACCAAGTGGGACGGCACCTTCATGCACTGGGTCGCCTACAAATAACTTCAATGGTTTTTGTAAAAAGCCAATGGATCTGTTATTGTGTCTGTTGCCAGTAATAAATTCTATTTTTTTAAAAGGCTCAGGATGCAATCGTCATCCTGGGCCTTTTGTAAGGTAAACCAACCATTTTTCAATTTTAAAAGTGGGCAGAGCGGTAAGCCGGGTTCTGTCGTGTGCGGCCATCTGTCTAGCCCGCCCGTTGCCGGACGGATCGAGCAGCCTACCTGAAGCACAGCGGGCAGCTGTATGGCTTCAATTTGACCTTGCTTCGGATGGGGCTTGCACTGCCCGTTTCCATTACTGGAAAGGCGGTAGTCTCTTACACTGCCTTTTCACCCTTACCTTGACGGCGGTTCTTTTCTGTTGCGCTATCCCGGGAGTTGCCTCCGCCGGACGTTATCCGGCATCCTGCCCTGTGAAGCCCGGACTTTCCTCGCCTGACGCCTTTCGGACTGTCAGCCGCGGCCGCATGCCCTGCCACGGTGTTCTATCTTATAATAAATCCCTGGAATTTACAAGCGGAAACAGCCGCCTCCGATGAATTCCCGCAAAATCGAGTGGTTGGGGACGTCCTCCATAGCTGGAATTCCGATCACATAGTCAAGGAATTTCAAAAGCCGTCTCGCCTCTCCATACTCCGGGTCCTCTTTTTTAACCTGGAAGAGCAGGGGCTCGGCATAGAGCTTTAAAACCGCCAGCTCATAGGGAAGAGCGGAATTAAAGAAGACATCGACGCCTTCCTGGAGCGGAAAGATGTACTTCTCCTCCCCTCTTCTGACGGAATCCCACATGGCCAGGGTGTTGGAAGCCGAATAGCCCCGCGTCCGGAAGTCCCGGACGATCCTCCGGATCAGGCGGCCGTCCGTCGTAGAGATCCGGTTGTGTTCGTCCAGGTTGACCTGGGTCAGGGCGCTGATATAGATCTTAAACTTGCTCTCTTTGGGCAGGGAGAAACTCAGCCGGTCATTTAAGCAGTGGATGCCTTCAATAATCAGGATTTCCCCCTCTTTAAGGGTCAGGGTCTCCCCGGTACAGATCCGTTTGCCGGATAGGAAATCGAAGGTCGGAACTTGGATGGTCTTGCCCTCTAAGGCATCCGTCATATCCCGGTTGAACTGGTCGACATCGACCGCCCTTAAGCTCTCAAAATCCTTCTTCCCATACTCATCGAGCGGCACCTGGTCCCGATTGAGAAAATAGTTATCCACCCCGATATAGTGGGGCTTCATCCCCTGGGCTTCCAGCTGCACACTGAGCCGCTGGGAAAAGGTGGTCTTGCCTGATGAGGAAGGACCGGCGATCATGACGAATTTGACCCCCTGCCGGTCTATGATCCGCTCCGCGATATCCGCGATTCTCTTTTCCATCAGGGCTTCCGAGATCAGGATGGTATTTTTCGCCCCGGTCTCGATCAGTTTTTCGTTGAGGTCTGCGACAGTCCCGATGTTCTGCTTTTTCGCCCACTCCTCCCCCTTGATCTGGGCATGAAAGAGCTGCTCGGAGGGCTGAAAATCCGGAACAGTTTCAGGTTCTTTTAACTCCGGCATCTGGAGGACGATCCCATCATGATAGGCATAGAGCCGGAAATACTTCAGGGCCGAGGCGTCATGGACCATAAAGCCATAGTAGTAGTCCTGGTAACCGTCGAGGTCATAGATATTGACCCGGGAGCTTAGACGGACCGAAAAGAGCTTCTCCTTGTCGTGCATTTTAAGATCATGGAAGAGACGAATAGCGTCATCCGTACTGACGGATCGCTTTTCAAAGGGAACTGCCTCCGCCACCAGGCGGCTCATTTCCTCCTCGACCCCATCAAGAAAGTCCTGCGTGATCGCGATAGCAGGCTCAAAGGTATAGTAGAAGCCCGCGTGAATCGAAAAATGCAAGGTCTCCTTTTCGGACTTGCCCTGCATGACATGGGATAAGGCGGTCAAAAACAGCATGGAGCAGCTTCTGCGGTAAATATCGTGGCCGATCTTATCGCCGATTGTTATAAATTCGATCCGGTCGCCGTCCTGGGGGCTGTGGAAGAGTTCGGTCAGCTTGCCGTTGACCGAAGCGATGGCGATCCGATGAGAATAAGCTCCCTGCATCTCCTCAGCCAGGTCATACAAAGTCACCGTATCCTTACATTCATAATGTTTCTGTCCGATCTTAAGATTCATCTGTCCGTCTCCTTATACCTCACAAAATCCGATAGGGCTGGGCGATCTCCGCCGTTTTAATGTCCAGGTCCGGGAAGAGGTCCTGCATCATCTGTGCCGTATAGAAAATGAAACCAAATTCCGTCCCGTAGTGACCGGCGTCGATCAGGGCAAGACCCTGGGCATTGGCGTCGATGGCAGTATGGTAATCGGCATCGCCGGTCACGATGACGTCCGCCCCCTTTTGAATGGCATCCGGAATCGAACTTTTACCCGACCCGGAGGCGACTGCCGCCGTTTGGATTATCCGGTCCGGATCTCCATAAACCCGGATGCCCGGCAGGCGGTACTGCTGTTTAACCCGGTCCGCAAAGGCGGCAAGGGTCAGGGGCTCTTTTAGCTGTCCGATCCTGCCAAACCCATACTCGCCTCCCTGGTCCTCACCGACTGTTTCCAGCACCCGGGCGTCTTTTAAATCCAGTTCCCGGGCATTTAAATCCGCCATCTTGACGATGTCGAAGTTTGTATGCATGGCAAAATAGCTGATATCGTGCTGAATCAAAGCCCGCACCCGCCTTCCGGTAAAGTCGTCTTTGGTTACCCGATCCAGGGCATGAAAGATGAGGGGATGGTGGGTCACAATAAGATCAGCCCCCATTTTGATCGCCTGGTCGACAGCCGCATCGGTGACATCGAGCGCCACCAGCACGGTCCTGATCTCCTGGTCCTCGTCCCCGACCAAAAGCCCCACATGATCCCAGTCGCAGGCATAGGTCGGCGGGACTTCCCGGTTCAGTACCTTGATGATTTCATGTAGTTTCAAATTGCTCTCCCCCTCCTTTTTCATTAAGCCCAGGCTTCTAATCTTTTTATCGAAACTAAATTCCTCTTTACAATCAAGCTTCTGAAGCATCTGCTTGAAATCAATCATTCCATTAAGCCTGACTTACCAGCTGTTCAGCTTAAAAACAAAATTCTTTATAAGCTTACATTTCTGTTTTTACTTAAGGTCCAACTTATCATTAAGATTGATCTTCTAGCTTTCTGCTTAAAGCAATCTGTTCATTAATCCTGACCGCTCAGCTTTTATGGTTGAGAACAAGAATATCTTTTAAGGTTCACTCTTCTTCCCATATCGATCAAGCGCCGTCTCCACCATCCTGATCTGATCTTCAATTTCAGTCAATCTGGCTCGGGCATCTTCAGATCCATGCCGGGCCAGGTTGTCTCTTATCTTAAAGAGGTCTCGCTGCCGCTTGAGCAGATATGTCTTTAAGACAGGATTCCCGGTTCTAAGCAGATAGGGTCCAAATTCCAGTTCTATTGGGGACAGGACCAGATGCTCTCTACCTGGCTCAGTTTGATCCAGCCTGGCAGGATCCAGCTCATCTCGCTCTAAGTCGTCTCTTTTTAACCCGTCTCGATCTAAGCTGTCTCGATCCAGACAATCCTGTTCTGATCTTCCCCACCTCTTATAGGGCCGCGCATGGATGATGGTATAGAATTTCCCGTCCTCCTCCACCATCAGCTCCCGGTCGATGACCAAATCCAGCTCGCACAGGGTCTGACGGAACTTGCTTAAGTCAGACTGAGGAGACAGGACAAATTCATCGATACGATCCAAGAGTTTTTGTCGTTTTCTTAAGATATCCGCTTCCAGCATACCGCCCATACCGGCGATCACGCAGCTGACCCGGTCATCCTCCTTTAAAGAAAGAAGGGTCGGAAAATCTTCCGGTATGCCGTCACAGCAGGTGAGCATGACCGAATCTTTAAGTCCCGCCGCCTTCACATGACCCGCCGCTGCCGCAAGGGGGCCGGGTCTGACATCGGAGGCGAGTGCCCGCTTAACGATTCCCCTCCGAAGAAGAGCAATAGGAACGTACCCATGGTCGCAGCCGATATCAAGGAGCAGACTCCCCGGCGTTACCAGACTTAGAACCGCCTCCAGTCTCTTTGAAAGTTTCATGCTCCTCTCCTTAATCATCCAGGAAGTCCCGGAGCTTGCGGCTGCGGGAGGGCTGGCGTAGCTTCCGAAGCGCCTTCGCCTCAATCTGCCGAATCCGCTCGCGAGTGACGTTAAAGACCTTGCCGACCTCTTCCAGGGTCCGCGCCCTGCCATCGTCAAGACCGAAGCGTAGCCGCAGAACCTGTTGTTCCCGGTCCGTCAGGGTATCGAGAACCTCCGAGAGCTGCTCCCTAAGAAGAGTGAAGGCTGCCGCGTCGGAGGGGGCAGGCGCATTTTCGTCTGGAATAAAGTCACCCAGCCGGCTGTCCTCCTCCTCTCCGATCGGGGTATTGATGGAAACCGGTTCCTGGGACATGTTCTGAATCTCCCGGACCCGCTCCGCAGTCATGCCCATCTCTCTGCCGATCTCCTCCGGCGTGGGTTCCCGACCCAGTTCCTGCAAAAGCTGACGGGAAATGCGGATCAGCTTGTTGATGGTCTC
>DFIU01000010.1:176186-177471 GCA_002371465.1 Lachnospiraceae bacterium UBA3689 | reverse complement strand
CTTGTTGATGGTCTCCACCATGTGAACCGGAATCCGGATAGTCCGCGCCTGGTCCGCAATGGCTCGCGTAATTGCCTGGCGAATCCACCAGGTTGCGTAGGTCGAGAACTTAAAGCCCTTGGTGTAGTCATATTTTTCAACGGCTTTAATGAGGCCGATGTTGCCCTCCTGAATGAGATCCAAAAAAGGCATGCCCCTGCCCACATATCTTTTGGCTATGGAGACAACCAGCCGCAGATTGGCGTTGGTGAGCCTTGTCTTGGCAAAGTCCCCTTCAGGTCCGCCCGCCTCAATGGCCTTTGACAGGGTGATCTCTTCCTCTGCGGTCAGGAGAGGATATTTTCCGATTTCCTTTAAATACATGCGGACGGGATCGGACGTGGAGATATGGTCCGGCACGCTGAGATCGATCTTTCCCATATCGATCTCTTCCTCGTCGGCAGGCGTCTCCTCCTCGTCTGTTTCGAGCAGGGGCTCCTCCTCGCTGGTCTCTTCCGCCGTCTTTAAGACGTCAACGCCGTTGGCATCCAGAAACTCATAGAGCTTGGTCATTTCCTCAGACGAAAGTTCCAGATCACCGAGGACGCCGCCGATCTCCTCCTCCGTCAGGACATTCTTCTTCTCCTTTGCCGTCAGCAAAATGCCCGACAATTTCTCTGAAAATATCGCTCTCTTGTCGTTTGCTCTCATATCTGCCCTCTTTTCTATGAATCAATCGATGGGATCAGTCATCCAGATAGTCTCTGAGCTTTCTGCTTCGGGAAGGCTGGCGCAGTTTCCGGAGCGCCTTAGCCTCAATCTGCCGGATTCGTTCGCGGGTGACATGAAATTCCACGCCGACCTCCTCCAGCGTTCTTGCCCTGCCGTCATCAAGTCCGAAGCGGAGCTTTAGCACCTGCTTCTCCCGATCCGTCAGGGTATCCAGGACTTCATTGAGCTGTTCCTTAAGCAGGGTGTAGGCAGCCGCCTCAGCCGGAACCGGAGCGTTGTCATCCCGGATAAAATCGCCCAGGTGACTGTCCTCCTCTTCCCCGATCGGGGTCTCAAGGGAGACCGGCTCCTGAGAGATCTTCATAATTTCCCGGACCCTCTCAACCGGCAGTCCCATCCGCTCCGCGATCTCCTCCGGGGAGGGTTCGCGGCCCAGCTCCTGCAGGAGCTGACGGGAAATGCGGATCAGCTTGTTGATGGTCTCGACCATGTGGACCGGAATCCGGATGGTCCGTGCCTGGTCCGCAATGGCTCGTGTGATCGCCTGACGGATCCACCAGGTCGCGTAGGTCGA
>DFIU01000010.1:172686-176076 GCA_002371465.1 Lachnospiraceae bacterium UBA3689 | reverse complement strand
AGGCCCAGGTTGCCCTCCTGGATGAGGTCCAGGAACTGCATGCCCCTGCCCACATATCTCTTGGCGATGGAAACGACAAGACGGAGGTTGGCCTCCGCCAGCTTCTTTCTTGCCTGCTTGCCTGCCTCGCCGCCCTCTTCCATCTGCTTGGACAGCTCCACTTCCTGCTCCGCGGTCAGAAGAGGCACCTTGCCGATCTCCTTTAAGTACATACGGACGGGATCTTCGACCGAAATGCTGTCCGGAACGGACAGGTCGATCTTGGAAACATCTATCTCCTCATCCGTTTCCAGATCGTCCTCGTCATCCCCCTTTTCCAGCAGGATGGAGTCGTCGTCCACGTCCTCATTTTCACTGGCTCTTAAGACATCGATCTCATTGGTCTCCAGAAATTCAATGATCTGTTCAATCTGTTCCGGGGAAAGGGACTGGTCTTTAAAAAAGTCCTCGATTTCCGCATAGGTAATGGTATTCTTCCTGTTCTTTGCCGCAGTCAACAGCTCTGCCAGCCTCTGTGAAAATTCCGCTTTTTCTGTCTTCTTGCTCATGTAAACCCCTTCCTCATACTTCCTTTAAGTGAAACGTCTTTTTTCCGCTTTCGATCAGCTCGATCAGCTTTTTCTTTTCGATAAATTTCTGTAAATCAAAGGTCTGCCCATCCCCCTGGCGGCTGCTGTCCGCGCTGTTTTTCAGGACCTTCATCACGGTCTCGGTAAAAGCACGGTCCAGTTCCGCCTGGCCCGATACCGGGACATAGGTGTGAAAGAGCGCCGCGCACTCGCTCTGCATCCGGGCGTCCTGGAACTGGGCGGTCAGGGCAGCCTCATTTGCCTTGCCGGTCTCTCTTAGCTGCCGAAAGAGAGGTTCCGCGATGGTCCGGCAGAGCTGGTCCGTAAAATCCTCGGGACTGATGATCTCCCTGATCTGGGGATAGGCCTCCGGATTGTTGGCAAGATAGGTCATCAGAAGCTTCTGCGAAGTTACCAGCCCGCTCTCCTTCTTCTGTCCCTTCTCCATACCTGATTTGGGTCTTTGATAAGTTGCCGCAGGCGTTCCCTGGGCAAAGAGCCGGTTGACCAGTTTTTTCAATCCCTCCCGGTCAAAACCGAACCGGGCGCTTAAAGCCTCCAGATAGTTCTCCCGCTCCAGAGTCTCCGTGAAGGCCGTCAGTTTCCTGGCGATCTCGTGCTGAAACTCGGTCTTCTCCGCAGGATCGTCCATGCGGTAGTGGGTCTTCAGCTGGTCCATTTCAAAGATGAAGGCATTCTGCGCCTGATCCAGCCTCTGCTGAAATGCCTCCGCCCCCTCCGCCTTGATGAACTCGTCCGGGTCCTTGTAGGGATCGAGCCGGACGACCCGGGAGTTGATGCCGGCATTTCTTAAAATGGGAGCCGCCCGGAGAGCCGCCATGGTCCCGGCATTGTCGCTGTCGTATAAAAGAAGGACCTCCCTGGTGAAGCGGCGGAGCAGATTTGCCTGTTCCTCGGTCAGCGCCGTTCCCAGGGACGCCACGGCATTGGTAAAGCCGGCCTGGTGCATGGTGATGACATCCATATAGCCTTCGCAGAGGATAAAATAGGCTTTCCTGGTCGCCCTGGCATAGTTGAGGGCATAGAGATTCTTCCTTTTATTAAAAATCATGGTCTCCGGAGAGTTGAGGTACTTGGGTTTCCCGTCCCCCATGACCCGACCGCCAAAACCGATCACCCGGCCCCGCGAATCCATGATAGGATAGATCACCCGGTTCCAGAATTTGTCGCTGAAGCCCTTCTTTTCATTGGTCAAAAATAGTCCTGATTCGTTCAGCAGCTGGTCCGAATAGCCCTCTTTTTTCAGATAGCGGTAGAGGGAATCCCCGAAGGAATCGGAATAGCCCAGACCAAAATGCTGAATCGTCCAGTCGGTCAGCCCCCGCTTCTTCAGGTAGTCCAGTCCCTTCTGCCCTGCCTGTGACCGCAGTTTATAAAAATAGTAAGCCGCCGCCTTCTTATTGATTTCCAGAAGGACTGTCCTCTTGTCTTCCCGTTCCCGGTCCGCTCCCGTCTCATGAATCTCGGGCAGGGGAATCCCCGCCCGCTCCGCCAGAACGGTCAGAGCTTCCTTAAATGTATAGTTGTTATATTCCATCAGGAAGGTGATGACATTTCCCCCCTGGTGACAGCCGAAGCAGTAATACATCTGCTTGGAAGGGCTGACGCTGAAGGAGGGTGTCTTCTCCGAGTGGAAGGGACAAAGACCCACATAGTTGCTGCCGGATCGCTTCAGCTGCACATACTGACCGATCACCTCGACAATATTGGTCCTTGAGATCACTTCCTGAATGGTCTCTTCACTGTATCTCATATTCCGATCCTTTAGGTGCTGGAAAAATTGTGTCTAAAGCTATATTCCGCGTCTGATCCATATTTCCTTTTTCCAAAAATAAAAAAGATGCGGAGCTTTCGCCCCACACCTTTTGATTCTATTTTGTTCTATGTTAAATGATCAATAAACGCCCTGGGACAGCATCGCCTCCGCGACTTTCTCAAAGCCTGCGATATTGGCACCGACTACATAGTTGCCCTTAGCGCCGTATTTCTCGGCAGCGGCAGCGATATTGTCGGCAATACCGACCATGATGCCCTTGAGCTTTTCGTCGACTTCCGCCTCGGTCCAGCTGAGACGTTCCGCGTTCTGGGACATCTCAAGAGCGGAGGTTGCAACACCGCCGGCATTGGAAGCCTTGCCCGGAGCAAAGATGACTCCGTTCTCAATGAAGTACTGGGTTGCCTCATAGGTGGTCGGCATATTGGCACCTTCAAAGACGCCCTGGACGTCATTCGCCACCAAAGTCTTGGCATCTTCAAGGTTCAGTTCGTTCTGGGTTGCGCAGGGAAGCGCGTAGTCAACCTTGACAGTCCAGACGCCCTTGCCCTCATGATACTCGGCATTGGGTCTTGCAGCCTGGTATTCGGTCAGGCGGGCCCGGCGAACTTCCTTAACATCCTTTAAGAGTTCGACGTCAATCCCCTCCGGATCATAGATCCAGCCTGTGGAATCCGAGCAGGTGACAACCTTAGCGCCCAGTTCCTGAGCCTTTTCAATAGCGTAGATCGCGACGTTGCCTGCACCGGATACGGAAACGACAGAGCCGCCTAAAGTCTTGCCGTTCAGCTTTAATAACTCATCCGCGCAGTAGAGAAGACCGTAGCCGGTCGCCTGGGTCCGGATCAAAGAACCGCCGAAGGTCAGTCCCTTACCGGTCAGGATGCTGTCATAGGAGCCGGTCAGTCTCTTGTACTGGCCATAGAGGAAACCGACTTCACGGCCGCCGACACCGATATCGCCTGCCGGAACGTCGACATTTTCACCGATGTACTTGTAAAGCTCGGTCATAAAGCTCTGGCAGAA
>DFIU01000010.1:0-172642 GCA_002371465.1 Lachnospiraceae bacterium UBA3689 | reverse complement strand
AAGCTCTGGCAGAAGCGCATAACTTCGGAATCGGACTTTCCGTGAGGATCGAAGTCGGAACCGCCCTTGCCTCCGCCGATCGGCAGAGTCGTCAGAGAATTCTTGAAGACCTGTTCAAAGCCCAGAAACTTCAGAATGCCCGGATAAACAGAGGGATGGAACCGGAGTCCGCCCTTGTAGGGTCCGATTGCGTTATTAAACTGGACACGGTAGCCTCTCTGGATATGGATCTTGCCGTTGTCATCTTCCCACGGTACGCGGAACGTGATGATCCGGTCCGGTTCAACCAGTCTCTCCAGAAGAGCTGCTTTTCTGTACTGTTCTTCGTGAGCGTCCACGACGTCACGAATGGATTCCAGAACTTCCGTCACCGCCTGGATAAATTCCGGCTCGTTCGCGTTCTTCTCCTTGACAGATGCTAAAATCTCATCAACATAGGACATAAAAATAAACCTCCTTTGTTTTTTGCTGTCTTTCATTACGGAAGTTCATTTTACACTTCGCTTTTTCTGAACGCAAGACTTTTCTGCTTTACCATTGTGAATTGTTAAATTATTCAGCTCTGTATCATTATTCACGCTTCGTTCATATTTCGGCTATGGTGCGTGCATATTTGCATCCTATGATAAGAACAGTTGATGAGAGCAACTACTAATTGCAACCGCATGTCATGCGGTGAACTCCTTCCTTCGGCTCAGTTCCTTTTTGGGACTGAGCCATTAATCTGTTTCCAAACTCTCATGCCAGCTGATTGATCAACTGGCGGTACTTTATTCATTAGCTAGTGTGCTTATGATGGACATCATATCTTTCCATTAAGCCAATCCCTTGTATAGGCTTTTTTTGTTATTTTATCCGATTTTGAGCGCTTAAAATGAGAATTTAGTCCTCCTCGTCTTCCCGACCCTCATCGTAATCTTCGGCGTCATCATAGTCGTCGTAGTATTCATAGTCCTCTTCATCGTCATATTCATCCCGATCATCGGGATCGCCCTGATAATCGTAGTTGCCGAAGTTGCCCTGATGGGGACGGCGATTGGGATCGTCATCGTCCTCATCCTGATCTTCGTCATCATAATCATCAATCCAATCTTCGTCCAGCCAGTCATCCTGGCTGTCGTCCGGATCGTCCGAATCCGAAGTCAAATCAAAGTCCTCCAGATCGCTGTCAAGCCCATTGGTCCCGTCAAAAAAATCCATATATTGACCGTAGATATAGCCGGTCTGGTCACCATACCGAATCTTATACCAGTTGCCGTCCTTGCCCAGAATCTCCAATTTCGTGTTAGCCGGAACGGTCCCTATGGTTGTTCCGCCGGGATCGCTGTGCAGATTGACATCGCTGTTGGTGATCCCATTATAATTTTTACCAGCGGGATTGGATTCGCTCGACGAATACTGGTCCTCCAGCGGGTTGATCTTGGCCGGCGCCGCTGTCGGCTCAGCCTCCTGATGGGGCTTGGGCGCAACCGATTCCGTCGAGGATGTGGACAGATCAGCCCCGTTGGTGGTCTCAAAATCAGCATTGGAACAAGCCGTAAGGGACAGAGCCGCCGCGATTGCCGCTGCAGCCGCCAGAGTTTTGATCCTGATCATTTCACCTGCCCTCCGTCTAAGTCAGTCCTCTTTTGTCTCTTTGGACACGAGATCATTGATTCCGTTCACCATTTCTTCAACATCGATTTTGCTGAAACTTTCCATCACATCCTCGATTTTATCGACGATATGATCCTCCAAGTCATCGTTTAAAATACCCTGCTTTTTCTCATCAGCCATGCGCTTCACCTCCGTAAATAGGTTCATTTTCTCATATATTGCTGGAAATTTCTATCCCCGTGTTTCTTAATCTTGCTCGCTATCCTTTACGCCTCAATCTGTATCAGATTATGTCGGACATTCCTGCCATCTCTCACAACTGACCGTCATGTTCGACATACCGGGTCACTCTACTCTTCTTCCGCGTAGTAGTCGTCCATGTCCGCCCCGACCAGGTTGTCGGCGTACTGCAGGATCTCCCAGTAGACAGACTCCCTCGCGTCTTTAAAATTGGTAAATTCGACCAGGCGATCCACATCATCCTCCCCGGTCTCCTCGATCGCGTCCATGATGCTGGTCCTGGCAATCGAATAGGAATCAAAATCGCCCACCTGGCAGGCGTAGGCGTAGAGGGTCTGCCCGTCGTCCATCTGGGCCTTTACCTCTGCCCGAAATCCCGCCATCTCCGGTCCGAATTCGTCCACTTTGCTCTGTTCATCTAAAATCTTCAATCTCTTACCTCATAATTTTCAAGTGCGTCCTGTAAATAGCGGCGGTAGGCGGTCCGGACATGGACCGGACCCTCAATCACCACGTCCCTGCCCAGGGCAAGGACCCAGCCATAGAACTGGGGACTGACCTGGACCGGGACAATGATGCGAAAATGCCCCTCATCCGCGCGGAACAAAGTCATATCCGTCCCAAATCGGTCGATCATGACACCGACCAGACGGTTATGGCACAGCAGCGTCACCTTAGCCTCTTCCCCACCGAACATGCCGAAGGTCTTCTTCGTATAGGAAGCCAGATCAAAGTTGGCAAATTCCTCTTTGCCAAAGCGAGACTGGTCCAAAACCTTGATCTCCGTCATCTTATCGACGCGGTAGTGCTTGATCTTCCCCGCCTCCCGGTCGTAGGCGATCAGATAATAATTCTCATCGTCCCAGCTGAGAGCCCAGGGACTGACCCGGTAGAGAGCGCCGTTTTTCCTCGGAACCAGCCTCTTCTCCACCGTCCACTCGCCATAGCGAAAGGTGATCTGCCTATCCCGGTTCATTGCCTCGTGGATATCGTCCACGTTGTAGAAAATCTTCTCATTTTCCGTCTTCATCCGGTTACGGATAAAGACTTCCCGGTTCAGTTCGCGCGCCTTGTATTCACTGGTCTGGTTCTCCAGCTTTTTAATCAGCTCCTCCGACTTCTTCGCGGTCATGAACTTGGACGCCTGAACCGCGTCGACCAAAAGCTTTAGTTCCGGCAGCTCAAATTCCCTCGATCCGACATAGTAGCCGCTGTTGCTGCCCTTCTTTTGGATAATGTCGATGCCAAACTCGGTCAGGGAGTCAATCGCCTTATAAATGGTTCGACGGTCGACCGAGATCCCCTCCTGCTCCAGCAGCTCTCCGATCTGGGAAGCATTGAGCAAATGGTCCTCATCCGTCTTTTTCAGCAGAAGCTGAAGCAGGGTCAAAAGGGACATCTTTCTGCTTTGTTCCGCCATAACTTACTCCTTACGGCTCAGTCTTTACTGTGCCAGAATAAAGGTCAGAATCCGAAGGGCGCACTGGTTGAGCTTCTCCTCCGTTAAGGCATAGTCGCCGCTGCCGTCAAGCGCCTCCTGGATCTCCTTCATATCGGACGCAAAGCCCGGCATGACCAGATCATTTCCAGCCGCGATACACTTTGCCGCCGACGAGCCGCCGTTCACGTTGGTCGTCGTCCAGTCCGTCATGATAAAGCCCTCAAAGCCCCACTCATTTCTTGCCATCTCGGTGCAGAGGTCGTAGCTGTTGGCGGCGTGAACACCGTTGATCTTATTGTAGGACGTCATGATCGCCCTGGGCTGGGACTCGACGACCGCAATTTCAAAGCCCTTCAAATAGATCTCGCGAAGAGCCCGCTCCGATACGATACTGGAAGAGCCCCTGCGGTTGTCCTCCTGGTTATTGCAGGCAAAATGCTTAATCGTAACGCCCAAGGTCCGGTCCTCCTGCACGCCCCGCGTCAGACAGGCGGCACTCCAGCCCACAACCAGGGGATCTTCACTGAAATATTCAAAGTTCCGCCCGCATAAGGGGTTGCGGTGGATATTCATCCCCGGAGCCAGCCAGAGACGGACGCCGAACTCCTTCATTTCCCCGGCGATCATCTTGCCGATCCGCTTTAGCATTTCCCGGTCGAAGCTCTGCGCCAGAACCGTTCCGGTCGGAATGGCGGTACAGAACTGGTACTGCCGGACGCCGTCCCTTAGATAGGACTGGGTCAGGCGCAGACCGGCAGGTCCGTCCGCCATGACAGCTCCCGTAATCCCCAGCCTGTCCTTTAAGACACTGGTTGTCTCGCCTGCCGCTCCGGGGACCGCTTCCGAGGCATTGCCCAGCGCTCCATTTTCATGGTTGGCAGGCTGACCGACCACCATACGGACCTTGTCCTCAAGAGTCATTCTCCGAAGGGCAAAGGGAGCCGAAGCCGTCTCATCCCCGGTCAGTTCGTCCCAGTCGATCCATTCCCAATTTTCCTCATAGTGACGGATCACCTTGGGATCCTTCACAGTAAGATTCGGCAGCTGGGACTTCTCAGTAAGCCAGCTCTCCCGAACCGACTTTTGCAGGTCCTCAGGCGGATCAAGTTCCTTTAAAGCATCCTGCAGGGGCAGGATATGTTTCAGCGGTTCCATAAAAAGGGTGTCGGCTACATGAAGAACCGCCTCCGGTTCTACGGCGGCAGAGGACGGTCCGACCAGGACGATATAATCGCCGCTGTCATAGAAATAGCGGGATTTTCCGGTATGCCAGGAAGCCAGGGAATAGAGGTGAAAAGACAGGTCAAGTCTCTGCTCTTCCCCCGGTTCCAGCCGCCTGGTCTTGCCGTATTCAACGAGCTGTTTTAACTCCTTCCTGCGGAGCCCCCAGGGCTTTGATACATAGACCTGCAGGACCTCCTTGCCCTGGACCCTGCCCGTATTTTTGACCGAGACATGGAGCTTGACATAGCCTTCGACATAGTCGACACCCAGAACCCTGCGTTCAAAGGTGGTATAGGAAAGACCATAGCCAAAGGGGTATCTGGGCTTTACGCCAAAGGAATCAAAATAGCGGTAGCCGACGTAAATGCCCTCCTCATATTTGGTTTCATAGAGGTTGCCGTCATTTCTTCCGAACGTCTTTGATGAGGGATAGTCTTCATAGTGGTAAGCCCAGGTATCGGTCAGCCTTCCCGAGGGATTGACCCTGCCGCTTAGAATTTCAGCAGCCGCGTTGCCTCCCTCTTCGCCGGCAAGTCCCATCAAAAGGAGACCGTCGACCGGAACCCGGTCGAGGAAGCTTAAGTCAATCACGCCGCCCACATTCAGCAGAACGATAGTGTGAGCATAGACGTTTGTCACCTGCTTTAACAGCTCTTCCTCCGGATCGGACAGGTAGTAGTCCCCCCTGACGGGGCGCCGGTCGTATGCCTCGCCCGAGATCCGACTGATGACGACAATCGCCGTATCGGTATCCTCTTCCCGCCTGGTGACGGGCGGACAGACCGGGTCCGGCTTGGCGATATAGGCGCACTTTTGCATATAGCCGTCAAAATCCAGACCGTTCTCTCCCATATTGAGCCGGTCAATCTGGCTTTGATAGTCCCTGACCGCAGCCTGATAGACCTCTTCATAGGAATCCAGCCAGGCTTCATTGGTAATGATAAAACCCTGGTTTAAAAGCCCCTCTTCAATCGTCGCATTGTGGCGGTTGTTGACCGACCCCGAACCGGTCCCGCCCGGAACCGTGTGGCGGACTCCCTGCCCGTAAACTGCCACTCTGGAACTCTTCTTTAAGGGAAGGACTCCCTTATTTTCAAGGAGAACCATGCCCTGCGCCGCCGCGTACCGCGCCGTCAGCGCGTTTTGGATCTCCCGCTCGTTCATCTCGGGAAGAGATTCTTTTCTCATTTCTGCCATTTATTCTACCCTTTCCAAAATTTATCCGCACTTACTGCCGTTTTTTCACATAGGTCATATTGTATCATCCGATCTGTTTTTTCGCATGAAACATCATCGCGGTCTATAAGGTCAGTTCAATGTCCTCTCGCCCAAAGGATCTGCCGGAGCGGGGGTTTCCGGAGTAAAACTCTCCGTCAGGTTCTCCGCCAGATCGTCCAGGGTGATAGTCATCATGTCTTCCCCGGTCGGCCGTTCCATTGCCGCCAGGCGCCTCGCCTGATTGGTGATGATCTCTTCAAAGAGGTTGCGGACCTCTCTTGCATTGGCAAAATTCTCCGGTCGCTTCAGCTGCCTTATGACAATCAGCTGGCGAATCTGTTGGCGGATGTCCGGATCGACCCTGTAGTCGTATTTCTGACAGTTGCGGTCAAAGATCTCCATCAGCTGGTCCGTCGTATAGTCGGGGAAGTCAATGTATTTATTGAAGCGGGATTTAAGTCCCGGGTTGCTCTCAATAAAGGTCTCCATGGGCTTGGTGTAACCCGCCACGATCACAACCAGCTCGTCTCGGTGGTCCTCCATCGCCTTTAGGAGGGTGTCGATCGCCTCCTGCCCGTAACTGCCGCCGGCGTCGTCATTTGCCAGGGCGTAAGCCTCATCGATAAAGAGGACGCCGCCCAGAGCTTTCTGAATCTGCTCCTGGGTTTTGATAGCGGTCTGTCCTACATAACCGGCGACCAGACCGGACCGGTCAACCTCCACCAGCTGCCCCTTGCTTAAAACACCGATCTTCTTGTAGAGCCTTGCCAGGATTCGAGCCACGGTCGTTTTGCCGGTCCCGGGGTTGCCGGTAAAGACCAGGTGCATACTGATCGGGGCGTTTTTAAGTCCCTGCTCCTTGCGAAGCTTCTGCACCTTGGCAAAATCCGCCAGCTCCAATACATCGTGCTTGATCGCGTCAAGACCGATCAGGTCCTGCAACTCCTGTTCCGGGTCCTCTTCCTTAGCTTGAACCTCTTCTTGATCCACGGGTTCTGCGGCAGTCTGCACCGTCTGCCCTTCAGAACTTCTCTCTATTCCAATACCATTCTGATTGTCATCCGGACCTGCTGGATTTTCTTGATCGGTCTTCCCTTCCGGGTTTCCCGTCAAATCACTTAAGGAGCTCTCATCTGTCCCCGTCGACCCGGACTTCGGCTGATGAAATCCCGCTGGCAGGTCCTTGTCACTTCCGTACAGATCCCGGTAAATACCCCCCAAAAAGTCGCGATCAATCGCCATACAAGATTCCCTCGTCCTTCCCTAAATCTGCTGCATCCATCACGTTTATTCCATTCTTCTGCAAAAAATCCGCAAATACTCCTCGACCGGAAACAAGCTTGCCGAAACTCTTTGTCAACCGAAGTGCCAGCTTTAAGTCCAGTTCCTCTTACTTCCTGGTAAAAAGGTCCCGGTCCGAGGCAAAGATCAGGCAGTTCTGCCGGTCATAGGGACTGATCTCTTCATTCGCCTGAAGCAGCACCGCATAGCGGAACTGCTTCAGGAGCTTTCGCATCATGCGCCTGCCGCTGTAAGCCCAGATCCCCTTATCCGCCGTCACCAGATTCATGACATAGATGCCATCATCACTTAAATGCTGTTTGGAAAGCGCAATTCCCTCATTGGATTGGAGTCCCCGGTGAAAGACCTTGCCGATATAGGCGTCATTTAAGATCACATCATAGCGGTCATCGGTATCTTTCAGGTAGCGCATACCATCTTCGATGAAGACCCGCATCCTCTGTGTCGCCTCAAGATCATAAGTCTCAATCAGCTGGTCCACACCAAAAAAGTCGTGAGCCAGCTGAACCATCATGGGGCTGATTTCCACGACATCAATCCGCTTATCCGGATAGTTGCTGATGTAGTACTTAGGATAGGCAAAGCCCCCACCCCCGATCAGCAGGGTCTTTTGCAGGTCCGGTCGGATTCGGTAAGCCCAGTTAAAGCCCTGCAGATAGTCCGAAAACAGCTCATACTCCCGCCCCGGATGCAGATAGGCAGCCGTTTCAATCGCTCCGTTCACGGTCAGAAACCGGACATGCTCATTTCCCAGAAACTTATCTTCAATTTTAATGGTTCCGTAGTCCGGATCGTCGGACTCATATCTGATCAGGTCCATGCATTTTCCATTCCGTATTGGTTATAGGATCGAATCAATATCGACCGTGTAAGTCCCGGGATGGGTGGGATCGAGGGTCACCTTGACCGGCTTGCCGATGATATCCCTGCCCGGGCAGACTTTGAGTTCCCGCGAGGTAAAGGTCGTGGACAGGCGGGTGTCCGGGTCCTTGTAATTGCAGATCACATAGTAGGTCTCCGCTTCGCCCGGATTCCGAAGATTTTTCGTGACCCCCGCGACAATGGCGATGACGGAGGTCTTATCTCCTGTCACCCGATTTCCGCTCTTTTGAAAATGGAAGGGGTTTTGCAGCTTCCCGCCCCCCTGAATCTTGCGGATGACAAAGTAGCCGCCAACCAGTAAGATAGCTAAAATAATCAGATTGATCAAAATATATTCCGGTGTAATTGCGCTCACTTCATTTCCTCTTTTCATAAACTGATAGATGGATGGATTCATCTCCAGCATTATAACCTAGAATGTCCCGGCAGTTTCTAAAAATTCCGTGAAGCGATCAGATATCCGCGGGACGGAAGCGGGTTGCGATCAGTTCCGCCGTCTTGATCCCGTCGATCGAGGCGGAGGTGATGCCTCCCGCATACCCCGCTCCCTCGCCGCAGGGATAAAGACCCTTGATCGCGCTCTCCCCGTTCTCATCCCGGGTGATCCGGACCGGGGAGGAGGTCCTGCTCTCAAGACCTGCCAGGTAGGTATCCCCATTTGTAAAGCCGGGGATTCTTTTTTCAAAGCTCTCCATGCCCTCGATAAAATCCCGGTTCATATCATCCGGAAAGAGCTGATGCAGGGGAGCCAGACTGGCGCGCCCCTTGATGCAGAGCCGGTCGGTCGCCTCTTTACTTAAGGGTCTGATCTCATCCTTGTCACAGAGCTGACCATTCTCTTCTTTGTTTAGCGATCTAAGCTCTTCCCTGCCGACTTCTTTCTCTGCTTCCACTCCTGTGACCGCTCCAAAGTCCGCGCTAGATATAGCTTTCGCTCCATTGCTTTCGCTTCTACCCGCACAGGATGCAGCTTTCGCCTCTATTGCTTCCTTAAAATCCGCATAGGATTCGACCGGAACCCTGCCTGCGGCAAGCTCATAAGCCCGGGTCTCCAGCCTTTCCTGGTACTCCATGCCCGCCAGGACGTCATCCGAGCCGAAATCCCGGGCGTTGACCGTCATGACGATGGCGCTGTTTGCCCGGGCGGAATCCCGGGCGTAGTCACTCATGCCGTTGACGGCAAGCCGCCCCGGTTCCGAGGAGGCGTTGACGATATAGCCGCCCGGACACATGCAGAAGCTGTAGACCCCTCTGCCGGACTTGGGATGAGCCGTCACCTTGTAGCTGACAGCCGGCAGCCCCAACCGGTCCATTTCCTTTCGATCTGAGATTCCGTACTGCTGGTGATCCAAAAGGCCCTGGGGATGGGTCACCCGGAAGCCCACCGCAAATGCCTTCTGGGTCATGGGCAATTCCTTTTGATAGAAGGTCCGGATGGTGTCCCTGGAACTGTGACCCGGAGCGAGGACGACGCAGTCCGCCTCCAGTTCATAGGTTCCCTCCCGATCCTTTACGGTAAGTCCGGTTATGACTCCGTGTTCACTTTGAAAGTCCGTGACGCAGGAGGAAAAGCGGATCTCTCCGCCAAGGGAAATGATCCTGAGCCGTAAGTTGCGGATGACCTCTCTTAGGACGTCGGTTCCGATGTGGGGCAGCTGCTCCCAGGCGATCTCCTCCGGCGCTCCGGCTGAAATGAAGACCTCCATGACTTTTTTATTTCTGCCCGCCGGGTCCTTGACACTGGTCGTCAGCTTGCCATCGGAAAAGGTCCCGGCTCCGCCCTCACCAAACTGGATATTCGATTCGGAATCAAGATCCCCGGTCTGCCAGAACGTCTCCACACTTTTAATGCGGTCCTCCATCGCCTGTCCCCGCTCCAGGACCAGCGGACGATAGCCCTGCTCCGCCAGCATGAGGGCGCAGAAAAGTCCTGCCGGACCAAAGCCGATCACGACAGGTCGGTGGCGGAGCTGCTCCGCTCCATCCCGGGCCTTGGGAAAACGGTAGGAAGTTACCTTTTTGACGCAGATATTGCGGTTGTGCAGCTTTGCCGCCAGCTTATCCTCATTTCGCCCATCGGGAAAGGTGACCCCAACCGTATAGACGTCGTAGAGGTCGGGCTTTTTCCTTGCGTCCACCGAATGCCGCAAAAGCGTCCAGGAAAAGGCGTCCTCTCCCTTTAATTTTAAAGCTTTTTGAATCCTGTCCTTTAGGGCTGACCGGTCCTTTCCGCAGGGGAGTTTCAGCTGACTGATCTGTAGCATGCCTGTCCTCGTTTTCTTCTGATTAAAATCAATGTCTCTTTACATAAGCTTAAGCGTTCGCTCCGCATCCTTTAAGACAAAACGCGGCATAGAAGTCAGCTTGTGGAGATTTAAACGGTGAAGCCGGTCGATCTTCTGCCGAATCTCCACATCCTCCAGAACACCGGTCTTGATGTAGGTTCCCAGAACCTGATAGGTAAAGCCCAGCTTGTCCTCATCCGACTGACCGCTCAGTCCATCGGAAGGGGTCTTTTGAACCAGGTTTTCCGGCAGTCCCAGTACTTCTCCGATCTGCAGAACCTCCTCCACTAGAAGGTCCGACAGGGGACTGAAATCTCCTGCCGCATCCCCGTACTTGGTCGAATAACCGACATAGTCCTCGGAGAGGTTGCAGGTATTGACGACCCGAGCCCCATTTGGCAGCATCTGTCCGATCGCGTAGAGGGTCGCCATCCGCAGGCGGGGCGACAGATTGATCCGGGTATCCCCGGAGACCTCTGTTCTGCCGGAGATCTCTTTCAACGCTTCATTTTCTTCTAACGTGGCGATCATGGCGTCAAAGGCGGACCCGATATTAAATTCTACCGACCGGATTCCGATTGCCTCGACCAGCTGTCTGGCGTCGTCAATATCGCTCTGCTCCCCATTTGGCATGAGGACGCCGACCACCCGGTCCCTACCCAGCGCCTTTGCGCAAAGAGCCGCCGCCACGCTGGAGTCCTTGCCGCCGGAAATGCCGACAACGGCACTGCAGGCAGGTCCATTTTCCTCAAAATACTGCCTGATCCAGGCAATGATCTGATTTTTAGTCTCTTCGGGATTCTTAAGCATCGTGTGTTCTCCTTGTTTAAATTTGGTTTATTTTAAGTTTATCTTAACAGATAGGCACGCCCGCTGAAGGCAGGAAGCAGCAGATCGTTTTGATCCAAGCCTTCATACGGATCTTCCGTCTTTTTATTGCCCCCGTAACGGACATCATCTGTATCAAGTAAGAGAGTCAGCTTCCCTTCTGCCCGGCAGCAAAAGCGCTGGGGCTGACCTGAGAAGTTCAAGACGACCAGGATCTGTTCCGATCCTCCCTTTCTTAAATAGGCGTAGATGACATGGTCTGTATCGTCCGCCTCGAGCCAGGTGAAGCCGTCCCGTTCGTAGTCCTTTTCCCAAAGGGCGGGATGCTTGGCATAGAGGGCGTTTAAATCTGTCATAAACCGGGCGAAGGATTGGTGAATCGGATAGTCCAGAAGCATCCAGTCCTGCTCCCTCTTTTCATCCCATTCCCGAAGCTGTCCCCATTCATTTCCCATAAAATTCAGCTTTTTTCCGGGGTGGGTCATCATATAGAGGTAAAGGGTCCTCGCCTGGGGGAACTTCATCTCGTAGGTCCCCGCCATCTTCTGCAAAATGGCCGCCTTGCCGTGTACGACCTCATCGTGGGACAGGGCAAGCAGGTAGCGCTCCTTATAAAAATACGCCATGGAAAAGGTCAGCTTGTGATAGTTAGCCTTCCTATATAAGGGATCGGTGCTGAGAAAATCCAAAGTGTCGTGCATCCAGCCCATATCCCACTTGTAGTCAAAGCCCAGACCGCCCTCGCTGACCGGAGCCGTCACGCCCGGATAGGCGGAGGAGTCCTCCGCAATCAGCATAACCGACGGGTGCCGCGACTTTAAACCGGCATTCTGGTTCTTGATAAACTGCAGGGTCTGATAATTGACCCCCCGGCTCTCATTTCCCATCCAGTAGATCAGGTTGCCGACCGCGTCAAAGCGGAGACCGTCAAAGTGGTAGACGCTGAGCCAAAAGTCACTGGCAGAGTTGAGGAAACTGGCGATATCCCCGCGGGAATGGTTGAAGTTGCAGCTGCCCCACTCACTCATCCCGATATCCTGATTGGGATATTCGTAGAGCGGCGTCCCGTCAAAATTGGCAAGGGCGTAATCATTGACCGCGAAGTGGACGGTCACGATATCCAGGATGGCACTGATCCCCGCCCGGTGCAGGCGGTCAATTAGGGTCATCAGCCCATCCGGACTTCCGTAGCGGGAAGTCGCGCTGAAAAAGCCGGTCGCCTGATAGCCCCAGGACTCATCGGCGGGATATTCGCTTAAGGGCAGAAATTCCACGGCGCTAAAACCATGGTCCTTGAGATAGGGGATCAAACGGTCCGCCAGTTCCTCATAGGAGTACCAGCCATAAGAGACGTCGATGCCCTCCCCTTTTTCCTTTGCCTCATCAATCCGTTTGGCATGCTTAAGCGGATCATCCCTGCGCTTCCAGGAGCCCAGGTGCAGCTCGTAGATATTGAGACTTTCCCTCAAATGAACCGACCTGGTCTTCATCCAATCCTGATCCTTAAACTGATAGGTCCGCTCATCATAGATGATGGAGGCGGTCCCCGGTCTTAGTTCAGAGGACCAGGCGTAGGGATCGGCATGGTCCTGGTAAGACCCGCCATTTCCATAAATGCGGAACTTATACATCTGTCCCGCCTTCGCCTCCGCCACCGTCGTTTCCCAGAACTGCCCGTTTAAGGCCCGCTGCATGGGACGGTCCTGCCAGTCGGAAAATTCTCCGATGACGGAGACTCCCGCTGCCGCCGGCGCGTAGGTCCGGAAGGTGACGCCACCCTCACCGCAGTGGGCACCCAAGTCCCGATAGAGTTCAAATTCCCTGCCCGCGTAAAAAGCTCCCAGATCCATCTTTGCTACCCCCGATCGCTGTCTGTCTGATTGAACGTGGTCTCTTATCTAAAGCCTTATCTATTATAGCCCATTCGGGGATGACCGACAGAAAAATTCCGCAAATGTTCTGAAATTTTGAAAGCAAACTGATCCGTTGCTTTCTCCTTAGACAGCGTAAGCTGCCTGGGTATATAAAAAAGACGGGCAAAGCTGCAAACGCCTTTGTCCGTCTTACTTTCGAAAACCATCTTCCGGATCTCAATCCTATCTTACTGCTGTGCCGCTGCCTGCTCAGGCTGGCTAGACAGGAAATCATTGATTCGATCGATCATGTTGTTCATCTGCTCATCGCCGATGCCGTGTACATAACCTGCCTCCTGAAGAGATTCGCCTGCAGCGGCGCCGCAGAAGATGCAGTGCATCCCTTCCTGCATCAGGATCCCCGCGATATCCGGGTTAACCTGAAGCGCTTCGAGAACTGTCATATCCTTATTGATCTTAGCCATATCAAATTCCTTTCTGCATGATTCTTGGAATATATTTTCCCAGTAAGACCCCGGTTAGAGTCTTTCTTGCTGTCGCTATCTATGATACCACATTTTGTTGCGCATGCAACACATCCCTTACATTTTTAATAATTTTTCTGTAGTGGGTCCGTCAAAGACGACACCTGTAACTCCCTTTGTTTCAATCTGGTAGAGGGCGTTCGCCGCCAGATGCTCCGCTGCCTGCTCCAGGTCCCGGACTCCTGTCTCCCCCTGATAGGCAGACAGGATGACGTCGAGGGCGTCCTCGCCTACGATGCACTCTTCCTCTCTCATGCCCATCCGCTTTAAGATCTTGGGCAGGGAGAAGCGTTTGAAAATCTCCCGCTTTTCCCGGTCGCTGTAGTCCGGTATATCGATGACACAAAAGCGCGACATGAGGGGATCACTGATGAGGCTCTTGTCATTTGCTGTCGCAACCGGGTAGACGCCGTCCGTCGGAATGGTACATTCGATATAGTTATCGGTAAAGCCCAGGTTGTCGAGCAGGGTCAAAAGGGCGTCGGCGGGGTTGCCGTTGGGACTGGAGACGTCCGCCTTGTCCAGCTCGTTGATGATAAAGACCAGGTTGCTGGTCGCCGCCTGGGCAAAGCCCTCCATGATGCGGCCCGGCTTGGCATTGGCGTAGACCCGGGGGCTGCCTGTCAGTGCCTCGGCGTCGTGGATGGTACTCATATCAAGGGAGATCCAGGGCAGCCTTAAAATCTTGGCGACGGCGTAAGCGACCTGGGACTTGCCGATTCCCGCAGGCCCCGCCAGCAGGATGCCGTAAGCCGGCAGGGTGTGGGTCCGGTTGATCTGGATGACCGTCTCAATGATCCTCTGCTTGACGCTCTCCATGCCGTAGAGTTCCGCGTCCAGAATCTCCCGTGCCTTGACCGGATCGATGGACTCAAAATAAGATCCCTTCCACTTGATATTGAGCATCATGGACAGGGCTCTTAAGGCATGCCGCCGTTCCTCGGGGCTGATGGAATTGGACTTAGCCGTCTCCAGGTTTCGCCTCGCCCACTTGAGGACATTTTTGGGCATGGTGGAACCTGCCACAAAGAGATAATTTTCGATATCCGGGATGGTGGTGATCCGCACCGTCTCGTCCGGCGCCCCGTCCTCTTCCTCTTCTTCCTGAAAATGACCGGACAGGAGCCGCTCGATCATGAGCTGCAGGAGACTGTCCTCAGCCGTCCGAAGGACTGTCCTGCCGCTGGGATCCACCATCCGGATCCCGTAGACGCAGTATTCCTCTCCGTGCCTGACCCCATGGAGCCGAATAGGGCGTCTTTCCCCGCCCAGCCAGTTCAAAAGACGGATAAAGCGGGAATCGATCCGCTTGATGTCCACGGTCTTCATTTCTCCATCCAGGCGGAACTCAAATGCTGTTCTCCGGTTTGGATTGAGAAAATCCCCGTTCTGATGGTCAGATAGCAGGTGGTCCGGGTCAGAGAGAGTCAGAAAGGGATGGTCGGGATCTGCAATCTCATACCCGCTGTCCGTCTTTTCATAGGTCACGACCGCCTCTCCCAGGGCGCTGCCCTGGTCCTTGGAACTGGTCAGGTCATAGACGACCAGTTCCTGGTCCTGAATCGATGCCATACCGCCTTCTCCTTCCTATGCCGCGAACTCAAAATGAAAGGTCTTTCTCATCCACCTGCCTACGATTCCGATGACCGGTCCCAAAAAAAGAGCCATTAAGAAGCTTCCGAGAGGAGGGACGCCCCCTCCCAGAGCCATACCAATCCCCAGCATACCAAAATCCCAACACATGCGGACGACGGTAAAAGGCAGGCCCTTGAGCCAGCCGCCGATGATCATGGGCGCAGCGTCATAGGGTCCCACTCCCATCACACAATTCATATAGACGGCACAGCCCGCGATAAACCCCAAAAGGGCGATAGCAAAGACGATCGCCCTGGATGGAAACTGGGTAAAGACGGCTTCCGGCAGGGTCCTTGACCAGACCCATCGAAAAAAATCCGCGGCATAGCCAAGCAGAACCATATTGACCAGAGTTCCCAGCCCGATATAGCGGACACGAGAGGTGATGAGAACAAAAATCATCAGCCCAATATTCAATAAAAGCTGCCAGGTCCCGAAAGATATCCCCAAACGATTTGAAACGGTCACATTGATAAAGGTGCAGGGATCCGTCCCCAGATTCACATTGATCAAAAGGGACAGGAAAAAGCCGGTGCCGATCGCGGCAAAAACCACGGTCACGGCTCGTTTGAAAAAGCCAGGTCCGACTTTCAAAAGATCATGGATCAAAAACTCCTTCATTTCTTACGTTTTTCCCTTTCTCTTTTGAACTTCAGTCCTCTTCCGCAAGTTTTAAGGCTTCCGCCACAGAATCCACAACCTGGTCCGCATCGTCGATGATGTCGTCTTCTCCCCAGGAGACGGCATAGTTCTTGTCCGCTCCTCGGAACATGGACAGGGCGCTGACGGAATCCGCAACCGAGTACATAGTTTCAATTCCATAGTGCCGTTGAATATTCCGGATGCCCAGCCCCTTGACGGAACCGAGCGGAATGACGTTGACCGAGGTGCTGCTGGGTATGGCTTCAATAAAGGAGAAATACCGTCCCTGCAGATCATGAGCCAGCCGCTCCGCCTCCTCTTCCGTCTCCGGGTGGAAGGAAATGTCCGTTATCTGACGATTATCCGCGATATGGAGATTCCCCTCCAGGCGGTAGTGCCGCTCGACATATTCCAGGATATCCTCCGTCCGGATGCGGTCGATCTCATTGTGGATTTCAAATGAAGCATCCAGACCGTAGACGCAGGCGCCGGAGCTGGTCACCGCAAAGTCAAAGTGGATCTGGTCACCGGTCAGCTTCCTGATCTCCTTTAACATCCGACCGCTGCAAACGCCAAAGAGATAGCCCTTGCTCTGAAAAGCCCGAATGGCTTCAACATCTTCCGGTCTGATCGGAACCTCTTGCTCCGGTCGATACAAGGTTCCGTCAAAATCCGCGACCATCGCCTTTTTATATGCCATAATGATTCCCTTCCTGTCTTAAAAATATCGCTGTCGCCAGCATTTTCGTAATATGATACCACATTTATAAAAGGACATTCCAAAAATCGGGTCCAAAATCAAAATTTGCATCAGTCCTCAGAAAATGCCCCATTTTCTCCATCCTTCAGGACCCCAGTCAGTTCCCGGACCACATAGCGGGGACAGTAATTGACCGGCATATAGTCGTAATAGACCGGAACCGGCAGTCCGGAGATGACCGGCATTTCTCCCGCAAAGGGAACTCCGATCCTTAAGTACTCTTTGGCGGAGGTGATGACCTCATCCTGGTCGAGGGTAATGCCAAGCAGGAAGGAGGCGTCATAGATCTGATTGCCCTTAAGTTCCCGATCGGACATGGGAACGTACTTCATCCAGCAGTCGTCCCCAAAGAAGGACCGGATCGCCTCCACCTCATCCTGGTCCGGCTCTGTATCTTCTCTCCTACCGGTCAGAACGTCCACCTGATAAGCGATATCCTTGCCGAAGACATAGTGCAGAAAGCCCGCTTCCCGCATCTTATCCTCGTCCACTTCTTTTCCCACCAGGGCTTCCAGCCTTTTAAACTGCCCTTCTTTCAAAACCTATATCCTTTCCTAACCAACATCCTGAATGGATTGTGCTATAATAGAGCAATCTCTTAACGAAACGAGGATCTTTATGAAGGATCATCACTCCTTAAAAGAAATCTTACGGGTCCTGATCATGGTCGCGGCTGCCTGCCTCCTGGCATTTTTTGCCTGGAAATTGTTCGGCGGCACCATTCCGGACCTGATCCGCCTCTTAAAAGAGGGCGATGAGGACGCTATCGCCGCCTATATCTCCGAGCAAGGCGCCTGGAGAGGGCTGATCAGCGTCTTTTTACTGTCCGTCCTCCAGGTCATCAGCGTCGTCATCCCCGGCATTTTGATCCAGTTCACAGCCGGCATGATCTTTCCCTGGTGGCAGGCTTTTCTTGCCGCCTACAGCGGTTTTGTCCTTGCCAATACCCTGATCTTCATGCTGGCAAAGGCCTTCCGCCACCAGATCAAGGCGGACCAGAGAAAGAGCGGCTGGATCATTTCCACCGTCAACCGCTACGATCCCGCCTTTGTCTTTGCCCTCGCCTGTCTGGTTCCGGGCATCCCCAACGGCGTCATCCCCTACTTTGCCGCTGCCGCCAGGCTCCGTGTCCGCGAATATGCCGCTTCGGTCGCCATTTCCAGCTGGATTCAGATCTTATCCAACTGCGTCGCCGGGCATTTTCTGATCCGCGGTCAGATATTCTATACGGTTCTGTCCTTTGTCGTACAGATCGCGGTCATCATTCTGGCGGGATTGAACCGGAAAAAGATCCTGGAGCGCTTCGGTCGTCCCGACCCCAAAGCGCAATATCTAAAAGAAACTAAGACAGTCAGAAGCTCGACAGACCTTCAATAAAATTCTACCGATCCGGTGTTTCTTTAACCCCTATAAGAATCACTGTCTTCTTCCCTCTTCTGCTCAATCTTCTCCTTGGTCCAGACGTCGATCGCCCGGTGAAGATTCATGAGATAGGGGGAGAAGGCAGCCTCCTTTTTCCCGTATTCCAGCTGCAAATCATATTCGAGCGGCAGCCAGGTGTCAAGTTCCGACTCATCGTGAGAGATCAGAGCCTCGATCTTGTCGAGCGCCTTATAGGTCTTTGCTTCCCTGGTCTTCAGCTCCTTCATCTCATTCAAAAGAGCCAGCCAGTCCTCTTTTTGCGGGGAGGGAAAACTCTCCACCCAGTCCCAAAAGAGGTTCTCTTCCTTGTCCCGGTCCTCTTCTTGTTTCTCAAAAGAGGGAATATCCCCGGTAAAGGATTCTCCCAGGTCGTGGATCAGACACATGCGGATGACCCTGTTCATGTCGACGCCCCGGAACTCTTCCTCACCGCTTAGCAGCATTGCCATAAGAGCCAGTCTCCAGCTGTGATCCGCCACGCTCTCCTTGCGGTCCGGATCGATCCAGCAGTGTCTGGTATTCCGCTTCAGATTTCCCGCCTGCTCCAAAATCAGGAGCAGTTCTTCCTGCATCATATCCCCATCTCCTTTTTGAAAGACAGACCCAAAAAGATTCCCAAAATCTGGCGATTCCGGGAACCTTCTCCTGCCTATGCTATTGCTATGCATTATCCCATCAAATCTGCGTCAGAACAAAAATATCGTAAACCGCCTTGATGGCATTTTCAAAATCCTCATTGGCGACAGCCAGGATGATATTCAGCTCGGAGGACCCCTGGTCGATCATACGGATATTGATATGGGCATGGGCAAGCGCGGAAAAGATCCTCGCCGCAGTTCCCCTGACCGACTTCATGCCCCTGCCGACAACGGCGATCAGCGCCAGGTCCGACTCAATCTCGACGGAGTCGGGCTGGGACAGGCGGTGAATCGAAGAGACAACCTGCTGTTCCTTATCAAGGAACTCGTCCTCATGCACCACGACCGTCATAGTATCAATACCGGATGGCATATGTTCAATTGAAATACCATTTTCCTCAAAGGCCTGCAGAACCTTCCGGCAGAAACCGACTTCTGAGTTCATCAGAGCCTTGGTAATGCTGACGGCGCAAAAGCCCTTCTTACCGGCAATTCCCGTGATCGTAAAACTGGACTTTCTCGCCGTACTCTCGACGATCCAGGTGCCTTCGTCCTGGGGGCGGTTGGTATTCTTGATGTTGATCGGTATCCCCTTGCTGCGGACCGGAAAAATGGCGTCCTCGTGCAGAACGGACGCCCCCATGTAACTCAGTTCCCGCAGTTCCCGATAGGTGATGGTGTTGATGGCGACCGGGTCCTTGATAATCCGCGGATCCGCTACCAAAAAGCCCGAAACATCCGTCCAGTTTTCATAGACCGAAGCCTTAGCCGCGCTGGCGACGATCGATCCGGTCACATCGGACCCGCCCCGGGAAAAGGTCTTGATCTTCTCATCCTTTCCGTGTCCGTAAAAGCCAGGAATAACAGCCTGGGGAGTCTGCTCCAGACGTGCCTTTAAGATCTTTTCGGTCTTATAGCTGTTGAGGTTGCCCTCGTCGTTAAAGAAAATGACCTCATAGGGGTCGATAAATTCAAATCCCAGATACTTGGCCATGATCCGACCGTTCAGATACTCCCCGCGGGACGCGGCGTAGTCCTGATAGGGGTCTTCCTTCAGCTGCTTCATGATGGCTGCAAATTCATCATCGAGCGAAAAATCAAGCCCCAGTCCGGTGATAATCTCATCGTAGCGCTTCTTGATCGCGCCCATCTGACACTCTAGATCGCCGCCTTCAACCGCGATCCGGTAGGCTTCCAGCAGCATATCCGTCACCTTGACATCACCGCTGAACCGCTTGCCCGGAGCGCTGGGTACGACATAGACCCGCTCGGGGTCCGCATGAATAATGGCACTGACCTTCTTAAACTGCTCCGCATCGGCTAACGAGCTGCCGCCGAATTTTACAACCTTCTTCATCATTTAGTCCTCTTCGTCTGTTTACATCAGTAAAGTCCCATCCAGTATACCAAAGAAGAGGCATAATACAAGATTTCCAATAAAATATATGGGGCAAAATCAGACCTCCAGCCCAAACTCGCTGGGCAGGAATCTGGGGCAGACATTTTCCTTGGTCGCGATGACCGAAGAAGCCAGCCGGGTCCCGATCTCACAGGACTCCTCGATCGTCTTGCCATAGGTCATGCCGATCGCCGCACCGGCGAAAAAGGCGTCCCCGCAGCCGGTTGTATCGATGACGGCGACCCTCCGGGCAGGACAGAAGCCGGATTTCCCCGCGACATCCGCATAGACCGCCCCCTGCTCGCCCATCGTCACAATCATTCTGGGATACTGGGCGAGCTGGATTTTCTCCTTAATAATCTCGACCAGTTCTTCCGGGCTCCTGCCATCGAATTCATCGCTGAAGAGCATGCCCGCCTCCTGGGCATTGCAGACGATACAGGCGGTCTTCTTCAAAAGGTCCCGCCGCTCCATCGCAATAGACATATTGGAGACTACAGCGTAGACATCCTTGTGGTAGACATCAGCCAGATGAAAGATCTTCTTTAGAATCGAAGAATCCATATCGATCTCCACAACGATACTGTCCGCATTTTGAATAATCTCATCTCCATGTTCGTCGAGAATCGTGCTGATTCCGCTTAAGTCCGGTCGCTTTGAGATCGATGCCACTACGTCGTTATCATTATTGAAGACCGCCAGCCAGGTTCCCAGACCATCCCCATCCCTGCGGATATAGCCGGTGTCCACGTTGTGGCGGTTCAACTTGTTGATGACGTCCTGGCTGGTCCCGCTGTCATCAAGGACCGTGACAAAGGTCGGCTTCAGCTCTACATTCGCGATATCTTCCGCCACGTTCCGGCTGACGCCGCCATGCACCTGAATGACCCGACCGACATTTCTGCCGCCCGGGACATACTGGGTTAAGGGATAGCCCTTGCTATCGACAAATACGGCGCCAAATACAACGATTCCCATATTCAACCTGCTTTCTATTCTAAAGATCCAATCTTAGCTAAAGACGACCTGCGGCTTGTCGTTATGGGCGGCAATCCGATCAAAGAGTCCTATGAAGAACTCAATCAGCTTTCCAATGACCAGGAAGGCGATAACCGTCCCAATTCCCAAAGATCCACCCAAGATCAGCCCCAGGAGGATGCAGCTGCCGTCAAAGATCCATCTTACCACCGCATAGCTCTTTTTGGTACGCGTCATCAGGGCATAAAGGAAGGCGTCATAGGGGGACCTGCCGCAGTTGGCGTAGATGGACAGGGCATTTCCAAATCCCATGACCAGGATTCCCGCCATATAGACACCAAAGGAAAAGGCGCTCAACCGCAAAACCGGCAGCACCCGCATGGAGAGATCGATACCCAGAGAAGTGACAAAGGGGGCTGCAAAGGTCCAGATCGCCACCTGCTTTTTATCAAGAATCAGGGCAGCACCACTCATGACCAGGTAGACCGCAAAATTCACGAGGCTTAAGGCAAGCCCGATTTTCCCGGCAAGCCCGGTCGTCAGGACGTCCAGGGCGTCCATGCCCCAGCCCCCTGCGTTGCAGACTCCGATACCTGTGCCCAGCAAAAAGCAGCCGGCCAGAAACAGGATAATTCGTCTCATCTGTTTCAACTTTATTTCCTCCATTTCAAGTATGGTTTTGCTTCTATTGATTGATATACCTTCAGCAGTATAATGAAAAATGCCCCGCTTTGAAAGGTCATTTGTCACCCAGTTCCCAAAATCCTTGAGTGAACGTTGAAATTTACATTTTTTTTAGAATCAAAACCGCCCGGATCTCTTATAATAGGTGATTGAAATGGAGAAAGAACAGATGAAGCAGGACCTTACTGAAACGATATTAAAATACGGCAGCCATATCATCGCCTCCGAGATCTTTCAAAGCGGCTACCGGCAGCCCCATCACCTGGTCATGACCGTCTCCGACCATTCCATGGATGTCACGATTATGAGCGTCCGCATGTCCCAGATTCTGGACCGCCTTCACATCCGGATCAACCAGAAGCAAGTGGTCGAAGGCGCCCTCTGTCACGATCTGGGCATCCTGGGTCGGGATCAGAAATTTCAGAACAACCGCGAGTGCTGTGCCCTCCACCCCGTCCTGTCCGTCGAAGAGGCGAAAAAGCTGATCCCGGACCTGGATTCAAATACCGAGCAGATCATCCGGCGCCACATGTGGCCGGCAACCGCCCTTACCCTCCCGCCGAAGTCCAAAGAAGCGCTGATCGTCATGCTGGCGGACAAGTACAGCGCCATCCGGGAACTCGTCAGTATCTTCATCGGACCCGAATTTAAGAAAAATCTTCGCCGCCGGATTCGTCAAAACGTCTCGGTACCGGCATAAAAAGAAACTGGCAGGGCCGCCCCTTCAGCGAAGGAGCAGTTCTGTCAGTTTTTCATGTGTCTCATTTGGATCGGATTCAAAGATATCAATGGCATTGATATCGGCACTCCGAAAGGAAAACGCCGGATACAGGAAGCCATAGTCCGGCTTCTTCATCGTATAATCATCCGTGACCGGTCCCACTGCCCCGATCAAAAAGGGATAGATCTCCTCTGATTCCCCGATATACTGATGGTCCGTCCCCTTGACCGGAATGTCGTAGACACCGTGAAAGAGGTAGACCCCCATCGGCTCAGGCATCCTGAGCTGCCTGCCGATCTGCTCATAGAGAATATCAAGGAGGGCGTCATCCCTCAGTTCACTCTTTAGTATTCCCAAAAGCAGCTGCCACATGCTGCCCGCTCTCCGGTCCTCCGCGTCATAGCGGTATTCCACCAGCTGGTCATTGGTTCTGGAAAAAGGAATGGCCTTGGCAATTTTCAGATTGGCGGTCTTATCTGCCGTGGAGAGGTTCAGAAAACGGGAATTAAACGTATCGTCCACTTCCCCGTCCCGGTCAAAGTAGCAGCCGGAAATCCGATCGAAGCAGTTTCGCGCCAGTGTCATGCGCCTGGTCAGTTCCAGCATATCCTGTCTGTCGATCATACTCCGGTCCTTACCGTCCCAGAATCTCCGTCAGGATATCAATGCACTTGTCCACTCCGATCGCCCCGACATCGAGACAGATATTGTAGTTGGCGGAATCCCCCATCTCTGCCCCGGTATAGTGGCGGTAGTAATTGGTCCTAAGCTTGTCGCGCTTTTCGATCAGTTTCTTCAGCTCATTTCCGGTCACGCCGGGGTTAAGTTCCGCGGCGCGCTTCATCCGAAAATCCACATCCCCATAGAGATAGATATGGAAGCTGGGGATTCCCGCTTCTTTTAAGATGTGATCCGAGCAGCGACCGATGATGATGCAGGGCTTTTGAGCCAGCTCTAGGATCACGTCCTTCTGCGCCTGATAGATTCCGTCAAAGGAACTGGAGTAAGTCGCCGCACCGTTCAGGAAGGTATTCATCCAAAGGCTGGCGCGGCTCATTGCCTCGCCCTCTTCTTCTATATCTTCCCTTGCGTAGCCGCTCTCTTCTACCGTCTTATTGACAAAGTCCCTGTCGTAAAACTCCAGACCCAGCCGTTCCGCCAGTGCAGAGGCTACCGTGCGCCCGTAAGCGGCATATTCCCGGCTGATCGTGATGACCTTCTTCTCTCCCATTTTTCAACCTCAATCCTGTCCGATGAAATCTGCTTTTAACTGCTCAAAAGTATATCACATGCAGGCGGTACCGTCTATCGGAATCAGAGGCTGGGGAGAGGGGTTGATCTCCCCAATCAGCTCCTCTCCTCCATCTTGATAAACTCCCGGTTCTCTCCGACATACTTGGTCGCAGGCCGCATGATACGACCGTCGTACAGTTTGTTTTCCACATTGTGGGCGACCCAGCCCGCTACCCGGGCAATGGCAAAGAGCGGGGTGAAGAGATCTTCCGGTATGCCCAGCAGCTGATAGGCAAAGCCCGAATAAAAATCGACGTTGGTCGGCAGCCACTTGCCCTTACGCTCCTTCGCGACTTCATGGACCGTATCTTCAAAGGCGCGGTAGAACAAAAAGCGTTCCTCACAGCCCTTCTCCTCCGCCAGCTTCTCGCAGAGCCCCCTCAGCAGTTCCGCCCTTGAATCGGACAGCGTATAGACCGCATGACCAAAGCCGTAGATCAGACCGCTGTGGTCAAAATACCTGCCGTCAAAGATATCGTTGACCACGGACTTTAAGAGGTCCGGATCGGTGTCATAGTGGGTGACGTCGATGACCTCCTTCATCATCTCCGCCGCCGAGATATTGGCGCCCCCGTGCCGGGGTCCCTTTAACGCCCCCAGAGATCCGCAGATCGCGGAATACAGATCCGTTCCGGTCGACCCGATCACGACATCCGTAAAGGTGGAATTGTTACCGCCGCCGTGGTCCGCATGAATGACCAGCAGGGCATCGAGCAGGTTCGCCTCCCGGTCCGTAAACTTGCCGTCCGGACGGAGCATGAACAAAATATTTTCCGCAATCGAATATTCTTTTTTGGGATAGTTGATAATGAGGGACTTCCGGCAGGCATCGTGCTGCTTAGCCTGATAGGCGTAACAGCCGATGGAGGGGAACTTGGCAATCAGGTTGATGCCCTTTCTCAGCGTCTCATAGACATCCACATCATCCGGATCATCGTCGTAGTTGTAGAGAGCCAGGGTCAGGGTCTGCATCCGGTTCATCAGATTTCTCGAAGGCGATCTTAAAATCTCATTGACCAGAAAATTATCCGGCAGCTCGTACCGCATAGCCAGGGACAGCTTAAATTCCTCAAATTGCTTCCGATCCGGCAAAAAACCGAACAGGAGAAGGAAGCAGGTTTCTTCAAAACCAAAATTCCCCTGCCGATGTTCGATCAGATCCCGGATGCTGTACCCGCGAAAGAGCAGATTTCCTTGACAGGGTTCGACCGTTCCATCGTCCTTTTTGTGATAACCGATGACGTCGGAAACCCGGGTCAGCCCGATTCGGACACCGGTCCCATCCTCGTTCCGAAGCCCCTTCTTTACGTTATACTTGGCAAAGAGCCCATTCGGAATATTGGTGTAGTTGGATGACTTACCAAAAAATCTTGCCAGAACGCGATCATCAAAATACGTCGTCCTCGTTGTTCTTGAAGCTGCCATATCTGCTCCCCCTTCGGACAATCAGCATATTGGGAATATTAAATCGTCATTTTCTGACTATTATAGAGTAACATTTTAGCGATGTCAAACTTTAATGCGCTAAAGTAAGATGAAAAATCCGACTATTTCAGGCGTTATGCTTGCCCCTGCTCTGGATGGACACATAGAGGTCATAAAGCGCCGACCCGGTCTTGCCCTTGGCGGGATGCTCATGGTCGCCGATCTCCAGGATCATGTGACCGTAGCCGTTATAGATCCGGGTCCCGCTGGGGTGGTCGTAGCTCCGCTTAAAGCCCCCGTACTCCTTGTGGACGTGACCGTGCAGCATATATTTGGGCTTCCAGGTATTTAAGAGATCGTTGAAACATTCAAAGCCCAGGTGGGGCAGGTCCTCCAGGTCCCCATAGCCTCTTGCCGGGGCATGGGTCACCAGGACGTCAAAGCCGTTGTGGAGGACGATGCTCCGCTTCATCCTGCGGATCCGCTTCTCCATCTCCTCTTCCGTGTACATATTGGGCTTGTCGTTATAGCGCATGGAGCCGCCCAGCCCCAGGATGCGCAGTCCCCTAAAGTCATAGATCTTATCGTCGATATCGATACAGCCCTGGGGCGGATTCTGGGCATAATCGTCATGGTTGCCCGGTACATAGATCAGGGGACAGTTGATCATGGTCTCCAGATATTCCAGATAGTACCGTTTCAGGTCTCCGCAGGAAATGATCAGGTCCACGCCCTTGACCAGTTCCTTATCGAAGAAATCGTAAAGAATCTTTTCCTCTTCATCAGCTATGATCAGTATTTTCATCTTTGTCCTTTTTCACCCCGATAACTGCCGCTACTCTTCGGCCCGCCTCGTTCAAATCCTGATAGTTGGGAATGGTCCCGATCACGTTGTCATTGAGCCAGTTCATCGTGATAATGTCGTGGTCCGAAAGAGCCCTGTCCCCCTTACCGGAAATAAGCCCCGTCTGGCTGTGAATTTCTCCCTGAAAGGGGCTGACCCTGCCGGAAATGACGCCCGCCTTCAGATAGTCCAGCATCTTCCGGGTATAGTAGGGAGTCTTCTGGCTGACGATGACATCGATGACGTCCGCGGACAGCCCCCACCAGTAGTTGAGAGCCTGGTCCTTGCCCTCCGGCATCTTAGTCCCCACATCCCCCTCGACAACGGGACGGAGTATCTGCTCATAGTAATTTCCCCAGTTGAGAACCGGCGCTGCCAGGTTGCTGACGCTCCCGTCCTCCCCCAGCAGATAGACGCCATACTTGCGGGAAGCCTGATCGGGCTGGATGAGGTCGGGACCGGAAATGACGCGGATGCCCTTATCCTTTAAGGTCTCCTCCCAGCCATCTCCTTCCACTGCCGACCAGCTCAGATAGACCCGGACCCTGGGATCTACCATGGCGGCTCCGATAGCAAAGGCGTTGATATCAGACAGCGTTCCATAGATGGGATAGGCGGCACGGTAGCCTATCTTGTGATTGTCCGCCATGCCCGCCGCAAGCGCCCCCATCAAATATTTCGCCTCATAGGTCCTGGCGTAATAGGTCTGGACCGCGTGGTGGGACAGATTGATGGAGCAGTTCAAAAACTGGGTGTCCGGATAGTGGATGGCGCTCTTTAAAGTCTCCGTCATCTGGGTCGGAGAGGTCGTGAAAATAATCCGGTCCTCATCCGCTGCCGCCGCGTCGATCGCCTTTCTGGTCTTCCCATCATCCAGGCAGTCGAGGAAGGGAACGGTCGACACCGCCCCCTGAAAGCACTGGGCAAGGTGGAGTCTCCCCAGTTCGTGACCGTAGACCCACCTGGAATTTTGGGGATTTTGCCGATAGAGGAAGGCGACCCGAAGGGGATGGTCGGGCGTATAGCCCCGGGTCGGCTTTAAGATGCCGCTTAAAATGCCATTTTCCCTGGGGGCTTCCTCCGGAGCCTTCAGGAGATCGATCCGGTTATCATTTGCCTCCAGCCGGTACTCCTTCCAAAGCTTTTTGATCTGGACTTCGAGGACGCTCTTGGATTCGTGGAGCAGGCTGTTGGTCCCATAGATGCCCAGATAAATTAGGAGGGCATCCCCCGGCGTCATGTTAAGATGGTCGCCCCCATTTGCCAGAAAGATCTTGGCGAAGGAGGAATACATAAAGTTGAGTTCCCGGACCTGGTCAGCCGTCCACTCCTGCTCCAGGTCCCGCCCCAGAAGATTGGCCAGCTTTTTGTAACTTCCCAGCTTGGAAAATTCCACATCATAGGTCGGACAGACCTCAAAAAAGCGGACAAATTCGTAGTAGAGGCGGTTGTCCTCGTCCTCTGTCTTGACCGGCAGGATCCGCGTCACCTCCGCCTCCATATCCGCGATCTGACAGAACTTGGCGACAGAGACCCGCTTGTTGCCCTCCAGAACATAGAAGCGTCTCATATATTCGTAAACAATGATGGCTTCCCGGATGCCGTCGACCAGCTGGGACTCATAGAGGCTGTTCCATTTGCTTTCAAATTCCGTTCCCAGCTCCAGAAGGGGCATAAAATTGAGGGCAAAGGCATTCTGCCTGCCCTTGGTCCGGGTCCCCACGATGGAATCCGTCGGAATCTCCATGTGACCGACGGGAACTTCCGCGGCGATCTCCTTTGGGGAAATCATTTCATCCAGAGCCGGCAGGTAGGGATACTTGCCTGCCGACGCCGCTTTTCGATATGCCTTCTCTCCCAGTCTGCGGGCTCTCTGATAATCTTCTCTCAACGTCTCGTCCTTTCCGCTTAAAGACAGTTCTATAACACAATAGGGCTGCTGTACTTCCCGTACAACAGCCCTATTGTAGCATAGAATCACTTTCGTCCGTTCATGGAATGACGTAAAGCAGGCTCAGATTCGGCTTCCTTCACTGAACCTGGTCAATCAAAGTATTGACTGCCTGGACCATGCCTTCGACCTTGGCTTTTGACCGATCGGCAGCATCCGTCCTGGCATAGTAATAGAACTTGATCTTGGGTTCTGTTCCAGACGGGCGCATCGCGAACCAGCTGCCGTCCGTCATCTGAAACTTGAGTGCGTTCTGCGCCGGGATGTCCTCCCAGCCATCGATGTAGTCGATAATCTCAGCGACCTTGAACTCGCCAAAAGACTGCGGCTGTCCCTTGCGGAAGGCATCCATAATGCGGCCGATCCTCTCCTGACCCGCCTGACCCTTAAGGACGACCGATACCTGATCCTCCGCAAAATATCCGTACTTTTTGTAGAGGGAATCCAGGGCTTCCGCCATGCTCATGCCCTGCTTCCGATAGTAGGCTGCCATCTCGGTAATCAGCATGCCCGCCGTGATGCCGTCCTTGTCGCGGACCGCTTCGCCGGGCGCACACCCGATACTCTCCTCATAGCCGAAGAAATAGTGGTAGCCCTTCGCCTCCAGTTCCGGAATCCGTCCGCAGATATTTTTAAAACCGGTCAGGGCTTCATAGACGTCGATCCCATAGTCCTCGCAGATTGCCCGTCCGAAGTTGCCGGTCACGATGGACTTGATCATCACCGGCTTGTCCGGCAAGGTTCCATTTTCCGTCATCGCCATCGCCTTATATGCAATGAGCAGGGCTCCGGTCTGGTTGCCGTTTAGGGCGCGGTAGCCGCCCCTGCCGTCCGCAACCTCCACCGCCATGCGGTCGCTGTCGGGGTCGGTCGCGATCAGGACCTCAGCTCCCCGCTCCCTGCCCAGCTTTTCGGCAAGTTCAAATGCCTTGGGATTTTCCGGGTTGGGGAAGGGCACCGTCGTGAAATCCGGATCGGGGTCCTGCTGCTCCGGCACAATCGTAAAGTTGACAAAGCCCCGCCGTTTTGCCATATCACGCATGGGCAGGCTGCCCGCTCCGTTTAAGGGGGTGTAGACAACCGGGACGCTTAAATCCAGCTGGTCATCCGGGCGCAGAGCCATGCCAAGGACATAGCTCATGTATGCCTCGTCCATGTCCTCGCCCAGCATCTGAATGAGTCCCCGGTCGACAGCCTCCGAAAGGCTGATCTTTTGAACCGGCTTGAACAGATCAAGGGCCTGAATCTCCTTTAACATGCCGTCCGAAACCTCGCCGGAGATCTGGGCGCCGTCCTCCCAATACACCTTGTAGCCGTTGTATTCCTTGGGATTATGGCTGGCGGTCATGTTGATGCCGGAAACTGTACCCAGCTTTCGGATGGCGAAGGACAGTTCCGGGGTCGGACGAAGGGACGGGAACAGGTATGCCTTGATTCCATTTCCCGCCAGAATCTCCGCCGCAAGTTCGGAAAATTCCCTGGAGTGGTAGCGGCAGTCATAGGCGATCACGACGCCGCGGGAGGCGTCCTCCCCTGATTTTAAAATGTAATTGGCAATGCCCTGGGTCGCCCTGCCGACCGTCAGCTCGTTCATCCGGTTGGTCCCGGCTCCGCAGATTCCGCGGAGCCCAGCCGTACCGAATACAATTTCCTGATAGAAACGGTCGGTAATCTCCGCTTCATTTCCCCTGATCTCTTCCAGTTCCCCATGCATGGGATCGCTGAGGGAGAGCTTACTGAGCCATACTTCATACGTTTCCTGTGCGTTCATCACGGTTCTCCTCATTTCTCAAAAAATTTCTAAAAAGCCTGCGAGTACCTTTATTTCTTATTATAGTCCGGGAGAATGCTTAAGTTAATGTCAGCTGGCTTTTTTCATAAAAAAAGCGCCGGACTTTCGTCCGGCGTTCTTCATTCAACTTGTTCTTCACTCGGATTATGCGTGGCGCTGGTTCAATAAAAACTCAGTCGTTGTCGCTCCGCCTGCAGAAAATACACGTGCAACGGCATAGCCTAACTTCTTCTGTATTCTGGAGAAAAGGCCTGCCTTCTTTGCTTCATGCTTCATTGTTGCAATCATCAGCAGCTCCTTTCGTTTTGCGTATTTTAAATTATAAAGTTCCTTCCCTAAGGGGGCATCTCCTTAAGGAAGTTATAGAATACGCCGAAAAGGAGCCTTTGATTAGGATCTTTCTATGCTAAGTTTAGGGCTTTATTGATTTTTGTGGCTTTTGACAAATGCCGCGATATCGGATAGGACCTCTTCTTTGCCGTCTTCGTTGTGAATCTCATGCCGCATATGGGGATAGAGCTTCATCGTAACCTCCCCAAGCCCCAGTTTCCGATAGGTGTCTTTAAGCCACTTGGGACCCGCACCAAACCGCCCGACCGGGTCTTCCTCCCCTGCCAGAATCAAAATCCGCTCCGTCTTTGAGATATGCTCCATGACCTTCAGGTCCCAGATTTCCCGCATGCCCTTGGTAAATTCCAGCCAGAAGCCGCCGGTATCCATGTGACCGCAGTAGGGATCTGCCGCATAAGCCTGGACATTTTCCTCATTATAGGAGAGCCAGTCCAGATCCGTCTTTCGATCCTTGACCGCCTTGGCATAGGCTCCCAGGCTGACCCGGGTCAAGAAGGGATTGGGCAGGTCACGGTTCTTCTTGGTGACCATAAGAGTCGCCATCATGTGAGCGACATCCATCAGGGCCTTCTGACCGCCGTTGCTGCCGCACAAAATGATCCCGTCGGCGCAGCTATGATACCGCTCGATCAGAGACTGGGTCATAAAAGAGCCCATGGAATGTCCCATGTGGGTGGTCGGCAGTCCATTTTTCTTAGCCTTTTGAATCATCAGATGGATGGCTTCGACATTCTTTTTAAAGCCATCCCTGGGCCAGATCTCCTGTTTTTCAATGGAAGAGGCATTTAAACCCTGCCCGAAAGCATCCAGCACCCAGACATTGATCTTCTTCTGGTTCATCCACCGGGCAAAACCATCGTAGCGAAAGGCATATTCGTTCATTCCGGTGATGACCGTCAGATTCGCCTCAGCCTCATCAGCCTTCCAGTACCAGCCCCTGACCGCCTCGCCCGTCTTTACCGTCACAGAAAATCGCTCCGCCATGTCCACCCCTCCGTCAATCTTCCTTCTTTATTCTTCCCAACCTTCCATGATCCGGTAAATGGTCAGGATATTTCGCACTTCATAGTCGCTGCCGTACTGTTTTTGAAGCTCGTCCTTATCGGACGCGGGCGGAAGATCCGGTTCGTCCTCCTGCATTTCCAGATCAATCCAGTCGTAAGCTGCCTGGCTGCAGTCGCGGATGCAGTCGTCGATCGACTCCCCGTCCCCGTAGCAGCCCGCTAAATCCGGAAAATCTCCATGATAGGTACCATCTTCCTGTTTCTTAATCACTGCAGGATATATAAATCTCATGTTTCTCTCTTCCTTTTCTATCTGATATTCGGTCCAATTATAGCATAGAGGATGACTTAGAGAAAAAGGTTCTCTTAAAAATCCGGGAAATCAGGGAACCAAAGTTGCCTTACTTCCATATAGATCCCCCTATAATTATCTAAAATCAAATCGATGAAAGCTTAAAAAGTAGTGTATCAAAATATCAACGATTGTCGATCTCTCCAACATCCATGGTTGGTCTTCCAAGGTAGCTACTTCCCTTCTACTGCTACGACTAGAGTCATACAGCAGATTCATATACCAAAGTTATACAGAATACTCCAAAAGCTTCGTACATCAAGCCTATAATTCGACACACGTTTCAAATTCTTCAAACAGTTCCCGATTCATTTCCTGAAGTACTCGCCTGTTAATTTTCAAAACCCCCCGGTCCCAGGTGAAGATACCATTTACCTCGTCTTCAATATCTGAAACCTGTGTATAGACAAGGGCAGAAAGCCCCTTTTTGATATTGGGAAGAATCTGCCGGCGGATCAGCTTTTGATAAGCCCTGGTAAGCTGCTCCTTGGTTCGGTACTTGCCGTATCCATACACGGTCCTGCTCTCCATGTGGTCCGCAAGAGGGAGGGACAACCCCCCATATTCTGTCAGCGCCGTCACCCTCCGTTCCGGCTTTATCTTAAGCGGAAAGAAATAGTTGTGGATACTCCTGTAATCTCCGCAGTTCTGATCGAACCAGCCGCTCGTCGGGTCCAAAGTCCGACTGGGATCAAGCCTTTTGGCAAGGTGGCAGACCTTCCTGGCGTCAAACTGCCCCCAGCCCTCATTAAATAAAACCCAGGTACAGATCGAAACGACAGAATCAAGACTTTCCATCGTCTCCCTCAGTTCCCGCAGATACTCCTTCCGCCCTTCCCGACTTGCTCGGGAAAATTTCCGATAGAGCTTTTTAGAATCGGGGAAGCGGTTCTGGATCGGAGGCAGGATATTGGGCAGGTCCCGCAAAAAATGCAAATCGTAGGTCGATCCTCCATTTACCAGATCCTGCCACACCAGCATGCCCAGCCGGTCACAGTGATAGTACCAGCGGAGAGATTCGATCTTCACATGTTTCCGAATCATGTTAAAGCCCAGCCGCTTCAGCTCTTTGATATCAAAGATATACGCCTCATCGGACGGAGGCGTCATCAGACTCTCCCGCCAGTAGCCCTGATCCAGCACACCGTTTTGAAAATACGGTCGGTTGTTAAGAAAGAATCTGGCGATTCCCTTTTTGTCCTTTCTGATGCTGTATTTCCGCATCGCAAAATAGCTTTCGACCTGATCTTTCCCAAACGTGACCCGCATCGTATAGAGATAAGGATCTTCCGGAGACCAGAGGTGAATGGAATCAAATTTCAGGCGGCACTCAATCCCACTCTTTATGCAAAAGGTCCATGTGTTCCCCTCATGATCAAAAACTTCAGCCTTTACGTCAAAGTCTACCTTATGATCATCAGTCTCATCCTCTGTGTCCAGTCTATCCTGGTACTCGCTAATTTCAGGATTTACAATATTATCTCCCTTGCCACCATATCTCACTTTCTCTAATTTAAAAGTTTTCTCATAATCAGAAATATCTGTCTTTAATCCAAAGTCTCTCTTATCGGAATAAGAAGCTGTCTTCCCCTCATTATCAACGGGATTCTCTTCACTTTCGCTTTTATAAACAGTCAGGCGCAGCTCCTTTCGGTCGATATCCGGAACCATTTTGAGCTTTTGAATATGAAGATCCGGCACCCATTCCATCCAGACCGTTTGCCAGATCCCACTCTGGCACTGGTAGAACATGCCTCCCGGATGAAGCATCTGCTTTCCCCTTGCCTGCCGGGACGTATCGGAAGGATCTTCCACTCTAACAGATAGAACATTCTCGCCCTCTTGGACCAGGTTCGTAATATCGGCTTCAAAGGGCAGGTAGCCTCCTCTGTGCCGGACAGCCACTTTCCCATTTACCAGAACTTCCGCCCGATAATCCACTGCGCCGAAATGAAGAAGCAGCCGCTTCCCCTCCGTTTTTTTCTGAATGGAAATCGTCCTCCGATAGTGAAGAACCTGGTCCGGCTGCAGAACCCGCTTGACTTTGGACAAGGCAGTCTCCGGGGAATAGGGAACCAAAATCTGCCCGTCAAATCGATCCGGTTCCTTTCGATCCTTTGTGATAGCATAATCCCAGCACCCATTTAAGATTTCATACTGGTCCCGCCGCATCTGCGGTCTCGGATATTCGGCAAGCGGCACCTGTCCTGTCTTCCATTTTGATTGAATCCGTTTCATCTCTGCTCTCCAAGTCTGCTATACTGTTACTATTGTATTATAGAAGGAATCCATATTGAATACTATTTCTGCCAGTCTCAGGACCTTCCATCAGAGTATTATAATGGATCGGTAGAATTTACCGCTGCGCTGAAGATTGCTTTTTAAATTTAGATGAGGTGTTATGGATAGCAATCTCCTGTCTTATGTTATTGGAACTAACAGTCCAAGACGTAAGCACCTCAATATTGAGAGGTTTAAGTAGGTTGGCTGTCCAAAGCTACTATGTATTAGTAACCCACCACTTAGTGATTTGATGTCCAAAGGCTTTAGCAATGATTCTCGATTGAAGGACTCTTACAGTTATATCTATATTCAGAAGCATCAACACAATAACAGGATGATAATATGAAGAAATTTTCTATCGGTATTTTGGCCCACGTCGATGCCGGCAAAACAACCCTGACCGAAGCTCTCCTCTACCACGCCGGTCAGATCCGCACCCTGGGCCGGGTCGATCACGGTGACTCCTTCCTCGATCAGGATGAGCAGGAGCGCCGGCGCGGCATCACCATTTTCTCCAAACAGGCAAGGCTGCAAACGCCCAACGCCGAAATCACCATTTTGGATACGCCCGGTCATGCCGATTTTTCGGCTGAGACCGAGCGGACGCTTCAAGTCCTCGATTACGCCGTCCTGGTCATTTCCGGCACGGAAGGAATTCAGGGGCATACCCGGACTCTCTGGAAACTGCTCCGCCACTACGACGTCCCGGTCTTTCTCTTTGTCAACAAGATGGATCTAAGCGGCGCCGACCGGACTGCCATTATGAAGGAATTAAAGGAGGGGCTGTCCCCGGAATGTACGGATTTTTCTCCCTCGGAAAATGCCGCAAGCGGGCATGCCGACTGGTTGGAGGAGGTCTCTCTTGCCAGTGAAGAGATGATGGAGCAATTTTTGGAAAAAGGCTCCATCCCCGATTCCATGATCACGGACGCCATCCTGTCCCGCAAACTCTTTCCGGTCTGGTTCGGTTCCGCGCTGAAGCTGGAAGGAACCGAGACCTTCTTAAAGGGATTGGACCGCTTTGCCAAATCGAAAATCTATCCGGACGCCTTCGGCGCGAGGATCTACAAGATCGGCAGGGACGCCCAAGGCAACCGCCTGTCCTATCTGAAGATCACCGGCGGCACTCTGAAGGTACGCGACGCGATCTCCTACGGCGATCTGACCGAAAAAGTCACCGAGATCCGCTGCTACAACGGAGAAAAATACAGCACATCCGGGCAGGCTGACGCGGGGGATATCTGCGCCGTAACGGGGCTTAGCTCTACCCATCCGGGTCAGGGAATCGGAGCCGATCCCTCCGGCAGCACGCCGATCCTGGAGCCTGTGCTCACCTACGCCCTCCGTCTCCCGCCCGAAGTCAACGCTCTTGATTTTTACCGCAGGGTCAGGGAACTGGATGAAGAGGACCCGGAACTTCATATCTTTTGGGATGAAGACCACAAGGAAATCCACATCCAGATCATGGGGCAGATCCAGATCGAAATTCTGACCCACCTGATTCGGGAGCGGTTGGGAGTCGCCGTGGAATTTGACGACGGATCGATTATCTATAAGGAAACGATTGCAAAACCGGTCGAAGGCGTAGGCCATTTTGAACCCCTCCGTCACTACGCGGAAGTCCACCTGCTGCTGGAACCCGGTGAGCGGGGAAGCGGTGTCCAGGTCTTTTCATCGGCGACGGAGGACAGTCTCGATCTTCACTGGCAGCGGCTGGTCCTGACCCACATCCTGGAGCGGGACCACCGCGGCGTCCTGACCGGATCGGGGTTGACCGACGTCCGGATCACCCTGCTCTCCGGCAAAGCCAATCTCAAGCACACCGAGGGCGGGGACTTCCGCCAGGCGACCTACCGCGCCATCCGCCAGGGGCTAAAATCGACGGAAAGCATCCTCCTGGAGCCCTACTATGTCTTCACGCTCGAAGTTCCCCAAAGTACGGTCGGACGGGCTCTGACGGATCTGACCGACCGAAGCGGGAAACCGGAGCCTCCGGAATTTTTCCGGACCGCTTCAGGGGATATGGCGAGGATCACCGGCACGGTCCCGGTCTCCACCATGAACGGCTACATCCGCGAAGTTCAGACCTATACTCACGGAGAAGGATCGCTGACCCTTGATCTGAATGGCTACGACCTCTGCCACAATCCGGAGGAGGTCATCCGCGCTGCCCGTTACGACAGCGAATTGGATCAGCGAAATCCGACGGGGTCTGTCTTCTGTGCCCACGGTGCCGGTTTCTACGTCCCCTGGAACCAGGTTCCCCAGTACATGCATCTGCCCTATTCCTTCGTCCCGGAAGAGTTAAAGGATGAGTATGAGGCAAATGAAGACTACGCCTCCTTCGGTTCCGAAAATGACTGGGGCAAGGGTGCCCGGAAAAAGTCAACTGGCTCTTCCCTTCAGGAAGATGCCGACCTTGAAGCCATTTACGAGCGGGAATTCGGTCATCGCTCCGAGCGGTCCATTATGGAAGAAAAGAGAAAATGGAGCCAAACCGCGGAGAGGGACCGCCCCATTTTCCGGCAAAAAGTCGATAAGCACGGCAAACCCATTTATCCCAAACAGGACACGCGGGAAGACTACCTCATCATCGACGGCTACAACATCATCTTTGACTGGGAAGAACTGCGGGAGCTAATGGATCGGGATATCAATGCCGCCAGGGGCAGGCTTCTGGATATAATCAGCAACTATCAGGGCTATACGGGCAAAAAAATCACCATCGTCTTCGACGCCTACCAAACGGATCGGACGCCGGAGACGATGATGAAGTACGATCATCTGGATATAGTCTTTACGCAAAAGGACCAGACGGCGGACGCCTACATCGAACGGACGGTCCATGAGCAGGGCAGCCGCTACCACATCACGGTCGCGACCTCGGACGCCCTGGAACAGCTGACCGTCATGCGGCTGGGCGCCCTTCGGATGTCGGCAGGAATGCTGAAGGAAGAGATCGACCGCGTAACGAAAGGATAAACCTATGCATGAAATGAGTACCATGGTCCGGCTGGTCAATCAGGCTGCCGGGGTCATGAAAGAAAATGGAGCGGCAAAGGCTCTTAAAATCGTGGTGGAGGTCGGGGAGATGACGGATATCGTCCCCGACTACCTCCATAAATATTTTCCCGCCGCCATCAAGGACACGCCTCTTGACGGCGCGGAGCTGGAAACCCATATCGCGCAGGCGGAGGCAAAATGCCTGACCTGCGGCACTGCCTTTCATCCGGAGAAGCAGTATGACTACCGCTGCCCTGCCTGCGGCGGAATCCGCTGCCGCATTTTAAAAGGGCGGTCCGTCGTGCTGTCCCGGGTCGTGATTGATGATGGGGAGGGATAAAAGTCCTGAAATCCCCTCTGTTTGTTTCCCGCTTTGTAAGCTTTCAACAAATTCAGCCTCTTATTTTTTTACTAATTATACAACCCGCTTTCCGGAATTATATTGTTATATATGCACAATCATTTGTTATAATAAGAATATTAATTCATATTGTTGACCAATTAACCATTGACAGATCGGGGAGGTCAAGGCGGAAAATGGCAAAGCAGGGTGAAGCGAAGGAACAATCTCTTCGCGCTATGATGGCGTATGGATTTGCTGACATCTACGGAGGCGGCGCCTTTGTTGTCATCAGTACCTTTTTCACAGCATTTTTAACCAAAGCGTTGGGGATGCCGGTCTTAATGGCGGGGACCATTCCCTTGATTGGGAAAGTTTGGGACGCTATTACGGATCCCATCATGGGAAATATCACGGATCGCACGAGATCTAAGTTCGGACCCAAACGTTTCTGGATGCTGATCGGAGCCTGGCTCTCTGCCATTACGTTTATCCTGCTTTGGGTTCCCGCTCGCATTCCCGGCAAAATGGGCATGTACCTCTTCTACTGTCTGACCTATATGCTCTTTTCTACCGGCTTTACGATTGTCATGGTGCCCTATAACGCCTTACTGCCCGATATGGTGGAGGACTACACCGCCCGGTCGAAGTTCTCGGCAGTCCGCATGGCATTTTCGACTTTTGGCGCCATCCTTGCCGGACTGATTCCGACGATCCTCATTACAGACAACACCAACGCCAACCAGTATTTTCGCGTGGCGCTGATCTTCGGTATTCTCTTCACGATCGTGATTTTAATCACCTTCGCAGGTACCTGGGAACAGTCCCACGAGCCGGTTAAAGCGACACTGGGCGAGACCTTCACCCAATCCTTTACGGTCTACAAAAGCCGCAGCTTCCGCCTTTTTCTGGCTATTTTTATCTGCGGTCAGGGCGCCGCTGATTTCGTAACGGGTCTTGCCGTCTACTATATCGACGATGTCCTGAATGCTTATGGAGGCGGTCGCTTTACCATGCTGATGGGCGTCATCCTGCTCGCGCAATTCGTAGGAACCCTGCTTTTCGGATATTTGATGACCAAGACCTCGAAAAAATTCCCCATTTACCTGGGTTTCCCCATCCGCATTGTCGCTACCTTAGCCATACTGGCATTTTCCTATGAGGGAGCCAACTTTACAATCATTCTGGCGCTTTCTTTTATTATCGGACTGGGCATGGCTGCGTCCTCGACTTCTATTTACGCCATCCTGCCGGATATGGCGGATGTCGACGAATTAATCACATCAATCAATCGACCGGGTACCTGTTCCGGAATGGCGACTTTTATTCGGAAAATTGCCACTGGTCTGTCCTCTATGCTGATTGGTCTCCTCCTCTCCTGGGTCGGCTACAACGAAAACCTGGCGAGCATGGGGATGCGGCAAACGATTTCCACCCAGCGTGGCATCGCCCTGATCTATGTCTTCACGCCCATCATTCTCATGGGTTTGACCAACTTCTTTGCCATCCTCTTCCCGGTCAACCGGAAAGAATTCGACGTTATCAAAAAAGAAATTGCAAGACGAAAAGGAGAAGACAGTTCCAAGGCAACTGATGAAGAAAAGCGGATCTGCCAGAAAGTGACCGGCTATGCATACGATCGACTCTGGCGGAAAGAAAATGCATTGCGGTTTAGGAACCGTTAAAATAATCCCAATAAAGATCATTTTCTTTAGCGGAAGTTTGAACGATCCCTCTATAGGTCTTAGACTTACAGCCAAAAGCGCCTGCCAACAAGAAAACAACTCATTGGCGGACGCGTTTTAGATTGGAATCAATATTGAAAGGCTTCTATCGCCTGGTCATGCGCCTTCTTCCAATCTTTTGGAATATCGGCTTCAATGGTAAGGGTATCCTGATAACCGGAATCCCTCAGCTTTTTCAAGAACGTACTGTAATGATAGCCATCTTCCGGGCTTGGGTAGGGTCGCTCCGGATACGACAGGGGGTAATCCATATGAATATGGTGAATATAGGCGGACCAGGTTAAAAGGTCATCGAAAGCTTCCCCACTCCAGACCATGTGTCTTAAATCAGCCATAATAAAGGCATTTTCTCTCCTGACCTTTTTGATCAACTGGACCGCTTCCGGCAAAGTATTGATATAATTTGAATACTTCGGTCCTAACGGTTCAAAGATCAATTCCTGCCCATGCTTAGCCGCAACATCGCAGATCATCTGAAGGAAACGTACAAACCGATCTTCCCGGCTTTTTTCGATAGGAAGGGATTGCCACCTTGCCTTTCCATTTCCCATGATAATTCGTTTGACGCCAAGACCGGAAGACTTGAAACAGGTCCGCTCGACATAGTCCCGCAAGGTTTCCGGATCGAACTCCTCCTGAAAGAAGGTCTGGTCCGTAATCGGAAACAGCCTTGCCCCGGTCAGAATCGGGAACTGCATCTTCCCGATTCTTCGCTTAAACGCGCTGTATTCCGTCTCGCTTAAGGATTCGATCTCCGGCAGATCCAGCTCCGCATAATCAAAGCCCGCCTCGCAGATCTTCTCATAATCTTCGATGAATCCAAATCCGCCCAGCTTCATGATCTGCTCTCCTTAGCGCTCTCGTTCATCCGGTCCAAAATATTCCGAACGGTCATCATCTCTTCCAGCGATGCGCGTGGCTTTGTTCCCGTCTGAAAGTCTTTCAGCGTTGTTTCCGCAAAAACAGGATAATACACATCGCTGTCCGTATTAATGGAAATATTCTGCGGTTCCCGGTCAAACGTTCTCAATTCCAGATGGTTCTCAGCAAGGACGTCGTAAGAATCTTTTGTCACGATCGTCCAGCGATTCTCTCTTTGCAGTCCTTCAGACATTGGGAATGCATAACCGGTCTCAAGGAGCAGTGAAGCGCCATTTGTAAGGCGAAGCATGGATGAAGCATAGGTCTCAATATCGTAAGGAGATGCACATTGATAAATTGATGAACAGACCTCTGCATCCCTACTGTCCGTCAGATAGAGCGCCATATCAATAAAATGCACACCCAGGTTTGTCATGCAGCCCCCGCCTGCAAATTTCCGTGAAAGCATCCACTTGGAGGTTGCCAGATACCGGGAGGGAGGTCCTGCCACAAACTTATAAGACATGTGGACAATATCCGATGTCAGGAATTTTTCTTTCAGATCCTTCACCGTATCGCTGTAGCGCCAGACAAAAGGAATTGCGCAAAAGGCACGCTTTTGTTCAGCCCGGTTATACAGGTCCTCCACCTCAGTTGTATTCATACCCGCCGGTTTTTCGATAGAAAATCCAATCCCGGCGTCAATCAGGGTTTCAGCCACCCGCTTCATCTGATAATGAGGGGCAAAGGCAAAGATAAAATCCGGTTTTGTCTCCCTGATCATCTGTTCATAATCGGTATAGCAGGGACAATGACACCGATCGGCAAAGCGCTGCGCAATTACGCCATTTTCATCGCACACTCCCACAAAGGAATGGCTAGGTATTCCACCAAGATAGAGCGGAACATGCCAGTGACTGACGCCAAGAAGTGCTACTCTTAAATCTGCCATAAGATTTCCTCTTTTCCGAAAGATTAACTTCCGCTTTCAGGCTCAGCCTTTGAAGGTCCCTCTTCCTGTCATTACAGTTCTTTCAGGATCTTCCTCAGGCAATCAACGGACTTCTTCATCCCAATCTTCGCATCCGGTATATCATCCGGATGCCAGCGGCGCTCATACTCAAGTGAGAGCCAGCCATTATAGCCCTTTTCCTTCACGGAATGCAGAATCTCATTCCAGGGCACGATGCCTTCCCCGACAATCCTGGTCCGCACATTCCGGTCCTCTTCTTTAGGGTGCGAAACTTCGCCTGAAACAAAGTGTCTGCCGGCTATAAATTCAAGATCCTTTACATGCATATAGGCGACATACTGCTGCTGAAGGGCGATTGCAGTCTGATAGTCTTCCTGTTCGGTAAAAGTCAGATTTGCCTGATCATATAAAATGCGCACAGCTGGATGATCGACATCCCTCATCAAGGCTGCGCCTTCTGCGGCGGATACAGCAAAGGTGTTAAAATGGTTCTCAACCGCCAGTGTGATCCCCTTTGATGCGGCATAATCTCCCATCTCCCGTAAAGAAGCGATCAGATTTTCTCTTCTCTCCTCAATGTGATCATAATCTCCCGCTTCCCGATTGCCTCCATACAGGCGAATAAACTTTGCCCCCAGGAAGCAGCAGTAATCCACGACCTTTTTAATCGCCGCGATCTCTTTTTCCCGCAGTTCCTTGTCAAGAGAATCGAAATGCGAATTGTATGGGGTCAGACAGCTGACAACGATGCCATGCTCTTCACAGCAATCTTTAACCTTTTGCAAAAGATCAGTCTCACAATCGCAGGGAAGTCCTGACTGATATCCATCCTGAACGACAATTTCAATACCCTGGGCACCGATCTCTTTCATCAGGGCAATGGCTTCAAAAAGGTTATACTCAGGGGTTCCCATTGTATGTCCTGCAATTTTAAACATATTCAACCTTCTTCCATATCCGGCAGTCCGGCACTTTTTAAAATGCGATCGAGCAGTTCGTGTGTCTTATAGGCATCCGCAGCATCTGTATCGGGCTTCTTATTACCCCTGACACAATCCAGGAAATGACGGATCGCGAAGCTAAAGCCCATATTGTCCTCTGATTTTGCCCATCCCATTGCAAGCGGCGTCATCTCCGTTGTATGTTTTTCCTTTTCATCGGTAATCGTGACACTGTTGGGCATATTGATCAGGACGGATCGGTTTCCGCCGTGCATTTCGATTGACTCCTCCCACTGACCGGAACTCCGATCGGCAATCAAGATCCCCGCTGCCCCGCTTTCAAACTCCAGCTGGGCTGAGGTAAACGTCTCATAGTATGGATCCGTGAATCCGGAGATTGCATGTACATCCTTGACTTCTCCTCCAAAATATCGCATCAGATCCACGATATGTATGGCATTTTCAAGCGTTGCCCGATATTCCGTCTTGGGACGGTTCTTCTGTCCGATAATGACATCCGGACCGTTTTTTTCATAGACCGCTTTCGCCTTCGTGCAGACCGGTGCATACCGCCTGTTAAATCCAATTATCAGCTTGCGGCCGGTTTTATCCGAAAGCTCCACCATATTGGCGGCGTCTTTCAAGGTCGTTGCCATCGGCTTTTCGCTGTATACATCTACCCCATGATTCATGAGAAAGGCGATTTGCCGGGCATGCATCTGCTTCGGCGTTAAGACAAAGGCGCAGTCCAAACCGAGATCCACTAACTTTTCAATACTTTCCACCGCACGTTCGGCACCGCAGAATCGCTGTGCCCGCAGCGCGTTTTCAAATCTGCCGGAAGTCACGCCGACGATCTCTACATCATCAAATCTTGGAAGGACGGGGAAAAAATTATTTTGCGCGACGTAGCCCGTTCCGATAATTCCAACGCGAATTTTGCGATCACTCATTGAGACCTTCCTCCTTAAGATAAGCCGCTGCAACATCTTCCAATTTTTTATACTCAGCAGCTGACAAACTTCTCAGCGGCTTTCGGCATGTGTCGTTCGGGATAATTCCGCGAATTTTAAGGAGAGCCTTCAAGCCCGGAATACCGGGGATTGCCGCGATTTCGCGATCGGTATCAACAATCCTTTGCTGCGTCTTCATCGCTCCCTTCAGGTCCCCGGCCTGAAACTGCCGGTACAGACGGATAAACCGTTCGTGGAAGATTGCGCCCGGTCCGGTAACCGTTCCTGTGCCGCCTGTCGCAAGACACTGCAAAAAGAGGCTGTCACATCCGATCAGGACATCCGGCGTCCGCTCAGGCGCTTTCAGATAATCCTCAATTCTCATGAGATCTGAAACACTGTACTTGATTCCGCAAACATTTTTATGATGATCCATTAAAGTCTTTAAAAGCTCCGGTTTCACATCATTGGTCGTACAGCCCGGAATATTGTAGAGGTACACCGGAAAATCCTCGGATACCGCAGAAATCACCTCTTCGTAGTAATTAAGAAGCGCCTGTTGGTCCATTGGGAAAAATGCCGGAGACATAATTCCGACGCCGTCCGCGCCGATCTTCTCCGCATGCCGGACATGGGACTTCGTCTCTTTTGTTGTCATAGCTCCCGCCTGGATAAAGACCGGGATCCTGCCCCTGGCCGTTCTGACAACCACTTCGGCGATGCGCTGTCTCTCTTCGCAGGTCAGCAGAAGACTCTCCCCGTTCGTACCATTGGGGTACAGGCAGTTAACCCCCGCATCAATTAAATATTCCGTGAATTTTGCCAGTGCTTCCTCATCGATCGTTCCCTTTTCCGTCATCGGTGTGATCATCGGGATCGTCACGCCGTACATTCTCTGACTCATTACGCTTCTTTCTCCCATCTGCAATTTCTTTATTCGTAATTTTTCTTGGTTTCCTGAAGAAGGTTGTAACGATCCTGTCCTACTCATAAAAAAAATATATAAGAATAGGTTTTCGCCTATTCAACTCCCCTGCCCCTCAATCTTGAGGGGTGGGGTTTCTTTTTGGGCGATGTCCAAATCTTGTGGAAAGAGTTCCTCTGCCTAGTTTCCGGCGGTATAATCCTATAAAAAGGAGGACGATCACCTGAAACAAAACATTTAAGAACTGCGCAAAAAATACATTGAAAATCCACCTGAAGGCATGACTCCTAAGGATATTCGCCGTATGAGCGAGGAGCAGCCTCTTGATATGGATTATTTCTTAAATGAAGACTATCTCGACGACGATTTTGGAGAAGAAGGATTTTTTCTCTTCTAAAAACACCATCGTCTTTTTGTTATACCCGCATCCGTGTGGGCTGTTTTTATGAGGAAGTGCGTCGGAGGCGCAGTTTTCTATAAAGTAAAAAATTGGAGAATCATTTATTCTCCTATTGTGTCTCTATACTTACCTGCCACTATGCCCACCACATCTGTGTCTGAGGTGCACAGAGTATGCATTTTTTAACCATGGAAACAGCTTTACTGAGACCTTCCTCTCGATCCATCAGACTGTCCTCATGCTCAATACTGATGGAACCATCATATCCGGCAAGTCTAAGTTCTGAGAAAATATCTTTCCAATATTTTTCATCATTTCCATATCCAACCGTACGGAAAATCCAAGAACGGTGGATTTCATCACTGTAGTGCTTGGTATCAAGGACGCCATTCACTGCTTTATTCATTGCATCCACACGGACATCCTTGGCATGCACGTTGAAAATCATGCCATGAAGTGCACGGATTGCTGCGATTGGGTCCATGCCCTGCCAGATCAGATGACTAGGATCAAAGGTTACTCCAATCTCTGGCCCAACTGCATCACGAAGGCGTTTTGCAGTTTCTGTATTGTAAACACAGAAACCAGGATGAATCTCAAGTGCAATTTTTGTCACTTTATGTGCTCTTGCGAATGCCACAAACTCCTTCCAGTAAGGAATCAGAACCTGATTCCACTGATAATCCAGAATTTCCAGATAATCATCCGGCCATGCGCAAGTTACCCAATTTGGATGCTTTGATGTGTCACAGTCACCTGGACACCCTGAGAAACATGAGATAGTATCAATTCCCAGCTTTTCTGACAGAAGAACCGCATCACACATATCCTTCTGATAGGACTGACGAATTTCTTCAACAGGATGTACAGGATTACCATGACAGGAAAGAACACTAATATATATACCAGCATCTGAAAGAGTCTTTTGTAAATGTTCCAGTGCCACAGGATCGTTAAGAAGTTCCTGTGGATTAATATGAGCCTTTCCGGCATAACCGCCACAGCCAGGCTCAATGGCTTCTATTCCAAGAGCTTTAAATCCTTTTAAAGCTTCTTCTAGAGGTCTGTCCTGATAGACATTAGCAATAACACCAAGTTTCACCAATCTTTCCTCCTGATTACTCCTCTACTCTGACCCAGTTTCCAGTCTGTGAACTTTCATAAAGAGCATCACATAACTTCATTACATGAAGTCCATCGTCAAAGGTTGCAAAAGGATTTGTTAATTTTTCTCCACGGATTACATTATAGATTGCAGTAAAGTTCTGTTTGAAAGCTTCTGAGAATCCTTCTGCATGTCCTCCTGGATAATTAATGATGGTTGCAGTAGACTCATCCACAAGTCCAGAATCCTTTGTCAGTAATTCATTCGGCGCGCTTCTGTGACCGATCAGAAGGTCATTGACCTTTTCGTTATCCCACTCCATTGAAGCCTTTGTTCCTGCAACCTGAAGTACAGTCTGATTTTTCTTTCCGGAAAATACACCGGAAAATTGTGCATTACCAATCGCCCCATTTTCAAAACGAACTATGACATAAGAAAAATCTTCTGTGTCGATTGGCACACTCTCAATACCGTCTGGGGTCTGATTGATTCGTATTGGGTAAATGGTCTTAAACTCAGCAAACACTTCTGTAATCTTCTGTCCACTGACGTATTCTGCTAAATCCATCCAGTGGGAACCAAGGTCAGCTGTAACACGAGTCTTTCCACATTTAGCTGAAAGAAGCTTCCAGCTAAAGTCAGTCTCATACTGAAGCCAGTCCTGTAAATAACCACCCTGTACCGCAAACACATCACCAAGGTCTCCATTTTCAACCATGCGACGCATACGATAAGGGATTGGATAATAACGGTTGTGGAAGTTTAAAGCTCCAATACATCCGCTCTTCTTGGCTGCATCTGCCATCTCCTGTGCTTCTTCTGCATTCATTGCCATTGGCTTCTCGCAGACAACATTAATACCTCTTTCAAAAGCAGCAAGTGCGATTTCACGATGCATAAAATTTGGAGTACAGATATGCACACAGTCAGGCTTTACTGTATCCATCATTTCTTTATAATCTGAAAATGCTGCAGGAACACCCATCTGTTTTGCTCGTTCTTCTGCACCAAATGCATCAACGACAGCAACAACCTCTACGTATGGGATTCTACGAATCTGTTCTACATGAACAGCACCGATAAATCCAAGTCCAATTACAGCTGTTCTTAATGTTTTCATCGTATTACTCTCTTTCCAATGCTGTTGTGGCAATCGCAATGGCTCCCACCAGAGCAGCTTCGTATCCAAGTGCCGTAGTCACCACTTCTATCTGTTTCATTGGTTCAAATGTATAGCGCTCAATTGCTCTGCGAATTCCAGGAAGAATAAGATCTATGGAAGCAGCTACTCCGCCACCGATAACAACGGCTTCTGGATCCAGAATATTTGCATAGTAGGAAATACCACGGCCAAGATATTCTCCAAGGCTTTCAAAAATATCAATTGCAGTCTGATTTCCGTTCCTGGCTAACTCTGCACAGGATGCTCCCGTTGCTTCCTTCCCGATTTTTTCAAATGCTGCTGCGAATGCCGGATCATTTGCCACATGTTCTGAAATCATTCTTCCAAGACCGGTTCCTGATCCATGGGCTTCCAGGCAGCCATATTCTCCACATGGACACTGCTTTGCCTGCTCATATTCCACTTTCATATGACCAAACTCACCTGCAAATCCATGTGCTCCTCTGATTAATTTTCCATCGCAGACAACAGCTCCTCCAACGCCAGTGGAAACAGTCATCCATCCAAAGCTTTGATATCTGTCTCCAAGACCAAATCGGAGTTCGCCTTCTGCACATGAATTTACGTCATTTTCACAGATGATTTTCTCAATCTGTAAGGAATTTGCCAGATATTCCTTCACAGGAATGTCATACCATCCAGCAAATACCGCGCACTCAAGAACGCCGGTCTTTCGATTCACAATACCGGGAAGGTTGACCCCGATTGCCGAAACAGCATCTGTATCAATTCCCTGATTCTTCAGAATTTTTCGAAATTCCTCACAACAATGATCAAGATGTCGGAGACAGTCTTTGGTGTCGGATACAAACTGATTCTTTTCATAGATTTTTCCATTTTCATCTGCAAGTGCAATAATCGTTTTTGTACCACCGATATCAAAAGCTCCGATATACATATTTATGCCTCCACACTCTGAATTCTTCTCTTGATATCCTGAGAAATTGCATGTTCAAGAATGATATGAATATCCTCTACTACTCCATAGTTCTTAGATTTCACTGTGATTGTGAAGTCTGAGAGGTCTTTTAATTTTCCGTTGTAATCACCAATGATACTTACTGTCTTTGCACCAGCTTCTTTTGCAAACTTATGTGCCTCAACTAAGTTTGATGAATTACCTGATACAGAAAGGGATATTACAAGATCACCTGGCTCAAGGAAGTTCTTAATCTGCTCTACCATTGTCTGATCATAACCATTGTCATTACCGTAAGCAGAGAAGATAGAAGAATGATCTGAAGGAGCCATAATTTTTAATCTCTTTGCGCCTTCTACATTGATTCCCTTACCCATATCACATACCCAATGAGACGCTGCAGCTGCGCTTCCACCATTTCCAAGGATGAATACGTGCTTGTCATTCTCACGTGCCTCATTAAGCATCTCTTCTAATTTCTCAATATCGTCTCTTCCAATCTGATCAAAAGCTTCAATCAGTTCCTGTGAATAAAGATCAAAAAACATATTTCTTTCCTCCTGATTATTTCTCTTCCTCTGTTGGCGGTACATCAAAAATTCCATGATACTCGCTCTTGTCATCGTCTAACACGTCATATCCAGCGCGTGTGAACAGATCAAGCTGTGGTGGTGTAGCAATACCGAGTGTTACAAAAGGCTCTGTATTACCAGCTGGATTTCTTGTTCCGTGAAGAACACCTGGAGGAGCAAAGATAATATCTCCTGCCTTAGTTGGAATCCATCTGTCATAGAGATAGCACTCACCTTCTCCTGAGAAAATCAGAAGAATCTCTTCTGAGATTGGGTGCTTATGTATACCAAACTCCTTGCCTGGCTCGTGGAAACCAACTGCAATATTTGTATTTTTACATCCCATCTTAGGATTTAATGCAAAATGTACAACGTGTCCGTTAGGCATTGTCCATGTCTCGCCGCCTTCAATACTAAATTTACCGCCATATTTCTGAACGTATTCTTTTTTAGTCATAATATATCTCCTTTACTTTCTACTCTGGTCTGCAGGACTAAAACTTAACAACCGCCTTGATTGCTGCACCGCTTCTTGCGTCTGCAAATGCCTGCTCATAATCTTTATAGTCATAAACCTTGATAATCTTTGAAAGAGAATCCTTTAATTCTAAAACCTTATCTACAACTGCAGAAGTTCCATCTGACTTCATCTGAGGTGCTGGTCCTTTAGAACCTACAATTGTCAGCTCTTTTCTCATAATAGGAAGTGGCTCAAATCCATCGATAGAACCATGATATACACTTGGAACCACGATTCTTCCACCATATCTTGCCATATCAAGAGCATCTTTTAATACCGCCGGAGCTCCTGTTGCTTCAATCACAGCATCGATACCCTGTTTTGCTGTCATTTCTCTAACCTGATCTTTCCAGTTTGGATCTGTAGTATTTACTATAGGTAATAAACCAGTCTTACGGATTTCTTCAATTCTCAGTGGGCTACGGTCAGCTCCGATGATTGTTCCTGCACCCATAGATTTCAGAATCAGTGCTGCAACAAGACCGATTGCTCCAAGACCAAATACAAGAACTGTATCACCTGGACAAATATTTGCCTTCATAGCAACATGATATGCACAGTTTGCTGGCTCCATGATAGTTGCTGTGATATCATCAAGCTCGTCTGGAATTGGGCTTAAGAAGCTGTACTCCTCTGTGTTTGTTACAAGTGTCTGTTCTGTAAATCCACCTGGAAGAAGTACATCATTCAGGCTCTTGCAGTAATTTGCAAGACCGTTTCTGCAGTACCAGCATTTACCACATCCTTTTACCAGCTCACTTGCTACACGCATACCGGCTTTCATACCGTTGTCACCTTTTCCCGGATCTACGATGACACCAGAAAACTCATGTCCGAAATAATGTTCATTGGTAAGGTCGCGTGTTCCGTTGTAAAGGGCCATATCACTTCCGCAGATACCGCATGCCTTTACTTCAACCTTTACTGTTGTATCAGTAACATTCATCTTGTTACCAATTTCTCTGTACTCCAGCTTTCCAGGAGCTGTTAAAATAATCTGTTTCATACTTCTCCCTTATGCAAATGCCTTGTGGACTGTTTTGATACCAATCTTCATCTGACGATCAGCTTCTTCTACTGTGTCGAACCATAATTTCCATGGATACAGGCCAAATACCTCGAATGAACAGTAGCCATTAAATCCGATTTCCTTTAATGCATCCGCTACAGTCTTGAAATCAAAATGTCCTGTTCCTGGTGCCATTCTGTTAGAATCTGCAAGATGAAGGTTTGCAAGCTTATAGCCGTACTTATGGATTTCTTCTGCAGGATCCTTCTCCTCAATGTTCATATGATAAGTATCTGCCATCGTTTTTACAGCAGGATGATTCACCATCTCTACAAACTCTGTAGCCTCTTTCATAGTATTGAGGAAGTTTGTCTCATAACGGTTGATTGCTTCTACTGCAAGGGTAATTCCCTTTATCTGTGCATAGTCACCTGCTTTACGAAGGACATTAGCCATACACTGCTCTGCTTCCTTGCGATCTGTTCCATCGTCAAGGTGTCTGGTAACTCCGCCACTTCCAACAATTACAACCTTAGCTTCTACATCAGCAGCCACATCAATTACCTGACACAGGTAAGCTGCACATTTTTCATTCTCAACCGGATCTGCTGTTGCCATCTTTACGCTTCCATTCCAGATGTAATGTAAGGCACTACACTCAATACCAGCCTCCTTGATCCACGACTTTACCTCTTCTCTGCGTTCTTTTGTACTCTCAACAGGAAGGTGAAGCGCTGCTGTAAGTTCTACTGCATCAAATCCGTTTTCTGTTGCTCTTCTGATCGTATCGTGAAGATCATTCATTCCGTACACTGCTGTACACATACTGAATTTCATGTAAAAAATCCTCCCTTTATTTTAATTTTTCTATTTCGGTTTCTTTGTTTTCTGTCTGTAATTATTATAAAATGGGGATTATAATAAATCTAATATTGAAAAACGTGTTTTTAATAGTATGAAACTATTGAAAGGAACCATGTTATGACACTCAATCAATTGACATATTTTGAAAAAATAGCGGAACTCGGAAATATGGGACAGGCAGCTAATGTACTCCATATCGCACAGCCAAGTCTGAGTGTTGCTATCGCAAATCTGGAAAAGGAACTGAATGTTTCCCTTTTCAATCGTTCTGGTCATCACCTGAAGCTAAGTGCAGAAGGCCAGCAGTTCCTGGTTCATACCAAAAAAATCCTGTCTGAGGTCATGGAAGCCCAGGTCCATATGCAGTCCCTTTCTTCTGACCAGGCAACCAGCATACGCATCGGCTGTATCTCTCCGGTTCTTTTTGATTATCTTCCGAATGCGATTCACGCCTTTCTTGCACTCCCGGAAAACAGGCATGTGAAGGTGGACTTTGTTACAGACAATACCGCTGTTCTGATTCCAAAGCTTCATGATGGATATTTCAATTTTCTGATTTGTTCAGAAAGCAACGACAATGCTGTAGTACAGACGGTTCTTATCGAAGAGCCTTATATGCTCTTATGCCCTCCTGATGCACCCATTCCAGCAACTTGGGAAGAATTATTAAAGGAGGACATTATTGGATTCCATGTAAAAGCTGCTGCTCATCATGAGATCCATACTGCCCTCCTTCAAATTGGAATTCGCCCGGATTATCTCTACCGCGCGCCAGACGAAGAAAGCATTGCCTCTCTCGTTTCACACGGTTTTGGTTATGGAATTGTACCTCTGACAGATAATATTCGTCATTACAATATGCAGATCGCACCACTTCCGGATGCGAACAAAAAGATGGTTCGAAAAATTTACCTCACACTGGAAGCAAACCGTCCTCTGGTTGGTGCATCCAGACGTTTCTTACGTTTTCTGAACGACTACAAGCCGAAACCAAAATTTCAAACAGCATAACTTCAGTGCTATAGCACACTCTTCAAAACTTCCACAGCCTGAGCGTGAGCCTGCTTCCAGTCTTTCGGAATATCCGCTTCAATCGTCAATGTGTCATTGTAAGCCGATTGTTTCAGTACCTCCAGGAATGACTGATAATTATATTCGTCATCTGCCTTCAGATAAGGGCGCTCCGGCCAGGTAAGGGGGAAATCCATATGTACATGATTCAGATACTTTCTACATGCAGAAAGATTCTGGAAGTTCTCTTCATTCCACACCATATGACGAAAATCTGCCATGAGGCTGGCATTTGGCATATTGACTCGATCCAGCATTTCAGCAACCTGTGGAAAAGTATTCAGATAATTCGAATACTTTCTTTCCTTCCATATCCGGTTGAATGAGCGATGCGCTCTCACATACCCTTTGTGTTCCGCACTATCTCTCTGCGAGCAGCCATCATTTCTGATGTTTTCTGCATCCATGGGCGCTTTCCTCCTTTCTCGATCGTACTGCGGACTCCTACTGATTCGGCTCTTCACCTCTCGGATACTATGGCCTCTGCTGACTTCTGTGCGTTCAGCGCCATCTTTGAATGACGGTTACCCCTTTCAGAGCGTTTCACGCAGATCTCCCCGGGTACCACACGTTTCTTTCCCTCCATCTATCTGCCGCATCTATCACGCACAATTCCGTGTGGTTTTGGGACTTTGGCGGCAGTCTTCTCCTCATGCGTGACCTCGTATGCGATTTCTATTCATCAGATCAGAGGTTTGCCCGCCGGGTTAGTCTTTTCCCCGACATCTGGCTTCCTTCAGATTCCACTTCGCGGCGGACACCCTTGCCTTTGGCTGTATCCTTCCCACTACCGGGCAGATTCGGGACTTTCACCCGTTAGAAACGTGCGCCGCCGGACGCACTGCAAAAAGACTCCCTGCTGCATTGGCAAGGGTCTTCTGCAGGAAAATGTGTATCTATAAAAGAATCAATTTCGAATTTTAGTAATTCTCAGCTGTCTTTACAAGAAGATCATAAAGGTTCTTCTGTCCTCCACTTGCACCTGCAATGAATTCATCTACAACTGGCTCACAAGCCTCTTTGAATGCAGTCTTATCAACTTCTGTGATTTCAACACCAGCACCTTTCATTGCTTTCATACCTTCTTCAGTTGCCTTTGGCCAGATTTCGTTATTCCACTTCTCTGTAAACTTCTGACCAGCGCTTACAAGTGCATTCTGATCTTCCTCTGAAAGAGTATTGAACCATGATAAGCTTACGAATACTGGATCAGGAATTGTGAAGTGCTCTGTAAGAGAGTAGTATTTACAAATCTCTTCCCAACCATTTGAAACGATAACTGAAGGAGTATGATCAAGACCATCAAGTGTGCCCTGCTGTAAGCCAGTATATACATCACTAGCTGCCATTGGAGTTCCGATTGCACCCATAGCGTTAGTGGCATCAGCAAGTACCTTATCTTCCATACAACGAATCTTAAGACCCTTAAGATCTGCTGGAGAATTTACCTTTCTGCTCTTGTTTAAGAAAGAACGGCTACCGATGTTTGTCCATGCAATGATCTTAAATCCATTAGCCTCAGCACTTGCATCAAGTACAGATTTTACAGCCTCATCCTGAACAACCTGAACTGCCTGATCACCATTTTCCCAAAGATATGGAAGAGAGAATACAGACCAGATATCATCATAAGCTGAAAGGTCAGTTGCTGCACACTCTGTCATTTCGATTGTGCTGTTCTGAAGACCCTCCATAGTTGCTGCTTTGTCTCCAAGCTGTGAGGATGGATAGAACTGCATTTCCAGTCTTCCTTCCGATTCCTGACTGATCAGTTCTGCTAATGCATTTGCACCATCTGCCTGTGTACCACTTGCACCAAAAGTTACAGAATACTTTACTACAGTTGCGCCAGAAGCGGCTGCATCTGCTGTAGAAGATGCACGTGCTGATCCGGTGTCAGCTGAACCACCACAAGCTGCTAATGAAAACATCATTATTGAGATTGTTGCAAGAGCAATTGCTTTTTTTACATAATTTCTTTTCATAGTTTAGTCTCTCTCCTTTAAATTTTTTGTTTTATAATGTCTAAATTATATTCTGGTTTAAATGCTGTAACCCAGTACCAAAGGAACAGCAGTTACGAGAAATGGAATATATGTGATCAGCATCAGTACCACTAACTCAGCAATCAGATATGGCATTGTGCCTTTTACAACTTTAGGCACAGAAATCTTTCCTATTTTTCCTGTGATGAACAGACAGTAGCCAAGTGGAGGAGTTATGTTACCGATTGTAAGGTTGAATGCCATCACAACACCAAACTGAATCAGGCTGATACCAAGTGACTGTGCAACTGGTGCAAGGATTGGTGCCAGAATGATTACGGAAGCTCCACCATCCATGAACATACCCATGATGATCAGAAGGATATTTACCAGGAGAAGGAATACATATTTATTATTTGTAAGAGAAAGAATTAATGCATTCACAAGCTGTGGCATCTGCAGAGCAGTAAGTCCGTAGCTGAATACCTTCGCGCAGGCAATGATCAGAAGAATTGGTGCTGAACTATTTACTGCGTTTAAGAAAATCTGTCTCAGATCCTTGATCTCCAAAGATTTTGTTACAAATAAGCTGACAATCAGGCTGTAAGCAACTGAAATTGCACCGGCTTCATTTACAGTACATAAACCTGTCATGATGCCACCTACTACGATCAGTGGCATACCAAGAGGAATAATGCCGTCGATAATTGTTGTTCTGATTTCAGCAGCAGAAAGCTTTTCAGTTCTTCTAGGAAACTTATATTTTCTGTTTCTGATTAAAACTGTTCCAATCAGGAATACTCCACAAAGGATACCTGGAAGAATTCCACCCATGAACATTGCTCCAACTGAAGCTCCAACTGCTGTTGCATATACAACCATGATGATACTTGGAGGAATGATTGGTCCGCAGGTAGATGCACCAGCGATTACTCCACAAGTCTCTTCCGGACTGTATCCATCTTTCTTCATTGCAGGAATCATGATCCCGCCCATACAAGAAGCTGTTGCCTGAGCTGATCCTGTAATTCCTCCGAAGAGCATGCTGGCAATGATACCTGCATTTGCAAGGCTTCCTGGAAGACGTCCGATCAAGAGCATTGCAAATTTGATAAGTTTTTCAGTAATTCCACCTCGGTTCATAATTTCGCCAGCAAGCATAAAGAACGGAATTGCTAATAATGATAAACTTCCCATACCATTAAAAATGGACTGAGATACTGCATTTGTTGCCATTGGAGTTCCTGTTGTCATCGCAAGTGCTGCAAGACTACCAACACCAGTCATCAGAAGACTGACGTATACAGGTATTCCAGATAAGATGAAAGCAAATGTCAAACAAATTAAGACCGCTATAATTGTCGTTGTATTCACATGTCACCTCTTACTCTTCTGATACTGGATCATCGGCTACTTTTGATTTCACATTTCTGATATATTCATAAATACACAATACAAAGCCAACAGGAATTGATGCGTAATAATACATTCTAGGAACTCTCATTACAGTACTAAGCATTGTTCCGGCCGCTGTATACTGTGAAGAATTCACTAAAAGGAACGCCAGGAATGCTAGTGTAATCACCATGATGATTGCTCTAAGTCCAATTCTTGCAGCCTTCGCCTTCAGCTTGTTCTGTAAGAGATCGAACTGTGTATGTCCATTCTCTCTGACTGCTCTGGCACATCCAAACATGCCCATCATTACCAGAAGTGCTTGGCTGACTTCATCAGCCCATAGAAAGCCAGATTTAAAAACGTATCTCGCAATTACATTCGAAAATGCAATTCCTACAATCCCGGCAAGAGTTCCAATGCTGACCACATCTTCAATGGCATGAACCACTGCGTCAATCACTCTTAAAACTTTCACAAATACTTCCTCCTTCTCAACATTTTTAATATAATTTCTTTGCTTTTCTAGCTAAATTTATTATAAAATGACAATTTCAATAAATCTAATATAAAAAAAAGAGTTCTTAATAGTAATAAACTATCAAAAAACGAGAACTACCAAAATAGTAGTTCCCATTTTATGCACATTTTCTAAAAGGTGAGTTGAAAAAGTAAAATTTTAGAAGCGCCGGGTGATTCCGCTTTCATGGAATCATCCGGCGCTTCTTTCACAGGGAGAAATGAGCCAAATATGTGAAATTGTTGATGTTAAGTGTTACCGATTCATGTTTATGAGATTCCCAGTACCAGCAGTACAATGGTAATCTCAATGACACTGATGACAATGCTCAGAGAATTAGCGGCACTGGCCTTTCCTTCATCTCCGTTGCACATGCCCGTAAAGGCGGGAGCAATCGCGCTCATGGGGCCGAATGCCACAATGACAAGAGCCTGGCGGATGACCAGATCAAAGGGAAGGACGAAGAAGCAGAAGGCTGCAAAGATAAAGGCCCATATCTGACGCAGAACCAGCATCTTGATAATATCGCCCATATATTCCGACTTCAGTTCCAAGTGGAAGGTCAGACCGATCATCAACATAGCCATGGCCGCATTGGCATTGGCTGCCGGCGTCAGGAGCGTCAGGACACTTTCCGGAAGGTGGATATTGAAGCAGGTGAGAATAAACATGGTAACGTAAACCAGGAAGGCAACGCTCTTACTGAGGCGGGACAGGACAATCCTGATATCAAAGCCGCGCTTATCTGCGCCTTCAGCCGTATATGCGGATACAAAGGCATAGGTGCCGCCTGTACACATGATGCTGTTGCCCGCGTCAAACATACAGGATGCCGCCACACCCATAGCCGGAAGAAACTCCTGGACAAAGGGAAGGCAGAAAGCGCCGATGTTATAAGCCGGACAGGAAAGCATATACATTGCCCGGTCTCCGCCGCTTCGGCCACGGCTGGCTATACCGCCGACAATGATCATAATAATGTTTGCACAAAGGCCAAGAACTGTCAGCAGCAGTAAGGTAACACTGACAGACTGAATTCTGGAAAAGGATGTGATCAGGGCACAGGGAAGCGTAAAATTCAGCATTAGCTTCTTCACTGCATCTCCGGCCTCTGAACCGACCAGGCCGATCTTTCGGACAAAGATACCAACCAGAATGATAAAGACAAACGACCCCGCTTTCAAAAGTAAACCTGCCATGATGAGTTCCTCTCTTTCTTAAGGATAGATAGTACGCGTTCTGATCAATTGGGGAAGATACTGAAGATACAGAAATCTGACGGAGCGCTCTCACATATTCAGCATAGCTTTCAGCTTGGCAATGCACACATTGATCGCATCCGGCGCAGCAGTCATGCCGCCTTTTGTAACGATACGCTTGCCCGGGAAGTCCCCTTCAATCAGTTCACCTCCTGCTGCAAGGGAAACCGGCTCGTCTTCAAGACTTAAGCCAAGCGTGTGAGCCGTCTTACAGAAGGCTGCCGTAACATCGCCTCCGCTGGTATAGATGCCCTGGAAGTTGGGTTCTTTGGTAAGGATTTCGTGGGCGATCTCCGCCATGGAGAAATTGATGATATTACTGAGTTCGTCAACAGAGCATCCGCGTTCCTTCGCGATCTTGGGAAGGTTCAACCGATGCTCAGGCTGAATGCCGTCCCCGGTCACACTGAAAAGTTCATAATCCTGGGTCTGCTTTAAAATCTCTTTGACGACCCGGCTGATCTCTTTAGTCCGCTCCTCTTCTCCTTTGATCAACAGGCCGGTTTTAACATATACGTTGCAGACTTTCTGCGCCAGCCAGAAATTCTCCATCTGTGTTTTTGCAACCGGGTTGACGCTGCCCTGTAGTACCAGAATTTTATTGAAACTGGCATTCACCTCACTGGGAACTATCAGCTTCTGGGCCAGGGTCGCGGTAAAGGCTCCCGGATCTACCGCGATAAATTTAATGCCGCTCATAATGACAGCTTCACTGATTCGATCAATATCTTCTGGCGTTATGGCATCAAAAATGATGATTCGGTTGCTTTCATGAACCAACAATTTGATTTCATTGGCCAGCCAATCTACCCCTTTATCAAGATCCTTGATATAGATCGACGCAACCGGGTATTTCGTCTGCTGTTCAAACAGCTTTTGAACACGGGGGTCCCGGATGGGAGTCTTGGGGTCCAGTGCCGCCTCTGTCTTATGCAGCACGACTCCATTTACCAGCATATAGCCTCCTAGCGTCACCCGCCCTCCAGCCGGGGCACAGGGGACTACAATGGCTGTATAGTCATCTCCCATTGCGTCCAGCATGGCATCTGTTTCAGCTCCCAGATTTCCTCTAAGTGTACTGTCGATTCTCTTATTGAGAAAAGCCGGGTTTGCATTTTCAAACATCTGGGTAATATTGTAAACTCGGTTATAGGCAGTCTTTGCATCTACGCCCCGGCTGTCGGTTGTAAATGTTACACACTCACAGTCCGTCAGTGTATTGATATCCCCATCCACAATATTCAAAATTGTATCCGTGGAATACCCCTGTTTTCGCAGCAAGACACCGGTAGCGTTCGCACCGGTCAAATCATCTGCGACAACAATGCATTTTACCATCGCGATCTCTCCTTTACAGTTCCTAATTTCATGCATTCTGACTACATATACGAGATCTCATATCCATTTATTATCTATATTATTCATACCTTCCCTTGGGGTTTTCTAGATCGAAAAAAATTTCGCATGTGCCTATGTGATATTTTTTTCCACCTTGTCGAGATAAGGCAAAGAAACCATACTATAATCAGCACTGGGGAAGGTGCAAAAGATGTAGGAGAATCTGATAAAAAAAGAGGTTCTCATGAAAGAAAGGCTCCCTGAGCAGGAGCCTTTTTAAGATAAGTGCTTTCTAAGCTGTCCGCTTGTCGGGCAGTTTTTTATATTCCACTTTGATGGAATAAAATCCAGACAATTTTTAAAGTTAGTGATCTATTCATCACGAATTATTTTACTGAAGTGACTTCGTAATCCTCCATCTTATTGAGAGAATCAGCAAGCTGGCTGTCCACGATCAGAACATCAATCAGACCGCCCTTAAGCGCCGCATGGATGGTCCATTTTTTCGATACTCCGGAGGCCAGACAGATCTTTTCGGGAATCTTCCTGAACTGGTTTAAATCAATAGACATCAGTCTGTCTTTCAGGGACGTGGAGCATTCTTTTCCCTCTTTATCAAAGAACCGAAGGGCTATATCTCCTACTGCACCGGTTGATCGAAGGTCCTGCAGATCCTGCTTAGACATAAACTCCGGACTGCTCAGCACGGTTGTCTCCTCCGGATAAAAACTTCCGATTCCGAAGACAGCTTTTGTGATTCTTTGGAACATATCAATGACCATTTTATTATTCCGCTGCTGCTTCATAATCTCAACAGCTTCCGGCGTAGACATCAGGGCATCCGTCAAAAAGGTATAATTTTCTCCAAAGAAGGCGCGGGCCATCCGTGTGACCAAAGATCGGACATCTAATTCCTTTTCAACAAACTCTATACTGCCATGAAGGGTAACGAAGGTTGCATCCACCTTCTGCGAAGGGTTTAGGAGATTGATCATCTGGTAAACCGTACTGCCCCAGCCAACTCCCAAGACATCATCAGGCCGGATGATACGCTGCAGATAACGCGCCCCTTCCAGAGCGACGGCATTCTTTGCATCTTGATCCTTTAAAACCTCGCCTTCTTCGGAATTGAGAGGAGGAGCTACAATCACTTTCTTTAATTTGTATTTTTTCTGCAGGGCTTCACTTAGTTCAATACATCTTAAATACGCCTGGGGAATAATGAAGCGGATCATGCCATCGTTCTTTGCCCTGGTCAAAAGTCTGGATACAGTCGTCACCGAAATATTTAATTGTTTCGCGATCTTGCTCTCTGACAGGTTCAGAATGTAGTAGAGGTAAGCACTCTGAACAATCAAAAATGGTGACTGATTATAGATGTCAATCTCAGACTTTTTCACTAATATTCCTCCATCTACCTCGTGTTCAGGTCGCAAAAAGATCCAATATGGAATTATTATACAATACATCCCCCTGATTTTCATGAATTTTATCACAAATTCAAGTCAGGAACTCAAAAAAGGAAGGCATTCCGCCTACAAGACGGAATCCCTTCCCCTTTTACAATCAAATTGCTTCTTAAAGAATTACAGGGCGTACAGATTCTTGCTGTGGTCCTCTCCGTAGATGCCCCACTTCTCAATGGCTGTCTTAAGCTCTTTTGAGCCGTTCTTTGCCGCCTCGCGAAGCGGAATATCCTTCATGCAGGCATCAATCGCTTCACGGAAAGCTCTTGCACCTGCCTGCGGGCCCATCGGATGAGCGTGGATACCGGCACCTACACCAAGGAGGATATCATTGCCGCAGTCATTCATGAACTTCGGTACAAGACCCGGAACGACGCCGCCTCCGACGAAGGGAAGCATGGGCTTTAACTCGTGCATGGGCGCCTTAGCGGTAATCATGTTGATGATGTAGTTGTCAAAAGTATTGTCAAACTTGCCATAGGGCGGCTGTGTCAAGTAGATATCACAGCCCATCATCCGGCAGATCTTGGTAACGACCTTAGAACTCATGCCCTGATAAGGAGATGAGGTGAAGGCACCGTTGAAGCAGGAATGACCGAGGATCGGAACCGTAATTTCGGGATCCTCTGCCAGCATGCGGACTGCGGAATAGCCGACACCGTGAACATCGACCATGATACAGTTACCGCCGTTCTCGATAACGGTCATGGCATTCTCTTTCAGCCTGGAGACTTCATCTGTGATGTTGCAGGCATACAGTGTGGACTCATGTTTCACTTCCTCTGCCCGATGAGCGGCATCCATATTCATCTTTACCCGATCAGCCAACTTATTAAATTCACGATTTCCGCCAATCAACTCATCATCCTTGATGATGTCAACGCCGCCTGCTGCTGCTTCAAAGAAGAGCTTAGCCCCAACTTCCGGCGTATACCCTGTACAGGGCTTAATCATATTATTCAGAAGTGGTCGGTCATAAGCGCCCAGAATCTTGCGGATCCCTTCCAGACCGAACTTGGGTCCCGGGAATTTATCGACAAACTTCTTCGGAAAATCAATATCCAGCAGTTTTAGATAAGGCATGGACATGATATTGCCGGCGATTGTGCCGATTAAAAGAGGCAGGTTGTCATCAATATTGACTTCCGGGTAGCCGATGCGGACAACAAACCAACGGTAACCTTCCGGTCCGATCTTGTTATTCAGATCGGTCTGATTCTCATAGGCAGGAACTTCATAGATTCCCAGCACCTTGGATGCGTACTTTGCGCGGACCTCATCGGTCTCAGCAGGTACATCAACCCAGGATCCTGTTGTCTGCTCAATACCAATGGAGTTCATCTTGACGACGACATCTTCATCTCTGTGGCATCCGATCAGATAAGTTGCTACAAGAAGGTCTCCCAGGTCTGAACCTTCTACGAGGGGATTTAAAAGAGTTCCATACATTCTGTTCTGTGAGATCATATTTATTTTCCTCCTGTTGATTGAGCTTGGCTTTTATGCGCTGCTCTTTTTTTGTTCTGACCTTATTTTGCCGTTTTCCAAAAGCAAAAAAAAGAATGAAAATAATAAATGATAAATGCGCTATGAAAAATTTTTCGCCATTGCGGCACGCTAAAAAACTAACAATAATATAGGTAATTTAAAGCCGTGAAAGGAGGAATTTTTATTATGAAACCCCTAATTGTCATTCCATTTGGAGACCCTGCCGGAATCGGTCCGGAGATCACCGCAAAAGCGATGATGGACAAAGAAACCTTTGACCGTGCGATCTGTATCGTTGTCGGTGACCGCAATATTATGGAAAAAGCTATGCAGATCGTTGGCAGCCAGCAAAAACTCCATATCATAGAGGATCCAAAGGATGCCCTGGATGATCACAGCGTAGTCAATTTCATCAATCTGGAGAATATCGATCTTTCAAAGTTCACTTATGGTAAAGTCAGCGCCATGTGCGGTCAGGCAGCCTTTGAATATATTCAAAAGTCAATAGAATTAGCTATGGCAAAGAAGGCTGACGCCGTTACAACAACGACGATCAACAAGGAGGCTCTCAAGTTGGCAGGTGTTCCCTACATCGGGCACACAGAAATCTTTGGAGGTCTGACTCATACTGAGGATCCGCTGACCCTCTTTGAGGTTCACGGCATGAGAATTCTCTTCCTTTCCCGCCATGTGTCACTCCGAAAAGCCTGTGATCTGGTCAAAAAAGAGCGCATTATAGACTATGTACACCGGGGATTCCAGGTCCTGCACCAGCTTGGTCTGAATCATCCAAGTATGGCCATCGCCGGACTCAACCCCCACTGCGGAGAGCATGGCATCCTGGGGACCGAAGAACAGACGGATGTCATTCCAGCTATTCAGATTTTAAAAGAGGAGGGATACAATGTCTTTGGACCGATTGGAGCCGATTCCGTTTATCATCAGGCCCTGCAAGGTCGATACGACAGTGTCCTCTCCCTCTACCATGATCAGGGACACGTTGCTGCAAAAACCGTGGATTTCGACAAGACGGTTTCCATCACCGGAGGCATGCCCATCCTCAGGACTTCCGTCGACCATGGAACAGCCTTTGATATCGCCGGTACCGGAAAAGCCAGCCCGGTCAGTCTGATTGAGGCGATCCGTGTTGCCACCAAATACGCCTTCTCCTTCTCCGGAAAATAAAGACTCGATGCGAGGTGTTGACTTTGAATAAGCGCTTTTTGATGGATCTGCATACCCATACCTTAGCCAGTGGGCATGCCTACAACAGCATGAATGAAATGATTCAGCAGGCATCAAAGATCGGTCTCCCCCTTTTAGGGATCTCCGACCACGGGCCTGCCATGCCCGGCAGTACCAATCGCTATTACTTTCAGAATATGAATATTCTCAATCATGAGAAATTCGGAGTCCGTCTCTTGTTTGGAGCGGAGCTGAACATCGTGGATTATCAGGGAACGATTGACCTTGAAGACCGGGATATCCGGGATCTGGACTACTGCATCGCCAGTCTTCACCATGTCTGCCTGACACCGGGTTCAAAGAAAGAGAATACCTATGCCTGTCTGAAGGCCATGGACCGGCCCAAAGTCATGGTATTAGGTCACCCGGATGACGGGCATTTTCCACTTGATTATCCGGAACTGGTCCGCCACGCAAAGGAAGCCCATGTTTTAATTGAGCTTAATAACACTTCTTTTAATCCCAGGGGCTTCCGCTTAAATGCCAGAGAAAATGACAGGGAAATCTTACAGCTCTGCATGCAATTCCAGGTCCCCATCCTGCTGGGCAGCGATGCCCATCGGGAAGAAGATATCGCCTGTTTTGCGCGTGCCGAGAAACTGCTGGATGAGTTGGATTTTCCGAAAGAGCTGATTGTCAATACCTCGCTTGATAAATTAGAGCCTTACCTGCCCAGGTAAAGTCTGTGTTTAGAGCAAGAAATCTTATAACTTATACCTGCACTTCTGATCACAAGTTGCATGCCCTTTATACACGGCACGACCGAGATCAGTAAGCCTTTCGGATCAATGAAGTCCTGTCCATACATCCGAAAACTCCAAGGATCTATGAATCTCTGCCCATACCTGGATCAGGAAAACTTGGATGGGACTTCTGATTAAATATCTACTTACTCTTAACTTTATATTCACTCAAGTGAAAAAGCCGTGCTGAAAAAGGGATTTCCCTTCTCCCGCGCGGCTTTTTTCACCCATCTTTCGACATGACCATAACCAGAATCCCGCTTTGAAACTCCACCGTCGCCTCTTCCTCCACGATCTCATTGCTGACCCCAAGAGAGGTTCCCTGCTCCAGGACATGATCGACAAGGGGATATTTAAAGCCCCTAAGGGTCACCCCTTCACAGTGCCCCGTAAGGGGAAGGAAAGAGACATACTTACCAAAGGCAGCCTTTTTTTGCAGCTTACGAGGACCATCCAAGAGGCAGATCTCATTTTGCTCATCGATGATTCTTGCCGGAATTCCTACCTTAAGGGGAAGTAAGAGACCCTGCACGTTGGCAAGAAAGTGGTCCAGCCGACCCCCGGTCGCGCCCAGGATGGCAATTTCGGAACTTCCCTTTTTAATAGCGACGTTTAACGCCGCTTCCATATCGGTAAAATTCTTCTCAGCCGGATAGCGCTCCACCGGGATCTCCCGTCCGCTGCTGATAGTCCCTACATCAAGTGCCGTGCTGTCATAGTCCCCCAGGATAAGATCCGGCGTAAGGCCTGCAGCGATCAGATGGTCCAGCCCCCGATCCGCCGCTATCACCAGGTCCTGGGGAGACTTTTTAAGGAAAGTCTTTAAAAATCGAGGGCGCAGGACTCCCCCTGCCACAATCAGGGTCTTCATTTCCAGCGCCTTATCTCTTCTTCCTTTAATTCCCGGTAGATCAGCCGATAATTTTCATAGCGGACATGGCTGATGGCTCCGGCATCCAGCGCCTCCTTGACCCTGCAGTCCGGTTCATTTAAGTGGACACAGCCGTGAAAACGGCAGGTCCCCTCATAGGGGGCGAATTCCCGATAATAGTGCCGAAGCTCCTCTTTTTCAAGTTCAAAAGCCGAAAAATAGGAAAAGCCGGGCGTATCAAAAAGATAGGTTTCCGGTCCCACGTAGATAAGCTGGGCATGGCGGGTCGTATTTTTTCCCCGCGCCAGTTTTTTGGAAATCTGCCCGGTCTCCATGTGGACGCCGCTCTGGACGGCATTGGTCAGGGAGGATTTGCCGACACCGGAGGGACCTGCCAGAATGGTCGTCTGCCCCGCCAGATAGGCCCTGATTTCTTCCATGCCGCAGCCGGTGTGGACTGACAAAAAGGAGATGGGGAAACCGCAGCCCCGGTAGATCTCCCGAATCTGCACCATCTCCTCCTCCCCTGCCGCATCCGCCTTATTAAAGGCGATCCTACAGGGGATCTGTTTTTGCTCCATGGAGATGAGGAAGCGGTCGAGCAGCATGAAGTTGGGTTCGGGATGGTGGGCTGCAAACATAATGAGAGCCTGGCTCACATTGGCGGCAGCAGGCCGGATCAGTTCATTTTTCCGAGGCAGAATACGGATGATATTTCCCTCCCGGTCCTTTTCATGGGTGATTTCAAATTCGACATCGTCGCCTACGAGGGGCTTGATCTTTTGTTTTCTGAAGATTCCTTTTGCCTTACACGCATAAATACCGGATTCTACTGCGTAAACGTAGTAGAATCCGGCAATGCCTTTTACGATCTTTCCTTGCATGAATTAACCCTGTGCGGAGAAGGTTACCGGCCAGGTAACTCTCGGTGTGTAGTTGCCATCCCCTGTATCTTCGTACAGGTAAACTGTACCGTCGGAGACGCCCTCCGCCCCGGATGTCTGGAGCAGGTAGGGGAAGGTGATCGTATCGCCCTGATCAACGGTCTTTTCAACTTCCTGCCCATCGACGGTTTGAACCAGAGTCAGCCGATAAGCTCCGCCTTGATAGTTGGACGGCTGGCCCAGACGGGCTGTTGTAGTCCAGGAAGATGCAGTCGGGGTCGTTCCCTGACTATTGTTAGTCCCTTCGGAAGAAGATCTGTCGTCAGAAGCCTTGGACGGGTCGTTGACAGAGAAAGTAATTTCACTGCCGGCAGATACTTCTGTCCCCTCCTTGACGCTCTGGTCATAGACCTCGCCGACAGCGACCTGGCTGCTGGAACCATACTCCACTTTTACCAGAAGACCGGCGTCCTGAGCGCTCTTCTGAGCCTCTTCAAAAGACATACCCCGGTAATCGTTGACCGTAACATCGTTCTGATCCGTCGATCCCGTACTGACAACCAGCATAATCTCATCGCCGCTTGAAGCCTGTTCTCCCTCCTTAGGGCTGACGGAGATGATATCCCCGATCCTGACCTCTTCCGAAGCCTGCTGGCTGGTCTTGACATTGGTAAAGCCGGCACTCTTTAACGCAGCCTGGGCATCAGTCAGAGAGCTGCCGACGATTCCGGTCGGAATATTGATCAGATCCGGACCTGCGCTGACATAGAAGTTGATGGTTGAATTCTTATCGACTGCGGAACCCGCTGCCGGATCCTGCTCGATGATGGTGCCTTCCGCCTCACTCGACGGCTTCTCACCCAGGTATTTGATACCAAGACCGTACTGGGCGGCTGTCGTCTGGGCTTTTGCCTGGTTCATGCCGGTGATGTTTGGTACGGAGACCTGACCTTCCGCCGGAGCCTGGGCAGAACTGGTAACTGCTGAGGAAGTGGAAGAAGTCTCTTTTCCTGAACCAAAGCGGAAGAGACCGGCTGCCCGACCAATGAAGTAGATCAAAATGCAGACGATCAGAGCGCAGATGATGAAGCTGCCGATGGTGACTGCCTTTTCCAGACCGGAACTCACCTCGCCCTCGTCGTCATCGTAATCATCATCGTCATACTCGTCGTCCATATCATAGTCTTCTCTTCCTTTTTTCGCTGCGGAAATAGAAGAATAAGATTTGCCGTTGTCATCCTCCGTGCGTCTTCTTGCGGTATCCGCCTTACGGATAGCCTCACGCTCCGCCGGTGAAATCATGACCGTCTGGGCGTGATTGCTGAGGGGAGTCAGCTGGACGAAATGTCCCTCCGGCTCAACTAAGGAGTGCTTTAAGTCCGCAATCACCTCATTCATGGTCTGATAGCGGCGGTCGACACTCTTCTGGGTGCATTTAAAAATGATCTGTTCCAGAGAATAGGGCAGGTCCGGCGTGTACTTGGACGGCGGATCCAGCTCATCCTGCAGATGCTTGATGGCAATCGCCACGGTCGTCTCGCCGTCGAAGGGAACTCTGCCGGTCACCATCTCATAGAGGGTAATGCCGAGCGAGTAGATATCGCTTCTGGCGTCGGAATAGCCGCCGCGGACCTGCTCCGGGGAACTGTAATGAACCGATCCCATAGCATTAGCGCTGATGGTATTGGAGGAGGCGGCACGAGCGATGCCGAAGTCCGTCACCTTCACTTTTCCGTCTGTGGAAATGATAATATTCTGCGGCTTGACATCCCGGTGGACAATCCCCTGGTCGTGAGCCGCCGCCAGACCCATGCAGACCTGGATCGCGATACTGGTTGCTTCCCGTATGGAGAGCTTGCCCTTCTTGGCGATGTACTCCTTTAAGGTGATACCTTCCACCAGTTCCATGACGATATAGTTGTTGCCGCTGTCGTCCCCGACGTCATAGACATTGACAATATTGGGGTTTTCCAGTCCCGCCGCTGCCTGCGCCTCTCTTCTGAACTTCTTGACAAAACTGCTGTCGCTGGAAAACTCGGTCTTCATGACCTTGACCGCGACAAACCGGTTCAGCTTGTGGTCCCTTGCCTTATAGACATCTGCCATACCGCCGGACCCGATACGGCCCAGTATTTCATACCGATTTGCTAACATCATACCCGCTTTTAACATTTACTCCACCTCGTCTGCATCCGGTTTAATCAAAACTACCGCGATGTTATCCGTACCGCCGTTTTCATTCGCGGTCCCTGTCAGGATCTTTGCTTTTTCTTCCAGCGTTGCCGAACTGCCTATGATCTTTTGGATCTCTGCATCCTCCACCATATTCGACAGTCCATCTGAACACATCAAAATGATGTTGTCAGGCGCCAGCTGATAGTCGAAAAAGTCAACATCAACTTCCGGAGCTGCTCCGAGTGCCCGGGTAATGATATGCTTATCGGGATGCAGCCTTGCATCATGTTCCGATAATTCCCCCAGCCTGACCATCTCTTCCACAAGAGAATGATCTTTCGTAACCTGTTTCAACTCCCCATCAAACAGGTAACCCCTGCTGTCGCCCACATTAGCCGTATAGGCATACTGACCGATGACGGTCGTCACGACGATGGTCGTTCCCATGCCGTACATCTCTTCATGCTGGGCCGCTTCGCTGATAATCCCCTGATTTGCCAGCTGGATCGCCTCGTCGATCAGCTTGACCGGATTCCTCTCCTCGCTGGCGGCAATGGATTCCCTCACGGTGTTGACCGCGTAACGCGAGGCGAAATCGCCCGCGTTGTGGCCTCCCATGCCATCTGCAACGATATAGAGGTTCGGAAGATTCCCGACCGGCCGGTCGGAGGCGAAGATGCTGTCCTGATTGATTTTCCGTTTCCGTCCTACATCTGTAGTCGAATAAGATTTCATAAATTGTCGTTTTCCGTTTCTGAATCTGAGTACCGTTTTCTCAGCTGCCCGCAGGCGCCATCAATATCTCTGCCCATTTCTCTCCTAATGGTAACATTTATTCCATATTTTTCAAGTTTTTTTTGAAATATCAAAACGTCTGTTCGAGAAGGTTCCTTCATGCCCGTTTCCCGAACCGGATTGACCGGAATCAGATTGACCAGGGCGTTCATACCCCGAATGAGATCTGCCAGCTCCTGCGCGCATTCGTCGGTGTCGTTGACGCCCCTAATCAGACTGTACTCAAAGGTCAGCCTCCTCTTGTTGACTGCGTAATAGTCTTTGAGTGCCGGAATCAGCTCCTTTAAGGAATACGCCCTGGCGATCGGCATGATCGTTTTCCTGAGCTTATCATTGGGGGCATGCAGGGACAGAGCCAGATTGATCGAAAGATTCTCATCCCTTAAGAGCTCAATTCCGGGAATGAGACCGCAGGTCGATACGGTCAGGTTCCGTTCGCTGATGTGAAGACCGTCCGGATCGGATATCATCCTGAGGAAAGTGACCAGATTGTCGTAATTATCGAGGGGCTCCCCGGTCCCCATGACCACGACATTGGAGACGCGCTCCCCGGTGTCCTTCTGGATCGCATAGACCTGGCTCAGCATCTCTCCTGCCGTCAGGTTGCGGGTCAGGCCCAAAAGGGTCGACGCGCAGAACTTACAGCCCATGCGGCAGCCGCACTGGGAAGAGATACAGACCGTATTGCCGTGATGATACTTCATCAGGACGCTTTCGATGTAGTTGCCGTCAGACAGGCGGAAGAGATATTTTCTGGTCCCGTCAAGCCTTGACTCCTGCATGGTACGGACAGTCGGATAGGCAAACGTCAGGTCCGCTGCCATTTTCTCCTTCAAGGTCTTGGGAATATTGGTCATCTGGTCATAAGAGGATGCGCACCGCCTGTGGAGCCAGTCGTAGACCTGACCCGCCCGAAACTTCTTCTCCCCGATCCCCTCCATATAGGTGATCAGATCCGGCAGGGTCATGGATAAAAGATCCTTCATACCTCTCCCCTCTTCAGCCTTGCCAGGAAGAAGCCGTCCGCCTCATGGACGCCCGGAACCAGCTGCAGATAGCCCTGATCTGTCGTCAGCCGGTGAAGTTCCTGGGGCAGGTAAGGATCAAGACTCTCCATGTCAAAGGGGAAATGCTCCTTAATCCACTTGACATTGTCCTGATTCTCGCTGTGACCGACCGTGCAGGTGGAATAAAGGAGGATGCCTCCCGGCTTCACATAGGATACGGCGTTCCGCAAAATCTCCCTCTGCAGTTCCACCAGGCTTTCGATGCTGTCCGGGGTCACCCGGTACTTGATGTCCGCCTTCCTGCCGATCACGCCCAGCCCCGAACAGGGCAGATCCGCGATCACGATATCCGCCTTCTGCTCGGATTCCGAGTCGTGAACCAGGGCATCCATGACGGACGCCTTGACGTTGATCAGGTCCGCCCGCTTGATGTTCTGACGGATCAGATCGACCTTTTCCTCAGAAACATCCCTGGCGTCGACCATACCAAAGTCCCCCATCTTGTCCGCCAGATGCAGGGTCTTGCCGCCCGGAGCCGCGCACATGTCGATGATGTAATCACCTTCCTTAGGCGCTGCCGCTTCCGAAACCAGCATGGAACTGACATCCTGGGGGAAGATCCAGCCCTTCTGAAAGGCGGTCAGAGCCGGCAGGTAGTTGTAATCGGACAGATAGTAGGCGTAGGGCAGGTAGGGGGCACGGGCATAGGTCACTCCCTGCTCCTTTAAGCTGTTTAAGATCTCCTGTCTGGCGACCCCGTGGGTCTTGAAGCGGACCGTCGTTGGGCGTTCTTTTAAATAGCTCTTTAGCATCAGCTCCGTGACAATGGGACCGAATTCCTTCGTCCACTCCTCCACCAGCCACTGGGGCATGGAGTAGCGGATGGACAGATAGCGGAGGGGCTCTTTGTCCCGGTCCGGATAGGGAATCTCATCCAAATGGCGGGAAATGCTTCTTAAGACCCCGTTGACAAAGCCCTTTAAGTTATAAAAGCCCCGCTTTTGCGTCAGCTTGACCGCCTCGTTGACCGCTGCGGAATCCGGGATCCCGCCCATAAAACGGATCTGATAGACGGCGCTCCTCAGGATCTCCTGGATCACGGGCTTCATTTTCCGTGTGGGAACCGAGGAGAAGCAGTCGATGATATAGTCAATCTCGATCATCCGCTCGATCGTTCCCTCGCAGACCTTGGTGATAAAGGCGCGGTCCCGCTTGGAAAAATACTGGACCTTCTCCAGCGCCCCGTGAATCGCCACATGGCTTAAGACTCCGTTATGGCTGATCTCAAGGAGGACATCCAGGATAATTTCTCTTGTATTGTCAGTCATCTCATTTACTCCTATCAGGATGGGAGGGCCCCGTTTTGGATCCGGCAGCCGCGCAGAAAATCTCCCACAGCCATCCGCTTCTTCCCCTCCAGCTGGACCTGGTCCAAAGCGAGGACTCCTTCTCCGGTCTGGATCCACAACCTGCCGTTTTCCCGCTTAAGAATCGTTCCCGCCGGGGCTTTCCCACCTTCCGGCAGATCTTCGATGTGAGCCTGCCAGATCTTCAGGATCTTGCCGTCAAGGGTCGTATAGGCACTGGGCCAGGGGTTAAAGGCGCGCACCTGCCGCTCAATCTCCCTGGCGGTCCGGGTCCAGTCAACCTTCCCATCTTCTTTTTTAATCATGGCGGCATAGGACGTCGTGCTGTCCTTAGGCTGGGGCGTATAGACCGCCGTGCCGTCGACCAGGGTCGGAATCGTGCGGACCAAAAGGTCGGCGCCTAGCTCCGCCAGGCGGTCAAAGAGACTGCCGCCGGTCTCATCTTCACGGATGGGGCAGGTCTCCCAGGCGATCATATCCCCCGTATCAAGTCCCTCATCCATCCTCATGATGGTCACGCCGGTTTCGATAAGCCCGTCGAGGATGGCGTGCTGAATGGGCGCCGCCCCCCGATAAGCCGGCAGGAGAGAGGCATGGACATTGATGCAGCCGTATCTGGGCAGGTCCAGCAGCTCCTTGGGCAGAATCTGCCCAAAAGCCGCCACGACAATGAGGTCCGGCTCCATTCGCCGGATGACCTCCAGTGCCTCAGGATCTCTCACCTTTTTTGGCTGATAGACCAAAAAGCCCCGTTTTTCCGCCTCCGCCCGGACCGGGCCGGGCGTAATCTCTTTCCTTCTGCCCCTTGGCTTATCCGGCTGGGTAACAACTCCGGTCACCTGGCAGCCGGCGTCCGCAAGGGCAGCAAGTGTTCCGGCAGCGAAGTCCGGCGTTCCCATAAATACTACTTTCATATCGTCCTCGGCGCTTCTTCCTCTTCCTCATCGTAGTCGTAGCTGACGTCGTGAATGCCGCCCTCAGCCAGATCCATATACATCTTGCCGTCCAGGTGGTCAATCTCGTGGCACATGGCGCGTGCCAGGAGGTCCTCGCCCTCTAAAATGACGTGGTTCATGTCCCGGTCATAGCAGTCGACCTTGACATGCTGGGGCCGGGTCACGATCCCCGCCTTACCCGGAACGGACAGGCAGCCCTCTTCTCCGGTCTGCTGACCGTCCTGCTCGATCACCTTGGGATTGATCATGCAGATGGGGTCCTCGCCGGTGCAGTCGATAACGACGATCCGCTTTAAGACGCCGACCTGGGGCGCTGCCAGTCCGACGCCGTTGGCGTCGTACATGGTTTCAAACATATCGTCAATAAGTTCCTGCAGCCTCGGCGTCATTTCCTTCACTTCTCTGCATTTCTTTTCCAATACCGGATCACCGGCAATTCTGATGGTTCTAAGTGCCATTTTTATCCTCCCTTATAAGTTCATATCAAATTGTATCTCAATCCCGGCAAAGCCCGGGTTTATCGCAAGGTATTGTTCAATCAGATCCTTAGCCTTAATCAGGCGGTCCCGATCCTTGTTGCGGATGTAGATCACTTCCCGGTAGCGGTCCTTGATCTTGCCCACGCTCTGGGGGGCGGGACCGATGGCTTCAAGGGCATTGGTCGGATCAAACAGACCGATGTATTTCTTCAAATATTCCATGCCGGTCTTTAGTTGCTGCTGATCGGTCGATGAGCCCAGGATCGCCGTCATGGAACCGGCGGGCGGATAGCCTAAAATGGTCCGAAACGCCATCTCATTTTGATAGAAGGCGTCGTAGTCCTGGGCAGCTGCCGTGGTAATTCCAAAGTGGTCCGGCTGGTAGGTCTGAATGATGGCTGTGCCGGCTCTCTCCCCCCTGCCTGCCCTGCCGACAGCCTGGGTGATCAGCTCAAATGTCCGCTCACTGGACCGAAAGTCCGACTCATTGAGGGACAGGTCCGCCATCAGGACCCCGACCAGAGTCACCTTCGGGAAGTCGTGACCCTTGACAATCATCTGGGTCCCGATCAGGATATCCGCCTCCCCGGCGTCAAAGGCGGCTAGGATCCGGGCGTGCCCCTCCTTGCCCCGGGTCGTATCGGCGTCCATGCGGAGGACGCGGGCCCTCGGAAAATCCCGTTTCACCAGGTCTTCCACCTGCTCGGTCCCGATGGTTAAGCCCCCGATCTGGCGGGAGTGACAGCTGGGGCACTCCGTAAGAGAATCCTGCTGGTAGCCGCAGTAGTGACAGACCAGCTTGCCGTTGGCGTGCTGGGTCAGCGACACATCGCAGTGGGGACACTTGATGGTCCTGCCGCAGGTCCGGCAGGTGACGCAGCCGGCATAGCCCCGCCGGTTGAGAAAGAGCATGATCTGCTCTTTTTTGTTCAGCCGGTTCTCCATCAGGTCCCGCAGGCGGTCGCTGAAAATGCTGCGGTTGCCGTGAGCAAGCTCCTCCCGCATATCGATGATCTCGGTCGAAGGCAGTTGGCTCCTGCCGTAGCGGTTTTTGAGCCTTACCTCCCGGTAGAGCCCCTCTCTTGCCCGGCTTGAAACCTCAAGGGAAGGGGTCGCCGATCCGAAGACCACATGGGCTCCTTCCAGCTCCGCCCGCTTGACGGCGGTTTCCCGCGCATGGTAGCGGGGCATCTGCTCCGAATGGTAGGTACTTTCATGCTCCTCGTCGATCACGATCAGCCCCAGATTCGGAAAGGGCGTAAAAAGAGCGGATCTAGGTCCCACCATGATGGAGACAGCCCCCTGTCTTGCCGCCTTCATCTGATCGTAGCGCTCCCCCTGGGACAGGCGGGAATGGAGAAAGGACACCTGATCTCCAAAGCGACTGACAAAACGTAAGACCGTCTGCCTGGTCAGGGCGATTTCGGGGATCAGCACGATTGCCTGTCTGCCCTCTTTTAAAAGATCCGATATCAGCTGCATATAGACCAGGGTCTTGCCGCTGCCGGTAATGCCGTTAAGAAGGACCGGTCGGTCTTTGTCCTGCCACTCCTCCCGGATCTCCCTGACCGCCTCCTCCTGGTCTTCCGTCAGTTGGTCGGGAGGCAGCTTTTGCGCGTCCCGGACCACTTTCCGGTAGGTATCGGAGACGTCGATCCGGATCAGCCCCAGATCGGCAAGCCCCTTTAAGACAGGAAGTGATACCCCTGTCCTTTTCAGGAGATCCTGCTGGCTGACGCCGCGTTCCCCCTCTTCTTTGAGCAGAGCTTCCAGAACACGGGCTTTTGCCTTAAAGTGACGGTCCAAAGAGACCTGCAGATAGGCTTCCGCTTCGCTTTTATTTACAAGGAAGACCTGCTTATTTTGCTTACCGGCGATCTTTTTGCGGATGGGGATGACCGTCTTAAGAGCCTGGATGGTCGTCGACCCGTAGGTCCGGCTCATCCAGGCCGCCAGGGCGACCAAACGGGAGTCGACCGTCTCATCGTCTGTGACCACCTCCCGGATCTCCTTGATCTTATCTGCCGGGACGCTGCAGGTGGTACTGAGCCCCACGACGTAGCCCCGGATGACCCGACCTCCGGCACCGAAGGGGATGGAGACGACGCAGCCTGGCAGAACCCGGTCCCTTAAGTCGGACGGAATCCGGTATGAGAAGGTCTTATCCAGTTTCTCGTGCGAGATGTCGACGATGACATCAGCATAGCTTGTCTGCATCCAGTATTTCCTTTATGATAACCCGCTCGTCCATGGGATATTTCCTGCCCTTGATCTCCTGGTAGTCCTCGTGGCCCTTGCCGGCAAGGATCACCACATCTCCGGGCTTGCCCTTGTGAATGGCGTAAGCGATCGCCTCTTTGCGGTCCGAAATGCGGATATATGATCCATCGGTTCTCTTGATTCCGGTCTCTATATCGTCCATGATGGCTTCCGGATCTTCAAAACGGGGGTTGTCCGATGTGATAATGGTAAAGTCCGAGAGTCTGCCCGAAACTTCTCCCATCTCATAGCGGCGGGACCTGGCGCGGTTGCCGCCGCAGCCAAAGACCGTCACAATCCGCTTAGGCTGATAGTCCTTGAGTGTAGTCAGAAGACTCTCCAGAGCCATCGCGTTGTGGGCGTAGTCGATCATGAGGGTAAATTGATCCGAAACCGGGACCATCTCGACCCGTCCCTTGACCTGGGCGCCCTTGAGCGCCTTTTGGATGTCCTCGTCTTTAATCTGAAAATGCTCGCAGACGGCGATCGCCGTCAGGGCGTTGTAGACGGAGAATTTTCCCGGCACATCGAGGTCCACGGTAAAATTCAGCCTGCCGGACAAGTCAAATCTCATGCCCAGATAGCCCGGCTTATGGATGTACTGAATGTTGGAAGCCTTAAGATCCGCATCCTGCCGATCGATTCCGTAGGTCTCGATCTTACAGGTGTGCCCTTTCAGCACCTCTTCGGTCCTGGGGTCATCATCATTTACAATGCCAACCCGGCACTGGCGGAACAAGAGCCCCTTGCACTGCAGGTACTCCTCAAAGGAGGCATGCTCGTTAGGTCCGATGTGATCCGGAGAAATATTGGTAAAGACGCCGATTTCAAACTTGAGGCCTGCCGTCCGGTTCAGCTTCAACGCCTGGGAGGAGACCTCCATCACCGCCATATCAAGACCGGCGTCGATCATTTCCCGCAGATACTGCTGGACCAGGTAGGACTCCGGCGTGGTATTTGCCGCCTTGATGTGCTTGTCCCCGATAATCGCTTCAATTGTCCCGATAAGACCCACCCTGTAACCGGCATTTTCCAGAATCGACTTGATCATATAGGTCGTGGTCGTCTTGCCCTTGGTCCCGGTGATGCCGATGACCGGGATCTGCTCAGCCGGATAGTCAAACCAGGCGGCAGACGCCAGGGCAAGCCCCAGGCGCGTATCCTCCATCTCGACGACCGTCAGGTCTTCCGGGAAGGCGTAGTCCTCCGGCAGAGACCCCTTTTGAATCAGGACCGCTGCCGCTCCCTTCCGGGCGACGTCCTCAATATAGGTGTGGCCGTCGGAATTGGCGCCGACGATGCAGATAAAAAAAGATCCCTCTCCCGCCTTGCGGGAATCATATACGACGCTCCCAATCTCTTTATCCCAACTGCCCGATATAAGGCGCGCGTCCGCGCGCTCCATAAGTTTTGCAAGTTTCATCTGACCGATCTCCTTTTATCGCTATCGCTTCTGATAGCGGAAATATCCATACTGATCCTAAATTATATGCCATAGCCCCCTATTCGTCAAACTTGAGCAGAGATAGATGACCATTCTTAAATTTCTCTTGCTAAGTGGCAGCAGTCAGTAGCCATACTTAAATTTAGAAATAATTTAGAGATTTTAGATTTCCTTTCGGATGCGGACACAATCCCGTCACATATCCCCGGTATAGTATGACTCAGATAGTTGATGAACCACTTCACTATCTCCCCCTCATTAAAGATAAGACACGAAAAAAGAGCCTTTCCGATAGGCTCTTTTTTCGTGTCTTATTACATCTCATTGACGATCTCGGTCCCCGCCTTTTCCAGGTAGGCAGCCTTTGCCCGTGGAATGGAGGTGATGATGCCCCGCCGCTTGGTCCCCAGCTCTACAAAGTTCAGGATCGCCTCGAACTTGGGCTCCATGGACCCCTTCTCGAACTGGTCCTCTTCCAGATAATTTCTTGCCTGGTGGGAATCGATTCTGCCCAGGATCTTTTCATTATCCTTCTTATAATTGATCGCGACCGCGTCGACGGAGGTCAGGATCATGAGGACGTCCGCATTTAAGTCGATGGCAAGAAGCCCCGCGATCAGGTCCTTTTCGATAACGGCGGAAGCCCCTCTTAGGTCGACACCCTGTTCCAGAACCGGAATTCCGCCGCCTCCGCAGCAGATCACGATCTGATCCTTATCAAGCAGAGCCTTGATTGCGTCCAGCTCGACGATTTCCTTGGGCTTGGGGGCTGCGACGATTCTGCGCCAGCCCTCTGCCGTCTTGGTGACATAGTTTCCCTTCTTCTCTTCTTCCTTCGCCTCTTCCTCCGTCAGCACTCTGCCGATGACCTTGGAGGGTTCGTAGAAGGCTTCGTCGTAGGGATCGACCATGACCTGGGTCAGGATGGTGGAAACCGGTTTATAGATCCCCCGCGTGATCAGTTCCGCGCGGATGGCATTTTGAATGTCATAGCCGATATAGCCCTGGCTCATGGCGGAAGCCACTGACATGGGGCAGGAGGTATAGCCCTCATGGTCCTGGGCAAACTCATTCATCGCCATGTGGATCATGCCGACCTGGGGGGAGTTGCTGTGGGTAATGACGACATTCGCCCCCGTCTCGACCAGATCCGCAACCGCCTTTGCCGCCTCTTTGACCGCCCTTTTTTGCTCCGGCAGGTTGTTGCCTAAGGCCCTGTGGCCCAGAGCCACTACAATTGTCTTCTTTTTATTCATCGCATCTACCTCGCTAAAAATCGTGGATCATTTACGCGATCAGGGAACTGATGGCAAAGACTGCAAGCACCAGGATACCCAGACCGATTCGGTACCAGCCGAAGACCTTAAAGTTGTGATCCCGGATGTACTGCATGAGGAACTTGATCGCGACGACCGAAACGACAAACGCGATCACCATGCCCAGGATCAGATCGAAGATCTGAATCCCGGTGAAGTTCCCGCCGAACTTGGCGAGCTTTAAGATGCTGGCTCCCAGCATGGTCGGAACCGCCAGAAAGAAGGTGTATTCCGACGCCAGCCGCCGTGACATGCCGAGCAGGATGCCGCCCAGAATGGTCGCGCCCGACCGGGACGTCCCCGGTATGATAGCAAGCATCTGGAAGATGCCGATGAGGAGCGCCATCTGAAAGGATATCTGAGAGATCTTTCTGGTCTTAGCGCGTTTTCCCCGGTTGCGGTTCTCCACCAGGATGAACAAGATGCCGTAAATGATCAGCATCAGGGCGACCACGACATAGTTGTAGAGGTGCGCCTCGATCCAGTCATCGATGGTCAGTCCCACGATCGCCGCCGGCAGGCAGGACACCAGGATCTTGATCCACATGATGAACTTGGACCGGCTCATCACCTTGAAAATGCCTCGTTCCTCCGGGTCCGGTCTGTGGAAGGGCCAGAGCCTGGTCCAGTAGATCACAACGACCGCCAGGATGGCTCCCAGCTGGATGACGACCAGGAACATGGACCAGAAGGGGTCCTGCTCACTGATATGAAAGATCTTGTAGACCAGCAGCATGTGACCCGTCGAACTGACCGGCAGCCATTCGGTAATGCCCTCTACGATGCCGAGGATGATAATGGCAAGTATTTCTAGCATAAGTTAATCTCCCATCCTGAACGTTGTCTTGATTATAGCATGGTCAGGAGGATATTTCAGCGATATCCACAAGGGTCAGATTTTCCTTGTCCGTATTCTCAAGAGAAGTCGCCAGGGCATTTGCCGTGTCGATGGCGGTCAGGACGTTGACGCCGGTCTCGATGGCATTTCTGCGAATAACGAAGCCGTCGTGCTGGTGTTCGATGCCCTGGGGCGGCAGGTCGATGACCAGGTCGATCTTGTGACCCAGGATCAGGTCCATCAGATTGGGGTGGGACTGCTCCAGCTTGTTGGTCCGAACCGCATGGACGCCGTGGGCGTTGAGATACTCCGCCGTCCCCTGGGTGGAATAGATCCGGTAGCCCAGCTTTTCAAAGCGGGCGGCAATCGGCGTAATCGCTTCCTTATCCTCATCCCGAACCGTGATGATCATGTTCTTGTACTTGGGCAGGTTGATGCCGGCGCCCAGGAAAGCCTTATAGAGAGCCTCATTGAAGTCGGCCGCGATCCCTAAAGCCTCGCCGGTCGATTTCATCTCCGGTCCCAGACTGATATCCGCGTCCCGGATCTTCTCAAAGGAGAAGACCGGCATCTTGACCGCGATATAGGCGGCTTCCTTCTGAAGCCCCGGCTCGTAGCCCATTTCCCGGATCGTGTGTCCTAAAATGCACTTGGCGGCAAGGGGGACGATCGGGATGCCGGTCACCTTGCTGATGTAGGGCACCGTACGGGACGATCGGGGGTTGACCTCGATGATGTAGACGTCGTCGCCCTGGTCGATGAACTGGATGTTGATCATGCCCTTGACATGGAGGGCTTTTGCCAGCTTCTCCGTATAGTCGACGATCTTATCCTTAGCCTTCTGGCTGATCGCCTGGGCGGGATAGACGGAAATGGAATCGCCGGAGTGGATGCCGGCGCGCTCTACATGCTCCATGATGCCCGGGATCAGAATGTCCGTACCGTCGCAGACGGCGTCGACCTCGCACTCTTTGCCCAGCATGTACTTGTCGACCAGGATCGGGTGGTCCTGGGTGTAGCGGTTGATGATGCCGATGTACTGGTCGATATCCTCGTCGCTGATGGCGATCTGCATGCCCTGACCGCCCAGGACATAGGAGGGCCGGACCAGAACCGGATAGCCCAGTCTGTGAGCGACCGCCTTAGCCTCTTCCGCCGTATAGACCGTCTCGCCCTTGGGCCGCTTGATGCCGCAGGAAGAGAGAACCTCATCGAAGCGCTCCCGGTCCTCCGCCGCGTCCACATCGTCCGCGTCCGTCCCCAGGATGGGGACGCCCATTTTCATCAGGGCTTCGGTCAGCTTGATGGCGGTCTGACCGCCGAACTGTACAACTGCCCCGTCAGGCTGCTCCACCTTGACGACATTTTCCACATCCTCGGGCGTCAGCGGCTCAAAGTAGAGCCGGTCCGCGATATCAAAGTCCGTGGAAACGGTCTCCGGATTGTTGTTGATGATGATGGTCTCCCAGCCCTCTTTCTGGAAAGCCCAGGTGCAGTGAACGGAACAGAAGTCAAATTCAATGCCCTGACCGATCCGGATGGGACCGGAGCCCAGAACCAGGACCTTCTTGCGGTCGTGGTTGGCAATCGCCTCATTTTCTCCGCCGTAGACCGAGTAGAAATAGGGGGTCTCCGCCTTAAATTCCGCCGCGCAGGTATCGACCATCTTAAAGGAAGCCGTGATCCCATTTTCAAAGCGCATGGTCCGGATCTCCTCTTCCGGAACACCGGATAAGTCCGCGATGATGGAATCGGGGAACTCCAGCCGCTTCGCCTCCCGCAGCAGGTGGGGCGTCAGCTTCTGCGCCTTTAAGGAATACTCCATGCCGACCAGAATCGCGATCTTATCAATGAACCAGATGTCGATGCCGGAAATGCGGGCGATCTCCTCATAGGGGATGTGCCGCCGGACCGCCTCGGCAATCCGCCAGATTCTGCGGTCATCCACCGCTTTCAGATCCTCCAGAAAGGTTTCGTCGTCCTCCTGGCTGAAGTCGTAGGACATAAGGGAATCGACGTGCTGCTCCAGGGACCGGATCGCCTTCATCAGCGCGCCCTCAAAGCTGCTGCAGATCGCCATGACCTCACCGGTTGCCTTCATCTGGGTCGTCAGCGTGTGCCTGGCGGTAATGAACTTGTCAAAGGGCAGACGCGGCATCTTGACCACGCAGTAATCCAGCATGGGCTCAAAGGAGGCGTAGGTCTTCTTCGTAATCGCGTTGGGGATCTCATCGAGCGTATAGCCCAGGGCGATCTTGGCGGAAACCTTGGCAATGGGATAGCCGGTCGCCTTGGATGCCAGCGCCGAGCTGCGGCTGACCCGGGGATTGACCTCGATGACGCAGTATTCAAAGGAATCCGGATTTAAAGCGTACTGGACGTTGCAGCCGCCCGTGATATTCAGCTCCTCAATGATATTCAAAGCCGAAGTCCGCAGCATCTGGTACTCCTTATCTCCCAGGGTCTGGGAGGGAGCGACGACGATGGAATCCCCGGTGTGGACGCCGACCGGATCGATATTCTCCATGTTGCAGACCGTGATCTTGTTGCCGTTGGCGTCGCGCATGACCTCATACTCGACCTCTTTCCAGCCTGCTATACTCTTTTCAACCAGAACTTCATTGACCCGGGACAGTCTGAGACCATTCGCCAGGATCTCCCGCAGTTCGTCCTCGTCGTGGGCGATACCGCCGCCCGATCCGCCCAGGGTGTAGGCGGGACGGAGGACGACCGGAAGTCCGATCTGTTTGGCAAATTCGACGCCTTCCTCAACTTCATGGACGACCTGGGAGGGGGCGATGGGCTCGCCGATCTTCTCCATGGTGTCCTTGAACATCTGCCGGTCTTCCGCCTTTTTGATGGTAAGCGCCGTCGTTCCGATCAATTTAACGTCCGGATGGTCCTCAAAATAGCCGTTGTCAGCCAGCTCCATGGCAAGGTTAAGACCCGCCTGACCGCCCAGGGTGGGCAGGACCGAATCCGGCTTTTCCTTTTCAATGATCTTTTTGACGACATCGGTCGTCAGCGGTTCGATATAGACTTCATCGGCGATATCCTTATCCGTCATGATGGTCGCCGGATTGCTGTTCAAAAGGACGACCTCGATTCCCTCTTCATGGAGGGACCGGCAAGCCTGGGTGCCGGCGTAGTCGAACTCCGCCGCCTGACCGATGACAATCGGACCGGACCCGATCACGAGAACCTTCTTAATATCCTGATTTTTAGGCATGCTCCTCTCCCTTCTTCATCATGTCCAGAAAGCGGTCAAACAGGAAATTCGCGTCCTGCGGTCCGGGACATGCCTCCGGATGAAACTGAACGGTCATGATATTTTTGCCGACATACCGAAGTCCCTCGTTGGTCCCGTCGTTGACATTTTCAAAGGCCGGAACTGCAATCTTAGGATCAAGGCTCTTCGTATCGACGGCATAGCCGTGGTTCTGTGAGGTGATATAGACCCTGCCGTTTCCCATCAGGTCCCGGACCGGATGGTTGCCGCCTCGGTGACCATACTTAAGCTTATAGGTATCCGCCCCCGTCGCTAAAGCCATGAGCTGGTGACCCAGGCAGATGGCAAAGATCGGCACGTCGGACTCATAGAGCTTCTTTATTTCCCGGATAATATCAGTATTTTCCTTGGGATCTCCAGGGCCGTTTGACAGCATGATGCCGTCCGGCTCTGCAGCCAGCACCTCCGCAGCCGGGGTGGACGCCGGGTAGATGGTGACGTCGCAGCCCCGCTTGTGCAGATTCTCCGCGATGTCCGCCTTACTCCCAAAATCATATAAGGCGACCCTGGGACCATTTCCCGCCAGATGCTTAGGGCCCTTGCAGGTCACCTTTTCCACGACGCCCGTCGGCACATACTCTTTCAAAAGGGGCAGGACCTGGGCAAGGTCGTAATCTTCCGCTGTGATCATGCCATTCATCGTCCCCTTCTCACGAAGGATCCGGGTCAGGGCTCTTGTATCAATTCCGGCAATACCGGGAATTCCATGCTGCATTAAAAAATTCTGGATAGTTCCTTCCGAACGGAAGTTATTAGGAAGTCGGGAGAGTTCCCGTACAATGTAACCGTCTGGCCAGGGCTGACCGGACTCCATATCCTCAAGACAAATACCGTAATTTCCGATCAGCGGATAGGTCATACAGACCGCCTGTCCGGCATACGATGGATCCGTCAGAACCTCAAGGTAACCTGTCATGGACGTGTTAAACACAATTTCGGAAATACAGGTTCTGGTCGAACCGATGCTGGTCCCGGTAAATACCGTACCGTCTTCCAATATCAGGGATGCTTTCACCTCATTACCATCCTTTCTTTAAACTTTAGCTATTGTAGCTCACGGGGACCCCATTTGCAAGAAAAAGGGTCACGTGGCACAATGCGGAAAAATGGGCAAGAAAAAACCGGCATCCTCTCGGATACCGGCTTTTTCTTCGATGCAGAAGAAGGGACTTGAACCCTCACTGTATTGCTACAACAGGCACCTGAAGCCTGCGCGTCTGCCAATTCCGCCACTTCTGCGAAACCGTTGACTTCCTGTGTCAACGGTTGCTATCATACTATGCTTTATCCTGTCTGTCAACTAAGTTTTTTCTTTTTTTCGATAAATTTTCAAAATTTCTGGTGGGGAAGTTTAAGATCCGCTGAACGAGCCAGCCTGGCACCCCGAAAAGAGGCTTTTACTGCTGTCCTTCCTTCACCGATCCGGCTGCTTCTTCAGTAGTTGAAGCACTTTCTTCTGCTTCCTGCTCAGCGGTATCCTCTTTGGGCTGGTCCGCCTCTTCCCGGTCCTCATCCGCGGGGGAAGGGGCACCGCACTTGGGGCAGAAAGCGACCTCTCTGGGGATCAGCTCCCCGCAGCTGGGGCAGACCTTCTTGCCCTTTACATCGGCAAGATCTTTCCTGCGGGAGCTGATCTGCTCCCGGTGACTGCGGATCTCCTCGACAAAAGCCGCCAGATCGTCGTCAAGCTGCATCTGCCGGCTCTCCGCCCTTCGATAGACCGTCTCCCCGATTTTCTGGTAGAGCTTGTCGATCTCCTTTTGCTCCGTGGAGATCTGGGCACTGATCTTGGTCGCCTCAAAGAAGGTGCTGGTTTTATCGACTGCGTTTTGGGTATAACGCGAAATGGATTTACCAAGGTCTCCGAAAAAATCTTCTGACATACTGCAAATCTCCTTTCTTTCGTCCTTTGTTTTTCTTAAACAGCCTGCCCCCGCATGATAATCTTAGGTCCGCCGCACTGGTTCACATAATCCCTGGTGATGACAACCTCCCCGATATTCTCATCCTTGGGGATCTCATACATGATATCCAGCATCAGGGATTCGAGAATAGAGCGCAGAGCCCGGGCTCCGGTGTCTTTCTCCAGGGCACGCCGGGCGATCGCCCTAATAGCGTCCTCTTCAAAACTGAGCTTCACCTCATCCATGGCAAGCAGAACCTGGTACTGGCGAAGGATGGCATTTTTGGGCTCCTTTAAAATCTCCACCAGCATCTCTTCCGTAAGACTTTCGAGGGGACAGATGATGGGAAGTCGCCCAAGAAATTCCGGTATCATCCCGAACTTCCGCAGGTCCTCTGTCGTGATCCGGCGAATCAGATTGGGCTCATGGTCGTACTGGTCCTTTAAATCCGCATGAAAGCCGATAGACTGGTGGCGGTTCAGCCGCTCCTTGATGATATCTTCCAATCCCGGGAAGGCTCCGCCTACGATAAAGAGGATGTTGCGGGTATTGACCATCTTCATGGGTACCATGGCATTTTTACTTGCCGCTCCGACCGGGACCTCCACCTCAGCCCCTTCCAACAGCCTCAGCATGCCCTGCTGGACTGCCTCTCCGCTCACATCCCGCTGGTTGGTATTTCGCTTCTTGGCGATCTTATCGATTTCATCGATAAAAATGATCCCATGTTCCGCCTTGGCGACATTATTTCCCGCCGCAGCTAAAAGCTTGGAAACGACGCTCTCGATATCGTCCCCGATATAGCCCGCCTCGGTCAGGGAGGTCGCGTCCGTCATGGCAAGGGGGACGTCCAGCATCCTAGCCAGGGTCTGGACCAGGTAAGTCTTGCCGCTGCCGGTCGGTCCGATCATTAAAATGTTGGACTTTTGGATCTCCACCGACTCTTTAAAATCATCAAAAGTCAGCTGGCGATTCTGGTCCTTGCCCTCCTGCTCGATCTTCTGCTCCTCGGCAATCCGCTTATAGTGGTTATAGACCGCGACCGCCAGTACCTTCTTGGCGTGGTCCTGTCCGATCACATACTGATCAAGCTTTGCCTTCATCACATGGGGAGCCGGCACTTCCTTTAAATCAAAATTTTCCGCCTCCTGCTTATCAGCCCGGTCCGCCTTTTTTGGCGAGCCTCCGAAGAGATCCCCCAGGTTGAGAAAGCTCATATTGGGAATATCTTCTAAAACAGAATTAAGATCCAGCCGATTCTGCATCTCATCCATGCTCTTCTGGGCACAGTCGCCGCACAGATAGAGATGGTTGGGAAGTCGAAGAAGGGGACCCGCCTCCTTTTCCGATCGGTGGCAGACGGAGCAGGCTGGCCTTTCCTTCTGATTCGCTCCATCTATGTGCTTGTTTTGGTCATCACTCAAATTATCTGACATATATATCCTCTGTTTCACCAATTTACCACTATTATAGCCCCTTAGTCTGTGTGTCTCAAGTTTTCATTTCCATCAGATGGTGTAAAAGAGTTGTCAGTTGAAAAGGTATAGACCGCCTCCTTGAGTGATATGGAAATGGATGGCAAAAAATTCGTTTTTCTTATAAAAAACCAGTCGGGTGTTTGCAATTTTATGCAAACACCCGACTGGTTTTATACCTCGATCGCTGCTTTTTGACTGTATAACCGCTTTAATTATTGAAGAAGCTGAAGAGACCGTTGTTGTCGTTATTCCCAAACAATCCGCTGCCCGATCCATTTCCATTCTTCTCTCCCTCGGAAGGATTTTCGATATTAAGGCCCGAATTGGACTTGGCTCCCAACTCGATCGTGATCTTCTTCTTATCAAAGTCGCTCTCTCCACGGTTTACCCGGCTGACGGAGAGGGAGACCTTCTCGCCGGAGGAATAGTACTCCAGGAGATTTAAGAGGGCTTCCTTGGTCGTAACCGAAGTCCCATCGAAGGAGGTGATGATATCCCCCTGCTTAAGACCCGCCTTGTCAGCAGGACCTCCGCTCACAACAGAGGCGACATAGACACCCTCGGGATAACCCTGCTGGGTGTACTGGCTGGGCATGGTCACGCAGGAAATGCCCAGATAAGAGGCGTGATCGCTTGATACGCGTTCCCGGCTTGCCCTGCTGCCCAGTTTGGTCAAAATGGGTTCTGCGATCGACATGGGGATAGCATAACCGACACCCTCGACGCTCTCATCGACCAGTTTTGCCTCATTGATTCCGATCAGCTCCCCCTTCATGTTGAGGAGGGCGCCGCCCGAATTGCCGGGGTTGATGGAGGCATCCGTCTGGATGACCTTTCTGGAACTGCCGTCGGCATCCTTGACATCCCGATTGAGGGCGGAGACGATACCGGCGGAAACCGACTGACCGTAGCCCAGGGCATTGCCGATGGCGACGACCGACTGACCGACCTGGACGCTGTCGGAATCTCCGACCGTCACGATGGAAATTGCCTTTTGGGTCTTCTCCGGGATATCGCTCTTCTTGACCGAGACGATGGCAAGATCATTGTCCGCATCCGTGCCGCGGATCGTTCCGGCGATGGCGGAATCGTCCACAAAGGTCACGGTGATATCGTGAGAATCCGAAATGACATGGTCGTTGGTCGCAATCAGGAGGGCATCGTCCGTCTCACCGACGATAATTCCGCTGCCGGCGCTGACGCTCTTCTGGTCGTAGGTCTCGCCGAAGAAGTCCTGGTACTGCTGAACGGAGGTATTGGTGATTGCCACCATGGAAGGCACGACCTTCTTGGTCACCTCCGGAATCGTCAGATCCCCGGTTGAATCACTCTCCGCCTTTGCCTGGTCCTCAACCTCTTCCGGATCCGTAGCTTTTAAGCTGTCTTTATTATCCTTCTGAGAGTCACTGCCCTGCGCCTTACTCTCATCATTTCCGATCTGGACTTCACTCTGAGCTTTGGAATCCGGACTCTTAGTAGACGCGCTTCCAAAAAGTGCCGACAGGGAGAAGAAAACGACCGCAGCAGCCGCTCCAAAGGCGCAGGCAACGAGAACGGCGATTCCAACCTTCTTGCCGGTCCCACCGGGACGCTTGGGCTGTTTGGGCTTCCGGGGCTGCTTACCACCCGGTTCAAAACCGGAGTTCTGAGTGTGGTAAAAGTCAGTCCGACTATCCGAGGAAGCAGGACCATAGGACGAGGGTCCATCCTGGTGCTCCGTCTGCCCCATCCCTTCCGGGGTCTTGAAGCGGTAGGAATCATAGGGACTGTGGTAGGTCTCCTGTGACTCCTCATTGACATTTTGCTGGTCCTGCTGATTATGATTCTGGTCCGTGGGCTTGGTCTCATCTGACGGATATCCCTGGTTCTTCAGTTCATCACTCATCGTGGAACTCCTTTCTCACCTTTATCTCTGTTAACTAAACTGTTTCTTAGGTGTATGCCTTTTTCATTAAACTTACTTAGGCCGATACTGCATCTTAATACTCAGCCTCCTGCCTTCACCACAAGTCTAGCTGCTTTTCCAGACATCAATCTCTTTCTGCCTTTTAAATAGAATGTTACATCTACTTGGTCTGCAACTTGCTTAAACTCATAGGCTGCCTTCCTTCTTTTTATTTCTATGCTCTATAATCTACCGGATATTTGTGTTAAAAATGTGAAACTCCCGGACATAGATAAAAAAGATGCGATTTTTGCCGGAAATAACAAAAACCGCATCAAATCAAGTTGCTTCTTTATTCGACTGTTACAGACTTGGCAAGGTTCCTCGGCTTGTCGACGTCAAGCCCCCTGCCGATCGCGATGTAGTAGGCGAAGAGCTGAAGGGGAATAATGCCCAGCGATCCGGTGAAATACCGGCAGGTCTTGGGAATGTAGAGACAGTACTGGGCGGTCTTCTCCACTTCCGGATGGTCCACATTGGTCACCGCCATGACGAAAGCGCCTCTGGAGATGACTTCCTGCATGTTGGAGACCATCTTGGGTACCAGCTCATCCTGGGTCAGGAGGGCGACGACCAGAGTTCCCTCTTCGATCAGGGAAATGGGGCCGTGCTTTAACTCTCCTGCCGCATAGGCATCCGAGAAGATGTAGGAAATCTCCTTGAGCTTTAAGCTTCCCTCAAGCGCCGTCGCGTAGTCCTGTCCCCTGCCCAGGAAGAAGACATCCTTTGCAGCCAGATAGCGGTTGGCAAACTTCTGGATCTTCTCCTTACTCTGCAGCAGCAGGTCAATCTGGGCAGGCAGTTCTTCCATCTGCCTGACCATATCCCCCATCTGTTCATCGGAGACCATGCCCCGGACATAACCGAACTTTAAGGCGAGCAGGTAATGGGCGATGAGCTGGGTGCTGTAAGCCTTGGTCGAAGCGACAGCAATTTCAGGACCCGCATAGGTATAGATTACGTGGTCCGCCTCTCTTGCGATGGAGGATCCGACCGCATTGACGATACCCAGGGTCTTCAGCCCATGGTCCTTTGCCAGGCGCAGGGCGGCCAGGGTGTCAGCAGTCTCACCGGACTGGCTGATGACCACAACCAGGGTGCCGGCGTTGCAGATCGGATTGCGGTAACGGAACTCCGAAGCCAGGTCCACTTCAACCGGGATTCGCGCCAGGTCTTCAAAGATATACTTTGCCATGACGCCGGTATGGTAAGCGGTTCCGCAGCCGATCATATAGATGCGGTCGATCCGGCGAATCTCTTCATCGGTCATACCCAGTTCTTCGATGGCGACCTTGCCGTCCCGGATCCGCGGACTCATGCAGTCCCGGATCGCCTTAGGCTGCTCATAGATCTCCTTGAGCATAAAATAATCGTAGCCGCCCTTTTCCGCAGCGCTCAAGTCCCATTCGATCGTCTTCAGTTCCTTGGGGACCTCCTCCAGGTCGATGTTGTAGAAGCGGACATGGTCGGGGGATAAGGAAGCGATCTCCAGGCTGTCCATGTAGTAGACATTTCTGGTGTATTTCAGGATGGCAGGAACATCGGAGGCAATGAAGTTCTCGCCATTTTCCCCGGCTCCGATAATGAGAGGGCTGTCCTTTCTTGCCGCAAACACATGGTGGGGATGATCCGAGAACATGATGCCCAGGGCGTAGGACCCTTCCACCCGCTCAATCACCTTGGCGATCGTGTGCAGGGCGTTGCCGTCATAGTAATAGTCGAGCAGGTGGGCAACCACCTCGGTATCCGTATCGGACTGGAACTGGTAGCCCTTGCCCTCCAGCATTTTTCTCAGCTTGATGTAATTTTCAATGATGCCGTTGTGGACGACCGCGATCGTCTCGTCCGAATTGAAGTGGGGATGGGCATTTCTGACAGAGGGAACGCCGTGGGTCGCCCATCTGGTGTGACCGATGCCGCAGGTTCCAGGCAGAGTCGCGCCGCCGTGAGTCTCCTCATTTAACACCTTGAGTTTGCCCAGAGCCTTATGGGACGTAATCTTCTTCCCGTCAAAGACAGCGATGCCGGCTGAATCATAACCCCGGTATTCCAGCTTTGCCAGCCCGTCCAAGAGTATGGGAGCCGCCTGATGAGATCCGACATATCCTACAATTCCACACATATTATAAGTCCTCCTCTTCGGCATCCGGATTCTGATAGGTCCAGAACGCCCGATTCATGGTAAATGCCCTGACCATCCAAGATGGCAGACGGCGGTAGTGCTTGCCCACAGAAAATCCAGCCATGCGGAAGGCACACTGGATATAAAAGCCCGGAATCAGATAGGCTCTGCCCAGCCGGACCAGATACCTGGTGACGTAGCGCACCAGGCGCAGCCCTTCGCCGCCGGACCTGACCCTGCCAAAGATCTCGGGGTGCATAGCCTGGGATACTCCATTGTCAAAATTCCGCTTAAACTGCTGCAGATTGGAGTAGTTGTGGGAGTGCAGCACCTTGGCGTCCGCCGCATAGGCGACGCCGTAGCCCAGCAGAATGATCCGCGCCGCGTAGAGCATATCTTCATTGAAGATACAAGGTCTGGTAAAGCCCCCCATCTCCGTATAGAGCCGGTGATCATAGGCTGCGCAGACGTTGGAGCAAAAGTAGGTCTTCACCCCCAGGTCCTTTAAATCGTCGATGGTATGGACGGCACTCTCCTCCGGATAATTAAAGGACCTTACACAGCCTTCCGCGATCCGGCAGTCCGGCTTGGGCAGCTGGCGGGCATAGGCCGCCTTGACCATGGGCTGGTCCAGCGCCTCCACCAGCTTCTCAATGAGATACTGGTCATAAGGCAGGGCGTCCTGGGTCAGAAAGACCAGGATATCCGCATCGGAAAATCCCGCCGCCATGTCCCGGGTCGCCCCGTGATCGAAATGCTTCTTTTCAATATGAAAAACCTCTGCCCCTTCAATGCCCTGCAGAAGTTCTTCCTTCCAATACTGCTCCTCGGTATTGACGATCAGGATATGCCCGATCGGATAGGTCTGCTTTTTCAGCAGCTGCAATAACTTGTGAAAGGACTGATCCGGCTGATAAGCCGGTATGATCACATCCACGCTTGGCTGTTTCATGACTCCCCCTTATTAATCCCCTTTAATCCCAGTTTGCCTGAAACGCTCCCCTGTTTCAGGCAAAAAGCGCCATCTTATGCGGACACATAAAATGGCACTCTTCATCAGTCATGGTTCATTACTTTAATCGATCAGTCTCACCGCCGATGCTGGGCACGGTTCCATACTCTCTGGCCTGCTTCAGATCGTCTTCATTGAGATTGGAGATACGGACGATATCGTCGCTGATCTGCCGGACCGTCTCCGTCGGAATATAGTCCTTTTCATCAAAGAGAAATTCGTGCAGCTCCGTCACATTCCGCGCCAGCGTGACCGGAACGACAGCATCCAGCTTTCTGCCTGCCGGCTCCACGTCCTTGGGCAGCATCTCAAATGGGAAGCCGGTCGTCTTTTCAATCTCATAATTCATCATGGAGCTTGCCATCTGAATAATCTCCGAGTTGGAAAGAGAGGTCCGGGACAGAGGCAGCACGTCATTGATCACAGCTGTCACAGCGTTAAGTCCCTGCTTCTTTGATTTTTCGATGATTTTTTGAATGACGACCCGCTGTCTCTGTGTCCGCTTGGGATCGTTGCCTGCCGTATAGCGGATTCTGGCATAGGAAACTGCCTGAACGCCGTTTAAATGATACTGGTGAACCTGTCCGTCGTCTTTGGGCACTTTGAGGGGTTCATAATCCGTATCGGTAACCCGGGACGTTTCCTTGCAGTAGTCATTTAAAAAGACCACTTCATCATGGAGCAGATCCATATCAAGCCCGCCGATGTCATCGATCAGGGTCACCATGGACTTGAAGTCAACCACCACATAGTCGTGGATATCCAGATCCAGGTTGCGGTTGAGCATGGTCAGAAGCTGCTTTGCCGACCCATTGCAGTAAGCGGCGTTTGCCTTATTATAGGTGCCTCCCAGAGACTTCCCTTCCGAAGAAGCGTTTTCCTCCGACGGAACCTCTTCTGTCGTCACCGCCTGTTGGTCATCATCCCCATCATCGTAGTCATCATAAGTATCGGAGTCATCATAATCGCCGTCGTTACTGTCGGAGTCGCCGCCATCATAGTCATCGGAGCCGTCATAATCGTCGTCTCCGTCGTCATAGCTATCCCCTTCATCGCCGTCATAAGCGGCATCGTCCTCATCGGTTCCGTCGTCTTCGACAACTTCCTCTTCGTCGCCATCGTCCTCATCCCCGACAACGGCAGCTTCGTCATCGCCTTCTGCAGCGGACGCGTCTCCGCCCTGGTCAACGGCTCCGTCGGGATCGATATTTAACAGGGTGTCCCGATAGATGGACACGAGCCGGACCTTCTTCGTGTCATTGTTAATGCTGGCGATCAGCATCGTATCGCTGTTGGAGTAATCAATATTCTTGGAATCCCGGGTATCAATTCCGACCAGCGCAATATTGGTATACCCATGGAGGGTCTTGGCATCTGTAATACCGAGATTCTCCCCCGCCTTGTCCGCATCGAGATTCGGATCGTTGGCGGATACGGATCCCCGATTGCCGGATCCCGTTCCGATATTCCTAAGACCCTGGTTGATCTTGGCGTAGACAAAAATCCCACCGACCAGGGTCAGCAGAATCACAACCTCAATTACGAAAAGAACAATGCTCTTTTTCCCCTTTTTATGCTTCATAGTATCCCCGTTCTAACTTAATATGCATTCTTATTGACAAATCCGCTGAAAACGGTCATAAACAAGATTTTAAAATCCAAACCCAGCGTCCAGTTCTCTATATAGTAGAGATCGTATTCAATCCGTTTCCTGATCGATGTATCTCCGCGCAGTCCGTGCACCTGCGCCCAGCCGGTCATGCCAGGCCGGACCTGGTGCTTGATCATATAGCGGGGAATCTCCTCCTGAAACTTTTCCACAAAATAGGGGCGCTCCGGTCTGGGACCGACCAGGGACATCTCCCCCTTCAACACATTAAAGAGCTGGGGCAGTTCGTCAATCGAGGTTCTCCTCATAAACTTTCCGACCCTGGTCACCCGGGGATCATCCCGTGTTGTCCACTCTTTCTTTTCCTTATTATAGTCCTGGACCACCATGGATCGGAATTTATACATCATAAAGGACTTATTGTGAAGCCCCACCCGCTCCTGCTTAAAAATAAGAGGTCCGGGCGAAGTCCGCTTAATGATGATTGAGCAGATCAGCATGATGGGAGAAAATAATACAATGCAGACAAGACTCCCCAGGATATCCATCAGACGTTTTATTGCCGCCGGAAAAGTTCCGGACAGTGGAACATGCCTGATATGAATAACGGGAAGTCCCAGGATGTCCTCCGTATAGGGCTTCGTCGGTATAATATTGTGGTAATCGGGAATAAACTTGGTGTGAACTCCTGATTTTTCACAAAGCGATACGATGGCTTCGAGTCTGTAGTATTCCGACAGCCCTAAGGTAATGGCGATCTCATCAAGATGATTTTCCGGCAGGATAATCATCAGATTGTCGATCCTGCCCAGGACCTTAACTTCCTTGTAGGTCGTTCCCGCCTCAATCTTGTCATCCAGAATGCCCCGAATATTGAGGCCCCACTGGGGATTGACGCTCACCCGGTCTATGTACTCCTCCGCCGCCCGGCTGTAGCCGACCAAGAGCACATTCTTGGTAAACCTGCCATTTTTTCGGAGCTTTTTTACAATGCCCCAAAGCAGGAAGCGCACTGACGTATCTGCCAGTGAATTGATCGTGACAAAGACCAGCAACATCGTTCTTGACCAGTCCAGCTGCCGGAGCATGAAGAGGACAATGATGAAGATGGCATATCCAATTAAATTCGCTGTTACAATGCCGCCGATTTCGACTCTTCTTCCCTTCATCCGATTCGGACTGTAAAGGTTCATTGCCGAATACAGGATGAGGGTACCCGGTATGACGAACAGAAGGGCCGTCATATAGGTGGTAAACGAAATCGTCTCGACTGCGCCTCTTGAAAACCAGCTGCTGCGGAATCGCAGGTACCATGCCAGCCAGTAGGCGGCAGCCGTAATCAGGGCATCGATCAAAGCCAAAAGACGGCTGTAATACTTCTGATTTTCTTCAATCAATCCTCTATACCTCTCAGGATCTGTGCCTGTTCAAAATCTTAATATACTATATTGGGGCATTTAAGGCAAGAAGATTCAAATTGAGGGATGGTCCCGCCCAGGGTAAAGGCTGCTCCCATTTAAGTTGGGGGCTGATCCCGCTCCCTTCAGAATTGGACCAGCCGCCTGATGCAGTTGGCCCAAAGTTCCAGCTGAATTCGGACATAGATGGGCAGGCGGCTTGCCTTAAAGTTCACATGCCGTCCCTCTTTTCTGCCCCGGCGGCTTAAGCTAAAACCCTTCAGAATGCCGCGGATGTACTCGCCACCGAAGCCCTTTGCCGTAAAAAAGGCTGCTTTTATTAAAAAGCCGGGGATCAGCAGGGGCAGGTTCAGGATAATCTGACCGAGCGGCATATTCTTGGCGATCAGGTAGATACTGTTGCGGGAGGTATTTTTCACCTTAAAGAGATTGTAGACGGACCCGCTTGCGGCTGACCCGACATGGAGAACCTCAGCCTTGGGAATATAGTAATTCTTCCAGCCGTGCAGGCGGGCTCTCCAGCCGATATCCGTATCCTCCAGATAGGCAAAATGATGCTCGTCAAATAAGCCGATCTGATCGAGAACGCTCTTCCGATAGATGGCAGCCCCCGCGCAGCTGGAAAAGATCTGCTTGGGACGGTCGTAGTCTCCTGCCGGTCTGCCCTTGCCCCGGGCAAATGCCCAGCCCAAGGCGCAGTAGTAATCCCCCGCGTCGTCAAGCAGATCCGGCTGGTCCATTTTCAGCATCTTCGCCTGACAGGAAAAGGCACGCCTTCTTTTCTCCATGGCTCGAACCAGTTCCTCGGTAAAAGTGGGCAAGGCCCGGGTATCATTATTTAAGAGGATCACATAATCCATATCAGCTGAGTCCCGGATACCCCGGTTAACCGCCCCGCAAAAACCGGTATTTTCCTTGAAGCGAATCAGGGTGACAGCCGGAAATTCCCGCTCCACCAGGTCGGCGCTGCCGTCGGTCGATCCATTATCCACAAGGATGATCCGATCCGGGACCAGAGTCTGATCCGCCAGTGCTTTGAGGCAGGGGACCAGGTAGGCTCTTCCATTATAATTGGGTATCACGACCGAAGTCTTTGCTTTCATATTTTATACCTTCAGAGAATAATTCCACTTCTTAAGAGAGAGGTTGGGGTTATACATGGGATCGCCCTTCTTTAAGATATCCGACCAGTGGCTTCGCATATATTCGATCTCCCCCTGGAACCGTCTGACCTTTTCTTTGCTGTCCTCCGCTCCTCTCGTCCGGGACTCGTCGTGGTAGAGTTCCGCATAGGGATCATATACGATCCGATAGCCCTTGTCTACGATCTTAAGGCAGAAATCCACATCGTTAAAGGCAACCGCCAGGTCCTCGGTCAGACCTCCCACTTCATAAAAGACAGACCGCTTGACCATCATGCAGGCAGCTGTCACGGCGCTTAAATCCTGCATCAGGGCCGCCTTGTGCAGATAGCCGCTCCTGCCCCTGGGCAGGTCGACAAACATGGAGCCCGCAATGCCCCCGATCCCGATCACGATGCCGGCGTGCTGAATCCGGTTGTCCGGATAGTAGAGCCTGGCTCCGACCGCCCCCACGTCCGGTCTCTGGCAGACGCCCAGCATTTCCTTCAGCCAGGTCCTGGAAATGGTCCCCCGGACATCGTTGTTGAGCAAAAGCAGGTAGTCACCCTGGGCAAAAGTAGCCCCGTAGTTGTTGATCGCGGAATAGTTAAAGCCGCCCTCCCACCGGACGACCCGGACCCGGTCCAGGCCCTCCAGTTCCTTGTAATAAGCGAAGGTCTCGGGCTCCGTGCTGTTATTTTCGATCACGATAATTTCTATATTGTCATAATCGACAGCTAAAACGGCGTCGATACAGGTCTTAAGCATCTCGGCCTGGTCCTTATTGGGGATCAGAACCGAAACCAGGGGCTGCCCTTCCACCGGATAGCGGACCCGGTAAAAACCCAGATCCGGCAGTTGTTCAACCCTTCCCTTGACTCCGCACCGCTTTAAATGCCCTTCGATCGCCCGCTGCCCCGCGTCATAGGCGTAGAGCTTGCTCATGGGATTGTCCGCCGTCGAAGCCTGGTGGGTCCTCCAGTGGTAGAGAACCCTTGGGATACGGACAATCTTCTGCGCCTTTTCTACGCAGCGGAAAATAAAATCATAATCCTGCGCCCCGCTTAAGGACGGGTCAAAGACCCCCGCCTCTTTTGCCAGAGACTTTTTGACGCACAGAAAATGGGTGATGTAGTTGTTGGACCGTAGCAGGTCCAGATTGAACTCGGGTTTAAAATGTGGCTGGTAGTACCTGGACCGGTCGGCTCGGACCTTGTCCTCATCCGTGTACAGGAGGTCCGCTCCGCTTTCATTGATGGCACGGACAAACTCAAAGAGGGCGTCCGGCTCGATCAGGTCGTCGTGGTCGAGAAAGGCGAGGTAGTCCCCCTTCGCCATCCCGATCGCCCGGTTGGTATTTTCCGCGATGTTATAGTTTTGCTCAAGAGCCAGATAACGGATCCGGCTGTCCTTTTGCCGGCAGAACCTGACCACTGCCCCGACAGCAGCCTCCCCTGCCTCATCCGAAGCTCCGGCGTCGGCGATGCATAGTTCCCAGTTGGCATAGCTCTGCCTTTCAACCGACTCGATCAGCTCTAAAAGGAACTGTTTTGGCGTATGGTAGGCTGGAACCACGATCGAGATCAGGGGCATACTGGGAAAGGTGCATTTAGCCTGTCTCGCCAGCTCCTCCTCACGGACGCAGTGGTCCCTGCGCCAGGCGTCATAGGGGATGTCCTTAGCCTCCAGCCGGTCAGCCAGATGGTTAAAAAACTCTCTGGTTCCGAAGTGGCGCCAGTAGAGAAAGGCTTTCTTGATTTTATAGGGAGTAATCGGTAATCTCATGCTCTTTGCTTCCTTTTTCCTGATCGAACCAGGGCTATGATAAAGACTGCCAGCGCCATCAGGCTTAAGCCGATGCCGGCCTTAAGCCCTGGACTCACATAGCGCAGGGTCAGCTTGTGACTGCCCTTTTTAAGCGGCACACCCGTCATGCCGGCATTGACCCGGACAGGATCGACTTTCTTTCCATCGACCCGGATGCTCCAGCCCTGCTCAAACGGCAGAGCCAGATAGAAGAGGCCGTCTTTGGGGGCTGTAACAGAGGCGGTCATCCGGTCGGCATGGTCCGGATCGGGAATGGACAGGACCGCATCCCTATCCCTTTGGTCATAGGACACCTGGGCCAGATGGGTTCCCTCCGGATCCTGCCCCAGATCCCGATAAGCGCCCTGATCATAGAAACTGCCGATACTTTGAACCGAATCATTTTTCAGGATCTGCACCGAACCGACCGTCTTCCAGGGTTCATAGCCGGGTAAACGCTTCTGGTCCCTGGTCAGCAGGTAGCGGATGCCGGCAGCCTCAGCCTGCCTGCTGTCATCTTTCCAGCCGGAAAACCAGAAGGACCAGTGCATCAGATCCTGATAGGAAAGCCCCGGCCAGTAGGTCCGGACAAACTCCTTCAGGTCTTTGTTGGGGATCGAGTTGTAGGTACTTACTCCGGCGTAGCCCTGAAACGCGCTGTCCATGCAGACCGTCGCGCCATAGAGCTTTTCAATCCTGATAAACTCGGATTCCTCCTTTCGGATCAGCTGAAGAGCCGCCTTCGTATCCGAATCCGTCATGGTGTCCATAAACTCACCTGTTTTGGTCTCTGCCAGCCGGAAATTTCCCGCGTCCTCCAAAAACTCGATCTTCTGATTCCTAAGCGGGACAAAATTGGATCTTCCGTCCGCTGCCACATTGACAAGCAGGGCAAGGAGCAGGACGCCGATCGCCCACTTAGTCGACCGGCTCCGCCCTTTCCGCCCGAGACTGGCGAGGGCGGCTCCCATAATAAGCCCCGTCGCCAGAAGGGCCAGAGAAGTCCCCTTGGGATTGGGAAGATAAGCTCTGAGGTATCTGGTATAAAAATACAGGACCGCAAGAAAGCCCAGCGCCAGGCCAATCCGGCTGATCCTTCCGTACTCTATCATTTCGCGGAGTGTAAAGGCGGATACGAGGGCAAAATAGACCATATATAGGAAGAAAAATCTGGAAAACACCCCCGTGAAGCCGTTCATGATGACGGGAAGAGTTGGCAGGGCGACGCCGGCAGCCGCAACTACACCGGCTGCATAGTGCAGGATCTTCTGCTTTTTCCCGCTTCTCATTCCCGGAATCAAAAAGACGTACTGAAGCGCCAGAAAGATGAACAGGGTCGAAAAAAAGAGACACGGTGCCTCGTAGTAGTTCAGATATCCGTCAAACCGATTGATTCCCCTTGCCGTCGTGGAAAAAGTGCGCCCGGCAAGAGTCACAAAATACTCCCTGGGAAAGCGTTCCAGAAACAGACGATGAAAGAGAGAGGTCTTCTGCTCCAGACGATCGGAGACTGTTGAAATTGCCATCGCCGACGGGATCAGGCTGCAGCCGGCGAGACAGACACCCAGAATCATGGCTCCCGCGCTTTGCAGCACTTCCCGTACTCCTTCCCTTAACCGGCTGTGCCGCAGAATCGATCTTCCGATCACATAGGAGCCGCTCATCAGAAGCGTCATGTAAGCCACATACATGCTGTTCATCACCAGCAAAAAGGTCATTAAGACGAGTCCGATCCACCTGCGACGGTTTCTTAAGAATCGTTCCGCCATCAGCAGCTCCAGCGGCACGAGAACCGGAACGATCCCAAACTGATAATGCTGGCCCCAGACCAGCATAAAGCCGCTGAAGGTATACATGACGCCGGTCAGGAGCTTGACGGGTTCGCTGAATGAAAATTCCGTAAGAAAGAGGTAGATTGCTGCTCCGGAAGCCAGCAGTTCCGCCAAATAGACCCATCCCATGCAAAACGGAATAACTTCCGCACCGAATACCGCTCCGATCAGGTAGACGACCAGAAGGGCGGGATTGGTCAGATTCATGATAAAGATGTTATTTCCAAAGCCATTGGTGCTGTCCCAGAGGGAAAAATGGCCGCCTGACAGATTTCTTGCGATCGAGGCATAGAGGGACAGGTACTGCTGCGCCGTATCCGATCCGACGTCCAAAAAAGTAAAGAGATAGTTGCCGAACAGATAGGGGCTTAGGATAAACACAGAAACTGCCCCTGTTGTAGCAAGCAGGAGCAGTAAGGTGCTAAGATGGAAGTTTTTATTGATCGTTCTCATTCTTCTTCAGAATCTCCAGGTACCTTGTAAGCGCGTCCTTCCAATCCGGTAGGGGCTGAAAACCATTTTTTACCAGCTTGGACTTATCCAGTCTGGAATTGAAGGGTCTTGCCGCCTTGGACAGACCGTACTCTTCTGTCGTCACCGGCGTAACTTTGGTCGAAAGACCCGCCTGCCGGTAGATCTCTTTCGTAAAATCATACCAGGAGATGTAGCCGCCCTCATTGGTCGCATGGTAGTAACCATAGCGGTCTGTTTCGATCATATCGACCAAAAGCCGCGCCAGGTCGTAGGTATAAGTGGGCGTTCCGATCTGGTCGTTGACCACGCGGACCTCGTCGTGGGTCCTGCCGACCTTCAGCATGGTCTTGATGAAGTTCCTGCCGTTGACGCCGAAGACCCAGGCGATTCTGACGATAAAATATTTGTCCAAGGTACCGGAAACCGCCTCTTCTCCGCCCAGCTTGGTCTCACCATAGACATTGAGGGGGGCAAAATCCCTGCAGTCCGGGTCCCAGGGCTCACTTCCCTGACCGTTAAAGACGTAGTCGGTGCTGATGTAGACCATCTTGGCGTCAAGAGCCTTGGCAGCATCCGCGATATTCCGGGTCCCGCCGACGTTGACCGCCTTCACTTTGGGAACCAGATCATCGTCCTCCGCCATATCGACGGCGGTCCAGGCGGCGCAGTGGACAATGACGTCCGGGCGAAGATCCGTCAGCGTCTTCCTGACAACCTCCGCATCAGTGATATCAAGCCTGACATAGGGCATAGTCGTAACAGCCGTTCCGTCCTGTGCCCCGCCGTAGGTGGGCTGGATATCGCTGCCAATTCCCTCATAGCCCCGTTTTGCCAGTTCATTCATGACATCGTGGCCCAGCTGTCCGCTGACGCCTGTTACAAATACCTTCATAGTCCGTCTCCTTTAATTTCGTTTCAAAGAAAAATCCTGGGTCACCATCGAGAGGTTGGGATTGTAGTAGGGATCGCCGTCCCGCAGAATCTCCGGCCATTTCTTCTGGAAAATTGCCATTTCATTCTGAAATCTCCTGACCTTCTCCGGATTGCCCTGGTCCAGGCCCCGCGACTTGGACTCATAGTGGTGCAGCTCGCAGTAGGGGTTGTAGACGATCAGATAGCCCGCCCTGCGGATCTTCATGCAGAGGTCGATGTCGTTAAAGGCGACCGCCAGGTCCTCCGAAAATCCCCCGATCCGGTCAAAGACACTCTTTTTGACCATCAGGCAGGCTGCGGTCTCTGCCGAGTAGTCCTGCTGACAGATGATCCGGTGCTGGTAGCCGGTCTCTCCCCTGCTCTGATTGACAAAGGCGTGGCCGGCGATGCCGCCCCAGCCCACAATGACACCTGCGTGCTGGATCGTATCGTCCCCATAGTAGAGGCGAGCACCCACTGCCCCCACGTCCTCCCGCATGCAAAAGCCCATCAGTTCCCCGATGACATCCTCCGAGATACACTCCGTGTCGTTATTTAAAAGGAAGAGATAGTCCCCCTTGGCAAAGCGGGCGCCGAAGTTGTTGATGGCGGAATAGTTGAAGCCGCCCTCGTAGGTCACCACGCGGATGCGGGCATCCTGCTTCTTCAGCTCTTCGTAATAAGAAAAGGTCTCCGCCTCTGTGCTGTTATTCTCGATGATGATAACTTCAAAGTTCTGCCAGCCCCGGTCCTTGAGAATCCCTTTCAGACACTGTTTCAGATCGTCCGCGTGGTCCTTGTTGGGAATGAGGACACTGACCAGAGGCTGGTCCTTCCAGTGATAGCGGGTTCGATAGATGCCCGGGTATTCTCCGTTTACGGCCTCCGCCGGCAGCCCCAAGCGGTCGTAATGAGCCTGCACCGCTCTCCTTCCGGCTTCAAAGGCATAGCTCTTACTCTCCGGATTTGCCGCCGTACTTCCCTCAAAGAAGCGCCAGTGGTAGAGAATCTTGGGGATATGAACAATCTTATCAGTTGCCTCCGTGCATCTCAAGACGAAATCATAGTCCTGGGCTCCGTCGAATTCTTTTCGCAAAAGACCGACCCGGTCCAAAAGCCCCCGGCTGACCAGGAGCAGATGACAGATATAGTTGACCGACCGCAAAAAATCGGGGTCAAAATCGGGCTTTAAATTGGGCTGCATATACTTTTCGCCGATGCCGATCTTGTCCTCGTCCGTATAGATCAGCTCGGTGTCCCGTTTCCGATTGATCGCTGATACTGCCTCAAAGAGGGCGCTTCTGACCAGGAGGTCGTCGTGATCGGCAAAGGCGATCCAGTCCCCCTTTGCCGCCTTTAAGCCCTCATTGGTATTCTCCGAGATCTGCAGCTGCCTGCCGTTGCGAATGGCGTGGATCCGGTCATCCCCTGCCTCTATCTGATCCAGGATAGGATCAAGCGGAGAGTCAGGTCCTGATCCGTCCGACAGGATCAGCTCCCAGTTTTCATAGGACTGGTTTTTGACGCTATCGACCAGCTGGATCAAAAACTCCTCCGGCGTCCGGTAAAGGGGCACGACAAGGCTGATGAGGGGCCGGTAGGGAAAGACCGCATGTCTTTGTTTCGCCAGAACCCGGTCGGACGGCAGATGCTTTTTGATCCAATCCCCATAGACGACCGGCCGCATAGCCGGATTAAAGAGCCTGTTCCAGGTCTTTTGCGCAAGTGCCGAGGGACCGTTGTACTTAAGATACTTGATCCCCTTGTCCATCAGCCGGCCGGCTCTTTCCCTTCCTGCATGGAAAGAGTCCGTTTCATAGACCCGGGTCAGGACATGGTCCCCTGCCTTAAATAAAACATGGACCCGGGATGGTGGTAGGGGCTCGATCTCAATTAAAAAACCGCAGTGATCATCGATCGGATATTCGTCGAAGAGGTCAACGACGTCCATGCGCCGGTAGGTCTCATTTTTGCAGGCAAGAGGCTTCCCCTCATCATCCAGGACTTCGATTGTAACCGGCTCTTTGGCAGCCGCCCAGCCCTGCAGGCGGAAGAGGTTTCTTCCCCGACTGACCGTGTAGTCATCGACAAAGACCTGAACCGGATTTTTTTTAAGCAGAATCTCCCTGGCAGTAATCTCAAAGGAGAGTCTCCTGCCCTTTTCTCCCTTTGCATAGACCTTGAGGGCCCCCTTTTGCAGGTCCCGGTCGGAAAAACGGAACTGGGCAACCGCCTCCGATCCGCCGTAGCGTTCATCGACATTCTCCGTCACCTTCTGAACCTGGACCGGAACTTCCCTGTCGCCCAGAACTGCCGTGAGTTCCGTCCTGGGCGCAAGCCAGCCCCGGATCTGATAGAGGTCTTCCTCAATCAGGGAAAATCTGTCGTTTTTAACGAGAAATCCGTTGTTAATTACCATACCTTCTCATTTTCCTCAGCTTCTTCCTGCTGTTTCATCTCCGCCACTTTGGCAGCGTACTCCGGATTTTCTTTTAGGAGCTTTTCCATCCGCTCCCGCTCTTCCTTCTCCTGCTTCGCCATTCTCTGCCGGTAGTTCTTTGGGACAGTCCCCCTAAGCACGTAATCAGCCGCCTGGTATTCCAGATTGGGATTAAAATAGGGGTCACCCTGCTCAAAGATTTCCGGCCACCGGTCCTTTAAAAGCTGGGCTTCCCTCATCTGGCGGTCGTGCTTTTCTCTGTCCACCTCAGCCTCATCCGATCCGCGGGACAAGGACTCATAATGGTAGAGCTGGCACCAAGCGTCATAAACCACCAAAAGGCCCAATTTTCTGACCTTGAGGCAGAAATCCACATCGTTGTAGGCGACCTCAAACTGCTCCTCAAGGCCCCCTACCTCTTCATAGATCTTCTTAGAAACCATCAGACATGCCGCCGTCACCGCGCTGCAGTCCTGGGATTTAAAGACCCGTCCGTAGTAACCGCCCTCGGAGCGCTTGGTCATGTGGCAGATGTGACCGGCGATCCCGCCCAGCCCCACTACGATACCGGCATGCTGCAGCTTGTTGTTGGGGTAGTAGAGCCTCGCCCCGCAGATACCGACATCGGGTCTTTGACAATAGCCCAGCAGTTCCTCAATCCAGCGGTCCGTAATGACCTCAACGTCATTGTTCAAAAGGAGGAGATAGTCCCCTTTCGCCTGCCCGGCGGCAAAATTGTTGATCGCCGAATAATTAAAGCCCTCTTTCCAGGTAAGGACCCGGACATTGGCATGAGCCGCCTCCAGTTCCCGGTAATAGTCGAAGATTTCCTGTGTTTTTGAGTTATTTTCCACAATCAGAATTTCAAAATTCCGATAGGTCGACTTTTCAAAGATGGAATCGACCGCCCGCTTCAGGACGTCCTTCATATCCCGATTGGGAATGATAATCGAGACCAGGGGTTCTCCCTGGATCCGGTAGACGGAGCGGTAGCTGCCGATATCCGGCGCCTGCTCCACCGAGGCGGGGATGCCGCAGCGGTCATAGTGAGCCTCAATCGCCCTTCTTCCCGCCTCATAGGCGTACATCTTACTCTCCGGTTTTCCGGCGGTCGATTCGGCATGAGCCCTCCAGTGATAGAGAAATTTGGGGACGTGGGTGATCACTCTCGCCCGCTCTGTCGCCCGGAGAATGAAGTCATAATCCTGAGCGCCGTCGAATTCTTCCCGTTCTCCTCCCAGTTCCCGGACGATAGAGGTCCGGACCACCAGAATATGGGTGATGTAGTTATTGGACCTTAGAAGATCCGGGTTGAAATCAGGCTTGAAATTGGGGCTGAAAAAAATATTTTCCCCCTCCATCAGCTTGTTCTCATCCGTATAGACCAGATCCGTCTTTTCATCCCGGTTGATCGCCTTGACGATTTCGTAGACGGCATCCTTTTCCACGACGTCATCGTGATCACAGAGCATGATAAAGTCGCCGTGGGCAAGGGCAAAGGCTGCATTGGTATTGCCCGCAATCCCCTTATTCTCATCCAGATGCCGGTAAATCACCCTGGAGTCCTTTAAATAGGGCCGGACGATCTCCTCAACACTGTCATCCGGGCTGCCGTCCGCCAGACAGATCTCAATTTTGGAATAGGACTGATGGATCAGACCTTCCATGAGGGCGTCAAAATAATCAGGCCGCGTCTGATAGAGCGGAATGCAGATGCTGATGAGGGGCATATAGGGGAAGGTCTCACCCGCCTGCCTGGTCAGTTCCTCCTCCGTCACCAGATGGTTGTGGGCCCAATCGTTGTAAGCGACATTCTGGGTGGCATAGGTCGGCTCCCCGAATTCCTCATTGTATCGTTCGCGCTCCTCTTCCGTCAGCATGACGTCGACGACGCGCTGGACATAGCCGTACTCATCCTCATACTCAACCAAGAGGGGCGAGTGCCGGATATCCGACAGCTTCACGCCGATCGTATAGCCGGTATTGGTATTCTCATCGATCCTCATCATGGCATTGACGTCGGTTCGGGGATACCAGCGGCTGCTTAAGGAAAGTACCCTGCTGCGGTCCCGGATCACGACCTTGGGTACGGTCATCGCCTTCGTATCATACGCCCAGCCCCGGATGTAGACTGAGTCCCGGAAGTAAGAGATATTGTCGATATTCAGGTACATCTTTTTGCTGCCGGGCAGATAATCCGACGGATCCTCCTCAATTTTCGGTCGAAGAAGGTCGAAGGGATCCTTTCGGCCGGTCTTTAAGAGCATTTTCCGGTAAATCCGCATTGCTGTGGACGACTGAAGCAAAGCGACATCATGCTCCCGCTCTACAAGCAGGCTGCGCAGCTCTTCCACTTTCGCCTTCAGAGTCTCATTTTCCTGCCTAAGATAAGCAAGTTCCGCCGCATGCGGACTTTCCTCACTCAGCCCTTGTTTCTTATTCATACCATTCCTCTTATTCATCATCATCTTTTAAGCGGTATCCGCCCAGTTTCAGAGACAGATTTGGGTTATAGCAGGGATCGCCCTCCTTCAGAATTTCCGGCCAGCTTTCCTTAAAACAGGTCACTTCCCGCTCAAAGCGAGCCACTTTTGACGGTGTATTCTCGTAGCCGCGCGACTTGGATTCGTAGTGATAGAGTTCCGCTTCCGGATTGTAGACAATCCGATAGCCATGAGATCTGATCTTCATGCAGAAGTCCACATCGTTAAAGGCAACGGAAAGTTCCGTATTAAAGCCTTCCACCTCTTCAAACACACTCCGCTTGACCATCATGCAGGCTGCGGTAACCGCGCTTAAGTCCTGGGTCGAGAACACCCGCCCCATATAACCGGCGTTGCTGCGCTCCAGTCTTGAAAAAGCATGACCGGCGATCCCGCTCAGTCCAATGACAACGCCGGCGTGCTGAATCGTATCGTCATCATAGTAGAGTCTGGCTCCGACGGCTCCAACGTCGCCCCGCATACAGATACCCAGCAGCTGACGAATGCCGTCCTTACGAATGAAGCTGGTATCGTTGTTGAGGAAGAGCAGGTAGTCCCCCTTGCTCTCCTTTACACCCAGGTTGTTGATGGCGGAGTAATTAAACGCCCCCTTGTAGGTGACGACCCGGACCTCCGGATGCTCGATCTTAAGCCGGTTATAGTAGGCAAAGGCGGCTGCCTCCTCCGAGTTGTTTTCCACAACGATGATCTCGTAGTTGGAGTAGTTGGTCCTGCCTATGATGGAATTCAGACATTTGTCGAGGTCATCCGTATGGTCCTTATTGGGTATGATGATCGACACCAGCGGCTCTTCTTCCCACTCATAATCAATCTTAAAAAAGCCCGGCATGAGTCCGTCCCGGACCCTTCCCGGAATGCCCATCCGATCCAGGTGCGCCTGAAGCGCCTCCCGCCCGCTGACCGGCGCATAGCCCTTTTCCCCGGCATCGGCGGCCGTAGAGGTTTCCGATATTCTCCAGTGATAAAGGACCTTGGGGATGTGGCGGATGTGCCCCCTGCTGCCCGGCCGGGTCAGATCCTCCGCCTCTTCGCAGCAGCGCAGAACCAGATCATAGTCCTGAGAGCCGTCAAAGCGCTCGTTAAGAAGTCCCGCCCGATCGAGGAGGGTCCTCTTTACGACCGTCAGATGGCAGATGTAATTGTTGGACAGCAGAAGATCATAACTGAAATCCGGTTTAAAATTCGGATCGGTCAAAGTCGATCCGTCATCCAGCATCTTGTCCTCATCGGAATAGATAAGTTCCGCTTCCGGATGTTCCCGGATCATCTTCGCGTTTTCATAGAGGGCATCCGGGGTCAGGCGGTCATCATGATCGCAGAAGACGATATAATCTCCGCCTGCCGCCTTGATCGCCTCATTGGTATTGGCGGAAATGCGGAGTTTTTTCCCGTTCCGGACGGCATGGATCCGCCTGTCCCTTTCTTCCAGTTCCGTCAAAATCCCGTCAAGCGGAGAATCCTCCCCGCTGCCGTCGGACAAAATCAGTTCCCAGTTGGTATAGGTCTGAGTAAGGATCGAATCGACCAGGACTCTTAAGTCGTGCTCCCTTGTCCGATAGAGGGGAACGACGATGGAAAAGAGGGGGGCAGGATCAAATGTTTCTCTCCTTTGCCTCTTTAGCTCCTCTTCCGACGCCTTATGGGCTTCATACCAGTCATTGTAATCGTGCTCCCGAACGAGTTTTTCCGATTCCCGTTTTTCCGGATCCGCTTCATAGGCGGCCGGGAGCCGTAAAAATCCCCGCCGGCTTTCAAATTCCAGCTGCAGGGGCAGGTCCTCTTCCCGGATATCAGCATAGCGCACGGTCAGGTTAAAGCCTGCCTGAAACTTGGGATCGAGCTGATAGATTTCATTGACATCGTCCCTGATCTTCCGCATAAAATCAGCCTGAATTTCCCGGCCGGTCTCTCCCATGAGGCGGATTCTGAAGATCGGGTCCTCCCGATCAAAGGCCCAGCCCCGGAATACGCAGACTTCTTTACGGTAAATCGTGTCATCCGCACTGGCGTAGATTCCGCTCTGATCAATTCCGCCGTCTGAGGTCCGGTTCTCCACCTGAACTCGCAGAGACTTGAAGGGGTCCGGTCTTCTCCTTAAGCGAAGATACTGCCGGTATGCCTTCATCGCTTTCAGCCCGCTCAGATTCTTCAAAAGCCGGTCCCGCTCATCCAGCATAGCCAGGTGATGGCGGTCCTTGCGCTCTTGAAAAGCCGCCATTTTTTCAAGCGGTTCGATCTCCCGGCAAAAAAGCTCAGCAGTCTCCTCGCTCAGATCCTCGACATGAAAATGGACCGAGAAGATGCGGGACCCCGCCTCCCACATGGATTGGTCGACGACAATATTGGGGTCTTCCCTGGTGAAGATGCACCGATTCCCCTGATAGACATAGCCGTTGATCCTTGCCAGGGACAGGTCCACCTTTCCCAGATCCGTCGATATGGCATCGATTCTGACATAGCAGGGAAAATCCGACGGATCGAGCCGCACGCCGCAAATCCCCTCCAGAGGGAGGACTATCTTTCCATCCCCATTTGCGTCAAGAAGCACTTTTTTTGCCTGATCCGGCTGAAATCCGCTTCCAGAATCACAAAAAACTTCAGCCGCAGCTGATTTTTTGGGAAGCCGCTCAAGAAGGATCCTTGCTCCTTCATAATTCAGCGGCGCGCACTTCATATGAATGTGAAATTTCCAGCCGTCTTTGGGGACCTTGTATGAGATACAGGGCCGGTCCGTCTGAAAAATCAGAGTCCCTTCATCGACCGCCCTGCCGTTAAATTCGGCACTGTCCAGGTAAAGAGGCCGATCATCGATATTGACGCTGAACTCCGTAATAATCTGGGGGCCGGCAGAGGGATAGATGTCCACCCGGTCTGCTCCGGACAGAATCGCCTCATAGATCAAAAGCCCATCTGTTAATTCTCTGCGATAGGTGACCGGTCCATCTTCGTTATTTCCGACAATCAGGACATAATTCCGCTCTTCCGGAATCAGGTCACCTGTATGCTTGTCAAGCAGATCAAAGCCGGGAGAGACCAGCCTGTACTGATTGCGAAGCGGAACCCGATCGCCCTCCACATAGTTTTGAAACTGTTTCTCCATTGATTCAAAAATACGTTCATCCTCAGTCCTGATACCGGCGCTTTCATAGAGGTCCAGGGATCGAAGCAGCTCATCGCAGACATTCCGATGGCCAAAATAATGAAGGGTTCTCCACTTGACATACTGAATCGGGATTGAAAATGGCAGGGTCCACTCGTAGTCAATGACATTCCAGACATCCCCGCAGACCAGGACATTGTCCGGCAGGGTATCGATGTTGCAGACAGATGCAGCGGGCAGCCCCTCTTTGAGCGGCTGGACGCCAAAAACACCGGCAAAGTCTTCGCCGATGTCAAAGGTTGTGTCCGCAGTCCGATCGAGCTGGTCAAAGAACTCCAGCAGCCTTGCCTTCAGTTCTTCCGGCCGGTCCTTGACGGCAAGCAGGTCATCATTTAAGTTGGACCCATTCAAAAACTCAAATTCCGCCCCCCGGTCCGTCATGCGGCAGACATTGGGCTCAAAGCGGGATGCCGCGTAGATGGTCTTAAGCTTCTGATAGCTGTCAAAGAGGCGTCCGACATGATCGGCCGCCTCATCTGCGACGGCAAATTTCCGAACCTTCTTAAGTCCCTCTTCCTCCACGATCTGGGTACAGATGGAAAAGCGGGGGCTTCGTTCATTGGAGAATTTTGAGTAGAGAATCATAGGGTTCCTCCGGTGATATCAAGGCAGAAAGAATTGGAAAAGATCGGGAACAGACCCTCCCCGACGATGGAATCATAAGCCTTCGCCTCGTCAAACAAGACAAAGCGTCTGCGGTCAAAGTTGCTGAGATTCATCAACAGCTCTCCCTTCTTGGGAAGAAGGTCGTCACTGTAGATGGTCATAGGGAACTTATAGTCGGGATAGGGATAGTAAAAAGTCCGCTTACGGGCTCCTGCCACATCCAGGATCGCCTCCAGTTCCGGTCTTGAAAAGGTATGAACCCGGCTTGTCTCCGGATAGCCCTCAATTCCTTCAAAGAACGTTCCCTCGTGATCTTCCGTAGCTCCCGCAAAATACTTCATGCCCAGGCGGTTTTCAATCGCCAGAAGCAGGTGCCCGCCGGGCTTTAAGTGGCTTAGGATCTGCTTGAGAAAATCGACATAGGGTTCCTTTGAATCAATATAGCCGCTTGCATATTCAAAAACGCCGATCAGAGTAATGGCATCAAAATCACGGGGCAGCTTCTTTTCCACATCCTGGAAGTTGCCCAGGAAAATGTCGATATTGTCCCGGTCCCGGTTCCGATAGGCATTGATGAGGCTCCGTTTTTTGGATAATTCAATGCAGGACACAGCCTGGGTCCGTTTTGCCACTGCCCCGGTCAGGGCTCCGCAGCCCGAACCGACTTCCAGAACCTTGTCTGTACTCTTAAAGGGATACCAGCTGAGGATATTGGTCCGGATCGACGAAAAATGGTACATGATGGGCCAGCTCTGCGCCCTCAGCACCACCTGATCAAAATCCTCAGGTCTGTACTCCTTCGCGATCTGCAGCATGCGGTCCTCAATCTCTCCGTCCGAATAGAGATCCTGCCCCGGATAATCGTCCAGGTGCAGTCTGACATTTCCGATTTTTTCCACCATAACTTCTCCCAAGCATTCAGCCCGTAACTTCTACCGTCACATCGCTGTTCATATCATAAAAACCGACGCCGTACTTATGCGACATCACATTGATATTGAGGACGTCGTACAGCCTGTGGTAGACCACAAAATTCCCGTTTTCAAAGCCGGTGCAGCCGAAGGACAGAAGGTAGGCTCCGCCCTGGTGGTTGACCAGGAGGTTCATCTTCTGCCTAAAGGAGATCCGGACCGTCTCCCCCGCCTTAACTTCCGGGCAGGTTTTATCCTCGTAGGAGGTATTGGTGCCGGTAATCTCCGTCCCCTGCTTGTCCTTAATGGTGTAGGCAAAGATCGGCTCCTTGATGGTCCGATTGAAGTGAACATCCATCACAATCGTAAATTCCGTATTGGATTCGATATTATCCGATTCATTCCCGTCTTCGTCATAGACCCCAACCCGGATGATCTCGGCCTCCTTGCCCCCATACTCCAATGTTTTGGGATTTTTCATCAATCTGCCGGTCAAAGTCTCTGCGCGGTCCTCGGTTTTCACCCCGGTCTTGCCGGCTTCCGCCGCGGCTTCGGCGTTTTCCTTATCTCCCTCTTCCTTGGTCCGGGCGCCGGAAGCCCCGTCCGCCTGAACCAGGATCTGCTTATAGAGATCGATCATTTCCTTGGCGCCGCCCTCTGCCCGCTTGACGCCGCGGTTCAGCAGCACGACACGGTCGCAGTACTTGGAGATGCTGCCCAGGTCGTGGCTGACCAGGAGGATGGTCTTGCCCTCATTTTTAAATTCCTGGATCTTATGGTAGCACTTCGCCTGAAAGAAGACATCCCCGACCGAAAGCGCCTCATCGACGATCAGGATCTCCGGATCGATGTTGATCGCGACGGCAAAGGCGAGGCGGACAAACATACCCGAAGAATAGGTTTTACAGGGCTGATTGATGAAGTCCCCGATATCCGCAAATTCCAGGATGGTCGGAATCCTTGCCTCAATCTCTTCCTGGGAAAGTCCGTTCATGGTCCCGTTCATGCGGATATTCTCAAGACCGGTATACTCCATATTAAAACCGGCTCCCAGCTCCAGCAGGGCAGAGATCCTGCCGTCGATCTCGACACTGCCCTCCGAGGGGGACAGGACGCCGGTAATAATCTTCAAAATTGTAGACTTCCCGGAACCGTTGGTTCCGATAATACCTACACATTCCCCCTTTTTTACGCGAAAACTCACGTCATTTAGGGCATAGAGTTCCTTATACAGCTTCTTTCTGGTCAGCCCCATGGACTGGACGAAACGGTCCCTGGGAGATTTGTACAATTCGTACCGCTTGGAAACATGTGAAATTTCGATTGCTGTATCCGTATTCATGTATGGAAATATCCTTTATAAGATGTCTGCAAAATGCGGCTTCAGTCTCTTGAAGATGAAGGTACCGATCCCGAAGAAGACCGCTGTAATCAGCCAGAAATAGACCGTCAGGTCAAATCTTTGCCAGAACCAGACCTTCTCGATCATGGCGTCCCGATAGCCCATGGCGATATAGTACATGGGATTGAGCTTTAAAAGGGTCATCGCCCATCCCGGAAGCCGGCTGCCGAACTGGGAGACATTCCACATAATCGGCGTCATCCAGACCTGGACCTGGATAATGATACTGATCACCTGCGACAGGTCGCGGAAAAAGACGACAATCGAGCAGAAGGCATAGCAGACGCCCAGCGCATAGATAAAGAGGGCAAACGAATAATAAAATACCTGCAGCCAGTAAGAATCCGGTCTGTGGCCGGCGAGCAGATAGAGGACAAACATGAGGGCAATAAAGAAGATGTGGACAAATGCGGCGGAAATCTCCTTGACGATCGGGAGCACGCTGATCTTAAAGACCACCTTCTTGACCAGGTAAGAGTATTCCAGGAGCGCATTGGTCCCTCCGACCATGGTATCCTGAAAGAAAAACCAAGGAACCAGACCGGCAATCAGCCAGAGGACAAAGGGATAGGATATGCCCAGTCGGGATACCACGTCGCCGCTGCCCAGGTGACCGAATACGAACCAGTAGACCAGCACGGTCACGCAGGGCTGTACAAACGCCCAAACCGTACCCAGAACCGAACCCGCGTACTTGGTGTTGAAGTCATTTTTTGCCATCCGAAAGATCATCTTCCGGTTCTGGTAGAGCTCGATAGGAAGGGAGGCAAAGCGCTTTCTCAGCAAAAAGAGGGCGACGGCAATCAGATCGATCAAAACCGCGTAGATGATATTGCGGATGCGGTTGATCAGCGCCTGGTGGTCGGCTGCCGCCTGCGCCAGGTCCGTCGGTCCCGCCTGGACCACAATATAGGGATCGTCCGCCTTTACCGAAAGCTTCAGCTGCCCGCCCTTAAGTTCTGTCTTTACGATGTCATGGGTCTTAACCGCCCTGTCCTTTAGGAAAAGGGAAAGATCCACAGCCTGGGTCTTGCCCCGGTATTCATAGAAAAGATCCGTGATGGTATAGGTCCCCCTGGCAATTCCGAAATCCACTCTCGCAAACGTCGTGTCGGACGGCTGATAGAAAGTCAGCGTCGTCTGTTTCTTTTTGGCAAGCGGAAGTACCTGGGAATGGTCGGCGGAAAGGCTCTCCGAACTTCCGTAAAAGGTCTGAATGTCGCCCTTCACCGACCCCTCAATCGTCATGTTCAGGGCAACCGTGTCCGTCCGATCTCCGCCGTGCAGGAGGATTCCGACATTGAGCAGAACCAAAAGGACGGCAAAAAGGACTAAGGCAAGTTTTTTCTTTAACGACTTCATCAGTTATTTTCCCGTTTTCCTGGTGTATTCCTGAAAGCTGTCCCAGTTCAGATCCTTTTCCGAGAGGTTTAACTCCACCCCCTCTTCAAAGGGCCACTTGACGCCGATGTCCGGATCGTTATAGGGCAGACCGCCCTCATCGTTGGGGTGCCAGAAATCATCCACCTTGTAGCAGAATTCCGCCACATCGGACAGGGTCAAAAAGCCGTGGGCAAAATCCTTTGGGATAAAGAACTGCTTCTTGTTGTCTTCGGACAATTCAACCCCGTACCACTTGCCGTAAGTCCTGGACCCCTTTCTTAAGTCAACCGCTACGTCAAAGACTTTGCCTCTGACCACCCGGACCAGCTTGTCCTGGGGATAGTGAAGCTGAAAGTGCAGACCACGCAGAACTCCCCTTGCGCTGGATGACTGGTTGTCCTGAACAAACTCGCAGTCGATCCCAGCCGCCTTAAAATCTCTCTGCTGATAGGTCTCCATAAAATAGCCGCGCTTGTCTCCGTGGCAGGCGGGCGTAATGACGCGCAGGCCTTCAATGCCGCCGCAGTTCTCTTCCACTTCAATCTGTCCGTATTTCTTGATCTGACTCATCATCCTTCTCCTTTAAGCACATAGGCACCGGCGCTTTAAAAAGTGCCGGTGCTTGTTCATCAGGCCGCCTAAATAGCAGCCGGTTTCATTCTGATTATAACCCTCTGACAATATTCATCAGGTACTGACCGTAATGCGTCTTTAACAGCGGCTGAGCCAGCTTCTCCAGCTGGTCCTTGTCGATAAAGCCCCTCTTATAGGCAATCTCTTCAATGCAGGAGATATAGAGACCCTGACGCTTCTCAAACGCCGCGACAAAATCCGCCGCATCCAGCAGCATATCGTGGCTGCCGGTATCCAGCCAGGCAAAGCCCCTGCCCAAAGTCTCCACATAGAGATCCCCGCGCTCAAGATAGGTATTGTTGACCGTCGTGATCTCCAGTTCCCCTCTTGCGCTGGGCTTTACGTTCTTCGCAATGTCGACGACGTCGTTGTCGTAGAAATAGAGTCCCGGCACCGCGTAATTGGACTTGGGCTGAGCCGGTTTCTCCTCAATCGAGATCGCCCTGCCGGTCTCATCGAATTCCACGACCCCATATTCTCTAGGGTCCTTGACATAATAGCCGAAGATGGTGGCGCCGGTCTTTCGTTCCGACGCTGCCTTTAAGACCCTGGAAAAGCTCTGTCCGTAGAAAATGTTGTCTCCCAGGACCAGGGCGACATTGTCATTGCCGATAAAGTCAGCTCCCAGAATAAACGCCTCCGCCAGGCCGTTGGGCTGTTCCTGAACTTTGTAAGAGAAATTCATGCCCAGCTGGCTGCCGTCTCCGAAGAGTTCCCGAAAAGCCGGCAGGTCCCTCGGCGTGGAAATGATCAGGATATCCCGGATTCCCGCCAGCATCAGCGTGGACAGGGGATAGTAGATCATGGGTTTGTCATAGACCGGCATCAGCTGCTTGCTGACTGCCTTGGTCAGCGGATAGAGTCTGGTTCCTGATCCGCCTGCTAAAATAATGCCTTTCATGGGCTCGCCTCCCGTATCCGACGCGCTTTCTTACCATAGCGATCACAGGTCCGTGATCCGTAAAACGCGCCTTATCTGTTTTTGTACATATCCTCGTAGTACTTCTGATAATCGCCGCTGATGCAGTGGTCCACCCACTCCTCATGCTCCAGATACCACTTGACCGTCTTTTTGATACCCTCTTCAAAGCAGGTCTCCGGGAACCAGCCGACCTCAGCCTTGATCTTATCCGGCGCGATCGCGTAGCGTCTGTCGTGACCCTTGCGGTCCGTGACATAGGTGATCAGGTCTTCGGAGACGTTCTTCTTTCTCTCATCGTCATCCGGCAGCAGGTCCTGCAGAGTCTTGATGATGGTCTTGACGATCTGAATGTTCTGTCTTTCGTTGTGACCGCCGATGTTGTAGGTCTCAAAGAGCCTGCCCTCTTCCTGAACCATGTCGATGCCCTTGGCGTGATCCTCGACATAGAGCCAGTCGCGGATATTCTTGCCGTCGCCGTAGATGGGCAGGGTCCTGCCGTGAAGGGCGTTGTTAATCGTAAGCGGGATCAGCTTTTCCGGGAACTGGAAGGGTCCGTAGTTGTTGGAGCAGTTCGTAATGTTTGCCGGGAAATGGTAGGTGTCCATGTATGCCTTGACCAGGAAATCCGAAGAAGCCTTGGAAGCTGAATAGGGGCTGTGTGGATCATACTTGGTCGTCTCATAGAAATAATCGTTCAGGTTATCAAGAGACCCATAGACTTCGTCGGTTGAAACGTGGAGGAACTTGTGGTCCGGCTTGTAGCTTCCGTCCGGCAGTTCCCAGGCGGTCTTAGCCGCATTTAACATATTTAAAGTTCCCAGGACATTGGTCTTGACAAAGACGTCCGGGTTCTTGATGGAACGGTCTACGTGGCTCTCTGCCGCAAAATGTACGACGCGCTGGACATCGTGATCCTCGAAGATGCGGTTTATGGCATCTGCGTCGCAGATATCAGCCTTGATAAAGGTGTAATTGCTGCGGTTCTCGACGTCCTTTAAGTTCTCCAGATTGCCGGCATAGGTCAGCTTATCCACATTGATGATGCTGATCTGGTCGCCGTACTTCTCGAACATATAGTGAATGTAATTCGATCCGATAAAGCCGGCGCCGCCGGTCACAACGTAGGTTCTCATTCCCAATTTCTCCTTTTATGTTTGATCTTTCACTCTGTCATGGATAACGCTTATAACAGTGAAGTTTCCCATAATCGCAGTAATTATATCATTGGGACATGGCATTTGCAACTGCGCCCGCCTTGCAGGATATCCCGCCGCATGGTATAAAATAGGAGAATGTTGAACAATTATGCAAACAAGGATGGGTCTATGAGTCTCTACTCCGTTGTCGTGCCGGTCTACAACTCCGAACACACGATTGAAGAACTATACAGGCGTCTGAAACAGGTTTTTGATGAGGAGTTAAAGCAGCCTTTTGAACTGCTCCTCGTCGACGACAGCTCCCGGGACAGGTCCTGGCAGGTCATGGAAGGGCTCCGCGCCGCCGATCCCAGGGTCCGCATTTTCCAAATGGCGAAAAACTTCGGTCAGCATCCCGCCCTCCTCTGCGGCTTTCACTATGTCAAGGGGGACTTCGTCATTACCATGGACGACGACCTGCAGCATCCGCCGGAAGAACTTCCCAAGATGATCGCGGTCATGAACGAACGTGACGACGTGGACGTCATCCTCGCCCGCTACCAGAACCGGCGGCACAACCTGATCCGTAAGATCGGCACCCGCATTTCCGTCAGCATGACGACCAAGATGCTGAAGAAGGATCCCAATCTTGAGATCACTTCCTTCCGCCTGATGCGGCGTTTTATCGTCGAAGCCATCAAGGATACAAAGGTCCACGAGCCCCAGATCGGCAACCTCCTGGTCTCTGCCTCCAACCGGATCATCAACGTCGACGTCCGCCACGACGAGCGGGCCTACGGTCACAGCGGCTATTCCTTTAAGGAATTAAAAAGAGAGCTTTTCTACGATATCATGACCCACTCCGCCCTGCCCCTGATCATCGTCAGGAATATCGGCATCATCACCTTTATCGTCAGCGTCATCCTGGGCATCTGCTTCCTGGTCCAGTACCTGCTCGGCATCATCACCGTACCCGGCTGGACCTCCATTATCCTGGTCCTGCTGGCGTCAACCGGTATCACCCTCCTGTCCATCGGAACGCTGGGGGATTACATGATGCACATCTTAAATCAGTCTAAAGACCTGCCCCACTATATCCTAAGGCAGGCGGATATGGAGACCGGGACTAAGGATCATTATTCCGATCAGAAGAGGAAAGAGCCATGAAGGAGATCGGCGGATATTTTGAATTGGAACGTTACCATGGTCAGGATTACTATCCTGACCTTTTCCATCTTAATCTTGGGAGATGTGCCATCTCCCACTTTTTAAGCCAGGTCGGCTGCAGAGAACTCTTCATCCCTGCTTACCTGTGCGACTCGGTGACTCAGGCGGTCAGGGACAGCAGCATTTTGATGAGGTCCTTCCGGATCCGACTCGATTTTCTGCCGGATCCCCGGGACCTGCCCCGGGGACCTCTGCCAGAGGGCAGCTGGATCCTTGTCGTCAACTACTACGGTCAGCTCTCTGACCGGCAGGTAGAGACCCTCAAAAAAACTTACGGCAATGTCCTCTTCGACTACACCCATGCCTTCTTTCAGCGTCCCCTTAAGAACTGCGACACCGTCTATTCGGTGCGAAAATTCTTCGGAGTCCCGGACGGCGCCTACCTCCATACCCTCCGTCCAATCAGCCCGCCGGCAGAAACAGACCGATCCCACGACCGCATGACCCACATCCTGGGCCGGTTCGAGGTAGATGCCGGTTCTTTCTACCAGATTATGCTGGACCAGGCGCACGCCTATCCCGGCTCGCCTGCAAAACGGATGTCCCCCCTTACCCGGAATCTTCTCCGCAGCTTTGACTACGGGGATATCGCAAAAAGGCGGCTTGCCAATTACCGGAGACTGGACTCTCATCTATGGTCTATCAACCACTTAAAAGAAATCCTTCGGGTTCCGGATATCGGTCCCTTCTGCTACCCCCTCTACCTGCCGGGGGCAGGTAACCGGATCCGGTCGGCTATGGCACAAAAGAAGATCTTTGTACCTACCTACTGGAAGAATGTGCTTGAGGACCAACCCAAAGACTCCCTCGAATACCAGTATGCCGCCGACATTCTGGCTCTGCCCTGCGATCAGCGCTATGGCGAAGAGGATATGGATTTTGTGGCGGAAACTGTTGAGGAACTAATATGAAAACTCTGATGATTCTGGGCGCCCTGGAGGAATTCGTCCCCCTGGTTGCGCTCGCAAAAAAAAAGGGCATCCGCACAGTCGTCGTAGACGGCAATCCAGGCGCTCCCGCCAAGGCACTCGCCGACCGTGCCTACGATGCGGATATCCGCGACACAGCTGCCTGCGCCGCCCTTGCCGATCTGGAGGGCGTGGACGCCATCACGACAGCCTATTCCGACCTGCTGCTGGAATGCATGGTAAAGATCGCCTCTCGGGCAAATCTGCCCTGCCACCTGAAAGAGGACCAGCTGCCCTATTATCGGGACAAGGCGGTCATCGATCAGACCTGCCAAAAGCTGGGCATCAAAAGACCCAGGAGCGTCCGCCTGACCCGGGATTTCCGGGACCGGGATCTGGAGCATCTCACCTATCCGCTGGTCATCAAACCTCTCGACCTCTACGGGTCGCGGGGGCTATTCATCGTCCGCAACCAAGAAGAGATCCGTCAAAGATTTACAGCCTGCAGGGGGACTTCTCAAAAGGACCAAATTCTTGCCGAAGAATACAATCCCGATCATGAATTCAACCTCCAGTGCTGGGTCCGTCACGGTCAGGTCCAGGTCCTGGGTCTTGCCGACCGGGAGAAGACCTCCTTTGATCCTGCGACCGTTCCCTTAAGCACCCGCAACGTCTATCCCTCCCGCCTGATCCATTTTGTCTATGATCAGGCACTTCAGGTCCTTGAAACTTACATCGCTTATACCGGTCAGACGGAGGGTCCCCTCGCCATGCAGTTCTACTGGGGACCTGAGAGAGGGCTTGTGGTGGGGGAAATCGCCGCCCGTTTCTTAGGCTATGAACACGAACTGATCCGCTACGCCAATAGTCTTAGCATCGAAGACCTGCTCTTAAGCGGCGCGGCCGACGACCGAAATGTCGACAGCTTATTGTCTCAATGCCAGCCCTTTGGCAGCCGGTCCGCCGCTGTTCTCTACCTGCACGGGCGGGACGGAATCATATCCGACCAGGAGGCGGTCCTTGCAGCCGCCCGCCGAAAGGATGTACAATATGCCCAGCTCTTTTATCAAACGGGGGACCGGGTCGGATCTCCCCAGAGCATGCCCTACTTCGCCCGTTTCGATCTGGTCGCGGACACCCGGGTGGAAATTGACCGAAGGTCGGAAGATATTTTGAACTCTCTGACCGCTCTTGATCCGGACGGTCACGATCTTCTGCTGAAGGGCAAACTGCCCGACTACCACATTTGAGGAAATCACATGATTGATTTTAACGTCCCGCCCTTTACCGGCAGGGAATTTACCTACATGAAAAAAGCCGTCCAGAACCGCAAGATCTGCGGAGACGGCGAATTTACCAAAAAGGACGAAGCATATTTAAACGACCGGTTCGGCTTTGCCGCCTCCTACCTGACCACATCCGGAACGGCTGCCCTTGAGATGGCGGCTCTCCTGACCGGGATCGGTCCGGGCGATGAAGTCATCCTGCCTTCCTACACCTTCTGCTCCACTGCGGACGCCTTTGTCCAGCGAGGGGCTAAGCTGGTCTTTGTCGATATCCGACCGGACACCATGAACATCGATGAAAGGCTCATTGAAGACGCCATCACGGACCGCACCAAGGTCATCGCGGTCGTCGACTATGCCGGGGTTGCCTGTGACATGGACCAGATCCGGGAGATCGCCGACCGGCACCACCTTAGAATCGTCGAGGACGCCGCCCAGGCTGTCGGGTCCTACTACAAGGACCGGCCCTGCGGCCTGCTGGGAGATTTCGGCTGCTTCTCCTTCCATGAGACCAAGAACTATTCCATGGGGGAGGGCGGAGCCATCCTGCTGCCGGACCTGACCCACCGCGACCAGGCGGAGATTTACCGGGAAAAGGGAACCGACCGCAGCCAGTTCTTCCGGGGGCAGATCGACAAGTATACCTGGAGGGACTACGGCTCCTCCTACCTGCCCAGCGACCTCAACGCCGCCTATCTCTGGGCGCAGCTGGAGCAGTTTGACCTCATCATGGAGGACCGGCTGAAAAGCTGGAAGCACTATCAGGAAGGCCTCCGGGACCTGGCGGATGCCGGTTATATCGAACTGCCTTATGTTCCCGAGGATTGCAAACACAACGCCCACATGTTCTATATCAAGACTGAGAGTCTTCAGGTAAGAACGGACCTGATCGCCTATCTGAAAGCCCAGGGGGTCTGGGCGGTCTTTCACTATATCCCGCTCCACTCCTCCCCTGCCGGTCAGAAGTTCGGTCGCTTCCACGGGGAGGACCTCTATACGACCCGGGAGAGCGAGCGGCTGCTCCGCCTCCCTCTCTACTTCGGCCTGACCGGGAAGGACTGCCAGTATGTGATTGACCAGGTCCACCGCTTCTTCCTGCAAAGGTGATCTTTACCATCTGCCTTTTGAAGCGGCATCTGAGATTTAGATAATTTCCTCTAAAAAGTTTCAGGCCGGAAGTTCCCTCACGAAAGATTTTCAGACAAGAAAAGATTCCAGGGTCCTTGAAAAGCCCTCTTTTAAACTGATTTCCGGTTTCCAGCCAAGCGCCTTCAGCTTTGCCGTATCGAGCAGGCTGTAGGCGTTTTTTCCTCGGTCCAGATAGGCAGGATCCGGCTCTTTTCTGGTCACCTTAAGCCCCAGTTCCGGCCGCAAAGAGGCGATCAGGAGGGCAAGATCATAGATGCTGGTCTTGCCGGCAGGGTTCGTCACGTTATAGGCATTTCCATCCTCTCCATCCAAAAGGACTTTAAAATATGCCCTGACCGCGTCAGTCAGATAGATAAAATTCCGGGTCGCCGTCCCGTCACTGGTCATAGCAAGGTCCCTGCCCGCTGCGGCGTCCGCGATAAAGGCGGCGAAGACCCGGCTGTCCCCAAGGCTCATGGTCGGTCCATAGGTGTGGGAAGGCCGGACGATCCGGGTCGGCACATGGTACTGATGGGCGTAGGAGACGCACAGGGTCTCTCCCGCCCGCTTGCTCTCACCATAGCAGCTCCGGACTGTTGCCGGATCCAGGTATCCTCCATCCGTTTCGGAGACGAGCGGTTTTTGAATCGCCCCGTAGATCTCCCCGCTGCTGAAAAACAGGTAGCCTTCCGAGCGTTTCTCCCGCGCAAGTTCGAGTGTCCGCATGGTCCCCAAAAGGTTGGGCCGCATCACGCCTACCGGATCTTTGGAGTAGTAATCCGTGCTGGCATGGGAGGCGGCATGGATGATAAAGTCCACCGGACCGTCCACCAACAACTCCTCCGAGATATCCTGACCCAAAAAATGAAAGTAGCTGCGGTCGCACCAATCTCCAAAGCGCTCCCTCATCTTTTCTTCCTTTCTTCCTACGGCAAGAATATCCGTGTGAATCCCCAGTTCTTCATTTAGGTAAATCAATGTGCCTGCCATATAAGAAGCCAGCATCCCGTAAGCTCCCGTAATGAGGACCCGCTTTCCGTCAAACCGCCTCCAGTCAATACTTTCATCTTTTACGATCGCTTTCAGATCCTCTCTTATGATCGAATTCATCTGTGCTCCTTTAGCCGCCGTTGTTGACGAACTGAAATCGTGATAAAATTTTCTCGTAAGCTGTAAAAGCCAGCTTTATTATAGCAAAGGGGCTTAGATCTGAACATGAACATCAAAAAAAAGGATTTCTCTTGCCTGTGGCTGCTGGTCGCAACGAATCTGATCTTTGTTCTTCTCTATCACCGCTTTCTCTTCGGCAACGGCGTCTACCTGTTTACGGACGTCGGTTCCGATTCCATGTCCTCCAGCTATCCGATCATAGCCATGCTCGGCAGACTTTTCCGCAGCGGAGATTTTTCGTCCTATTCGCTGACGGCGGGGCTCGGAAATGACATTACCGGAACCTTTCTGCAGTATCTGAACCCCATAAAATTTCTCCTCCTCTTTTTTAGTCCTGACCGGCTCCCCGCCGGTCTGATGGTCATGCTGCTTCTGACCTCCAACCTGACGGCTGTTTTCGCATGGATCTATTTCCGCAAAATCCTGGGCAACGGAACAGCCGCCCTCTTTCCGGCTCTTGCCTGGACCTACTCCAGCTACATCGTCCTCTGGAGCCAGAATTTGAGCTTTGGCATCTGCCTCCTGCTCTTTACCGCAGCCGTCTGCTGTCTGGAAGGTTTTCTGCGGGCAGGGACGCTCAGGCGTTTTCTCGCTCTGACCGGAGTTCTGGGTCTGTTTCTGATTACAAACTATTACTTCACCTATATCACGGGGACCTTCCTCTTTCTCTATCTGATTATCCGCTCCGTCCTGACCCGTGCGGGCTTTCGGACTTGTCTGAAGGCGCTGGCGGTCCTCGCCGCTTCAGCTCTTTTTGCAGCCTTCCTCGCTGCCGCATCGCTCCTTGCCGTCATCGGAACCTTCTCCACCTCGGCAAGAACGTCCGACAGCTCCGCATCAGCATTTTTAAAGGCTCTGACCGCCTCCTACGGCAGAAACCGGCTCTTTATGGTACTCGCCAGATTTTTCAGTTCCGATACGCTCGGCGTCGGCGACTCCTTTACCGGCTTCGGCAACTATTATGAATCCGCCCTGCTCTTCACCAGTCTGCTCACGGTCTTTGCGGTCATCTACCTGCTCCTTCAAAAGGGAACCGGACTTCGCACCCTGCTCCTGCTGACTCTTGGAATCGCGGCTCTGGTCTTTCCGGTGACCGGTTATCTCACCACCTTCAACCCGATCGCCTTCCGCTGGTCCTTTATGATCTGCTTTCTTGAATGTATCTCGATCGGCTTCTTCCTGAAAGCGGCGCTTGAGAATCCTTCCATCCGGCTGCTCCGAATCTCCGCAGTTGCAGGGACGGCTCTTACGGCAGGACTTCTCCTCTTCATCCTCCTTGCTGCGGGACCGCTCTTTTACGCGGTGCCCTACACCCGTTCGCTCAAGATGTCCCTCCTCTTTGCGGTTCTGTACGGCGTCGGCTTCACCCTCTATTCCCTGCTGATGAAACGCCGCGCCGCGGTCCGGCTCCTGATTCCGACCGCCCTTCTGCTTCTTTGCGGAGAGCTGGTTCTGATGAACTCAGATTCTCTCAACCGCAGGAGCTATGTCACGAAAGAGCTCTACCGCTCCTCCCTCTATCACAACGGCGTCGGAGAGGCGGTAAAAAAGCTCCGGGGCAAAGACAATTCGCTCTACCGGATTTCGGGAGATAGCTCCTATAATTACGCCAACCAGGGTGAAGTCGACAATTTCCACTCCCTGTCCGCCTACTCCAACACCTCGCCCGCCTCTCAGTCGGACTTTGCCCAGGCTATGGAAACCTTTCAGAATTCCTCCAATTATTTCATTTCCGATGAGTGGAACTACTATATGTTTACGCTCCTGGGAGGAAAGTACCTGCTTAAGGATCGGTTCCGTGAGCTGCAGCGGTATCCGGAAACCTCTCTCTTTAAAAGCCGGAAGGATGTGGAAAATGAGAAACGGCTCGCATTTGAAAATCCAAACGCCCTGCCGTTCGGCTACCTCTACCGGACCTGCTTTTCTGCCAAAGACTACGAAACCCAGTCCGCCTTCGACAAAATGCGTGCCCTGACGCGGGGTTACTATTTGACTGATCCCTCCGCCGACACGCCTCCTGAGGAAGATACGAAGGTAATTCGGGATCTGTTCCCCGACAACGCGGTCCAGACTCCGCTGGAAAAATGCGATCCACAGCCGGCGGATTCGGATGTCTGCGCAGACTGCACTGTCTCCGCAAAGGCAGACAACTCCTCCCAAAAGACGATCACCACCATGTCCCACGGAGAGGGGGATCCCTATGTCTATTATACTTTTGACACCTCGAAAGACACGGATCAGACCGCCCGCTTCCTGTCCTTCCGTCTCGAAGATCAGCTGACTGAAAAAACGGGTCTTGATTTTGACTTTGCCATCTATTTTCTTTCAAAGGAACATCCGGATCCCATCGACGATTACGCAAAGATCATCAAGGTCAGCAAGACCTATCCGGAAGTTCTGCTGCTGCTCCCGGAAGGAACGACCGGCATCCGCTTCGGCATGCCCCGAAACAGGTCGGAAGTCCATTACAGCAACCTGTCCGTCTATACGATCAACCGCCTGTCCTCCGACTTTGACCAACTGAAATCCTTCTCGGAAGCGGTGACGGACATTGCCTTTGATGAGCGGACCGATACCTACCGGGCGACGGTAAACGCCGGGGAAGACAGCATGCTATGCGTGCCCATCTTCTACCATCCCAACTGGACCGCCTATGTGAATGGGAAGAAGACAGCTCCCCTTAATATCAATGGGGGGCTGATCGGGATTCCCCTTTCAAAGGGGACCTCCTCCGTCTGCCTGGTCTACCGGATCCCCCATCTGAAAACGGCGGTCTTTTTATCCGGAGCCGCCTGGCTCATCTACCTCGCCGCCTGGATCCTTGCCATCAGGAGATCTGCTGGACAGAAGAATCATAAAAAAAGACGCGCAGCTAAAGTCATCTAAACTTTAACTGCACGTTCAGGACGGGGCAGCGCCCCTGATCACTCGTTGACAGGGGTGTTGTCATCAAAGTTAATCCGCTCTTCCTCCACGACCAAAGGCCGGTCCAGAACCCGCTGGTTGATGGACTGGATATATTCTCCAAGCAGACCGGTAAAAAAGAGCTCCACGCCTCCCAGGAAAAAGACGCCGATCACCAGGGGGGCGATGCCCGAACGGAACCAGTTCCAGTGGATCAGTTTCAGGATCAGGTAGACGATGGCAATAACGACCGAAGCGCCTCCGATCAGGACGCCCAGAAAGGTTGCCAGCCGCAGCAGGACCTTGCTGTAGGAGGTGATGCCGGTCATCGCCACATCATAGAGGCTGTAAAAGTTATTCTTGCTCTTCCCCGCCCGCCGGTTGGGCCGGTCGTAGTAGACAGAGGCGTAATCGTAGCCGAATTCCGCCACCATACCGCGGAAGTAGGGCATTGGATCGTGAATCTTTCGCACGACGTCGACAAAAGCCTTGTCATAAAGCCCCACGCCCGTAAAATTCTCGATATGGCCGACCTCCGTAATCTTCCGCAGAATCCGGTAGTAGCGCCTGCGAAGCCAGGCCATGAGAGCCCCTTCTTCCGTCTTGTTCTTGATTCCGAGCACAATCTTACTGCCCTTCTCCCACTCATGAACAAACCTGGGGATCAGCTCCGGCGGATCCTGAAAGTCCGCGTTTAACCGAATGACCGCATCCCCGTAAGCCTGCTTGAGACCGTGGACGGGAGACCGCATCTGGCCGAAATTCCTGGCGTTGAAGATCGCCTTAATCCTGGGATTTTGAGCGCAGATCTCCCTCAGTAAAACCCTGGTCCGGTCCTTGGAATGATTGTCGATACAGATAATCTCGTAATCATAGTCCGGCAGGTCCTTTTCAAAAATCCCAACGACCGTCTCGGTCATGGCTCGAATATTTTCTTCCTCGTTGTAACAGGGAATCACAACGGAGATCTTTTTTTTACGTTTCATGTTCTTAAGTTCCACCTTTAGCGTTTCCGTTCGCTGTCCGTGAGCGGAATTTCAACATTCTGTTCCAGTTCTTCTCTTGAAAGGAAGGGAGCCATATCCTCAAGCGGGGAAGAGACCATGGTTCCATCCGGAAGTTTTCGGGAGGCTGCCTTGGGCTCCGTCTTTTGAAGCGGGGTGCAGTCGACCGCAATAAGGGCCGGCAGGGGCAGCTGCATGGCTGCCTCCAGGTCCTCCTTTAAGGTCTCATTGGACCTGACCCTTCCATAGCTGAAATGAAAGGTATGGGCAAGGTCAGCCGGATCGGGAAAGTCCAGATCCCCGCTCTCCGGTCCCACGCCGATCAGGGGCTTTTTAAAATATGCCGTCTGGGTCTGCCGGATCGAGTGATAGCCCCCGTTTTGAATCAGGAAGAGGCGGACCGGAAGGCGGTTGGTCGCGATTGTCTGCATCTCCTGCAGGTTCATCATAAGGCTGCCCTCTCCGGTCACCAGGTTGACAGTCCTTCCCTCCTTAAAAGGGGAGTCTTCTCTGGCTCGGGCAATCCCGATCGCCGCCGGCAGATCGTAGCCCATAGAGGCGATGGCGGAATTGACAAAGACCCGCTGCCCCTTCCGGACCCGGAAGACCTGGGTCCCCGTGACCCGGGAGGTGCCGACAGCCGTAATGAGGTTGGTCCCCTCCGGAAGCAGGCCGGATAATCCGTCATAAAAGGCGTAGAGGTTGACCCTGCCGTCGCCTTGGGGTCCTTTTTCTGCCGGCGTGACGGGCGGATATTTGACCTTCCTCATCCGGTTTCTCTTAAGCCAGCCCCCGTCCTTAAAAACCGGATGATCTTTGGAATATCCCTCCGACCGAAGCAGGTCTGTCAGCTTTTTAAGCAATTCCCCGGCATCGCCGACCACCGGCATGGAGACATGCAGGTTGGGCTTTTTCAGCTCTTCCGCATCGAGGTCATTTAAGATGGTATAGGCACCTCTCGCCCACTCGGCATAATCAAAGCCGGTCTGCAAAAAGCTCTGGCGGCTGCCGATGGAAAGAAAGAGGTCGCTGCCCGCCATGGCAAAATTCCCGGCTCTGGTCCCCGTCATACCGGTCCTGCCGATATAAAGGGGATGGTCCTCTTCGATGAGGTCGATGGTTGACATGCCGGTCAGGACCGGAGCCCCCAGCAGTTCGGCAAAGTCCCGGAAGGCGGCAGCTGCGCCAGCCGCTCGGACGCCAAAGCCGCCGAAGAGGACCGGCCGCTGCGCCCCCTTTAAGTGCCGGGCAAGCTCCCTGATCTGCTCATCATCAATCGGAGGAACCACCTCTTCCGGATTTTCAGCCGGATCATAGCCCTTAAGACTTTCCGGCTCGATCTCCGCCGACTGCACATCGAGGGGGATATCCAGCCAGACCGGGCCCCGTCGGCCGCTAATCATCAGATAGAGCGCCTTTTCGAGACAATAGCGGACCTCTTCTTTCCGTTCAACCATAACCGCATACTTGGTCATGGGAGCTGCCGATCGGACAATATCATACTCCTGGATGCCGACGGACCTGAGCTTTAGTCCCATCCCGCGGACCGTCGTAGCGAATCGCGCCTGACCCGAAATGACCAGTTCGGGAATGGACTCCGCCCAGGCACAGAGAACGCCGGTCAGGGCGTTGGTCGCCCCCGGCCCCGTCGTCACCAGAACTGCAGCCGGTCTGTTCTCTACCCGCGCATAGGCCTCCGCCGCCATGGCACAGGCCTGCTCATTGTGATGAAAGGTACAGCGGTGGTTTTTGCTGTGCCCGAAGGAATCATCCAGGTGCATAGCCCCGCCGCCGGTCACCATAAAGACTTCCCGGATTCCGGCCTCCGCCGTCTTCCGGGCAATATAATCGGAAACTTTCATGCCTTTTCCTGCTCCTTATTGAGGTAGGCGGGGCATCTCTGCTCGCAGACCATGGTCTTGCCGGACTGCTGAATCGGAATGGTACCGATATAGGCAATCGTAAAGCCGGCATCCTCTCCCAGGTACTTGCGATAGGATGTCTTCACCGCCTCTTCATCGACCTGAGCTCCCTCTTCCGGATTGAGCTCAAGAATATAGTCCCTGACGCCGGTCTGGATGCACTTGGCCTGACGCATAATGCCCTCAAAATTCAGGAGGTTGTTCATAAAGACATGGATGGACAGGGGTTCTCCCTGGGTATTATAAATAAGGCTGCCCCGTCTGCCGTAGATTTCGATAAATTCCGCGTGGACCCGTCCCTCTTTATCCCGCCAGGTACGGATTTTTCCGGTATCTCCGGTATCGTAGCGGATCATGGGGAAGGCGCGGTTGTAATAATCCGTGACGACGATGCGCCCCAGTTCCCCCTCTTTTGCCGGCTGATCGGAATCCATTTTCAGGATCTCCACATGGTAGTGATAGAGGTCGATGGTATAGGTGTCCGCTCCCTTTAGGGAAACAGCGATAAAGCCGTTTTCATTGTTGCCGTAAGACAGAACCGGTCTTATGCCAAACAGCCTCTCCGCCCTGTCCCGGGTCGACTCCGGCAGCGCCTCTCCCATCGTAAAGATCATCTCCACGTCCCAGCCGGTCAGGTCGGGATGCTTTCGTTCCGCGTAATCAACCAGAGCCGTCACCGCGCTGGAATAGGCGACCAGGACCTGGATCCGCTCTTTTTTGATCCGGTCAAAAATCGCCCGGACCTGCTCATCTCCCATATTGGAGATATCGATCATGAGAAGATTGTTGCGGAGACTGTGCCACCTGGAAATGGTATTCCTGCCCTTGATCCAGGCACGGAATTCCCCCCGCTTCATGCCCAGCCGAAAACCGTTCAGCTCCATGACGGCAATGAAGTTCATATTGACATGCTTCATCTTCTCCGGGTCAGCCAGAACCGTGAAGGGAGTCCCGGTGGACCCGCTGGTCGTAAGATGAGTCAGCCGGTCTTTATGATCCCGGAACTCATCGCTTACGATCCCCTCGTAGTGATCGATAAAATCCCGCTTCGTTTGCACCGGAAAGTCCGAAAGCCCCTCATGTTCCGGCAGTTCCCGGTAAAAGGGACATTCCGCCGCTGCGTAACTTAAGATCGCCTTTAGCCTGCGCTGCCGGTAGTCCTCCGTCACGCCGCCGCTGATCTCCGCCTTATCGACTTCAAGAATCCGCCTCTGTTCTCCCCCATGCAGGACATCCAGGGCAAAGAAAGCCCTTCTTCTTAAGATTTCACCCAGCTGTTTTCCCATGTTTCTTCCTCCCGGACCGCTCGATCGGCGGTCCCATCAAAGGTCCCCAGCCCTTATCGCCTCAGACCTTCCTTGTTTTTCCCGATGAAACTACTCCCAGGAGCAGAACTGCCAGCACCCGCGCCGCATTGGCAAGCAGAACGCCGATGGAGAAGCCCTTCAGCCCCCCGATCGGAGTCAGGGCAACGATCAGGACCAGCAGCAGGACCAGGTGAGCCCCCTGCAGGCCCAGCTGCCAGCGTTCTCCGGTAAAGGTCAGCACAATGATAAAGAGATAGGCGGACAGCATGGCGAGGATCTGGGTCAGATTGACGATCCAGAGCAGACCGCCCATGCCCTTGGCCAGATCCGGATAAAAGAGCCGGATAAAGATCGGGGATGCGATCTGGCAGAAGAAAAAGAAGACGATGCTGACCAAAAATCCCGCCCCGGAAGCCAGCAGAAAGCGCCTCTTATCCATCCTGATCTTACCCTTGGTCAGATAGGAAATCAGGATCGTATTGACCGGCGCCACAAAAAGGACCAGGGTCTTGCCGATAAGGCTCAGCACATAGTAGCGGGATACCGCCGTATTTCCCAGCGTATGCTTAAGAAAGATGCGGTCCATGTTGAGCGTCAGGTTGGTGATGAGATAAGAGACGGCAAGCGTCCCTCCCCGGCTGACCACCGTTCCAAAATGCTCTGTCCGTTTAAAAAAGTTCCGAAAGATCGTCCCTGTTATGCCAACATAGAGAAGAGCCGCCGCCTCTCCCGCCAGAAAGATCAGATACCAGCTGCCGCCTGCCCGAAAGAGCAGGTAGCCGATTCCGTAACCGGCGGCACAGCAGCAGTCATAGACCAGGAACCTTTGATAGTTCAAAGACAGGCGGTACTCAACATCTCCGTAGTAGCGGAAATTGGTCAGAAGGATCAAAAGACCTGTCAGAAGCGCCGCCCCCGCCTGCGGCAGGGAGACCCCGGTAATAAGAAGGGTCGCTCCTATTCCCAGCGCGGAAAACAGCAGGACCACGGTATTGTAGTCCCCGTTTGAAACGGGCAGGCTGCGTCTTAGGACCAGCCTGCTGTTGTTTAAGGACTGACCGATAGAGGGTCCCAGGATGTTGACAAAAGCCATCACATAGAGGATACTGCCGTACCCTTCGATTCCCATGTTCCGGTTAAGACCCGGATAAATCAGAAGCTGGAGGACCCCGTTTAAGACGAGGGCTCCGGCAATCGTGCAGATTGTATTGGATAGAATCTTCCGTTTGGCTTCCATCATGACTTCTTATATGCCGGGCAGAGATTTTCAATATACTTCCGCTTGCCCGATGCCAGAACCGGAATCTCATCGACGAAAGTGACTCTGATCTTAGCATCCTGCCCCAGAGCGGGACGGATCCTTGCCACCAGGTCCTCCGGCTTCATCCGGTCCCGATCACCGGACAGCCTGAGTTCGTAATCGGTCAGCCCGGTCTGCAGGAAGCGGTACTGACCGACTCCATCCGCATTCCAGAGATTGTTGGTGATGACATAGGGGGTGACTGCATTGCCCCTGGTATCATATAAGAGATCGCTGCGGCGGCCGTAGAGTTCCGTCAGAATCAGCCGGAATCTGCCGTCCTTCTCCGTCCGTTTCGCTACAGCGGTGTCTCCATTGTCGTAGCGGATGATGGGGAAGCAGTAGTTGGTCAGATCCGTGATCACAATTCTCCCCATCTCGCCCTCTTCCGCCGGCAGGTCGGAATCCATCTTGAGAATCTCGTAATAATAACTCTCCGAATTGATATAGTAGGAGTTATCCTCCTTATCCTGCAGGCCCATGATGCCGTTCTCCTCGTTGGAATACCAGGCGCGGACCGGACAGGAGAACTGGTCTGCCAGCTGGTCCCGCACCGGGTCCGGCATGGTCTCGGATATAGGCAGGATGGCGTGGACCCGATAGGCGCTCATATCCTCCCCGGTCCGCCGGATATAAGCGGAGATCTCCCCTAAGGCAGAGGAATAGCCGATCAGGACCTTGACCCCTTCCCTTTTGATGGTATCCAGCATGCCCCGGATGGCGTCATCCGAAAGAGAACTGCTCTCCATCATGACCATATTTTCAGCCAGCTGACGGATCCTCGACTTTTTCACATTGTTGACCCAGACCCGGATAAAGGCGGTCTTCTCTCCGATATGATAACCTGCCAGCGCCCCCAGAAAGATGCTGTCCGCCGTATTGCAAAGAATCTTTCTTTTATCCTGGACCATGGCAAGGGGGGTCCCCGTCGACCCGCTGGTCGTCATAACCCGGTTGCCGGCAGCATTGATATACTTTAAGGATCGAAAATCGTCATAGTGGTCCCGGAAGATATTTTTATCTACCAGGGGGAGCTGCTCAAGAGGGACTTCGGGATCATACCCCTTATAGTAGGCGGTTGTCGCGACCGCATGGCGGATCAGCTTCCGAATCCGGTCCCTGGTCTCTTCAACCGAGGTCCCGTACCGGTAGGCCTTCAGATCCTGCCTATACCGCTCTTTGACCCTGCCGCCCCTTAAGGCATCCAGGGCAAAGAAGCCGCTCCATCTGGCTTTTTCCAAGAAGTTGTCCTGCTTCATTTTACCGCTTCCCTCAGCTTTTCCGCCATAAACTGCAGCTTCTTTTCATCCATGCCCGGATAGACCCCGATCCAGAAGCTGTCCTCCATGATCCGGTCCGTATTCTGAAGGCTGCCGACCACGCGATAGTCCCTGCCCTCTTCATAATCGTCGTCCGCCATGCAGGGATGTTTCAGGATATTGCCGGCAAAGAGCATACGGGTCTGGATCTTGTGGTCCTCCAGATAGGAGACGACCCTGCCCCGGTCCGTTCCCTTCCGGCAGGTGATGAGATAGCCGAACCAGCAGGGATCGGAGTCTTCCTCTGCCTGAGGCAGAATATAGTAGTCCTCAAGTCCCTGAAGCAGGTCCGTCAGATAAGAGAAATGATTCCTGCGCAGCCGGGCAAATTCCGGAAATTTTTTCAGCTGGGCAAGCCCGACCGCCGCCTGCATATCCGTCACCTTCAGATTGTAGCCGAAGTGGCTGTAGACATACTTATGATCGTAGCCCGCGGGCAGATCCCCCCTCCTGCCGTCGAACCGGTGGCCGCAGAAATTGTCGCGGCCGGGAGGGCAGATGCAGTCGCGTCCCCAGTCCCGCAGGGACCGGACAATCCGGTTTAAGAGCGGATCATCGGTATAGACCGCTCCCCCCTCTCCCATCGTCATATGGTGGGGCGGGTAGAAGCTGGAGGTCCCGATATCTCCGAATGTTCCGGTATATTTCGTAACCCCGTCTAAGGTATAGGTGCTGCCGAGAGAGTCGCAGTTATCCTCGATCAGCCACAGTCCGTACCGGTCGCAGAAGTCCTTTACCGCCTTGATGTTAAAGGGATTGCCCAGGGTATGCGCCATCATCACCGCCTTAGTCTTAGGCGAATATGCCTGCTCCAGCATGGCGACGTCCGCGTCATATCCCGGAATCGTCACGTCGATAAAGACCGGAACCGCCCCGAACTGCAGGATGGGAGCGATCGTCGTCGGAAAGCCGCAGGCGACCGTAATGACCTCATCCCCCCGACGAATCCGCCTCTCACCCAGAAGATGGGAGGTCAGAGCCATAAAAGCCAGCAGGTTGGCGCTGGATCCTGAGTTGACCAGGGAGGCGAAGCGGACTCCCAGAAAGTCGGCAAACTCAGTCTCGAACTGCTCCACATACCGTCCCGCGGTCAGCCAGAATTCCAGGGAGGAATCGACCAGATTGACCATCTCCTCGTGGTCATAGACACGGGAGGCGTAGGGAATCCGATCTCCCGGCTCAAACTCTTTTTTCTGCTGGTGGTAGCGGTCGCAGTACTCTCTGACCGCCTTTAAAATCTCCTCCCGGGCTTCCGGTTCGCTCTTATGTTCAAACATCAAAATACTCCTTTATCTCCCGCTCCGTCACGTCCGTGACATCTTCTCCATTGACATGCGCCTTTGCCCACTCAACCGTTTTGGAGACGGCATCCCCGATCCTCCACCTGGGCTTCCAGGCAAAGGTCTTCTTCAGCTTGGTGCTGTCCAGCATCAGAAGTCCCGCCTCATGGGGTCCCCCATCGCTCTTTGAGGTCCAGGCCAGTCCCTCTCCCCAGGCATGGGTAAAAAGATCCGCCAGTCTGCCGGTTGTCACGGCATCCTCTTCATCCGGGCCCACATTGTAGGAGCCCTGAAGGTCGGGCTCATCCGCCTGTCCCGCTGCAATCATCAGGTAGGCGCAAAGGGGTTCCAAAACGTGCTGGTAGGGCCGCACGGAGTTGGGATTTCTAAGAATGATGGTCTCGCCTTTCGCCGCCGCTCTTACGCAGTCCGGGATAATCCGATCCCTGGCAAAATCTCCGCCCCCGATCACATTTCCCGCCCGCGCCGTGGAAATGGCAGGTCCGCTCGTCTTAAAAAAGGAACTGCGGTAGCTGTGGGTGACCAGGTCCGAGCAGGATTTGCTGTTGGAATAGGGATCGAAGCCATCCAGCGGATCCTCCTCCTTGTAGCCCCTCCGGACTTCCCGGTTCTGATAGACCTTGTCCGTGGTCACATTGACGACAGAAATGGCACTGCCCGTCTCCCTGACCGCCTCCAGGAGATTTACAGTGCCCATGATATTCGTTTCAAAGGTTTGGCGCGGCTGCTCATAGGACAGCCGGACCAGGGGCTGCGCCGCCAGATGGAAAACAACATCAGGCTTTGTCTCCCTCAGGGCGGCAAGGAGCCTTTCATAGTCGCGGACATCCCCTCTGATCGACCGTATATGGTTCTTTAAGCCCAGCAGGTCAAAAAGAGCCGGATCGGTGGGGGGCTTAAGCGCATAACCGGTCACGTCCGCTCCGGCAAGGAGCAGAATCTGGGACAGCCAGCTGCCTTTAAAACCGGTATGACCGGTCACAAAGACCTTTTTTCCTTTGTAATAATCAAGCACACCCATTTACTTCTCCCACACTTTCCAGGGAGCCTTGCCCGATGCCCAGAGCTCTTCCAGCTTCTGCTTCTCCCTCATGGTATCCATACACTGCCAAAAACCATTATGTTTGTAGGCGTTGAGCAGGCCCTTGGCAGCCGCTTCTTCCATGGGGCCCTTCTCCAGCACGGTCCGATCGTCCTCAAGCAGATCGATCAAACCTGGCTCCGCCACCATAAAGCCGCCGTTGATCCAGCCGGTGTCCTCCAGTTTCTTCTCCCGGAAATGGTTGACGTGGCTGTCTTTATCGATATCGAGATTGCCGAAGCGGCTGTCCGGCTGGACGCAGGTCAGTGTGATAAGCCCCCCCTTGTCCCGATGGAATTGCAGCAGCCGGTCCAGATTGACATCCGAGACCCCATCGCCGTAGGTCAGGAAAAAGGGTTCGTCATTAAGGTAAGGGGCGATCCGCTTGATTCTGCCGCCGGTCATGGTCATGAGTCCGGTATCGACAACGGTGATCTTCCAGTTCTCCGTGTGGTCATGATGGACCGTCATATCATTTCTGCCCTGGGTAAAATCAAAGGTCACATCCGAATTGTAGAGAAAATAGTTGGCGAAATACTCCTTGATCACATGCTGCTTGTAACCGCCGCAGATGATAAAGTCGTTAAAACCATAGGATGCGTACAGCTTCATGATATGCCAGAGGATGGGCTTGCCGCCGATCTCAATCATGGGCTTGGGTTTTAAGTGGCTCTCTTCACTGATCCGAGTGCCGAGACCGCCTGCCAGAATCACGGTTTTCATCGATCGTATTCTCCTTTATCAGGGCTCCCTTATTGAGCGTCTTCTTCCAGTCCGCTTTGAACGAGCCGGACCAGGCTTGCCACGGCTTCCGCCTCATCCTCGCCGTTGGCGACGATTTCAATTTCATCGCCGCATTTGACGCAGGCTCCTAAAACAGACAGGACACTCTTGGCATTCGCCGTCGTATTCCCGAACGTAAAGGTGACCGTCGATTGAAATTTCAGCGCCTCCTGACAAAAGCGCGCGGCAGGTTTTAGATGCAAACCCGCTTTATTTACAATTTTAACCGTTTTGCTTACCATGATGTTTCCTCCTCTTATTCGGGATTTTCAGGCATCGACGGCACCGTCATTTTCGAAATGGTCAGATTGGTCTCCACATCGTTGACCAGGGAATAGCCCTCCGGCAGCGTAATCTGCACCGGAACCGAATAGGACCCTTCGCCCTTGCCTGCGAGGTCGACCGCTGCGTGAATCTGTGACGCCGTAAGCGCCTCCAGCGCCTCATTGGACCCCCGGACCCGGATATCCAGTTCCGCATCCGTAATAACAGCATTAAGACCCGTCCCCAGATTGATCTTGGAGATATTGCGGATATCCAGCGTAAACGCCTTGCTGTCATAGGGCAGAATCTTGACGTTGACAACGACCGTACTGCTGATTCCCTCCGCCAGCCGGATTCCTTTGGGCAGGTAGTTGGTCAGATCCGCGCTGGCGGATACGTCGTGACTGGCTCCCTTTACACTGACAGCCTCCGATTCCTTATCGATCAGAATGGTATTGCCGTTCGCCCGGAACTTGGCGAGTGAATCCGCGCTGCCGACGACCTGGATCGTTCTCGGCGTCAGCGTGATCTCCCCGATCTGGTAGCCTTCCGCCGGTTTTCCATAGGTCTCTGCCGTCACCTTGACATCGGAATCCACCGAATAAAGAACCGTATGAACGAGGATGCTCCGTTCATCCACACTAAAGGACAGGTAGGACTTCTCCGTCCCCGTCAGCTCATCCCCGTTCTTATCCTGAACGACCAGCCTGGCTCTCAGGTCCGTATCGTCCTTTAAGTTGGTGACATCCACTTCCGCATTGATCTTGTCGATCTTATCGACCAGGGACTTTGACCCCCTGACCGTAATCTTCTCGGGATTGACGGTCATCTCCCCGACTTCAAACCCGCTTTCGGGGTGAGTATCTCCCTCTGTGGGATTTAAAACGAAGTCCTTGCTCTTCATATCCTCCAGCTTGATCTGCACATTCTTGGGAGCTACGGTCACATTTTCCGGCAGAATGCCCGGAGCCGTCACCGATACGGGCACCATGACCGGATCCGAATCAAAATCGACGACCTGGGTCAGGTCCGCCATAGCTGTAATATTGCTGGAGGAGAGTTTTTCCACCGTCGACCGGTTGCCCTGAACCCGGACGCTGATCGTATCAAATCCCTCCGCCGGTTCAAAGGACAGGCCCTTGCTTTCGATATAAGAGACGTTGGTAAAGTTGATGGGAATCCCGATGATGTTGCGGGCGATTACCGGGTCGCTGTAGTTGGTGATGCTGAGCCAGATAAAAAAGGCAAGGATCAGGGAAGCGATCAGAAGACCCGGATGACCGGGGATGAATCTATTCTTCATTCTTTTTGATGCCTCCCTTCCTCAGAGAAAACTTCCGTTCATCCCGCTCATTGAGATGATGTTTCTGAATCAGGTGCAGCTGTTCCCGCAGGGTACTCTCGGTGATGCCGGTCTGAAGCCTGCCCATATAGGCGATGGAGACCCGACCGCTCTCCTCCGACACAATGATGGTGAAGGAGTCGCTGACTTCGGATATGCCCAGCCCTGCCCTGTGCCTGGTTCCGTAGCGTTTACTGATCCGGGCGTTGTCGGAAAGAGGCAGGTAACAGGTCGCCGCCGTAATGCGGTCGCCCCGGATCACGACGGCCCCGTCGTGGAGGGGGGTGTTGTGCTCAAAGATATTGACCAGAAGCTGGCTGGAGACCGCCGCATCGATGGAAATGCCCGTATTGACATACTCATCGAGCAGGATATTCTGTTCGATGACGATCAGGGCGCCGGTCCGTACCTCGCTCATTTCATTGACCGACCGGATGATCTCATTGATGGTCCGGTCGGAGAAGAGTTCATTCTTATCTCCCGTATTGGAAAAAGGCAAAAGGGAAGAGAAAAAACTCTTATTGCCCAGGGATTCCAGCGCCTTTCGCAGCTCCGGCTGAAAGATAATGACCAGGGCGATCAACGCCACGGAAGCCAGTCTGCCCGTAATCCACAGGATGACGCTCATGCGGAAAATAAAGGCAAAGAGGATAAAGATCGCCACGATCAGAATACCGCGCAGCAGGGTGTAGGCGCGGGTCCTCTGGATCCAGGCCATAAAAAAATACAGGAGGAAAGCGATCAACAGAATCTGTACAATATCGATCGCCTGTATTTTCGGAAAATACAGGTCTGACAGATATCCCCTGATCTGCTCTACTAGTGCGGACACGCTTGCTCCCTCCTGTCGGCCGGACCCGGTCCGGTCTTCTCTCTATACTTCTATCAAAGATTTTTCAGCGAATCTTCCAGTCTTTCCTCAAAGTTGACCTCGTCCAGGTCCACCCGGTCCAGGTCCTCGTCACCCGGCTCATCATCTTCGCTCAGATCCGGATGCAGACGCCTGATCTCCTCTTTGGTCGCCGCTGCCTTGGGAATCGCCTTAACATAATAGTAATAGTCATCATCCTCAAATTCCATCTTCTCCGTCTTGCTGTAGTCAAGGGGCAGCAGAAACAAGAGTAAGATCCAGGCTGCGATGACCGATCCGATCGTTCCGATCAAAGCCGCCGCAATCGGAATATCCGTCCCCAGGACCGCGTCCCCCAAAAGAACAAACATGAGGTAGACCAGTCCTCCGACCGGAATGGCTGCCTGCATACAATAGTCAAAGCCCAGTCTTCTGATCGCGTGGACAATGACCAGGACCGCCATTAAGGCGAGCAGATTGACAACCATGGTGCTGGAAAAGGTACCCCTGACCACCAGCTGCAGCCGATCGGCATAATCAGACGCCGCCAGAGTCTTCAGATTTTTCGACTCCCGGCTCAAGGTCGCCATCAGATAGTAGATGACGACGCCGCAGGCGACGGAAAAGACCGCGGAAATTTTCCGTTTCAAACCGGTACAGATGGGGACCAGGGCCGCAAAACCAAAGAACATAGTCAGGGGCGTTAAAACCACCTCCAGGGCGTCCTCCGGGATAAAGCGGACAAACAAAATCAGAATCACCAGGAAGATCGCCAGGGTCACCACGCCCACATCAAGACCCAGGGAAAAGGACTGACCGACGATCAAAAGGGCGGAAAAGACCGGGATCGCCGTCAGGGAAAAGATCATGCACAAAACGGCGAGGACCAGCAGCAGGACGGGATTGGAAAAGATCGGGTTAAAACCGAGAGTCCCCCGGATCCAGAAGAAACTGAAGAGGGCGAGCAGGAACTTGACAGCCATATCAATCCCATTGGAATACCTGCCGTAGACGGCTCTCATTTTCTCACCGAGCTGGGTAAATGTACTCATCTTCCGCTCCTTTTCCCATAAGCTGCATCCGGTGACGCATACCGGATGTTGTCTCCGAGTTCTTTTAATCTGATCTCATAGGCTCTGACGCTGCGCCTCGCCTTGCCGTAACGGATATTGGCGGTCACAAAGGTTACAGCCAGGTAGGTCGCCATGAGGACGATATAGGAAATCAACAGGATGGCGCCTACAACAGCCAGATTCATTTGATCGAAATGTTCCAAAAACCAGTTGATATTGCCCGCCGCGGCCAGGGCGAGAATGAGGAAGAAAGCGATGGTTGTCAGAAAGAAGCTCTTGATCATCTGCAGGGCAACATAGTCGCCCTTATAGTACTTGCAGATCTTCAGAGCCGCTCCTCCCTTCCCTTCCTCGTAGCGGGTCAGGTGGACCATCTCGGAAACACGCATCAAATTCATAGATTCACCTCGAAAATCGGTGTATTTCAGGGCTCACAGATATTCAGTATCTTACCATATAACCCATGCCAATGCAAACGGAGAGGAAGGTCACAGACCTGGCGCCGCCCGCCTTTAACGCTAAAGTGCAGGCGTCAATGGTCGCCCCGGTCGTATAGATATCATCGACCAAAAGGACCCGGTTCGGAACCGGGATATGACCGGACAGACTAAAGGCGCCTTTTAAGTTGGCCCGTCTTTCCTCCCGGTTCAGTTCCTTCATGGCGCCCGTCTCCCTCGTCCTGACCAGAAGATCAGTCCTTAAGGGGACTTTTGCCTTAAGCGCGATGGGCCGGGCGATCTCCTCCGCCTGGTTGTAGCCTCGTTTTGCCAGCTTCTTTTGATGGACCGGCACCGGCACGACCGCGTCCGGCTGCCAGAGAGCGATCTTAGTCTTCGTCTCTTCATAGACCAGGTCTCCCAGAACCCCGCCGTACTCGCGCCGTCCTTTGAATTTCAGGCGCGCCATGACCTCCCGCATGGTATCGTCATATAAAAAGACCCCCATACCCTCCTCAAAGGCATGGGGATTCCGTCGGCAGTCATCACACAGGACCTCGTCCGCTTCGACCGGCTTGCCGCAGATCCGGCAGCGGTTGGCTCGGATATAGGGCAGACTTTGCCGGCACCTGGGGCAGATCCTCTCCCCGTAGGGAGGGATCCCGTCACAGACGGGGCAGCGGGGCGGGTAGAGCAGATTTAAGATGAGGTCCGCCGCATCCTTTAAGTAAGACTGGTCCTTTCGCATAATTCTTTGATCCTTTCATCAAGGGAGGTATAGCGGTGCTTCTCCGTCTCATTGTCGATCATAGACCGGACCGCCTGCTCGCTCCCCAGCATCACGACACATTTTTTGGCCCTCGTCACCGCCGTATAGAGGAGATTGCGGGTCATCAGCATGGGGGGACCGCTCAGGATGGGCAGGATGACGGCAGGGTACTCGCTGCCCTGGGACTTGTGGATGGTGATCGCGTAAGACAGCTCCAGTTCATCCAAAGCGGCGTAGGGGTAGTCCACGAATCTGCCGTCGTCAAATTCGATCTCCAGGGACTGGGATTCGTCACTGACCGACCGGATGGCCCCCATGTCACCGTTGAAAATGCCGGTTCCGTCCTCGACCGGGACATCGTACCGGCCCCGGATCTCCCAGGGGAGCTGGTAATTGTTGCGGATCTGCATGACCTTGTCCCCCACACGAAAGAGCTTGTCCCCATAGACCTTCTCCTTCTTGGAAGCATCCCCCGGATTGAGGTAGTCCTGCAGGATATGGTTGAGCCGGTTGACTCCCAGCACGCCGTTTCGCATGGGGGTCAGGACCTGGATATCCCGGGGATTGGCGTCGACATAGCCGGGCAGCATTTTCTGGATCAGTTCAATGATGTTGCTGATGATCAGGTTGGGATCCTCCCTTTTTAAGAAAAAGAAGTCCCGGCTCTGATTGGAAAAAGAGATCTGCTGCCCCTGGTTGATGCGGTGGGCATTGACGACGATATCGGAGGATTCCGCCTGGCGGAAAATGCGGGTCAGGCGGATGCAGGGGAAAGCGTCGGAGGCGATCAGGTCCTTTAAGACCGCTCCCGGTCCGACCGAGGGCAGCTGGTTGACATCCCCGACCAGGATCAGCTTGCTGCCCACCGAGATCGCTGACAGGAGGGCGTGCATGAGAAAGATGTCCACCATGGACATCTCGTCGATGATGACCACATCCGCCTCAAGGGGGTTGGTCTCATTTCGTTCAAAGCGGATGTCCCGGTCCTCTTCATCGCCCGAGCTGATCTCCAGCAGCCGGTGGATGGTCTGCGCCTCATAGCCGGTCGTCTCGGTCATGCGCTTTGCCGCCCGCCCGGTCGGAGCCGCCAACAGGACCGACTTTCGTTCCATACGGAAATAGCGTATGATCTCGTTGATCGTCGTCGTCTTACCGGTCCCGGGACCGCCGGTCAGAATGAGGACGTTGCTCTCAGCCGCGCTTTTGACCGCTCTTTGCTGCTCCTCCTCAAGGACCAGGCTGCCGGATTCCTTTAGCTTATCCAGATTCTGCCTGATCTCCTCTTCGCTCTCATCCCCCGGTCTGTTTAGATCCAGCAGCATCCTGGCGGAATTCAGTTCCAGATAGTAATACTGACCGGCATAGACGATATTGCCGTCTTCCCCGTCCGATCCCTGTTTCAGTACGACCTTGCGTTCAAGAGCCAGCGCCATGAGGGCATGGTCGGTCTCTTCCCCGGATACACGCAGCAGCGAGGAGGCCTTTTCCACCAGCTCCGCCTGGGGCAGGTAGACGCTTCCATCCGCCGCTGCCAGAGACAGTTCATAGAGTAGGCCGCTGCGGATCCGGTATTCCGAAGCCGGATCGATTCCGACCCGGGAAGCGATCTCGTCCGCCTTTTTAAAGCCCACACCGTCGATATCCTCAGCCAGCCGATAGGGGTTGGTCTCCAGGATCTGGTACATATCCTCGCCGTATTCCTGGTAGATCCGAACGCCCAGCTGCTGGGAAATGCCGTACTTCTGCAGGAACATCATCGCCTTTCTCATTCCTGCCTGAGAGGCGATCTGGGAGGCGATCTCCCGAGCCTTGCGGTCGGAAATCCCCCTCACTTCCGCCAGCCGTTCGGGTTCCTCTTCCAGGATGCGCAGGGTGTCGTCCCCAAACATGCGGACGATCCGCGCCGCCATTGCCTTGCCGATCCCTTTTACGGCGCCGGATGCCAGATAACGCTCCATCGCCTCTTTGGTCTCCGGAGTCCTGACCTCAAACCGGGAGACCTTCATCTGTTCTCCATAGAGGTGGTGGTCGGTCATCTCTCCCGCCGCCTCGATGAAGAGGCCCTCCTGCAAAGTCGGAAAAGAGCCGACGCAGGTCAGCTCTTTTCCCTCCGAGAGCAGGTTGAAGACGGTATAGCCGTTGCTCTCATTTCTATATATGATATGTTCGATTGTTCCCGTTATCCGAACCTGCATCAGTACTCCATGCGTCCCAGCGTGTCCATCAGCTCCACATATCTCCCGGTCCCGATCGCGACGCAGTCGCCCGGATTCTCCGCGACCATCGTGTTGATGTTGGTCTTAGCCTCGATCAGTTCCGTCAGACCGTCCAAGAGGGCTCCCCCGCCCGTCAGGACGATGCCCCGGTCGGCGATATCCGCCGCCAGTTCCGGCGGCGTCTTCTCCAGGATGCCGTGGACCGCGTCCGCGATCTCCCCGACGGAATCCTTCAGTGCCTCTCTCACTTCCTCGGAGGAGATGGAGACGGTCTTGGGCAGACCGGTCAGGACATTTCTGCCTCCGACCTGCATGGAATCCGCCAGGGGTCGCTTATAGGCGGTGCCGATCCGAATCTTAATATCCTCCGCCGTTGACTCGTCGACAAAGAGACTGTGATGGCGGCGGATGTAGCGGGTGATCATCTCGTTGAAGGTCCCGCCCGCCGCCTTAAGGGAGGTACCAAGGACCGGCGCCCCGATGGATATGACCGCGATATCCGTCGTCCCGCCGCCGATATCGACGATCAGGTTGCCGACCGGCTTGGTGATGTCGATGCCGGCTCCGATCGCCGCCGCTACGGTCTCTTCAACCATGGTCACATCCCGCGCCCCGGACTGGTAGGTCGCCTCTTCCACGGCGCGCCGCTCCACTTCGGTCACTCCGCTGGGGATGCAGACGGAGATATAAGGTTTGCGGAAGGCCCGTCTGCCCAGTGCCAGCTGGATAAAATGGCGCAGCATCTTCTCCGTCACGGAGTAGTCGGATATGGTACCTGCTTTTAGGGGCCGGATCGCTACCACATTGCCCGGCGTCCGCGCCACCATCTGCCTCGCCTCCTCGCCGTAGGCGACGACCTTATCGCTCTGCTTATCGTAGGCGACCATGGACGGTTCCCGGATAATGACGCCCTTCGCCGCCGTCCAGACAACGATATTGGAGGATCCCAGATCTATTCCGATATCTGTAAATGCCATCTTCTCTCCTCGACTTTCTATATAGCCTTGCTGCTTCTATTTTGCCACGGCGGACCACACTCTTCAATGTTCCCGGAAAAATTCCTGTCCAAAGATCCCTGGCTTTAGAGGATTTTAAGGGTTTTCAGCCGCGCTTTCCCTTTAAATACTTCTTCAGGTACTGACCGGTGTAGGACTCCGGGACTTCCGCGATCTCCTCCGGCGTCCCCCTGGCGATCACGGTTCCGCCCTTGTCGCCTCCGTCCGGTCCCATATCGATGATATAGTCCGCCGTCTTGATGACGTCCAGGTTGTGTTCGATAACGACCAGGGTATTGCCCTGGTCCCTAAGGCGCTGCATGATCTCAATCAGCTTGTGGACGTCCGCAAAGTGGAGGCCGGTCGTCGGCTCATCCAGGATGTAAATGGTCCTGCCGGTTGCCCGCCTGGAAAGTTCCGTCGCCAGCTTGATACGCTGCGCCTCCCCGCCCGACAGCTGGGTGGAGGGCTGCCCCAGGCGGATATAGCCCAGACCCACATCATAGAGGGTCTGAATCTTATTACGGATCCGCGGGACGTTCTGGAAAAAGTCCAGCGCCTCCTCGACGGTCATATCTAAAACGTCATAGATGCTCTTGCCTTTATATTTGACCTCCAGGGTCTCCCGGTTGTAGCGCTTGCCGTGGCAGACCTCGCAGGGCACATAGACGTCCGGCAGGAAATGCATCTCGATCTTGATGATGCCGTCGCCCTGGCACGCCTCACATCGACCGCCCTTGACGTTAAAGGAGAAACGGCCCTTCTTATAGCCCCGCATCTTGGCGTCCACCGTCCCGGCAAAGAGGTCCCGGATCATGTCAAAGACGCCGGTATAGGTCGCCGGATTGGACCGGGGGGTCCTGCCGATGGGGCTCTGGTCGATATTGATGACCTTGTCCAGCTGGTCGATCCCGTAGATCTCCCTGTGCTTGCCCGGCACGGTCAGCGCCCGGTTGAGGTCGCGGGCGAGACGCTTATAGAGGACTTCATTAACCAGGGAACTCTTTCCAGAGCCGGAGACCCCGGTCACGCAGGTAAAGACACCCAGGGGCACATCCACATCGACATGCTTTAAGTTGTTGACCGCAGCCCCCCTCACCTTGAGCCAGCCCTCGGGCTTTCTCCGCTCCTTTGGGACCGGGATAAATTTCCTGCCGCTTAAGTACTGACCGGTCAGAGATTCCGGAATCTGTTCAATCTCTTCCGCCGTCCCGATCCCGACCAGGGTACCGCCGTGTTCGCCGGCGCCCGGTCCGATATCGACCACGCAGTCCGCTGCCCGCATGGTATCCTCGTCATGCTCGACCACGATCAGGGAATTGCCCAGGTCCCGCAGCGCCTTTAAGGTCGCCAGCAGCTTGTCGTTGTCCTTCTGGTGGAGACCGATACTGGGCTCGTCCAGGATGTAGGCGACTCCGACCAGGCCGGACCCGATCTGGGTCGCCAGGCGGATCCGCTGGGCTTCGCCGCCCGACAGAGTCCCGGTCGCCCGGGACAAGGTCAGATAGTCCAGGCCGACGTCAGCTAAAAACTTGACCCGGGCATGGATCTCCTTTAAGATCTGCTTCCCGATAGCCAGCTGGTGCCTGGTCAGGTTCAGCTTATCAAGATAGGCAAGGATCTTGGTCACGGACATCTCTGTCAGGGCAATGATGTTCTTGCTGCCCACCGTCACCGCCAGGGAGGAGGGCTTTAGGCGCTGACCGTGGCAGGTCGGGCAGGGAGTGATCCGCATGAATTTTTCATATTCCGCCTTGGCGCTCTCCGAATAGGTCTCCCGATAGCGCTGCTCGACATTTTTAATGAGGCCGTCGAAGGCGACCGGATAGACCCCGCTGCCCCGCTGCCCGGTATAGTGGACCTGGACTTCCTTGCCCTTGGTTCCATAGAGGAAGGTGCTGCGGATCTTCTTGGGCAGCTTGCCAAAAGGCGTATCGAGGCTGAACTCATACTCCTTTGCCAGCGCCTCCAAAAGCGCGTGGGAGAAAGAATCCTTATTCCTTGAAGATGCCCAGCCCGGCGCAACGACGCAGCCCTCATTGAAGGAGAGCTTCTGATCCGGAATCATCAGATCCGGGTCGAAGTCCATCTTGTAGCCAAGTCCCGTACAGTCGGGACAAGCACCGAAGGGATTGTTGAAGGAGAAGGATCTGGGCTCGATCTCGTCGATGGAAATGCCGCAGTCGGGGCAGGCGAAGTTGGAGCTTAGGGTAAAGCTCTTGCCGTCCATGGTGTCGACGATCAGCATGCCGTTGGTCAGCCCCAGCACGGTCTCGATGGAGTCAGTCAGCCGCTTTTCAATCCCCTCTTTGACGATGAGGCGGTCCACCACGATCTCGATATTGTGCTTCTGGTTCTTGTCGAGACTGATCTCCTCTGTCAGTTCATACTGGCTGCCGTCCACCATGACGCGGACATAGCCGGACTTCTTCGCCTGGTCCAGGACCTTCTCGTGACGGCCCTTTCTCCCCCGCACCACCGGAGCCAGGAGCTGGATCTTCTGCCGCTTGGGCAGAGCCATGATCTGATCTACCATCTGATCCACGCTCTGCCGCCTGATCTCCCTGCCGCAGTTGGGACAGTGGGGGACGCCGATCCGGGCATAGAGAAGGCGGAGGTAGTCATAGATCTCCGTGACCGTGCCGACGGTCGATCTGGGGTTGCGGTTGGTCGTCTTCTGGTCGATGGAGATCGCCGGCGGCAGGCCCTCGATGCTCTCGACATTGGGCTTTTCCATCTGCCCCAGGAACTGGCGGGCATAGGAGGACAGGGACTCCATGTAGCGTCTCTGCCCCTCCGCGTAGATAGTATCAAACGCCAGGGAACTCTTACCCGAACCGGACAGACCGGTCAGGACGACCAGCTCGTCCCTGGGTATATCCACACTCAGATTTTTCAGGTTGTTTTCGTTTGCCCCTCGAATTTTGATATACTTTTCTGCCATATTCCTTCCTTTGGATCTGTTTCCAGTTCAGTTCATCTGATTGATCTCTTCAACTTGATCGGTTCAGCTTAAAAACCTTTCAATTTCAGTCCAGCAAAAACTCACTTAAGATCCGGTTGCTGACGTCAATCCCCCGGTCCGTCAGGGCATACCGATCCCCGATCTTTTTCATAAAGCCTTCCTCGATCTGCCTAGTGAGGACCGCTCCATAGACGTCCCCCATGGATCGATGAAAGGCGGCTTTAAAAGTCTCTTCCGAAACGCCCCGCATGGTCCTTAGTCCCAGAAACATAAACTCTTCCATCTCATCCCGGGTATCCAAAGGGGTCAGGTCCCGGGCGATCTTCTGGGGATCGGCGCTGTCTCTAAGATACTGCTTGAGACTTTCCGTATTCTTCCACCTCTTATGATCAAAGAGAGAGGAGGCCCCCAGGCCCAGTCCGATATAGGGACCCCGCCTCCAGTAGCGGAGGTTGTGGCGGCACTCATAGCCCTCTTTGGCGTAGTTGGAGATCTCGTAGCGTAAGCAGCCGGCGCCTGCCAGATACTTCCTGGTATCATAGTACATCTGCCGCTCGGCATCCTCGTCCGGCAGGTGGTCCCCATTTTGATAGCGGTCAAAAAAGGGCGTCCCCTCCTCCACAATGAGGCTGTAGGCGCTGATGTGGGGGACGTCGAGGGCGATCGCCTGGTCCAGATTGTCCCGCCAGGACCGGACGGTCTGGCCGGGGATGCCGGACATGAGGTCGATATTGAGGTTTTTGATGCCCGCTTTTTTTAAAAGGCTGACGCTGTCCACCGCCTGTTTTCGGGTATGAATCCTGCCCAGCATCTTTAATTCCTCGTCATGAAAGGACTGAACGCCCAGACTGACCCGGTTGATCGAATCGGCTGCGAAGGACAGGTTGTCCTCACTGACGGTCCCGGGATTCATTTCCATGGTAATCTCCGCGTCCCCCGCAATCTCAAAGCTAGCAGCAAGGGCGGAGAAAATCTCCTTTAAGAGACGGGCGGGCATGACGCTGGGCGTTCCCCCGCCTAAAAAAATGCTCCCGACCAGACAGGATTCAGCCGTCTTTTGATAAGCCACAATCTCCCGGATCAAAGCGGCGGCGTAGGCCTCTTTGGTGCTTAGATCCGAAGAAAAGGACAGAAAGTCACAGTAGTCGCATTTTTTTTCGCAGAAGGGGAAGTGCAGGTAGAGCCCCAGGTCTTCTTTCACCTTATTCATCATCCCCCAGCTTGAGGACATTTAAGAAGGCCTCCTTGGGTACTTCGACATTGCCGATCTGCCGCATCTTCTTCTTGCCCTCCTTCTGTTTCTCCAGAAGTTTCCGTTTCCGGGAAATATCGCCGCCGTAGCACTTTGCCAGGACGTCCTTTCTGACCTGACGGACCGTCTCCCGGGCGATGATCTTGGACCCGATCGCCGCCTGAATGGGAATATCAAAGAGCTGCCGGGGAATTTCCCTTTTCAGCCGTTCGCACATCTGGGCTCCGCGCTCATAGGCGCTGGGACCGAAGACGATGAATGACAGGGCGTCGACCGGTTCGTGGTTGACCAGGATATCCATCTTGACCAGTTCGCTGGTCTGATACCCCGCCAGCTCGTAATCGTAGGAGGCGTAGCCCCGGGACCGGGACTTGAGCGCGTCAAAGAAGTCGTAGATGATTTCATTGAGCGGCATCTGATACTTTAATACGGCACGGTTCTGTTCCAGATATTCGGTACTCTGGTAGACGCCCCGCCGCTCCTGGCAGAGGGTCATGATGGGACCGATGTAGTCCGGCGTCAGCATGATCTCCACATTGACGACCGGCTCCTCCATGTGGTCGATCTCGGAGGGGTCGGGCAGATTGGACGGGTTGGTCAGATCGGTCACGGTCCCGTCCGTTTTGTAGACCTTGTAGACGACGGATGGGGCCGTCGTAATGAGATCGAGGCCATATTCCCGTTCCAGTCTCTGCTGGACTACATCCAGGTGCAAAAGCCCCAGGAAACCGCAGCGGAAGCCAAAGCCCAGCGCCAGGGACGTCTCCGGCTCGTACTGGAGGGCGGCGTCATTTAACTGCAATTTCTCCAGCGCGTCCCGAAGGTCCGGGTAGCGCTTGGTGTCTTCCGGGTAGATGCCGCAAAAGACCATGGGCTGGGGCTCCTTGTAGCCGGGCAGCGCCTCCGCGCAGGGCCGGTCCGCCAGCGTCACCGTATCGCCGACCCGGGTCTCGTGCAGGTCCTTGATGCTAGCCTCCAGATAGCCGACCATGCCGGCGGACAGTTCCTCCTGGGGGATGAATTTGCCGGCACCGAAGATCCCCACCTCGGTTACGTCAAATTCCGCCCCGGTCTGCATCATCTTGACCCTGGAACCGACTTTCACGGATCCGTCAAAGACCCGCATAAAGACGATGACCCCCCGGTAACTGTCGTAGAGGGAGTCAAAAATGAGCGCCTTTAGAGGCTGGTCCGGATCGCCGGTCGGAGCCGGCAGCTTATGGACGATCTGCTCCAGCACCTCGTGGACATTTTCTCCGGTTTTAGCGGAAATTCTCGGAGCGTCGGACGCGTCAAGACCGATCACATCCTCGATCTCCTCCGCGCACTCGTCGGGCTGGGCGCTCGCCAGGTCGATCTTGTTGATGACCGGCAGGATTTCCAGATCGTGGTCGATGGCAAGGTAGCAGTTGCCCAGGGTCTGTGCCTCGACCCCCTGGGTCGCGTCCACAATGAGGATGGCGCCGTCACAGGCGGCGAGGGACCGGGAGACTTCATAATTAAAGTCGACATGACCGGGCGTATCGATCAGGTTGAGCATGTACTCTTCCCCATTGTCCGCCTTGTAAATGGTCCGGATGGTCTGCGCCTTGATTGTAATGCCGCGCTCCCGCTCCAGATCCATATTGTCAAGAACCTGATCCTGCATCTCCCGGTCCGTCAGAAGACCGGTCTGCTCAATGATCCGGTCCGCCAGGGTGGACTTGCCGTGGTCGATATGGGCGATGATACAAAAATTCCGGATGTGACTTTGATCCATGTCCTGCCTCACTTCATCTGGGTACGTTTGCGATAAACCGCTGAAAAGCTAATTTGATATTCTAGCACAAAAAGTCAAATCAGTCGACAGCCGAAGCTGCATAAAAAAGACAGAGAAGCAGCTTCCGCTGCCTCCCTGCACTCTTAATTTCTAAAAAATCCCATTTTCTTGAGCCATTTGGTCTCTTTCATGTTTCCTGATTTAGTCTCCGAACCCCATCAGAAAACTCTCCCGTCAGCCTCGTCCTGCCGGCTTTTTTCTTATTCCACATTCCGGGTCGCGACCAGATCCACGCCCGTCCCGGCGACGTCCTGCTTCAGGACGTCCCCAATGGCGACCGGGCAGGGAATGACCAGATCTTTGATATCCTTCACGACATCCATGACGCGGGCCTTGGGGATATCCGCCGCCGTCTTGCAGGAAACCATCACGGCTCCGGTCCGGCTGCCGCTGACGCGGACAGAGGAGGTGACGATTCTGGTGGGATTGGTCACCTCTTTGCGGGCGTAGATGTCCCCCCGCCTGCAGGTGTTGCCGGTGACGCTGACCACCTCTTTGCCTTCCATTTTCACTTCGATCTGGCAGCCGAGCGGACACCGGATACAGGTCAGATTTCTCGTCTCCATCTTCATCCCTCCTCTACCTTAATTGCAATGGATTTCAAGTCCGGATGCCCGTCCAGCATCTTGCGGGTCAAAAGAACTTCTTCCATTTCCCCCGGAGCCATGACTCGTCTGGGTCGGCTTAAGACCCGGTCCCCGTCCAGATAGACGTTGACCCGGCGGTCCTTCATGACCGATCCGACACGGAAACGGATGGTAAGTTGATCACCGATGCGGGCCGGGTCCAGAGTCTCCGGCACCGTATAGCGGGGACCGCCCCCGGTCTCAATCGGGATTTCCCTCCCTGTTTCGTCCGTGAGACTCCCCGCCGCATAAGCTGCCGCTTGTCTGCCTGCCGTCTCCGCCTCTTCCGAGACATAGTCGACCAGGTCGTGGACATGGAGGACATTCCCTGCCGCAAAGACACCGGGGATGTTGGTCATCAGGGATTCGTTTACCACAGGACCCTTATGGACCGGACTTAATTCCACCCCCATGCCCCGGGACAGTTCATTTTCCGGCAGCAGACCGACCGAGAGCAAAAGTGTATCGCAGTCATAGTGTTCCTCTGTCCCTGGTATGGGCTTCATATGGGAATCGACCCGGGCAATGGTCACGCCGGTGACCCGGTCCTTGCCTTCGATATCCACAACCGTGTGGCTCAACTTAAGGGGGATGCCGAAGTCATCCAGGCACTGGACGATATTTCGCTTGAGGCCTCCCGAATAGGGCATAATCTCGGCGCAGACCAGGACCTTGGCCCCCTCCAGAGTCATTCTTCTTGCCATAATGAGTCCGATATCGCCCGATCCTAAGATAACCACCCGTCTGCCGGGCAGATAGCCCTCCATATTGACTAACCTCTGCGCCGTCCCGGCTGAAAAGACGCCCGCCGGACGGAAACCGGGAATATTAAGGGACCCCCGGCTCCGCTCCCGGCAGCCCATGGCAAGGACGATAGCTTTTGCCTGAATCCGGGTCACCCCATCCGCCCGGCTGCAGGCGGTCACCACCTTTTCCCTGGTAATATCCAGGACCATGGTATTTAAACGGTATTCAATCTTTCGCTCGATCAGGCGGTCGATAAAGCGCTGGGCGTACTCCGGTCCGGTCAGCTCCTCCTGAAAAGTGTGAAGGCCGAAGCCGTTGTGAATACACTGGTTTAAAATTCCACCCAGCTGCGTATCGCGCTCCAGCACTAAAATGCTGTGCTCTCCCGCATCGTAGGCACTGACGGCAGCCGCCAGTCCCGCCGGTCCGCCGCCTATGATCACGACATTGTATGTTTCCATTTTCTTCCCCTTTCAGATCCGATCCTTTGCTCTTCCGACAATCACCTGGGACTTTCCTCCCGATTTGGTGATCTCCTCCATCGGGACTCCCAGTTCCCTGGAAAGAATCTCCATGACTTTCGGCGAACAAAAACCACCCTGACAGCGGCCCATGCCTGCCCGGACCCGCCGTTTGACCCCATCGAGGCTCTTGGCTCCGATCGGGCGGCGGATCGCGTCGATGATCTGGCCCTCGGTAATAGTCTCGCACCGGCAGATCACCAGGCCGTAGGAAGGCTCCTTTTTGATCAGGTCATTGCGCTCCTTAATGGACAGCTTGTTGGGATTTAAAAAGCCCTTCCGTTTCCCTACAAAGGAGGGATCCTCGGGAAGATCCAGCGTCCGGGCGATCCGATCCGCGACATCCAGTCCGATGGCGGGAGCAGAGGTAAGTCCCGGTGATTCGATACCGGCGCAGTCAAAAAAGCGCGGGGCGTCATCCGGCTCACCGATGATGAACTCGTGGCCGTCCTCGTGGGCGCGAAGACCGGCAAAGGAAGTGATGACCTCCCGGATCGGGATATTTTTGACGGCGGCTCCCGCCTTTTGCAGCAGCTGGTCGAGGCCCGCAGCCGTCGTATTGGTTCCTTCCTTATCTTCAATGTCGATCGCCGTGGGACCGACCAGGGTATTGCCGTGAACCGTGGGCGTCACCAGAACCCCCTTGCCCTCTTTGCCGGGCAGCTGGAAGATGGTATGGCTGACAAAATCCCCCGTCGTCTTATCGAGCAGGCAGTAGTCCCCCCGCCTGGGCGTGATGTGAATCTTCTTTTCCGATACCAGGTTGTGGAAAATGTCCGCGTAGACGCCGGCAGCATTGACCACAGCTTTCGTCTCAATCGCTTTTCCGGCAGCCGTCAGGACCTCCCAGCCAGCCTCAAGCTTTCTAAAACCGGTCACTTCCGTATTAAAGCGGAACTCGACTCCGTTGGCGCAGGCATTCTCCGCCAGAGCGATCGTCGCCTCAAAGGGACAGACGATCCCCCCGGTCGGCGCATAGAGGGCGCAGACCGCCTGATCGCTGGCATTGAGTTCCAGCTCCCGAGTCCGCTTGGCGTCAATAATCTCTAACCCCTTGACCCCATTTTTCACGCCGTTTTCATAGAGCGCCTTCAGGCGGGGCAGGTCCTCTTTGGAAAAGGCCAGGACCAGACTGCCATTTTGCCGAAAGGGAAAATCCAGTTCCTCAGCCAGGTCCGGATACATCTCGCTTCCCTCAACATTATATTTCGCCATCAGGCTGCCATGTTTGGCGTCGTGACCGGCGTGAATGATGGCGCTGTTTGCCTTTGACGTGCCGCAGCAGACGTCCTCTTCCCTCTCCAGAACCAGAAAATTCCCCTGATAGCGGGACAGGTACCGCGCGACGGCGCAGCCGGTAATGCCGGCGCCGATAATCACTGCATCATAAATCCTCATTGCTTCCTTCCTTTCTCAGGCTTCCTCATCCTTTGCCCAGCCAAACGAGCAGCGGACCGCCTTGTCCCAGCCGCGGAGCAGCTTCTCCCGCTGGCTGTCGGTGATCTGGGGCTCAAAAGTCCGGTCGATTTCCCAGTTCTTTAGGACCTCATCCTGGTCCTTCCAGTAACCGACCGCCAGTCCTGCCAGATAGGCAGCTCCCATCGCCGTCGTTTCCACACAGGCGGGTCTAAGCACGGGGGCGTCCATAACATCCGCCTGCATCTGCATCAGGTAGTTGTTGGCAGAAGCGCCGCCGTCCACCCGAAGAGCCGGGACCTCCGTATCGGAGTCCGCCTTCATCGCCTTCAGCACGTCGTGGACAAAATAGGCCAGGGAATCGAGAGTGGCGCGGACGACATGGTACTTGTTGACCCCCCGGGTCAATCCCACGATGCAGCCTCTGGCGTACTGGTCCCAATAGGGGGCGCCCAGACCCGTGAAGGCGGGGACGACGTAGCAGCCGTTGGTATCCTTGACCTTATTGGCGATATATTCGGAATCCGGCGTCGAATCGATCATCCTCATCTCATCCCGCAGCCACTGAAGCGCCGCACCGGCCACAAAGACCGACCCTTCAAGGGCATAGGTCACCTTGCCGTTTAGCCCCCAGGCTATGGTCGTAACTAACCCATTCTTGGAAAATACCGGCTTATCGCCTGTATTCATCAGCATAAAACAACCGGTCCCGTAGGTGTTCTTTGCCTCGCCCGGCCGGAAACAGGTCTGCCCGAAGAGCGCCGCCTGCTGGTCTCCGGCGGCTCCGGCGATGGGGATTGCCGCCCCTAAGATCTGGGGATCCGAATAGCCGAAGATGCCGCTGGACGGCATAGGCTGGGGCAGCATTTTCCTGGGGATATCCAGAATCTTCAGGATCTCGTCGTCCCACGCAAGCGTATTGATATTGAACATCATGGTTCTGGACGCATTCGAGTAATCGGTCGCGTGAATCTTGCCTCCGGACAATTTCCACATGAGCCAGGTATCGACGGTTCCAAAGAGCAGCTGGCCCGCCTCCGCCTTTTCTCTCGCCCCGGGCACATTGTCCAGCAGCCACTTGAGCTTGGTCGCGGAAAAATAGGCGTCGATGACCAGCCCCGTCTTCTGCCGGATCAGGTCCGTATAACCGTCTGCCCTGAGCTGGTCGGCGATTCTTGAAGTCCTGCGGCACTGCCAGACGATGGCGTGATAGATCGGTTCGCCGGTCAGCCTGTCCCAGACGATCGTGGTCTCCCTCTGGTTGGTGATGCCGATCGCGGCGATATCGCCTGCGGTCGCGTGAATATTTTCCATAGCCTGCCGGGCAACGCCGAGCTGGGTCGTCCAGATCTCATCCGCGTTATGTTCCACCCACCCCGGTTTGGGGTAGTACTGACGAAACTCCTTCTGCGCAACCGAACAGATATGTCCCTCATGGTTAAATAAAATACAGCGATTCGACGTCGTACCGGCATCGAACGCCATAACCAGGTTTCCCATTTTCCTGCTCCCTTCCTTTGTGCAAAAATCCTGCATACAGAAGACCTCCACTCATAATCGAACGACCTTATTATAACAATATGCACAAGATATATCCAGTTTTCCCTCAATAAATCAACTATATAGCCAAAGTCATGGCTATTGTTTGCGTTTTCAATTCTATTCCACCTAAAATCGATTCAATCTCCCTGACATCGATAACGCTGATCACAGGCCGATCTGGGAAAGGTCTTACAAGGTTCCGGGAGCTGTCAGGACTTTTTTCAACGTGAGTTCTCAGCTTGTCAAAGCTCTAGTTTCATTAGGCCCTGGCTTCATTAAGGCTCCAGTCCCAACAAGGCACTGATCCCAGCAGGTCTATCCTTCCATCAGGACTCTGCTCCCACCAAGACTTTAATCCGGTCCGTGTCACGGAAATCGTGCCTTGTACCGCCCCATAATCTGCTATAATTGTGGAAATGATCAAGGCGGGAGGACAGAATTTTGGCAGGAATATCTGATCTGCTGACACAGATAAAAACAGGCAGTTTTCAGCACGTCTATCTCCTCTATGGGGATGAGAACTATCTGAAGCTGCAATACCGGGACCGGCTGGCTAAGGCAATTCTAGGAGACGGGGATCCCATGAATCTTAGTACCTATGAGGATGACGGCGCTGTTGAGGCATCCATCATCGATCAGGCAGAGACCCTGCCCTTCTTTGCGGATCACCGGGTCATCTCCGTTACCCGCAGCGGTTTCTTCAAGGGATCTTCGGACCTCCTGGCGGACTATCTGAAGCAGGTTCCGGACTATTGCTATTTAATTTTTACGGAAAATGAAGTAGACAAGCGCAGCCGCATGTACAAGGCGGTCAAGGCTTCCGGCGCTCTCATCGAAATCAGCGCCTTAAATGAGAAGGAGCTGATGGGCTGGGTCTTGAAACTGTTGACCGACGGAAAGGTTAAGATCCGCCGCTCGGAAATGGACTATCTCCTGTCGCGGACCGGATCGGATATGAGCCACATCCGCCTGGAGACGGACAAGATTGTCAACTACTGCCAGGGCAAGGGACTTGATATTGCCACCAAGGAAGTGATCGACGCCGTCACGGAGAATCGGACCGAGAATCGGATCTTTGACATGGTGGCGGCAGTCGCCTCCCACGACAGGCAGAAAGCTCTGGACCTCTATGGGGATCTGCTGGCTCTGAAAGAGCCTCCCATGCGGATCCTCTACCTGATTGCCCGCCAGTTCAACCAGCTGCTGATGATTAAGGAGCTTGCTTCGGAGGGGCTTGGCAACAACCAGATCGCGGCAAAGGCGGGCATGCCCCCCTTTGCCGTCCGCCGCAACCTTCCCATCGCCAGACAATATTCCAAAGATACGCTCAAAAGCTGCATCGCATCCTGCGTCAAGGCGGAGGAAGAGGTCAAGACCGGAGGCATGGAGGACCGGCTTGCCGTGGAACTGATTTTGATCCGGCTCAGCTGACCAATAAAAAACCGACAGAGACTGCCGGTTTTTTGGTTCTTATTTTCCGAATATGGTGTAGGTCAGCTCGGGATTAGCCGTCCCATTGATCTGGTCCTCCGTATAGAAGCCGTAATCCTGGGGATTGTACTGGGTGTGGGGATCCCCACCCGGATTGTAGACCGCCAAAGTCCCGTCCGGCAGGATTCCCGCCAACAGGATAAAATGTCCGGTCTTCGCCCACATGCCGGGTCCCTCCAGGACCATGACCGGGAGGCCGTCCCGAAGAGCCTCTTTCGCCTCTTTCCAGTCCGCCGTGCGGTGGGCAGGGATCCCATACTGGGCAGCCGTATTGACTCCGATCGTGTGCGCTGCCCCGTTTCCGGTATACTCGCCGTTTTCCTTAAATTCAATCGGGGAAATGAAGCGCTCGGACAGGTAGGACAGAGCCATGGCTGTCGCAAAGAAGCCGCAGCCGGCATCGTTCATGACGTGACCGTTGATCGCAAAGGTCGTCACCGGCCACTCCTTGTGGCGCCAGGTCCTGCCGTCCCAAAATCCCAGCCCCTGATAGAACTGCATCAGTCTCATAAGACCATTCTCCAGTTCGTACTTTCCGTCCTCCAGATAGTAGAGACAGCGGGCCGCCAGCTTGGCTGACGCCGGGGCTGACAGATCCGGCGCCGTGTCCGTCAGCCTGACAGCCTGCGCCCAGGCTGTCAAGGTCTGGTCGCTGATCGCCTCAAGAGGAAAGGACGGGTCCTGGACCCGGCTGTAAGTCAACTTTAAGAGGGTCCGGGTCGGCAGGATCTCTCCGGGATCCCCGGTCTCAAGGTCAGGAAAGCTAAAGCCCTGCCCGGCGCACCAGTCCTTTACCCACTGCCTGGTCACGGAGCTGTCCTTCATGTCCTCTGCAATCAATCCATTTTGGATCCCCCAGCTGATTGAATTCCGCCGGATCAGGTCCGGGCTGTAGGCAGCCGCCGGGAAGTCGGTCGGGGAGGCCGGCAGGTTTTTCTGCCTTCCTTCCGCCTGCTCACCAAAAGAGACAGTCTCAAAAGCAGTTTCGCGGGGCTTTTCCGCTCCCTTATGCTTTTTCGCCGCGATACCGATTCCCAGCAGGCAGACACCCAGGACCGCCGTTAAGATCAGGACCCGGGGCAGAATATTTTTTTTCATAGAGCCGCCTTTCTTCCTATACGGAAAAGAGCTGCCCGTCTATGAAGCACAGACGAAACAGCTCTTTGAAACCTTTACAACAAAAATGCGATCAGTCCATCGCGTCCACTTTTGCGGACATACGGGAGATCTTTCTGGCGTTGTTGTTCTTCTTGTAAACGCCCTTGGATGTTGCTCTGCCCATGACGCCCTGCAGGTTCTGCAGTGCCTTCCTGGCATCTTCCTTATTGCCGGCTTCGATTGCCGCATTTACCTTCTTAACAGAAGTCTTAACTTCAGAACGAACAGCCTTGTTTCTCTCTGCTCTCTTTGCGCTCGTCAGAATTCTCTTCTTTGCTGATTTGATGTTAGCCAAAACGATAACCTCCATGAAAATGTAAATTCATCAATATTCTCACGGCTTCGCCTTTAGCCTGGAGACACGAAACATCGGCATGGACGAAACACACAGATGTTATTCTAGGATACTCCCCTCTTCCTGTCAAGCAAGAAATGGGGAAATCTTAAAGGTTTTACCGTCTGTCTCCACGCTCACCGCCCCGCATCGATCGGTCCGGTAAATGGCGCAGCCCGCTTTTTTTAATCTCTTAATCGTCTCGGGCGAAGGATGTCCGTACCGGTTGCCCGCCCCGACCGAGATGAGGGCGGCGGCGGGTCTGATCTGATCCAAAAGTTTAGATGGGGTGGAATGACCCGACCCGTGATGGGCGACCTTGAGGACCTCATAGCGGTCGGGGTTCCTGCCCAGGCTGCGGATGACCTCTTTCTCCCCCTCCCCCTGCACGTCGCCGGTCAGGAGGGCGTCGAACCTGCCGTAGCGGATATGCAGGACAAGGCACTGCCCGTTCTCATCGACCGGGTCCGTCTCCAGCTCCGGATCCGGTCCTAAGACCGTAAGGGTCACGCCGCCGGTCGCAAGCCGGTCCCCTTTTGATAAATAGAGAACCCGAGCCCCGGCTTCTTTTGCCAGCTTTTCCATCTGCCTGTAGGCATCCCCTCTTTGTTTTAAATAGGGCAGAACCACATTTCCGATTTCAAGCTGTTCCTCTCCCTCGATCTTCTTTTGAAGGATCTCCATCAGACCCCCGACATGGTCGGAATCCATATGGGTGGCAATCATGTAATCGATCCGCCTGACCCCCTCATATTTGATCGCCGGCAAAATCCGGTTCCTGCCGGTCTCATAGACGGTCGACGATCCGGCATCGACCAGGAAAGAGACCTTAGAGGGGGTGGTGATCAGGCAGGAGTCCCCCTGCCCGGTATCGAGAAAAAGATATCTTAGCTTCCCCCATGATGGATGGAAGGTCAGGACCAGGATCATGAGGGGAATGGCAGGCAGAAAAAAGAGGCGACGCTTATAGGCGCGGCAGCAGTTCATCAGATAGGACCAGATAATCAGCAGCAAAAGGTAGGTCAAAAGAGCCGGCAGCAGGGGCTTGCCTCCTATGATGGAGGCAAAGGGCAAGGTTCCGGTCAGATTAAGCAGGCGGTGAATGGCCTCAAGAAGGAGAGGCGCCGGCAGAGCCAGCCAGCCCCCAAACAGGGTCCCTAAAATCCCGGTTCCCAGGATGATCGGCAAGAAGGGGACTGCCAGCAGATTGATAGGGATGCTGTAGAGGGGAAATTCAAAAAAGATGCTCAGGATCAGGGGCAGCATGCCCAGATAGAGCATCAGAGCCAGCATCAGGCGGCTGCGCTTACGGAATAAAAAACAAATCCCGACGGCGGCAAAGGACAGCTCAAAGCCGGCGTCAAAGAGGTAGTAGGGATTGTCCAGTAAAATGAGCAGAGCCGCTGCTGCCGCTGCCGTCGGCGGATCGTAGGTCCTGCCGGTCAGTCTTGCTCCCAGGACCAGACCAAACATGACAAAGGCGCGGATGGTCGAGACCGCAAAGCCGGTCAGGACGGAATAGGCAAAAAGAAGGAGCAGGGTTCCCCCCGCCGCGACCCGGCCCGGCAGACGGCACTTCTTCAAAAGTTTCCACAGAAAAAGACCCAGGATCGACAGGTGGAGGCCGGAGATGACCAACATATGGGAGATGCCGCCGATCCTCCACTCGTTCCGGTCCTCTTCCTCCATCTCCCCCTTGTCCCCTATCAGCATGGCGGCGAGGATTCCCGCCTGCCGCCTGGGGTAGACCTCCTCAATTCGCTCCACAAGTCTCCCCCTCTGCCGGCTCATCCACTCCGGCAGCCGGGCGGTGTGAGCATTGACCACCTGAACTTTGGGTCTTTTCATCAGATAGCGGTAGCCTTTGATCCGGGCGTAGGCTTGGGCGTCAAACTGACCGGGATTGGTGGGCGCAGGCACCCCTTCCAGATTACCGGTCACCCTAAGTAAGGCACCCGCCCCATAGGAGCGGCTGCCATCTAAGGACAACCGGATATTGGAAATTTTTATGGTCTGTTTATTTTGGATAAGGACTGCATCCGACAGGGTGCAGTAAGAATAGTCTTCGTGGATAGACTCTGATAGAACTTTGCCCTCCGCCGTGATGGGTTTCCCTGATTTTGAAAGCCCATCCGCCTGCCCGTCGCCCGGGGGCTGGGGCAAAAGCGGCAGATGAAAGGCATGCAGGATCGATAAAAGCAGAATCAGAGTCAGACACAAAAGGCAAAGAGGTCTTCTCTTCATACTCCGCCTGATTCCGTCAGGTTCCTGACAAGACTTGCGTCCGGCTGATAGGGTTCAGCCAGATTCATGTGTTTGCGGAAGGTCACGTCCGTATCGCCCTCGATGGAGATCTGAACTCGTTTGATGGCGGGCGAGTTATCGCAGATCGAATTGACGATGGAATAGATCGGGATCCTTTCATCCACCTCCTGAGCATCGGTGATAAAGGACCGGCTCAGGTTCACATAGCAGATATCATCCGAATTGGTGACCGAAAGGATCTGCGTCCCCGCAGGCAGAGAGGGGTGGTTGCCCTCGACCTTGGGACCTGCAATCAGCCTTTCCACGATCGCCCATTCAAGGGGCTTGGAGCTGCTGTAATAGATGGACCGGGACTCCATCTGCAGCTGCCTGCCGCTTGCGTCCGCAAAATACAGATTGATGTTGACGTGCTGGTAATCATTGATCTGCTTGGCATTTTCAATAAATGTGTCCGCATTCATGACACCCAGATCGGTTCCCCTGGCATCAAGAGCCGGCTTGCCGGTAACCGTAAAGCGAACCCCGGTCACTCCGTCCGTCTGCATGAGGGTCCGGACAACGCCTGCCCTCACCAGAACTTCCCGGGTCGGCTCCATCGCCGTATATTGAGGTGAAAAGTCAAGGGTCAGGATGCCATTGGGGTCCAGCGTGTGAGACTTGATGGCCAGGTCCTTGGGCAAAAGCTCCTGGTAGCGGTCGCTGGACTCTTCCGCCGTCAGTTCCCTGACATACTCCTCGACCAGGTCGACAGTCGTCCCCCCTTGGGGGGCATAGACCACCGGATAAAGGGAGTTGCCGCTCTTTGACAGATAGTAGAGATAGGTTCCATTGGGATCGATCTGCCGGATCTCTCCCTCTTTGCCCCCGCAGGCTCCCAACAAAAAAGCCAACGTCAGGGACAGGATTGCCGCCGTAAGGCGGCGCAAAATCGTTTGCTTCATTTTACCGCCTCCCTGCTGCCGGCATCCATCAGGGGGATCTGGACGGTAAAGGTCGTCCCCTCTTTTACCTTGCTTTCAACGCGGATACTGCCGTGGTGCATCATAACGGCGTCCCTGGTGATGGCAAGACCCAGCCCCGTCCCTTCAATCTCCGTCGAATGAGACTTGTCTCCACGGTAGAAGCGCTCGAAGATCTGACCTTGCTGGTCCTCCGGGATACCCAGACCGCAGTCCGCTACCGTCACATAGAAATATTTGTGGTCGGACCTCAGTCCGATGCGGACCCAGCCATTGTCAATGTTGTACTTGATGCCATTTTCGATCAGGTTGGAAAAAGCCAGACTTAATTTAGTCGGATCGACTTCCGCCGTCACCGGCTTATGGCTGTCCATGATCAGTTCGATATTCCGCTTGGAGGCGATGGGCTTTAAGCGCTTGATCACCGATTCCAGCAGCTCCCCGATCTCGGTCTTTTCCAGGTTCATTTTGGCGGATTTGTGGTTCATCCGGACCATGGAGAGAAGGTCCTGGATGATCTTATTTTCCCGGTCGATCTCGACCGTGATATCGCCCATAAATTCCCGGTAGATCTCAATCGGAACATTGTCCTGCCCGTTTAAGGAATCCGCCAGCACCTTCATACTGGTCAAGGGAGTCTTCAGCTCATGAGAGACATTGGACACAAATTCCTGACGGGAATTGTCCAGCGTCCGGACCCGCTTTAACATCTGGTTGAAGGCGTCCGTGATCTGCTCAGTCTCCGTATAGTCCGGAACGGAAATGGCTTCATTTTCATAACCGTCCGTAACGTCCTCGATGGCGCGAGTCACCCGCTTAAAGGGCCGCACTAAAAGGAGGGAGAAGAAATAGCCGATGACCAGCACAAATAAACTGACGGCGATGGCAATCAAAAGTCCCTGACTTTCCAGATGGTGGACCGTTTGAGCGATCTCGTTGGTCGAAACCGACGCGACCAGGACCCCCTGGATCTCCTTGCTGCCGGCCTCGGAAATGGGAGCCGTCACCTCGATATAGTTGTTGCGGCTGTCAAAATAGGTGGTCCCGCTGCCCTCTTCAAAACAGGAAATGACTTCCTTGGACATGGAGACCTTGCCGATATCGAGATCGTAGGTATCTTTGACAATGCGAAAATCCGGTCCGACGATCAGAAGGCGGCCGTTGTAGACATTGGATAAGATGGCCAGCTCGCTGTCGAGCAGACTGGTATCCGCCTGAGTCAAAGAATGATTGAGGGCAATCGAGGTGCCCAGCATATCGCACTGGTTCTTTACATTCATGGTCCGTAAAGCGACCGCGCGATTCTTGTAACTTTGAACGATGACAAAGGAAGCAATGATACCCGGAACGATTCCGATCAGGATCAGGATAGCCATGATGCGGAAGCGGAGGCTGCGGACAAAGCCCGGTCTCTTTTTTTTATCAGCCCTGGAAGTAATAACCTACACCCCACTTTGTATGGACATATTTCGGGTCACTGGGATTTGCTTCGATCTTTTCCCGAAGACGACGGATATGGACGTCGACGGTTCTCACGTCACCCGGATACTCAAAACCCCAGACCAGGTTCAGCAGATTCTCCCGGCTGTAGACCTTGTTGGGATTAAAGACCAGAAGCTCCAGCACGTCGAATTCCTTAGCCGTCAGGTTGATCTCCCTGCCGCCTACAAAGACGCGGCGGCTGTCGCAGTCCACCCGAAGACCATTGATCTCCACCGTCTTGGGCTTGTCTCCCCCGTCCGTCTGTCTGGTCGCCCTTCTTAAGATCGCCTTGATCCTTGCCTTGACTTCCAGAATATTGAAGGGTTTGGTGATATAATCGTCGGCGCCGTATTCAAGACCCATAATCTTGTCCATGTCCTCGCCCTTAGCCGTCAGCATGATGATGGGAACATTGCTGAAGCCGCGAATCTGCTGGCAGACCTCAAGCCCGTTCAGTTTGGGCAGCATCAGATCGAGAAGGATGATATCGTATTCCGTCTCTTTTGCCATCTCCAGCGCCTCTTCCCCGTCATAGGCGCAGGCGACTTCATAGCCGTCCTGCTCCAAAGAGAAGCGGATTCCTTTTACAATCAGTTTTTCATCATCGACAACAAGGACTTTTCTGGCCATCTTAACTCCTATTCTAACTGACAGTGATCCTGTCTTTGATCCGGTTAAAAAGGGCGGTCTTGATCCCGCTCACTTTCATAATGTCTTCTATCTTTTGAAATGATCCGTTTTCTTCCCGATAGGAAATGATATCGTTTGCCCTGGACTGACCGATCCCGCTCAAGGTGGTCAGTTCTGCCGCCCCGGCGGTATTGAGATTGACCTTACCCGCATCTCCGGTTCCGTTTGATCCATCCTTGGGACCATCTGAACCCGTCTGTGGTCGGTTCTTTGCCTCTTCTTTGGTCAAAATGGTTACCTGCTCGCCGTCTTTTAGGACCTGAGCCTGATTGGTGCCAAGGGTATCCGCATCCGGTCTTAAGCCTCCCGCCGCTTCAATCGCCTGGCAGACCCTGGCGGAACCCGGAAGTTCATAGACCCCCGGCGCCTGGACCGCCCCGCAGACGTAGACAAAGACGGTATCGGGTTTCCCATTAAGTTCTGCTTCAGAGACTGCTTCCCGTGGATCCGAATCAGCCCCATCCTCCTCTATGGATTCCGGAGACTGCCTGGTATCCACCGCCTCCAGGGTCTTGCTCCCGCAGGCAGTCAGTCCCATCATTCCGATCAGCAGATATAGGAAAACCATGGCAGAAACTGCCATGGATTTTCTTTTTTTCAGCATTTTGCACCTCCTTCTTAATCTTTCATCCCTCAAGAAGGCTGTACACAGCTATATTCTAGCGAATCACTTTTTTATTTACAAGACTTTTACAGACATTTATCAAGAATTGTCAGGGCCTGATCAATGTCTTCTTTCGTAATGATCAGCGGCGGCACAAAGCGCAGGACATTGCCCCCTGCTGAGATAATCAAAAGCCCCAGATCAAGAGCCTTTCGGGTCACCTCTCCGACCGGGCAGGTCTCCTTTAACTGAAGGCCCTGCATAAAGCCCTTGCCCCTGCGGCAGAGGACCGAGTCGTGCTTTTGGACCAGCTCATCCAAACTTTTTTCAAAGCAGGGGGTCAGGTCCCGGACATGGCCGACGATATCATGGTCCCGATAGAGGCTAAAGACCGCATTGACCGCCGCCAGGACAAAGGGATTGCCCCCGTAGGTCGTGCCGTGGTCCCCAGGCACCAGGGACTGGTTCGCCGTCTTTTCATTTAAGACAAAGGCACCGACCGGCACGCCGCAGCCCAGCGCCTTGGCGCAGGTGAGGATGTCCGGCAGAACGCCGTAGTCTTCATACGCCCACATGGAGCCGGTCCGCCCCATGCCGCACTGGATCTCATCGAGAATGAGGAGGATATCCCGCTCGTCGCAGATCCGGCGGACTTCCTTTAGGTAGGCAGGATCCGCCGGATAGATGCCGCCCTCTCCCTGGACCGTCTCCATGATGACGGCGCAGGTCCTGTCGCTGATCTGATCCTTTAAGGATTTCAAGTCATTAAAATCGGCAAATTTTACTCCCCCCATCAGGGGCTTAAAGGGGTCCTGGTAGTGGGCATTGCCGGTCACCGACAGGGCTCCTACCGATCTGCCGTGGAAGGAGTCCTTCATGGCGATGATCTCGTGGTCATTTCTTCCGTCCTTTAAGTAGGCGTATTTTCTTGCCGCCTTGATGGCGCCCTCGATCGCCTCCGCTCCGCTGTTGGTAAAAAAGGCCTTGCCGCCCGTAAGGTGGGTCGAGGTCACCACCTGCTTTGCCGCGTCAGCCAGGGGCTGGTGATAGTAGAGGTTGGAGGTATGCAGGACCTTCTTGACCTGGTCGATCAGCGCCTGGTCATAGCCCGGATAGTGATAGCCCAGGGCATAGACGGCGATGCCCGCCATAAAATCCAGATAAACCTTTCCATCCGCGTCCCAGACCTGCACGCCCTGACCGTGATCGATAGCGATCGGAAAACGGTTGTAGACATGGAGGGCGTATCGCTCGGTCTTTTCAATAATTTCCTGATTTGCTGACATAGCCTTTTCCTTCCCCCTTATCCCTGAACATTGTATTTATTCTGGTGGTCGCCCAAGATGGCAGTGCCGATTCCCCGGTTGGTGAAGAATTCCAACAGCAGGCAGTGCATGATCCTGCCGTCCAGGATATGGACCCGGGAGACCCCGTTTTCAATTGCGTGGATGCAGTTCTGCAGCTTGGGCAGCATCCCGCCTCCCGCGTTGCCCGCCTCGATAAATTCCTTTGCCTCGGAGACCGTCAGCTCGGAGATCAGGGTGTCGGGATCGAGCGGGTCCTGACAGACCCCTTCGATATCGGACAGAAAGGCGAGCTTTTCCGCCTTTTCCGCGCTGGCAATCGCGCAGGCGGCATCGTCGGCGTTGATATTGTAGGATTTAAAATCGGTCTCCCCCAACCCGATGGGGCAGATAACCGGAACGAAATCCTGGTCGATGAGGGAATCAATGAGGCTGGGGTCGACCGAAGTCACCTGCCCGACGTAGCCGATGTCCTTGCCGCCCGGGCTGGACCGTCTGACGCAGCGGAGGGTACCGCCGTCCTTGCCGGAAATGCCGCACGCCTTGACGCCGTTTTCTTCCATATACTGGACCAGCCCCTTGTTGACCCGGTTTAAAACCATCTCTGCGATCTCCATGGTCTTGTCGTCGGTAACGCGAAGACCGTTGACAAATTCCGGCTGGCCTCCGGAGAGCCTGACCCACTTGCTGATCTCCTTGCCGCCCCCGTGGACGATGATGGGCTTCATGCCGACCAGTTTCAAGAGGGCGACGTCCGTGATCACGCTCTTTTTTAAGGCGGCGTCCTTCATCGCGGACCCGCCGTATTTGACGACGATCTTCTTTCCGTTAAATTCCCGGATATAAGGCAGCGCCTCTACCAGCACATTTGCCTTTTCAATCCAGCTTTCCATATTGTCCATGATGCTAACTCCCTTCTTTAAGACCGGTAATCGGCGTTGATGCGGATGTACTCGTGCGTGATATCACAGCCCCAGGCTGCCGCGTCGGCGTCCCCCATCTTCATGTCGGCAACCGCCCGGATCTCGTCTTTTGAAAGGATCTCGGATGCCTGCTCCTCGCTGTAGCCGGTATCGACGCCATCTTCCAGGATCTGGATCCTGCCAGCCGAGCTGATCAGACAGAGGTCGACCTTATCCGGATCAAAGTCCACGCCTGAATAGCCCAGGGCGCAGAGGATCCGTCCCCAGTTGGCGTCGTGACCGGCGATCGCCGCCTTGGTCAGAGTCGAGGATACGACTGACCTGGCGAGCTGTTTGGCGTGGTCTTTTGTGTCTGCATGGATGACCTGACACTCAAAGAGGCAGGTCGCCCCCTCCCCGTCCTTCGCCATCATCTTGGCCAGACTTTCGCAGACATAACGGAGGGCATCCTTAAAGAGCCTGTAGTCCTCATCTTCCGTTTCAATGGGGGAATTGCCGGCAAGACCGTTTGCCAAAAGGATGCAGGTATCGTTGGTGGAGGTGTCCCCATCGACCGACACCATGTTGAAGGTATCAGGGACCACTTCCGACAGAGCCTGCTGCAGACGGTCAGGGTTCATGGCTGCGTCCGTGCCGAGAAAGGCTAGCATGGTACACATATTGGGATGGATCATGCCCGATCCCTTGCACATACCCCCGATCATGACCTCTGTCCCGTCCGACAGGGACAGGGAAACAGCGACTTCCTTGGGCACCGTGTCGGTCGTCATGATCGCCTGAGCCGCCTGATGGCCATGTTCCAGAGTATCGCCCAGCTCCTCAGCCAAAAGTTCAACGCCCCGGGTTATCCGATCGAGAGGCAGCTGGCGGCCGATGACCCCGGTCGAGCCCAAAAGCACGCTGTCCTCCGGCAGGCCCAGGACCGCTGCCGCGGCGCTCGCCGTTTTTTGGCAGGCCTCAAGGCCCAGTTTTCCGGTGCAGGCATTGGCGATGCCGGAGTTGACCACGACGGCTCTGACCGGCTCCTTCTTGATCAAAATGTGGTCCCGGTCCCAGATCACAGGTGCTGCCTTGACCCGGTTTGACGTAAAGGTCCCCGCTGCCAGGCAGGGTACCTTACTTAGGATCATCGCCATATCCGCCTTGCCGTTCTTTTTAATGCCGGCGCTTACGCCCGCTGCTTCAAATCCCCTGACTGCCGTAATTCCGCCTTCCACCAGCTGCATCCCGGTCCTCCTTTATTTCTATCCATATATTTATTTTCTCGTAAGATTACCCTTATTATAGGTGTTTCTTTATAAATGTAAAGCGGTAAATTATGCATAATTATTCATTTTATTTCTATATATATGAGTAAATATCCCCAAATTATGAATACTTAGATTTACTTCTTGCATATTCTATTCATTTGTTGTATATTTGGAGACGTCGAATCAAAGCCTGCCTCCGGCAGGACAACAATTGACATACATAAAGTTTAAATAGGAAACAGGAGGAAGGTTCCATGGCAAAAGAAAAGGTCGTACTCGCCTACTCGGGCGGTCTTGATACCACAGCGATTATTCCCTGGCTCAAGGAGAATTTCGGATATGACGTCATCTGTGCCTGCATCAATGTCGGTCAGGACGAAGAGATTAAGGATGATAATTTGCAGGAGCGCGCCACCCTGTCCGGTGCGGAGAAACTCTACATTGTCGACGCGACGGATGAGTTCTGCGACGATTTCATCATGCCCTGCGTTCAGGCGGGCGCCGTCTATGAACATTCCTACCTGCTGGGCACCTCCATGGCGCGTCCGGTCATTGCGGAAAAGCTGGTAGAGATCGCCAGAAAAGAGGGCGCAACAGCCATCTGCCACGGCGCGACCGGCAAGGGCAATGACCAGATCCGCTTCGAGCTGGGCATCCGGGCTCTGGCTCCGGACATCAAAATTATCGCCCCCTGGCGGATGCCGGAAGTCTGGAAGATGGATTCCCGGGAAGACGAAGTCGCTTACTGCAAGGCACACGGCATCGACCTGCCCTTCTCCATGGGCAAGGGCTACAGCCGGGACCGTAACCTCTGGCACATCAGCCACGAGGGGCTGGAACTGGAAGATCCCTCCCAGGCCCCAAACTATGACAAGCTGCTGGTTCTGACCACGCCGCCGGAAAAAGCACCCGATAAGGAAACAGAAGTTTCCGTCACCTTTGAGCAGGGCGTTCCCAAGACCGTCAACGGCAAGGAAATGAAGGTCTCCGACATCATCCGCGAGCTGAACCGCCTGGGCGGGGAAAACGGAATCGGCATCATCGATATCGTCGAGAACCGGGTCGTCGGCATGAAGAGCCGGGGCGTCTATGAGACTCCGGGCGGCACCATCCTGATGGCAGCCCACGACCAGCTGGAGGAACTCTGCCTCGACCGGGATACCATGGAAATGAAGAAGCGGCTGGCAAGCCAGCTGGCCCAGACCGTCTACGAGGGCAAGTGGTTCACTCCGCTTCGGGAAGCGATCCAGGCTTTTGTGAAATCCACACAACAGTACGTGACTGGAGAAGTCAAGTTCAAGCTCTACAAGGGCAACATCATCAAGAACGGAACCACCTCTCCCTACAGCCTCTACAACGAATCCCTTGCCTCCTTCACCACAGGAGATCTCTACGACCACCGCGACGCCGGCGGCTTCATCACCCTTTTCGGTCTGCCCTTGACGGTCCGCGCCAAGGTCATGCAGAACATTGAGACCAGGGACAACGCAAAATAAGGTCGCTATCGCCTTTCGGCGATCCGCAAAAGAGCCCGGGAGCATTCGCTCCCGGGCTCTTTTAACCTTATCGCATTTGCCTTTCTTACTATCTACTTGTCTAACTTTTGATTACCGGAACGCATCCTGATATTTATCTTGACTTGAGGAACTGATTCTCCCGAACCCCAAGCTCGTCCGTCGGATATTTGGCGACGTAGGCGGCTGCCTTCGCCTTGGCGGTCTGCCAGTCCCTTAATTTTTCACAGATCACGATCTCGTTGTAAAGGAGACCCTGCTCCGCCGACTGGTCCTTAAGGGCGATGCCCGCCTCCACGTTCTGCCGGGCGGATTCATAGCTGCCGTCCCTGAGATCGCAGAGGGCGAGACCGTTGTAGGCGCCCGCCGCATTTTTCTTGGAATTTAAAGCCTTAGTATAGACCGCCCTGGCGTCGGCGACGTCGTCCATTTTCAGATAGACCTCGCCCAGAAGAAAGACCGCCTTGCTGTCGGATTCGTCCTTGTTGATGGCGCGGATCAGACATTCCTTGGCGTCCTCAAAGTTCTGCAAATAGTAATTGACCAGACCCTTGCTGTAGTCGTCGCCGCCGTTTTGATTGGCGAGATCCAGCGCATGTTCCAGATAGGAAGCTCCGTCGGCACTCTGGTCCAGCTTGTCATAGCACTGGTAGATGTTGATCGACAGGTCGTAGCTTTGGTCCACCGCGACTGCCGCGTCAAAATCCGCCTTTGCCCCCTTGCGGTCCCCCGTGTTCAGCTTGAGTTTGCCTCTTAAGAAGCGAACCTCCGCGTCATCCGGATCCTTTTTTAAGAGCTGGTCGTAGATCTCCGCCATCCGGTCCTCCTGACCGTTGTAACTCCTGCAATAGGCGAGGTAGAGGCTGACATCCCGGTAAAACCGTTCGTCCTGCCTGTCGATGTGAAGAAGGCTCTTTTCAAAGGACACGCAGGCATCCGCGTAATCCGTCTGGCTCATCTGGGCAAGACCAAGCCCCCGGTAGGCTTCCGCCTGATAGTAGTCCGTCTTTGTCACAGCCTGAAAATGAGTCTGAGCCGTCTTGAAGTCTCCCTCTTCAAGAGCCTGACAACCCTTTTGATACGACGCTGCCGCATCCCCTCTGCCGCACCCGGTCAGGAGCAAGGCTCCCGCCAGCAGGCAGACCAGCAGTTTTTTCTTCATGAACATCTTCCCCTTATCTAAAATCACCCCAGGTCCGACCCAGCCGGATCCCGACATGGCATCATTCAGATTGCCAGTCCTTCCGCCTTGATCACATCGATGACCCGGTCGACATACTTCTCACAGATATCGTTGGTCCTGGCTTCCACCATAACCCGGACGAGCGGCTCCGTTCCGCTTGCCCGCATCAGGATGCGGCCGTCGCCGGCAAGTTCCTCAGTAATCTTGCGGCACTCTTCCACGACCGCCGGATGCCGCTGTGCCTCTTCCTTGTCCGCGACCCGGATATTTTTGAGGACCTGGGGATAGGACTTCATCTCGGAGGACAGGGTTCCCAGGGTACTCTTCTGATCGACGACCGCCTGCATGACCATAAGGGAGGTCAAGATGCCGTCTCCGGTCGTCGCGTATTTGCTGAAAATGATATGACCGGACTGTTCCCCGCCCAGGGAATATCCGTTTGCCATCATATTTTCCGCCACGAATTTATCGCCGACATTGGTCTGCTCGCTCCGCATCCCATTTGCCTCAAGCGCCTTGTAAAGACCCAGATTGGACATGATGGTGGTCACAACCGTCTGGTCCTTCAAAAGCCCCTCCTCCTTTAAGTACTTGCCGCACAAAAAGAGGATGTGGTCGCCGTCGACGATCCTGCCCTTCTCATCGACGGCAAGGCAGCGGTCGGCGTCGCCGTCATAGGCAAAACCGGCGTCCAGTCCGTTGTCGATGACAAAGTTCTGCAGAGCCTCGATATGGGTCGATCCGCAGCCCCGGTTGATGTTGGTGCCGTCCGGCGTATTGTTGATGACCAGGACCTTGGCTCCCAGGGCTTCAAAAACGCTCTTGGCGATGGACGATGAACTGCCGTTTGCGCAGTCAAGACCGATCCGCTTGCCCTTGTAGGCAACGGTAGGAACGGTCATCAGGTAGCCGATGTAGCGGTTCCTGCCCGCCTGGTAGTCCACCGTGCGGCCGATCCCCTCCCGGGTCGCGTAGGGCAGCTCGTCGATCTCGCCGTCGATATAGGCCTCGATCTTCTCTTCGATCTCCGGCTCGATCTTCTGACCGTTAGCCCGCATGATCTTGATGCCGTTGTCATAGAAGGGGTTGTGACTGGCGGAGATCATGACGCCGCAGTCAAAGCCGCCGGTCCGAACGACATAGGAGACGGACGGAGTCGTCGTGACATGCAGAAGCAGGGCGTCCGCTCCGGATGAAGTCAGACCCGACGCAAGGGCGTCCTCCAGCATATAGCTGCTCCTTCTGGTATCCTTTCCGATGACGATCTGAGCCTTGCCGTCCTCGTGCATACTGCCGTAATACCATCCCAGATAGCGGCCGACCTTAAATGCCTTTTCCGCTGTCAGCTGGACATTTGCTTCTCCTCTGAAACCGTCTGTACCAAAGTACTTTCCCATAGTCCAATCTCCTGTATCATTTTTTAATAAAGCGCTCAATCCGCGCCGTTTATGGACAGCTGCCTGGTCCTCTCCTCCCGGATCAGGGCGTCGATCAGCTCATCCATATCTCCGTCGATCATACTTTCAATTTTATGAAGTGTCAAATGGATCCTGTGGTCGGTCACCCTGCCCTGGGGGAAATTGTAGGTCCTGATCTTCTCCGACCGGTCCCCGGTTCCCACCTGGCTCCGTCTTAAGTCCGCCCGCTCCTGCTGCTCCTTTTGCAGTTCCAGGTCATAGAGACGGGTTTTTAAAACCTTCATCGCCTTGGCCCGGTTCTTCAGCTGGGACTTTTCATCCTGGCAGGAGACGACGATCCCGGTCGGCAGGTGAGTCAAGCGGACGGCGGAGTCCGTCGTATTGACGCACTGCCCCCCGTTGCCGGTCGCCCGGAAGACGTCGAAACGGCAGTCCTTAGGATCGATCGTTATATCGACATCCCGTGCCTCCGGCATGATTGCCACGGTCGCCGTCGAAGTCTGGATCTTGCCGTTGCTCTCGGTCACCGGGATGCGCTGGACCCGGTGGGTCCCGCTCTCAAACTTGAGCCTTGCGTAGACGCCCGCGCCGCTGATCATAGAGGTACATTCTTTAAAGCCGCCCAGACCGTTTTCATTGACGGACAAGAGCTCGACCTTCCATCCCTTCCGGTCGGCGTAGCGGGAGTACATCCGGTAGAGGTCGGCGGCAAAAAGAGCCGCCTCATCTCCCCCTGCTCCGGCGCGGATCTCCAGAATCACATTCCGGTCCGCGTTGGGGTCCTTGGGCAAAAGGAGCAGCTTCAGTTCTTCCGCAAGGCTCTCCTTTTTGCTCAAAGCCTGCTCAAGCTCCTCCTTCAGCATTTCCCGCATATCGGGATCCTCTTCCACCTTAAGGAGGTCCCGGCTGTCCGCTTCATCCCGGACCGCCTCTTTATACTGTTCATAGGTATCCACAACCGGCTGCAGGTCCGCCTGCTCCTTCATAAGCTGCATCATTTTGCCGGAAGTCTGCTGGGCTTCGGGAGAAGCCATTTCATGCAGGACCTCTTTCAGCCTTACGGATGCCTTTTCTAATTGTTCAAACATAGTTCACTTTCTTCTGCCTGCTGCGACGCGGTCCTTGTCCGATAGATCCCGGATCACCCGGACCTCTTCAAAGTCCCCCTCTTCCATGAGCTGCTTTACGGCAGGTCCCTGGTCATAGCCGATTTCAAACGCCAGCATGCCCCCGGAGTTTAAATGCGCCGGAGCTTCGCGGACGATGCGCCGGTAAAAAGCAAGACCGTCCTCCTCCCCGTCAAGAGCCAGATGGGGCTCAAAGTCCCGGACCTCTGAGGTAAGCATTTCGACAACGTCACTTGGAATATAGGGCGGATTGGATACGATCAGGTCAAAATTCTCCGAAATCTCCTCAAAGAGGTCGCTTTTTCGGGTCTTAGCCCTGCCCGCAAGGTTCAGCCTTTTCATATTGTCCTCTGTCACGGCAAGCGCCGTATCGGACAGGTCAGCAGCAAGTCCGGTCGAGCTTGCCGGTCCCTCCGCCAGCAGCGTCAATAAGATGCAGCCGCTGCCGCAGCAAAGATCGAGAATCCTTTGATTTTCTTTTAAATCGGGCAGGACGGCTTCGATCAGGGTCTCCGTGTCATAGCGGGGAATGAGGACGCCGGGTCTTACCCCAAAAGTCCTGCCGTAAAAACAAGCCCTGCCGGTGATGTACTGCAGGGGCTCGTGCTTCGCCCTCCTTTTGATCCATTCCAGATAGCGGTCTGAAAGATCCCCATCCGCCTCTTCCCGCATCTTGAGCAGGTAGGCGGAGAGGTCCAGGTCCGCTGCGCAAAGCAGGAGGTCCCGGGCGTCATAGGCGGCATTTTCAATGCCCTGCTCCTTCAGGATCTCTCTGCCCCGTTTAACCAGATCCGCCCAGGTCATGCCGGTTCTCCATCCGGATCAGGAAACTGCCCGGCTTTAGCAGACGTCAAAGATTCTGACTCTGCTAACGGATCGACTTCCACCTGGGCTTTGGGTTCTTTCAGTGTACTGGATTTCACCTGAACTTTGGCTTCTGCCTGAACTCCCTGAACCCCGGCATGAGAGACTCGATCTTCTTCGTTCCCACTTAAGTATGCCTGCCAGTCAAAGACCGCCTCGACAGCCGCGATGGCGACCTGACACATCTCCTCATCAGGTTCATTGGTGACCAGCTTTTGCAGGGCAAGACCCGGTCTTACCAGCTGGTTGATAATGGGTCCCTCATGACTGCCCGCATAACGCAGGATCTCAAAAGAGACGCCGGCGATGAGGGGAATCAGGACCAGCCGCATCAAAAGCCGCATAACCGGCGACCGGATGCCAAAAAGCCCCAGGATCAAAAAGGCAAGGACGCTGATGATAATCGTGATCAACAGGAAACTGGTCCCGCAGCGCCGGTGCTGGCGGGAACTCTTCATAACATTTTCTACATTGAGGTCAAGCCCCTGCTCCAGGCAGTTGATGCACTTATGCTCCGCCCCATGATAGGAGAAGGTCCGCTGGATATCTTTCATGCGGGAAATGGTCAGCATATAGGCAAGAAAAATGACAATCCTGATCAGCGCCTCCGCCAGATTGACCAGAACCGAGCCTGCTCCGAACCGTCTCAACAGTCCCGCGATCCAATAGGGCAGCAACATGAAGAGAACGACCGAAAAGGCCAGAGAGAAGAGCAAGGCAGCGGTCATCGCCGCGTCCCAGGCACGGTCCCCTTCTTCCCCCTTATTTTTTGCACCTTTTGAAGAGGCGTCTTCCTCCTCTTCCGAGGCGACGTCAGCCGACCACATGAGGGTTGTAATGCCGACCGCCAGGGAATCGATAAAGGACAGGGCTCCTCTTACGATGGGCAGGCGGGTCCAGGCTCCCGATCCGAACAGACTGCGAAAGTCCCGGACTTCCGTAGCGATACTGCCGTCCGGTTTTCGTGCCGCCATTGAATAGCGGTTCTTATGTCTCATCATGATGCCTTCAATCAGAGCCTGACCGCCGATTCCACAGTTTTTTTGCATGCGATCCTCCTTTTGGGAAGGTTTTCTGTAAAAAAACAGAGACGGACAAAGCGCCCGTCTCCTTCATACAGCTAAACTTAAATTACTTGTTAGCCATACCGTATTTCTTGTTGAATGCTTCAACACGGCCGCGAGCCTGTGCTGCCTTCTGCTGGCCAGTATAGAACGGATGGCACTTGGAGCAGACTTCAACGTGAATCTCCTGCTTTGTGGAACCTACTGTAAAGGTATTGCCACAGTTGCAGGTAACGGTTGCAGCGTAGTACTGCGGATGGATTCCTTCCTTCATCTCTTTCACCTCTTTATATATAAGCTAATACCGGACTTTTCGTTACATCAGACGCCGTCCATAAACAGCGAAGTTTATTCTAGCATACGCCTCCGTGAATTGCAAGCGCTTTTTACTTCCACTTGGAAAGCACGGCGTTGACCACCGTCTCATTGGTCGGGAAGGTGGAAAATGCGTTGATAATGGCGTCCACTGCGTCCTCCGACTTGAGGCCGTTCATCTTCCGTCTCATCAGATTGACGGCACGGAGTTCCTTAGGCGTCAGCAGCAGGTCTTCCCTCCGGGTTCCCGACTTGGCGATATCAATAGCGGGGAAAATGCGGCGCTCTTGTAATTTCCGATCCAGGATCAGTTCCATGTTGCCGGTCCCCTTGAATTCCTCATAGACCACATCGTCCATTTTCGATCCCGTATCGACCAGAGCCGTCGCCAGGATGGTCAGACTGCCGCCCTCCCGCATATTTCTCGCCGCCCCAAAGAACTTCTTGGGCATGTAGAGGGCTGCCGGATCGAGACCTCCGGATAAGGTCCGACCGCTCTGGGGAACCAGAATGTTGTAGGCGCGGGTCAGCCTCGTGATGGAATCCAGCAAAATGATGACGTCCTCGTGGTGTTCCACCAGCCGCTTGGCGCGTTCCATGACCATTTCCGCCACCCTGCGGTGGTGTTCGGGCAGTTCGTCAAAGGTGGAGTAGATGATCTCCACATTTTTTCCATGGACCGTCTCCTTCATATCCGTCACTTCCTCCGGTCGCTCATCGATAAGGAGGATGATCAGGTTGGCGTCGGGATTGCCGGTCAGAATCGACTTGGCGATATCCTTTAAGAGGGTCGTCTTACCCGCCTTAGGCGGCGAGACGATCATACCTCTTTGCCCGTAGCCGATCGGACTGATCAGGTCCACGATCCGGGTCGCCCTCGATCCGTCCGCCCGCTCCAGCTCAATCCGTTTATTGGGGAAAACGGGCGTCATCTTCTCAAAGGAGTCGCGGCGGCGGGCGCTGTCCGGCGGCAGATCATTGACGGAGGAGACATAGAGCAGAGCTCCGTATTTCTCCCCCTGGGCGCGGCTCCGTTTGTTGCCGGCGATCATATCGCCCGTCTTTAAATTGAAGCGGCGGATCTGAGAGGGGGACACATAGACGTCCTCCTCGCCCGGCAGGAAATTGTCGCTCCTAAGGAAACCGAAGCCGTCCGGCATGACTTCCAGGATGCCCCGCACCTGGATGCCGGTATCGCCCGGCAGCCTGGGATGCTGGATAGAAGATGCCGGGTTCTCTGTCCGATCCCCGTTCTCCTCGGAAGACGCGGGCTCCTCATAGAAATGGTCCTCATGACCAGTTCCCTGCTGCTCTCCCGTCTCGATCGGTTCCCGGTCCATAGGATTTAAGGATTGGTTAAATCCAACATCCGAATGAGTCGGTTTGCTTGAGTAGTCCGATCGGGCTTCCTCCCGGCCGGTCATCTCCGGAAGGTCATGAGATCCTTCCATGTGATGGTGGTCCTCATTTTGAAAGACCTGATGCCCCCAATAGCTGTGACCTTCGCTTTGGGATGTGTCGTGCCGTTCCGTATAACCGTGGTGGTCTTTAATATAGGGCTCCCTGCGATCCGCTGTTCTGCCATGCGCCCCATTTGAAAAGGGACGGCGGTCTGTTGACCTGTAGTTTTCCCCGGTTGAGGATGAGCGGCGGCCTGCATAGCCCTGCTGCCTTCCGGTCCCATACTGGCGGTGATCCGCCTGCCCGTGATAACCCCTTGCGGATGCCTCACCATTCCGCTTTGCCGGTCCCCGACCATAGGACTCGTTGGAATTTCCCCTGCGTCCCCGGCAGCTCTCATCTTGATAGCTATTCTGCCGTTCACCGGTTATCGCAGAGTTCGTGTCACTTGCCGAAGATTGCGCCTCAACAGCCCCAGACAGGTTATCCCCTGCCTTTGAATGGACATCATTTGCAGTAACATTGTCGGCAGTTGCCGGGGACCGGCGATTCTGCCTGCTGCCGGTTTTCACTTCCTCCGCCTCCGCAGAGGAAGCCCCCTCGCTTTGCCCCTCCTGATCGAGGCGCAGCATCAGGTCAATCAGCTCGCCCTTCCGCATCGTTGAAGTCCGCTTCGCCCCTCTCGACTTGGCGATGTCCCGCAGGTCTTTTAGGTGAAGGGATTGGTACTGTTCTCTTGTCATAAGCACTTCCTGTCAATATGGAAAATAAAGTTGAAATCGGCAGCTGAAGGAGCCGCCGGGTCAGAAAAGAAAATGCGGTTAACAGGACTTGAACCTGCACGTCTTGCGACACTGGAACCTAAATCCAGCGCGTCTGCCAATTCCGCCATAACCGCATGGCAGGGGGACCGATAGATACGGTCGAAAATATATGCATATATGCAAAACGCCGGTTTACTTTCGTAACCGGCGAATGAAGCATCGGGGATTCGAACCCCG
>DFIU01000011.1 GCA_002371465.1 Lachnospiraceae bacterium UBA3689 | reverse complement strand
ATTTCCCGTGTGGGAAGTTTCAGTTACTAATATTTAAACCAACACACTCCAAATCCGCTTCTATATATAGATATAGGAAAGATCAAAAAGCAGACCTTTTAAATGCATTCTCTACAAGAGTCCTCTCTTAAAGCTCACCTTCTATAATAGTATCCTTTATAGTAAGATGAGCTTTAAGAGTAGCTTCATCACACTGCTTAGTGATGGATCGGTATTTACAAGTCCCCTCCTGAGGTCTCCCGAATCACGAAGTGCAGAAAGGCCTTGGCAACGGGAGACAGATAGTGTTTCTGCATCCAGGCGGCGTAGATGGCGCGGTCATAAGTCGGCTCTGTAATCTCCAGCAGTTTTAAGTCCATGGTCTTTAAAAAAAGAATGTCCGGCATAACCGCGATACCAAAGCCCTGGGAGACCAGTCCCGCCACGCCGGAATCCGCCTCTACTTCATAGGCAATCTGAGGAAAGAGTCCCTGCTTCTCAAAGAGGGAATTGACGACCGGTCTTAGACCGCTGTTTCTCGAGTAAAAGATCTGGGGATAGGGGATCGTCTCTTTTAAGGTGATGCTGTTCCTTGCCGCCAGCGGATGACCCTTGGGAACCGCCACGACCAGCTTCTGGCTGCCGATCTTCCGAAATTCCACATCCGGTTCCCCATCCTGAAAAGAGGACAGGACGATATCGAATTCATCGTCTTTGAGCCCCTCAATAATCCGCCCCGTGGGACCCGCCGTAAAGCGGAAGCGGATCTTATAGTCCGGATAGGCGTCCATAAATCTGCGCGCAAGGGAGGGAGCCGCCCGGTCCGCCAGCGTATAGATGTAGGCAAGGCTGATCTCCCCTTCCTTGGGAGAATTGAGGGCGCGGATCTTCCTGACTCCCTCATCCAGCGAGGAGACGCTCTGTCTGGCATAGGGAAGGAAGTCCCTGCCGTACTTGGTCATGATGACATTTCTCCCCTTCTTTTCAAAGAGCCTGGTATTCAGCTCTTTTTCGAGCTGGGCAATCGCGTGACTTAGGGAGGGCTGGGCGATACTGAGCCGCTTTGACGCCCGGGTATAATGCTCTTCCTCTGCCAACACAATAAAATATTTGATCTGATTGAGATTCATTGCCCCCGCCTTTCCCGATCATTTGTCAGCCTGCCATCACTTCTCTTATCTATAGATAGATTCTATCATTTTCATTCATAAAATGCATTAGACATCCGGCTCATTTCCATCTATATTGAGCTTATAACACTGCCCGTTATATCTTACAGACTCAATTGAAAATGGTTTTATTTTTAAGGAGAGACTGTCATGAAAACAAAATATTCTCATATCTTTGAGCCTTTCACTGTGCGCCGCATGACGACGAAAAACAGGATCGTCATGACCCCTATGGGGACCAACTTCGGCGAGCAGAACGGTGAAATGAGCTTCCGCCACATTCAGTACTACGAAACCCGCGCCAAGGGCGGCACCGGTCTTCTGATCGTTGAAAATGCCAGCGTCTATTCGCCCCAGGGTTCCAACGGCACCACCCAGCTTCGGATCGATCAGGACAGTTATATCCCCAGACTTTCCTATCTGTGTGAAACCATCCACAAGCAGAACGCCTGCATCGCGATTCAGATCAACCATGCAGGGGCTTCCGCTATGTCTTCCCGGACAGGTGAACAGCCGGTTTCCGCCTCTGACGTTCCGTCCAAGGAGGGAGGCGAGATTCCGCGTCCGCTTACGGTCGATGAGATCCACCTGATCACAAAAAAATACGGAGAAGCGGCAAAGCGCGCGCAGACCTGCGGATTTGACGCAGTCGAAATTCACGCCGGTCACTCCTATCTCTTAAGCCAGTTCCTCTCTCCGACCACCAACCACCGGACCGATGAGTACGGCGGCTCTGCAGAGAACCGCGCCCGCTTCACCAAAGAAGTTATCGAAGAGGTCCGCAGACAGGTCGGTCCCTTCTTCCCGATCTTCGTCCGTATCAGCGCGGAAGAATTTGTTGAGGGCGGCAATACCCTGGATGATACGATCGAATATCTCCGCTATTTTGCCCAGGAAGTCGACGTCTTTGACGTCTCCGCGGGTCTTAATGGCTCTATTCAGTTCCAGATCGATGCCAACTACCTGCCGGACGGCTGGAGAAGCTATATGGCAAAACGGGTCCGGGAAGTCTACGGCAAGCCCTGCATGACTATGGGCAACATCCGCAATCCCCAGGTTGCGGAGGATATCTTATCTCGCGGCGACGCCGATCTCATCGGTATGGGGCGCGGTCTGATCGCCGATCCGGAATGGGTCAATAAGGTCGAATTCGGTCACGAGGACCTGCTCCGCAAGTGCATTTCCTGCAATGTCGGCTGCGCCGGTCACCGGATCGGTCTCAACCTGCCTATCCGCTGTACCGTCAATCCCAGCGTCGTCGATGGGGATGAATACAAGAAGCTGAAGGTCAACAAGGAAGCAAACGTCGTCGTCATCGGCGGCGGTACGGCAGGTCTTGAAGCTGCCTGCACAGCGGCGGAAGTCGGCTGCACAACCTTCCTTCTGGAGCGCTCTCCCATTCTGGGCGGTCTGGCAGCTCGCATTTCCGACATCCCGGACAAGGTCCGTATGAAGGATTTCCCCCACTACCTGATCAACCGCGCCGACCAGCTGAAGAACCTCTTTATTTTCAAAAATACTTCCGCGACCGTGGATATGGTAAAGGGCTTCCATCCGGATGTCATCGTCAACGCGACCGGCTCCAATCCGACCCTGCCGCCCATCAAGGGGCTGCATGAACTCGTCAACAGGGAAGACACCAAGGTTGCCGACGTCCTCAAGATGACTGAGCGCAAGAACACCTATCCCAAGGATATGAAGGGTCAGAAGGTCGCCGTCGTCGGCGGCGGTGCTGTCGGTCTCGATGTCATGGAGTTCTTTACGGAGCGCGGCGCTGACGTCACCATCATCGAAATGCTGCCCGTCATCGGCAACGGCCTCGATCCGGTCACAAAATCCGATATGAAGGCAAAGATGAAGCAGTACCAGGTCAGGCAGATGACCCAGACCGCTCTGCAGGAAGTAAAGAGCGACCGCTTTATCGTCAAGAATCCAGAAGGAAATATTGAAGAGATTCCCTTTGACTTCGGTTTTATCTGCCTGGGCATGAGAGCCAGCGATCCGGTCCTTTCCGATCTGGAACAGGCTTACGCCGACACCAACGTGGAAATCTACAACATCGGCGACAGCAAGCGTGCCAGAAGAATCATCGAAGGCACCGAGGAGGGAAGAAATATCATCGAAGTATTGAAGCGTCACGACTTCATGTAAAGCTCGCTTCCGTAAAGCTTCATATTTTTACCATCCTAAAGAAGGACCCGCGCAGCTGGTGCTGCGCGGGTCCTTCTTTAGGATGCTTCTATTCCAGCCCTCTCCAACCTTTCATAAGTCAATCATTTACAATGACAGACGGTCCGGTTCAATAGGACAAATCCTCTTTCCATTTTTAAAAGGAATGATTAGAAAAGATGTTCTATCCACTTCCGCTCTTCCTATTTCACCTTCCATTCTTAACCTGAAACAAAAAAGTAAACCCCTGATAGGCTTGATGTGTCGGCTCCTTTATCCTCAACCGAATATGAAGCAAGGCAGGCAGCAAGATTTAATCCTCCGAGAAGAACTTCGCCTTGACTTCTTCCACCGGCATATCCCGCCCGGTATAGAGCTTAAATGCCGCGACGCCCTGCCACAGGAGCATCCCCTTGCCGCCGACCGTGAGGCAGCCGTGTTCCTTAGCCTCTCTTAAGAGCTTGGTCTCAACCGGATTGTAGACTGTATCAGCAACCACCAGCCCCTCATGGAAGGCAGCTGGGTCTGTTAAAACACTCTGATCCTCCAGCTTAGGCTTCATCCCGACGATGGTCGCATTGACAAAAAGATCAGCCGACTGAGTCTCCTGGGTCAATCTGGCGGTATCCGCAAGGTCATAGACCGTGATCTTGCAGGACGGAACCTCTGCCCGAATCTTCTCTGCCATCTGCTCGGTCCGCTCAAAGAATTCGTCCTTGATATTAAAAATCGCCAGTTCCCTGACACCGTCCAGAGCCAGCTGGACCTGAATGGCGGTCGCAGCGCCGCCTCCGCCGCAGACCACGGCTTTCCTGCCCTTTACCTCTACGCCGTGGTCCTTCAGGTTGTTGACAAAGCCCTCACCGTCCGTCATATAGCCGGTCAGTTTGCCATCATCGTTGACAATGGTGTTGGCTGCCCCGATGATTCTTGCCGCCGGAGAAAGTTCGTCGCAGTTCCTTGCCGCCGCAATCTTATCCGGCATGGTTACATTCATGCCCCGCATGTGAAAGAGGCGCATAGCGTCAAGCGCCTGCGGCACATCCTCTTCCTTCACATCAAATGCCACATAGACGTAATCCAGTCCCAGGCTCTTAAAAGCGTCATTGTACATAGCCGGAGATCCGGAATGTCCGACGGGGGAGCCGATCAGGGCAAGCAGCCCGGTGTGTCCTGAAATATATGATTCCATAGCAAGCCCTCCTAAAAAGATTTCCGTCATCATAACACTTTATCACTTTAAAGTGAAGCATTATTTATCTTTTTGTGCCCCGTTTTTTTGATCCAGCAGCTCATTAATCTCCGCTACGATCTCCTCCGTACTCTTGCCGTCGGCGGTAATGATCAGATCTGCCGTCCTGCGATAGGCGGGTTCCCGCTCCTTATAGAGCCGCTTGACCTGATCGTCCCAGTCGTCCGGCTGAATCCAACTGTGCTTTTTACTCTTCTTCATGTTTTCCAAAATGTGGTTCTGCCTGAGTTTGATGTAGATCACCGTCCCCAGTGCCTTCAGATATTTCTTATTTTGCGGCATCATGGCAACGCCACTGCCCAGAACCACGACATGAGGGGTCCTCTCATCGAGAAGCCCCGCCAAAACATAGGTCTCCATGGCACGATAGTAGGGTTCGCCGAACTTTTCGTAAATTTCAGCAGAGGTCATCTTCATCTTGCCCGCAACCTTTTTGTCCAGATCAAAGACACTAAGCCCCCGGGACTTTGCCAGGGCTTTTCCTACTGCTCCTTTGCCGGAACCAATAAAGCCTTCAATGATCAAATTTTCCATAGCGTCCGCCTTTCGCCGGCATGACCGGACTTTCATCACGTACGGTAGCTGATAGAAATATTATACCATGCATTTTCCGGAAAGGCAGAGACAGGATCTTCAAAAGCGAAGATCCTGTCCCTAAAAAATGCCCTATTTTCAGTATTTAACGTACGATCTGGAATTGCTTTTCCCTTATACACCGTACCAGGCGACGCCCTCGGCTCTCCAACCGACGCCGACCAGCATCCTGATCTCGCTCTGACTGGTTGTAAAGTGATGAGCGCCTGCCTTTGCGTTGGGGTTGTAAGCGCGGTAAAGCGGAATTCCGGTGTGGGGAGCGGTTCTCCAACCGATTCCCTCATATCTCCAGCCATAACCGATCAGGTTGTCCCGTTCAGAGGCACTGATGGTATAATGATGGTCTCCCGCGTTCGGGTTGTACAACCGATAGACCGGATCTCCTGCCAGGGGAGCGGTCCAGCCTACCCCTTCATACCGCCAGCCCGCTTTTACCAGAACCGAACCTTCCGTGTGGTTAGACGTATAAAAATGTTCTCCGCTGTTGGGATTGTAGAAGCGAAGCATAAAAACCGCATCGGACCGGTTGCTGGTCGGAAAAGTGATATTTGCCTGCTGCTGACCTGAGGTTCCGACATACTGCTTGACCCAGGCGCTGCATTTTTCATGCCGGCTCCAGAACTTGCGGTCTCCCACCTGATTGCTGTTGGACCGGTCATTTTCATCCTGCTTCAGCGATGCCACGATATTGTCTACACTGTAATTTCCGCTGCAGCGTCTGAAGATCCGGTTTACCGGTCCCAAACCGCCCAGATGACGGATCTCACAGTACATCATAATCGCCCTGATGTCAGTTGTATAGGTATTCTGACAATCCCGGACCATCCCGCTCATCAGGGTCGAATACATCTCATCCTGAGCGGCGTGACCCTCATTCGTACTGATCAGCTGGATCAGGATATTTTTATCCGCTTCATTGGGATTCCAGCGATCCGTTTCCCAGTCGCGGCCCAGCCGACTTTGAATCGAACCGGTCCGGTCAATGCGCTTGAAATTTGCCGGGTTCTTCTGATAAATCCGGTTGATCAGATTCCGCCCCTCATTCCCGTAGTACTGGGGCCAGCCCAGGGTGCAGGTCACTTCCTTATCCGAATTTTCATAAGGTCCGGCATAGGCGGAATAATTCTTATTTCCATACACCTGACCGCCCGACTCAACTCCCCCGATAATATTGCCGAGAATTCGGTATTCATTCTCACCAAAGGTCGCGGCGCTGGTCTCAACCGGTTTCATGAAAAGACCCGCCGCCAGCAGAAAAAGAGCTGCCAGCAGGAACTTCTGTAACTTTCTCATATGACTCTCCTTTCAAACATTTCGCTTATTATAACACGGATGTTACAATTTATTATCATTTGTTTCATTTTTGTAACATTTCACAAAAAAACCATCCCCCTTGAGCCGAAGTGGAATCGTACATTTTTGCGAAAAAAACGAAAATCATTCAATTTCCCGTTGACAGTCATCCCTCTCCTGCCTATAATAATATCTGTTGACGCGAGATAAGCATCTGGCTGATACATGCGGAAGTGTCGGAATTGGCAGACGAGCAAGACTAAGGATCTTGTGCTGGCAACAGCGTGTGGGTTCAAGTCCCATCTTCCGCAGCTAAAACCGTCTGATTTCATCAGGCGGTTTTTTCGTGCCTAAAAAGCCCAAAAAACCGCATAAATACGAGCTTTTCTTAACCCTCACTTGTTCCATTTCATGCCGTCCGATTTTATCCAAAATGGTGCTAAAATCACCCTTATGTGGTGGTAAAAATGACCTCTCCGACGGCATAAAATAAAGCATGATCATCACCATGACCATGCTTCACTACCTCATTTAACAATATTATTTTTTAGATTCCTCCAGCCGTTTCATCACTCCACCTGGTGTTGTCATTCTGTTCAGCAAATTTTACAACCTGTAAGTTTTTCATTTTGCTGCACCTTCTATAATACCTTTTGCGATTGTCTCATCAAACGCCATATAATCGATTCACGGTCTGATCATCGTGACAATATCGTGATACATGACATAGACCATCAAAAGGACCAGCAGCGTGGCTGTGATGAGGGTGACGGTACTTTCGACTTTCACGCTGACCCGCCTGCCCCGGATAGCCTCCAGCAGCGTTCCGACCAGCCTTCCGCCGTCAATCGCCGGAATGGGCAGCAGGTTCATAACGCCCAGGTTGGTGCTGAGCAGGATGATCAGGTTTAGAAGGTTCATGATCGTCATCACCGCTCCCTGGCTCCTGGACTCCTCATAGGTCCTGCCCACGATATCGACGACTCCGACCGGTCCCGACAGGTCGTTGATCCCGAACCTGCCCGTGAACATCCCTGCGATGGACTCAACCGTCGAAGTGATCCAGTAGCGCATTTCAATGAAGCTGTAGCGCAGCACACGGACGGGCGTCGTCTTAACCCGGTTCAGATTATAGGAAAAGCCGAGAACCAGGTTTTCCTGTTGGGCGGGGATAACCTCAGCCGAACCCTTACTTCCATCCCGCAGGTAGCTGACCCGGACCGGGCTGCCATCGAGCGGATGATCCTTAAAGTAGGCGCTAAGACTCGCTGCCGTCCCGATTTTTTGTCCATCGATAGCCGTGATCACATCCCCCGCTAAAAGTCCTGCCTTTTGCAGCGGAGATCCCTCCTGAACCGCCTGGATGAGGGCATTTTCCGTATCCAGATTGTAGGATATCCCCATCACATAGCGTTTCTCAACGCCGGGCTTAAGTAAGGTCTCATGCTTCCGCCCATCGCGCTCATAGGTGATGGGAATGGTCCGGTCTTTTTTCAGATCGTGGAAAATAAACCAGGTCGAAAGATCCCGACCGATATCGACCCGCTTTCCCATAAAGGACGTGATCACATCCCCCTCTTGAAGCCCCGCCTCAGCGGCAGGCGAGCCTTGAGGGACAGCGGCGATTTTGGCGGGATCGTAGCCCACACTGCCGGTCACCAGGATAGCGCAGACAAAAGCCAAAAGAAAATTAAAGAAAGGGCCGGCAAAGAGAATTGCCGCCCTCCTGCCCGGAGAGACGCTCTCAAAATCGCCTTCCTCCGGCTTTAATATTTCTTCGCCGCCCTCTTCCTCGTCGTAATCCTCCAGCATGCTCTTCATTCGGCAGGACCCTCCGAAGAGGAGAACTTTCAGCGAATATCTGGTTCCATGAAACTTTGTACTGAAAAGCCTGGGACCGAACCCAATGGAAAACTCTTCCACTTCGACCCCATTGATCTTAGCCAGCAGAAAATGTCCGAACTCATGGACAATAATCAGCAGCGAAAAGATCAGGATTGCGATAATCCATCTCAAAGATGCTTCCTCCCAAGTCGTGTTATCTGATCAAAATGAGAGACAGAAAATAAATGACCGGAGCCGTAAAGATCACGCTGTCAAACCGGTCCAAAATTCCGCCGTGACCCGGAATCAGATTGCCGTAGTCCTTGATGCCCCGGTCGCGCTTGATGGCGGAAGCCGTCAGATCCCCAAAGATGGAAATGACCGCACCTGCCGCGCAGATGATAAAAAACTGCCAGACCGACCTGCTTCCATCAAAGACAATATTGAATAAGAGTCCAAAGATACCGGCTCCCAGGATGCCTCCAACGGCACCTTCAATCGTTTTTTTGGGACTCAGGACCGGCGCCATCTTATGCCGACCCAGGAATCTTCCGGCAAAGTAGGCGGCTGTATCCGCTCCCCAGGAGGACAGATAGATCAGCCAGACCGTGATGATGCCATTTCCCTCCATCCTGGTCAGATATAAAAAGCCCAGCATAACACCCAGATACATAAAGCCGAACACGGCAGTCATTGCCTGCTCCGATCCTACCTTTGGAAACAGCAGGACATAGACCGACAGGATCAGCAAAGCGGCAAGGGCAGCCACAGGCAGGAGCAGGTCCGGCCTTCTGGTCCCCCAAAGGAAGAGGGCTCCATAGTAAAGAGCCGCGCCGGCAAAAGCAGTCGCCGCGACGGGCGTCACTTTCTTGCCCTTTTCCAGGACGCCGGTCGCCTGATACAGTTCCCTCATGCCGACGATCGAGCAGAATAAAAGGGTGACAAGCAGAACCGGTCCCCCCAGAAACCCTGTAAGGATGGCAAGCGCCGCCAACACGACGCCGCTGATAATTCTCGTTAACAAAGCACTTCCTCCTGACCCGGACTAGACCAAGCCCGGTCCTCTATTTACTTCCCATAAGTCTTCAGGCAGTGGCCGTCAATCCCATCTTCGATCGCAAGGATCTCATCCACAGTCGGGTCTTTAATGACTCGGTGGCTGTCCATCGCCTCCTCGATAATATCGTAGATCTCAAGGAAATGAATCTTCCCCTTACGGAAGTAAGCGTTCGCCCACTCATTTGCCGCGTTAAAGGCGGCCGGCATAGATCCGCCGATTTCAATCGCCTTCCTGGCAAGGGGCAGCCCCCGGAAGGTTTTATCGTCCGGCACGCCGATTTCAATACCGGTCAGGGCGGTAAAATCCAGCTCTTCCGCCGGAGATGGCAGATGGTTGGGATAAGTCAGCGCATACTGAATGGGAATCCTCATATCGGACACAGCCAACTGGGCGATCACCGAATGGTCCTCATATTCCACAGCCGAATGAATGATGCTCTGGGGCTGAATGACAACCTGAATCTGATCCGGGTCTACATCAAAGAGCCACCTGGCTTCAATCACTTCCAGTCCCTTATTGACCATAGAGGCAGAGTCGATCGTCACCTTAGGCCCCATGCTCCAGGTCGGATGGGCGAGCGCTTCCTTAGCCGTCACCTGGGAGAGCTGATCCCGGGTCATGCCCCGGAAGGGTCCGCCGGAAGCCGTCAGAAGAATCTTTTTGATCCTGGAATCTGCCCTTCCCTGAAGGGACTGGAAAATTGCCGAATGTTCCGAATCCACCGGCAGAATCCGGACCCCCATCTTCTTAGCAAGCGGCATAATCAGATGCCCCGCCGTCACACAGGTTTCCTTATTGGCAAGAGCGATATCTTTTCCTGCCTCAATCGCGGCGATGGTCGGCTGAATTCCGATCATGCCGACAATCGCCGTCACAACCGTATCCGCCTCGGGCACGGTCACCATGTCGAGGAGCCCTTCCATACCGGATACGACGCGAATATCGGTATCGGATAGGCGGACCTCCAGATCCCTCGCCGCTTCTTCATCATAAACGGCAACAAGAGAGGGCTTAAATTCTCTTGCCTGTTTTTCCAAAAGCCGGATATTTCTTCCGCATCCCAGCGTTTCAACCTTGAGCAGGTCCGGATGCATCCGGACCACGTCCAGGGTCTGCGTCCCGATGGAACCGGTCGATCCCAGCACCGCAAGTTTCTTCATCAGATCGTCATCAGTTCCCTGGTCTTTTCGGAAACAGCCTCATCGATTTTCTTAATCGCCTTATCCGTCAGCTTCTGCAGTTCATCCTCATCGTCAGCGATCTGATCTTCCGAGACATCACTGCTCTTCTTCAGCTTCTTAAAATGCTCATTGCCGTCACGGCGAATATTTCTGGTCGCAACCTTAGCCGCCTCTCCCAGCTTCTTGACATCCTTGACCAGCTGCTTTCTTCTCTCCTCCGTCAGTTCCGGGAAGACCAGGCGGACCATGCGGCCGTCATCCGTCGGATTGATGCCCAGCTCGGATACCTGGATCGCCTTGACGATATTCCGCACCATCTTGGGCTCCCAGGGCGTAATGGTGATCATTCTGGCCTCCGGAACCTGGACATTGGCGATCTGCTGAATGGAAGTCGGAGTTCCATAGTAATCCACCATGATCTTATCGAGGACATGGGGATTGGCGCGTCCCGCCCGGACCGCCTGCAGCTCTTCTCTTAAGTTGTTCAGGGTCTTGGTCATCTTCTCTTCATAGGTCTTTGTGACTTCGCTCATCATTCTCCTCCTTCGCAGCCGGGCTGCGGGTGTATGTTCCTTACGCTTTTTATTCTGCCAGAACTCTGGTTCCGTCGATTTTGCCGTGAGCAGCATGGATGATGCTGTCCGCTTCATTTAAGCTGAAGACCAGCATGGGCATATGATTTTCCATGGCGATGACAGCTGCCGCGCCGTCTACAACACCCAGTCCCTGTTTCACAACATCCGAAATCGAAATCTCATCGTACTTCTTTGCGTCAGGGTTGGACCTGGGATCGGAATCATAGACCCCATCCACTGCCTTGGCCAGCAGGATCTCATCCGCCTCCATCTCAACCGCCCTTAAGACGACGCCGGTATCCGTTGAAAAATAGGGATGTCCCGTGCCGCCGGCAAAAAAGACGACTTTCCCGCTCTTTAGAGCCTCAACTGCCCTGTCCTTGGAAAACAGTTCCGTAAAGGCGCCGACCTGGAAAGGGGTCATGACAACCGTCTCCATCCCCTGGGACCGGAAGATTTCCGATGTATAGATGCAGTTCATGATGGTCGCCAGCATACCGATCTGATCCGCCTTGGTCCGGTCAATGGCATTGGAAGATCTGCCTCTCCAGAAATTCCCTCCGCCGATGACGATTGCCACCTGGACCCCATCATCAATGACCTGCTTGACCTGCTCCGCAACCTTGACACAGGTCGCCTCATCAAAGCCGGTCTTCTTATCGCCGGCAAGTGCTTCACCGCTGAGTTTCAACAAAACGCGCCGCATAGTATCCTCCGTCATGTCTAAGATAAGGTGATTATACCATAGTTCTGATTGCTGCACAAAAAAAGAAGCTCCGGAAGGATTCCAAAGCCTCTTTCAATGTAAATCTCATTTCAAAAATTTCTTCAATTCATCCATAAAGGTTTCGACGTCCTTGAATTCGCGGTAGACACTGGCGAAACGAACGTAGGCAACCGGATCGAGATGCTTGATCCGGTTCATCACCATTTCCCCGATTTCGGTACTGGGAATCTCCCGCTCTCCTTTTGAATAAACCTCTGTTTCAATATCATTGACCAGTTCATGGATCTGCTGAGCCGTCACGGGCCGCTTGTGGCAGGCACGAAGGACACCGGCTTCGATCTTGGACCGGTCAAAGATCTCTCTGGTCTTGTCTTTTTTGATTACGACCAGCGGAATGGTTTCAATGCGCTCATAAGAGGTAAACCGCTTACCGCACTTGTCGCAGACTCTGCGTCTGCGGATTGCCGTATTATCATCCGCAGGGCGGGAATCAACAACTCTCGTATCCGGGTCGCCGCAGTAGGGGCACTTCATCAGTGGTTCCTGTTTTTAAGGAAATCCGGGATCTGGATGTCCTTCTTTTCAACGGAGGGCTGGACATTCGGCTGCTGCAGGTTGAGAGGAGCCTGTTCCGCCTGGGGCGTGGTCTGGTTTAAAAAGCTCGGTCCCGAGAACTTGGGGAAGGAGTTCTTATGTGCCTTCGCCTGCTGGGACTTCTTAGCCGCCTCAGCACTCTCCTCAGCCTTCTTCTTTTCCCGCTCGATCTTTGCCTTGTCCTGAAGACCGGTCGCAATGACCGTCACCTTACAGGTATCGACCTCGGAGTCGTCATACATAGCGCCAAAGATGATATTGGCGTCGTCACCTGTCATATTCTGGACATAGCTTGCCGCATCGTTGGCATCCATGAGGGAAATATCGCCGCGGATATTGATGATGACATTCTTAGCGCCCTCGATGGAGGTCTCCAGCAGCGGACTTTCAACCGCCTGCTGAACCGCTTCCAGAGCCTTGTCGTCGCCCTTGGACTCACCGATACCGATGTGAGCGATACCGCCGTTGGTCATGACAGTCTGAACGTCGGCAAAGTCGAGGTTAATGAGAGCCGGCTGATTGATCAGGTCTGTAATGCCCTGAACCGCCTGCTGCAGAACTTCGTCAGCCTTCTTCAGCGCTTCCGGCATGGTCGTCCGCCGGTCCACGATATCAAGGAGGCGGTCGTTGGGGATAACGATCAGGGTATCGACATTCTGGGACAGCTTGTCGATTCCCTTCATAGCGTTCTCCATGCGCTTGTTCGCCTCAAAACGGAAGGGCTTGGTTACAACACCTACGGTAAGGCAGCCCAGTTCCTTGGCGATGCTCGCCACGACCGGAGCGCCGCCGGTACCGGTACCGCCGCCCATACCGCAGGTGACAAAGATCATATCCGCGCCGGTCATTGTCTGCTTCAGCTCTTCCGCGCTCTCCGATGCAGCCTGTTCGCCGACCTCCGGACGGGCGCCGGCACCCAGACCTTTGGTTACCTTCTCACCGATCTGAACGACAGTCGGCGCCTTGCAGAGCGCCAGCGCCTGCTTATCGGTATTGACTCCTACGAACTCGACACCACCGATTGATTCATCAACCATGCGGTTTACGGCATTGTTTCCCGCGCCGCCTACGCCGACAACGATGATACGGGCTTCAGATTCTGCCTCATTCGATGTGATTTCTAACAAAATAGTTTCCTCCTTATCCGCCCAACCCAAGCGGCAATGCTTTACATGACCATGCTATTTTGGCAATATGCATACAAATATCATATAGACTTTGAGCCTATTTATCAAGCTTATTTTCAAATTTGTAGTCCCGGGGATCAGGTCCGGTCGAAGACAATCTGCTTCTGGGACCCGTCAAAATTCTCCAAATGCAGGGTACCCGACCAGGTCTCATCCATCTTTTTCATGATCCCGGACAGTTCTTCCATCCTGCCCTGCAGATTGGTTCCATCCCCAATCAGGACATTCACCTTGCCAAAGGTCAGCGTCATTGATCCGTCCTCGGCAAAGGTCACGGTATCCGGCAGGTTTTTATAACGGTCGACGGAACTTCTCAGCGTATCCAAAAGGACAAAGGGCTTGGTCCCCTGTATAGGCAGGGTATGACCGACCTCAACCGAAGTCAAAAGTTCCAGCCCCTTAACGGCATAGATCCCATCCCCCGGATAGGGAGCCGCAGACACAGCCTCCACCTTTCCATCCTTTCCGAGGTAGTAATAGGAGCCATGGTCCTCGACATAGCCGACCATCCGCTTTTCCTTCACGTCGACCCGGATGCTGGACCTTGATGTGATGACGGCATTGACCCGGTCCACAAATCCGACTCCCCCAACGTTCCGTTCCGTATTAAAGAGCTTGGTGAGAACCGTATTACCGGTATCAAAGCGCCCTGTCACAAGCGCCGTAACCTCGTCCGCGCTCTCATGCACATTGCCCCGGGTCACGACGGTCTCCAGCTGAAAAAAATACCAGAAGCCTACGATCAGCAGCAGGAGGGCCAGCAGGATGGTCATAAATTTTCGGATTCGCCTTCTTCTGCGGCGTCGTTTAGATCTCCGTGTTGACATATTCCTTGAACTTATCTCCCCTTACCTCATAGTTCGGAAACTCTCCCCATGAAGCGCATGCCGGGGACAGCAGAACAGCATCCCCTTCCTCGGCATGGTCCCTGCAAAAGTCCATGGCCTCATGCATAGTTTCAAACAGAACAATCCGTTCCTTGGGGAAGCCGCATTCCAGAGCCGTCTTTTGAATATCGAACCTGGTCTTCCCTTCCAACACCAGGCACTTGACTTTTCCGGCAAATGCGCGGATCCACTCGTGATAGTCCGAACCCTTGTCATAGCCTCCGGCGATCAAGAAGGTCGGCCGCTTCATCGCCTGAATTCCCTTGATCGCCGCATCCGGATTGGTCCCCTTGGAGTCGTTGTACCAGATCACTCCGTTTTTCGTCGCAACATACTCGATCCGATGTTCCACGGGCTTAAAGTTCCGGCAAGCCTCGGCAATGGTCTTAACATCCACCCCCGCCGAAAGTGTGATCGCAACGGCAGCCATCACATTTTCATAATTATGGGTCCCAATGAGGCTCAGCTCATTGACATCCAGAATCCGTTCATTGGCGCCATCCCGGGTCAAAACCAGATCGTCCCCATCCAGGTAGATCCCGTCCTCTACTCTTCGCGCAGAGGAGAACCAGAAGACGCGGGCGGGACACCTTTTAGCAAAGGTCCGCAGGACCGGGTCTTCATAATTTAAGACACAGACGTCGTCCCGGGTCTGATTTTTCGTTATCAATTCCTTGACCCGGATGTATTCCTCCATGGTATGGTGGCGGTTCAGGTGGTCCTCTGTAATATTTAAGATTGCGGAAACCTGAGGATGGAAGTCCCTGATGGTCTCCAGCTGAAAACTGGAGATCTCCGCCACGATCGTGGATGCATCCGTCGTATCAAGAGCCGCCCCCGTATAGGCATTTCCGATATTGCCGACGACAAAGACCTCCGGCACTGCCGCCTTCATGATCGCGCCCACAAGGGAAGTCGTCGTCGTTTTTCCGTTGGTTCCCGTAATCGCCAACACCCTGCCCTTACCAATCTGATAGGCAAGTTCCACTTCTCCCCAGATCGGAACTCCAGCCTCTTTTAAGCGCAGGACATTGGGAACATCACAGGGAACTCCCGGACTTAGCACAGCCAGAGCCAGGGATCTGAGGGCAGCATCAGGCAGAGCGCCGCAGAGCGCCTGTGCTTTGTCCGGCTGCTTCAGCTTAGCTAAAAGCGTCTCCTCGTCGGTCCCTTCTTTTTCATCAAAAAGGATGGGCTTAGCCCCCACCTCTGTCAGCAGATCAGCCGCTCCGATTCCACTTTTTCCCGATCCATAGACCAGAACATTCTTACCCTTTAAATCCATTTGCTATCCTTCCTGCCATCTCATATCAAGCTGTTTTTCAGCCAAAGTTTATCTGGAGGTTCCTCAACCAGGCAGAACCCACATTTCCTCTTTTGTTACCGGCTGGGGCAGCTCCCACTGGTCAATGCACAAGTGAGGTCAGCCCCTTAAATTGCCAGCAGAGCCAGCAGAGCCAGCAGGGCAGTCACGATGGTAAAGACCGCGACGACCTTGGTCTCCGACCAGCCGCTCAGCTCAAAGTGATGATGGATCGGGGTCATCTTAAAGATCCGGCGGCCCTCCCCATACTTCTTCTTAGTATACTTAAAGTAGGCGACCTGTATCATAACCGAGAGAACTTCGATCAGGTAGATCAGACCAACCAGCAGAATATAGAGGGGCATCTGCAGGATATAAGCCATACCCGCGACGAAACCGCCCAGGGCAAGGGACCCGGTATCTCCCATGAAGACTCTGGCGGGATAGGCATTCCAGATCAAAAAGCCCATGAGTGCCCCCATCACAGCCGCCGGAATCGGCGCTGTCCTCGCTTCCAGGATCACGGAAGCGATCGTAAAGAAGAGGGCGACGACAATCGTGACGGATGAGGCAAGCCCATCCAGGCCATCCGTAAAATTCACTCCATTCACGGTCCCAATGACCGCAATAAAAAGAAGAGGATAAGCCCAAAAGCCGATGTGCCACATAACTCCGCCCGTAAAGGGCAGACGCAGATCCAGGGACATGCCCGGGATGTTGACCAGATAGGCGCAAAAGACAGCCGTCACCACGATCTGAAACGCCATCTTCTGTTTGGGAAAGAGCCCATCCGACCGCTTTTTGACCACCTTCAGATAGTCATCAACAAAACCGATCATGCCAAAGGCAAGAGTCAGAAAGAGAACCGGTCCGATCTTGGGATATTTCCAGATAAAAATGAGGGAAGTCACCGTCACAGCCAGCAGAATCATCGTTCCGCCCATGGTCGGAGTGCCATTTTTTGCCAGGTGAGATTTCACGCCGAAATCCCGCTCGGTCTGGTCCATTTTTAACCGGTTCAAAATCGGGATGATAACCGGACCCAAAACCGCGCTGACGAAAAAGGCGATAAAAACCGGTATGATCGCTGCTGTCTGTATCATTGTTGTTTCCCCCATAAGTTTAGTTGCTTACCCCGCAAGTTCGGCCTCATCATAGGTGATTATTCTGCCAGGTCCGCCTCATCGTTGGTATATCCGTCTGTCTCCTGGGTATTGCCGCCCTCGGTATTGGTCTCATCTTCCGTCCCCTGTGGTTCCGGGACGTTGGTATCGGCAGCCGTATCTGTCACGGCATCCCCATTGGGATGAGTCAGATCCATTGCCAGATGAGGATTGCCCGGATTCGGCGCTTCATCCGGATAGACATTCAGATAGGGAAGAATCTCCTGCAGAATATCCCTTGAAATCCACTGTGGATAGCGATTGTCATCCTGGTGCTCCACGTTGGGTTCATCTACGACCGTGTAGATGACCACCTGGGGATTTTCATAAGGCACAAAGCCAACCCAGGAAACCAGATATTTGCCATTGCCTCTCGGGATCTTCTGAGCCGTTCCGGTCTTACCTCCCATGGAATAGCCGTTCACTTTGGAGTAGACAGAGGTCCCCTCATCCACGCTTGCCTTCATATAGGATCTCACAAGCTGAGAAACCTCATTCGAGACCGTCTGCTTCATAAGAACTTTATCAAAGGACTTGACTGTCGCTCCGTTTTTGTCCTGAATCTGGCTGACCACATGGGGCCGGTAATAATAGCCGCCGTTTACGATGGAACTGATCGCGGCAGCCTCCTGCACCATGGTACTGGTAAAGCCCTGCCCAAAGGAGGCTGTTGCCAGATCCACAGCTTCCATGGTATCGGCACCGCCCGTAATACCCGCTGCCTCGCCGGACAAGTCGATACCGGTCCTGGATCCAAAGCCAAACAAGTGCTGGTACTTGGCAAACTCATCGACGCCCAGCTTTGCCCCCACCTGCATCAAACCATCATTGCAGGAATTTTTAATCAGATCCGACAAAGTCTCTTCGCCATGGCCGTCTACATCCGCGCACTTGATGGTGACGCCGGATACGACCTCCGCTCCGTCGCAGTTGAACATCTCATTTCCGCTTAAAGTCCCATCCTCCAAAGCGGCGGAAATGGTAATCGGTTTAAATACAGAGCCCGGCTCAAACGCGTCCGAAATGCAGAAATTCTTCCACATCTGTTCAAGCGCCTCGGTCTGCTGGTCCTCCGACATCGCTTCAATTTTTTTCTGCGGATAGACAGCAGACAGATCCCTGGGGTTGTTGAGATCATAGGGATCCGAACTTGCCATAGCAAGGATCGCCCCGTCGTTGGGATTCATAACGACGACACCGACATTTTTCGCCCCCTCCGTCTGACTGGAGGGTCCCTTTTTATAAGTGTCCTGATAGAGTTTCAGATACTTTTCGACGACGCTCTGAATATTGGCATCAAGGGTCGCCTTTACATTGTTCCCATCGACCGGGTCCACAATGGTCTGTTCCAGATCCGAACCGGACCCCCAATAGCCGTATTTCCGACCGTCGATCCCCTTCAGGGAATTGTTGTAATAACCTTCGATCCCCCAATCCGCCTGACCGTCGCCGTAAGTAAAGCCCAGAACATCGCAGGCAAGCGACTTGAGCGGATAATTCCGGACATACTCTTCCTCAAACCAGATCCCCCGGATCTTGGACCGCTCCTTCCGCTCTTCATCGGAAAGCGGGTCATCCTCCGTTCCATTCCGATAGGCATCATAGCTCTGCTTTTCCTCGATCGTGATATCCTTTTTCACGACCTGGTATTGGGAAAGTTTGGTCTTATCCGATTCCAACAGGGTACGAATCGTCCCCTCATCCAGACCGAAGAGGTTCACCAGCGCCTTGATCGTCGGTTCCTTATCGACCCCCTTATCGCTGTTCACTACTCTGCAATCCAAAATCACATTGTAGCGTTTTTCCGACGAAGCCAGAACAGTTCCGTTGCGGTCTAAAATATCCCCCCGTCGGTAAGCCAGGTTCTTGGATGCATAACTGGATTGGGAATTGGCAAGGACCTTTTTGGTATACTGTTCTCCGCTGACCGCGTTGATGTACACAATTCGCCCGGTCAGTCCCACCAGGGAAGCCACTGCAATAACAAACAGCCATGCCAGTTTCCTGCGCATGACCGCTGTGAATTTAGGCGCAGTTCCCCTCTTACCTGCTCGTAAGGAACTGCGCCCCCTGTTTTGTTTCTGCCTTATTTGACGAACCTGGGAGGTTCTTCTGTTTCCTGATTTTCTATTCAAACGGTCTTTACTCTCCTGATGAAATATCCTGATATTGCGTCATAAAAGAACTGCCGTCGGTATTATACCACACGATCTGGTCTTCGTCCGCATATTTCATCCCCAACTGATTGACCGCCACATCCCTCACATAGTTCCAATCGATCCGGTTTTCCAGATCCTCCTCAAGGGCATCATTTTCACTTCTCATCGTTGTGAGCGTCACTGCAAGTTTCTCATTTCTCTCAACCTGCTCTGTAATCACAGCCTTTTTCTGCAAATAAAAAATGCACAGGGCTACGCAAAATACAGAGACGAGGGACAAAAAGGAAACCGCCGCCAAATAGGAGGCATTCAGCCTTGCCCGGCTTTTCCGCCTTGCTGCAGTCCGCCGCCTGTCGGTCCTCCGGGTTCCGGTGCTGACCCGGGTCTCCCCATCCCTTTGATAGACCGGAACTCTTGCTGCAGTCCCATCCACAGGATAGCGCACGCTCTTTCTTCTTTTTACTGATCTCCCTGAAGCATGATGTCCTGCCATTTCACATCCTGTACCTTTCGTTCAAATACGCGGAGCTTCGCGCTCTTGGAGCGCGGATTTTCTTCCATCTCCTCATCAGAAGGAAGAATCGGCTTCCGCGTCACAACTCTTCCCTTCGGCTTCTTGCCGCATACGCAGACAGGAAAATCCGGCGGACAGGTACATGGGTTTTCATTTTTCTTAAACGAAGATTTCACAATCCGGTCTTCCAACGAGTGGAAGGTGATGATCGAGAGCCTGCCCTTATCATCGAGCAGATCGATCATCTGATCCAGGGAATCCCGCAGAGCTGTCAACTCCCCATTCAGCTCTATGCGGATCGCCTGGAAGGTACGTTTGGCGGGATGACCGCCGTTTTTGCGAAATTTCATCGGGATCGAAGCCTTTATGATCTCGACTAACTCCCCAGTTGTCTCGATTTTCTTCTCAGCTCTTTTCGCCACGATGTGTTTCGCAATGTTCCGCGCAAACTTTTCTTCTCCGTAGTCCCGGATAATCCGAAACAGTTCACGCTCGCTCGCCTCATTGATCAGGTCACCTGCTGTCCTTTGTTCCCTCTGATCCATACGCATATCAAGCGGAGCATCCGCCATATAGGAAAATCCCCGCTCTGCAGTGTCTAACTGATAGGAGGATACGCCCAGATCAAGTACAATCCCATCCACATGGAGATAACCCAGATTTCTTACGATATCAGGCATCTCAGAATAATTACCGCGAACAATGCTGACTTTCTCCCCGAACTCAGCAAGCCGCTCCCCAGCAGCTTTGACCGCGGCAGCATCCCTGTCGATTCCAATCAGTTTTCCGTCTGAAGCGAGCTTTTTGGCAATTTCAAAGGAATGCCCTCCTCCGCCGAGAGTGCCGTCAACGTAGACGCCGTGAGGGTTGATCTGAAGGCTGTCGATTGTTTCGTTCAATAATACCGATACATGCTTAAATTCCATGAAAAATGTTCCTTTACCCTTCTTTTTCCGCACCGTCAGAACATCAATTTCAGGTCTTCGAGTTCATTACGCATCTCATCCGCATTATTGAGTTTCTCTTCCACCTTGCTCCAGATCGACGGATTCCAGATTTCAAAATACTCCATATTGCCGGTAATCATGGCGTCTTTATCGAGTTTTGCGAAATCGCGGAGATCTTTGCCGATCAGGATTCGCCCCTGCGCGTCCAGTTTGCACTCCTCTGCATTGGACAGGATAAATCGCTTAATTCTTCTGATTTTTTCCGGACTTCCCTGAAGTCCGTTGAGAGATTCGATGTAGTTCTTGAAAGCGTCAGCCGGGAACACCGTCAGATCCTCTTCCCACCAGGGTACAACGACAAGTTTCTGGTCGCCGATCTCCTCCCTGTACTTAGAAGGGATGATCAGTCTTCCTTTATTATCAAATGAATGGCTGTACTTCCCGATGAACATCCTAATCTCCCATTTCGTGGTATTTATCTCCCATTTCCTACCACTTGATTAAAAGTTTACCCCATATTGCCACCAAAAGCAAGGTTTCCGGGTGATTCCCCTGCTCAAAATGAAAAAGAAAAAAGGTCAAAAGGCACAAAAAAAGAACAGGCTGCGGAATGTTCTTCCGCAGTCTGTTCTAAATCACTCACCAATATAAACTTGTTTTTTCATCACAAAGCACCGACAGCTAGTTCTTATCAAATCTTGTTAATTGCGCCCTGTCTGTCACAAGACACTGCTAAAAATTCAAGTTCACAAAGCCTTGCTCTTGGCTATATTCTTATGTTTTATAATCAGAATCGCGCAGGCGACAACCACTGCCGCTGCCGATACCACCATAGAGACCGGAATTGACGTTCCGGCGATCAGCAGCTGGTCTGTGCGGAGAGATTCGATCCAGAAGCGGCCGCAGCCGTATCCAATCACATAGATCAGGAACAGCTCGCCCTTAAACTTAGTTCGGTTTCTCATCAAAAAGAGGAGGGCCAACACGCCGCAGTTCCAAAGTCCCTCATAGAGAAAGGTCGGCGTCACTTGAATGTAGCGAACCTGATCGATCACCCGGGCGTGAGCCCACATTTCCTTTGTAATCTCATTTTGCCGAACCGCCGAAACCGGAAGCTGCATGGCAAAGAGAGAATCGGTATATCTGCCGAACGCCTCTCGGTTAAAGAAATTGCCCCACCTGCCCAGAATCTGTCCGATCGGAAGCCCTATAATGCAGGTATCCGCCACCGTCGCAAAGTTCATCTTTTTGATCCTCGATACGATAAAGGCAGTCAGGACGCCGAAAATAATTCCGCCGTATATGGCAAGACCGCCCTCCCGGATATTGAAGATATCGAGCGGGTTATCCTTATACAGTTTCCAGGCAAAGACGACGTAATAGATTCTGGCGCCGATAATTCCGATCACCATGGACCAGATGGATATGTCCAGGTAGTCATCGCTCTTCTGCCCGGTCTTGTCCGCCCGCCTTAAGATCGAGGCAATACCCAGCAGCATGCCGATCGCGATGACTATCCCATAGTAGGCTATGCTGAAATTTCCGATTTTAATGCTCTTTCCCACATGGTCCAGGTATATTCCAAGATGGGGGAAATTGATCTGTTCATCCATATCACTTTCCTTACGTCCCCACACATTCCGCCCTGTCACAGGGCAGAAACATGCGGCAAATCATTCCTCTTTCATCCAGCTTCTAAACAAATCAAACGTTGAAACGGAATAAAATCACGTCGCCGTCCTGCACGACGTAGTCCTTTCCTTCCATTCTGACCAGTCCCTTCTCTCTTGCCGCCGCATAGGAGCCGCAGTCGAGGAGCTGCCGGTAATTGATCACTTCCGCCTTGATAAAGCCGCGCTCAAAATCCGTATGGATCTTGCCTGCTGCCTGGGGAGCCTTGGTCCCGATCCGGATCGTCCAGGCGCGGGTCTCGTCCTCGCCGGTCGTCAAAAAGCTCATGAGTCCCAGCAGCTTGTAACTGGCTGCTATCAGCTTATCAAGACCTGACTTTTTAATGCCCAGATCCGCAAAGAACTCCGTTTTTTCGTCATCGTCAAGTTCGGAGATCTCCTGCTCGATTTCAGCTGAGACCACAAAGACTTCCGCCCCCTGCTCTTGAGCCAGCTTCCGGACTGCCTCCACATGGGGATTGGAGGCGCCGTCGTCTGCCAGATCCGAATCCGCGACATTTGCCGCGTAAATCACCGGCTTGTCAGTCAGCAGGAAGAGGCTCTCCTTGAATTTTTCATCCTCTTCATCGTCAAAGTGGAGACTGAGCGCCATCTTCCCATCTTCGAGCCACTTGTGGATCTGGGACAACAGTTCCGCTTCATGTTTGGCATTCTTGTCCGCACCGGACTTTGCCGCCTTGCCAGTCTTGGCAATTCTGCGGTCCAACACCTCCAGATCCGCAAAGATCAGCTCCAGGTTGATGGTGTCGATATCCCGTGCCGGGTCAATCGAACCATCGACATGCACGATGTTGGTATCTTCAAAACATCTGACGACATGGACGATCGCATCGCATTCCCGGATATTTGCCAGGAACTGGTTGCCTAAGCCCTCTCCCTTGGAAGCGCCCTTGACCAGTCCTGCAATATCGACAAATTCAATCGTTGCCGGCGTCACCTTCCTGGAATGACTGAACTCGCTCAGCAGTTTCAATCTCTCATCCGGAACGGCAACAACGCCAATATTGGGGTCAATGGTCGCAAAGGGATAATTTGCAGCCAGTGCGCCTGCCTTCGTCAGCGAATTAAAGAGGGTACTTTTTCCAACATTTGGAAGTCCGACAATGCCAAGCTTCATGATGAATCTCCTTTATGTTCCATGATTTTTATTTTTGTGTCATCGGTGTCAGAGGCATATCAGTCTTTTACACCTCTACTTGCGAAACCGAAAGGATTTTTTCAATCCTGTTGAGGTAAGAAGTAGAGTACGAAGCACTCCTGACACGCCGGATCATTATAGCAGATTCCATAGGCTTTCTCAAATCAATGTACCCGGAAGGCTGCTGAATCAGCTTTACCTCATCTCCAGACAAACCAGATCAACAGATAACCGGCGGTGACAGCCGCCAGCGTAAAGGGAACGGAGATCCTCATAAAGTCCCGATTGGGCACTTCGTAGCCATATTTCCGTAAAATGCCGATCCCCGTAATATTGGCGGAAGCCCCAAAGGGCGTCAGATTGCCGCCTAACGTTGCTCCTGATAAAAGTCCGAAATAGAGCAGATAGGGTTCCATCTTCATCATCCCCGCCACTCCGGCGATAACCGGCAGCATTGCCGTTACATAGGGAATATTGTCGATGAAGGCGGAAATACCGACGGATGCCCATACAATCAGCGTATATAGGAGAAAAACATGGTTTCCGCCGACCTTTACAAAGAGGGAGGCGATATCGTGAATGATGCCCACATTAGAAATTCCTCCGATTACAACAAAGAGAGAGGCAAGAAGCGCCAGCGTCGCAAAATCAATATCGCGAACTGCCAGCCGGATCGGAACCAGCCTTCTCTCTTTCAGATAGGCATGGATCATGCTAAGAACCGCAAAAATGCAGCAGATCACCCCGTTTGTGATTTCCGGCTTCTTCTGTACAAAGGAAGCGCCGATCAGAGTTAAAATCGTCCCCAAGAGCAAAATCGTCGGGACATAATCTTTGACCTCCGTCTCTCCCGCTCCCTCTACTGGTTCCTTCAACTCATGAAATAAAAAGAGCATAACCGGAATCGTACAGAGAGCCCCCAGTTCGACTGCCCAGAAAATTCCGGGTCTGCCCTTTATGAAGAAGAAATCCACAAAATTCATGTGGGCGTAGGCGCCCAGCATGATGGAAGTCGCATCCCCCACCAGGGTTGCCGCCCCCTGCAGATTAGAGGAAACCGCAATCGAGATCACCATGGGTACAGGCGAGACCTTCAGTTTCCTTGATATGGCGATGGCGACCGGGGCGACCATGAGGACAGTCGCCACATTGTCGATAAAGGCGGAGATCAAACCGGCAAACAGGGACAAATAGATAGTCACCATCATGAGATTTTTGGAATGATCAAGCAGAAAATCAGCAATCTTCATCGGCATCTGGGATGTAATGAAGAAAGAAACCGTCACCATCATACCGGCGATCATCAGAAGAACATTAAAGTCGATGACGGAAAAGATTGTAGAAATCGGAACAATTCCCGACAGCAAAAAGAGGACTGCCCCTCCGGCTGCAGCCCAGAGCCGATATTTGGGCTTGGCAATCATAACCAGGTAAACCGCCGCAAAGACGATCAGCGCAAAAATCTTCATATTCTGTAATTTCAATCCTTTCCGCCCTATAGGTCCTGATTAGAGATATTTCTGTGATCCCTGATGTTTCCTGATCGCTAGTAGTTTTGTAGTTACTACATTCCTATCATCCCTGATTACTAATATTTCCAGGACCATTTGCATTCTTATAACCACGGATAATCCTAATCAATCATATTCTTATAATTATTTACATTCTATGGTCACTAGTATTCCTTTGATCATCTTATATCTTCTATCAACCGACCTGAGGATCGACCCGGTCCCGGTCCGGATGTTCCCCGGACCAGCCTGCCTCCGGCATGGACCGGATGATCTCAAGATCCTCTTCCCGGATTGTCAACTTGTCCGCGTGAAGATTCTCCTCCATCCGGTCCCGGTGGGTAGACTTGGGGATGATGATGTAGCCCATCTGCAGATCAAATGCCAGGCAGAGCCGAGCCACACTGACGCCGTACTTTCCCGCGACCTCCGTGAGGATCGGATTTTCCGCCAGGCGAGCCCTGCCGATCGGACTCCAGGCTTCAATCGCGATATCATGCTTAAGCGATGCCTCCACAGCTTCTTTCTGCAAATAGCCGGGGTGAAGCTCAAGCTGGTTGACCTGAGGAACGATTTCCGCATATTCAAGCAAACGTTCCAGATGATGGCTCAGGAAATTGCTGAGCCCGATCGCCCGGATCCGCCCTTCCCGATACAGTTCCTCCATGGCTTTCCAGCTCTCCCGATCGAGCCGTTCCCAGTCCCCATAAGACGGATTGCCAAAATTTGGCCGCGGCCAGTGGATCAGGTAGAGATCGAGATAATCCGTTTGAAGCCGTTTTAAGGTAGCCTCAAATTCCCGTTTTGTATTCTCGCAGCCCAGATGATCCCGATCCAGCTTGGATGTGATGAAGAACTCTTCCCTGGGAATGCCGCTCTCCCGGACTGCCCTTCCGACCTCTTCTTCATTTTTATAGATCATCGCCGTGTCGAGATGGCGATAGCCAACTTCGATTGCTTCGGAAACGATCCGGTAGCCCTCCGCCGCATTGGTCGCCTTATAAGTTCCAAAACCGATAATCGGAATTTTGACACCGTTATTTAAAGTTAGCTCCTTCATTTAAACCTCCATACACCATCTTGGCGTTAAACTTGCAAACAAGTTACTGTCTGGAACATTATTAATCCTTTACCCAGTAACCTGTATCACTTGCGAAACAGCCTGCATGGCGTCGCTCATCAGATACAATCTTTTGGTATTGGCCTGTCCTGTGGATCAAAATGATTCCTTCAGCAATTCCATAGGCAAAAACCCAAATTTAACGAGATTTGCCCTGATCAAACTTCACAATACCGCCTTCAAACCGTCCCTTGCTGCGATCAGATCCGGATAGATATAGGCGCAGAGCCGGCGAATCTCCGGATCGGGTTCGATGAGATCGGGGATCATGACCGGCAGGACCCCTGCTTTATGGGCTGCCCGAATTCCATTAAAGGCGTCCTCGAACACAAAACACGCTTGAGGTTCGACTCCCACCCGGTCAGCCGCTGCAAGGAAGATGTCCGGAGCCGGTTTGCCGTGCTTAATACCGCTGCTGCGGCCGCTGACTAAGGCATCAAAACAGGACCGGATACCGGCGTGATTCAGGTTATGTTCGATCTGCTCGATCTCCGAACTGGAGGCAATGGCAATTTTATAATCCAGGTCCTTAAAGAAGGTCAGGATCTCCCGCAGTCCCTTCTTTTCCGGTACATCTTTATTCAGATCTTGGCGCACCATAGCCATGCAGCGCTCCGCGATGGGGTGGCCATTTTCCACATGATAGTACCGCTCCAAGATACGGTCCATCCGCTCCCCGCTGGTTCCACAGATCTCATAGGGAAAGCGGGGATCAAGCCCGATCCCCATCTCCCCGGCTATGATCTGCCAGTTCTTCTGGTAGACCTGCTCCGTGTCAAAGAGCAGACCGTCCATATCAAAAATTGCAGCTTTCATTTTACTCATGTTAACTTCCCTCAGCTTGCTAATTTATCCTTAGTAGGTGGTGTAATCGAAACATGCGGCACAACGCTTAAATTTCCCCCTTAGTTGCATTTGCCAGAAAGCGAAAAATGACATAGACTGAGAGGGAATTTTCCCAAACCCGATAAACACTTTTCTAAACTTTTTAAAGCAGAGGTTACCGCATGATAGAAAACATCCTGTTTGACATGGGCAAGGTCGTCCTAGACTACCACTCCACCCTTGTCATCGAGCATTATACCAAAGATCCCGCCATGATCCGCAAGATCGCCAACGCCGTCTTTTATTCCACGGAATGGATGGTCCTGGACTGCGGCTTTAAGTCCGAGGAATCCTGTCTCAAAAAGATGCTGACCCATCTCGATACCGATGAGGAGAAGGAGCTTGCTGCTCTTTCCTTCCGCGACTGGCACAAATTCAACTGCTATCCCAATCCCGGCATGGACCGGATCGTCCATGACATAAAGGAGCGGGGCTACCACATCTACCTCTTCTCCAACGCTTCCATCCGAATGCCAGCCGCCATCCGGGACCTGCTGCCCAATCCCCAGGATTACGATGGTTTTCATTTTTCGGCAGAAGTTGGTTATGTTAAACCTCAGAAGGAATTCTTTGAGCGTGGCTTTGAGCGTTTTCAGATAAAACCGGAAGAAAGTCTTTTTATCGACGATCTTCCGGAAAATGCAGCCGGCGCCCGAAACGCCGGTCTTAAGAGCTATGTCTTTGACGGCGATTTAAGCGGCTTAAAGGCTTTTATCTCCTCCGCCACTGGCGAAGTTTTCTAAGCCCGTACCTCGCCAGCAGATAGAAAATGGCTCCAAAGGCGATGATGTAGCCCAGAGCTCCCAGCACCGGGATTCCCAGCACCTTGGGTGCCATATCCGTCGTACACAAAATGCTGGAACTGAGCAAGAGCCCTGTGATGCAGATGCCTATGACCAGGTTGCGGACCGAGGACCAGACCAACTGGGAGAACTCCTGGGAGGTTTCCAGCTTTAAGTTCATCCGTCCCTGCCCTTTTAAGTATTCCTTGAGGGCGTCATTAAATAGGGACGGCAGCTCGATCCCCTTGGTGCCGGACCGGTAGAGCCTTCTGGCATTTTTCTCCAGTTCTGCCTTCCAGTCAAGGCTCTTGAGCCAGTTCTCCGATGCCCGGTCCACAGCGATCTCCATCATGCTGATCTCCGGGCTGATCTCGGCAAGGACCCCTTCCATGTGGGTCAGCCCCCTTGCCAGCATGGTCATCCCGTGGGGCATACCGATATGGTTCTTCTTCATGATGTCCATCAGGGCTTCAAGCGTATCCCCCAGATCGATACTGCCCATAGACCGGGACCCGTATTCCTGGAGAAAGTCCCTGAGATCACGGTAGAGCTGGTCCCGATCCTGCTTGCCCCAGAAGGTTCCCAGATCGAGAACGGCGTCGGTCACCTTGGAGACGTCGTGCATGGCGATACCTTCCACTCCGCGCACCATGATACCCCGGTCCCGCTCGGTCAGCCGTCCCATCATCCCCATGTCCAGCCAGACGATCTTCCCATCCTCAATTTTTACATTTCCCGGATGGGGGTCGGCGTGAAAGAAGCCGTCCTCCATGACCTGCTTGATGAAGTTGTTGACGAACTTCCTGCCGATTTCATCCAAATCATAGCCCTGCCGGGTCAGAGTCTCGGTCTCATTGATCGCCGGAGCGTCGATATATTCCATGACCAGGACATGGGAGGTCGTGTATTCCCGATAGAGGCGGGGAACCTTGATGTAAGTGACATCCGCGTTGTTGGCGGCAAATTCCTCCATGTTGGCGGCTTCCTTTAAGAAGTCCATTTCCTCCTGGGCGACCGTCCACATCTCATCTAAAACCATATTGAGATCGACCAGATTTTTGAGGTTGGCGACCGGGGGCAGGAGGCGGACCGCCCGATGAAGCAGGCGGATATCCCGCGCCATGGTGTCATAGATCCCCTTGCGTTCGACCTTGACAATGACCTCTTCCCCATTTTTTAAGGTCGCCCGGTGAACCTGAGCGATCGAAGCCGATCCGATCGGGTCCGGATCCATGGAGGCAAAGATCTCGTCCCAGTGTCCCCGGTAGGAATGGTCCAGAACCTCCTCCACGACCTCAAAGGGCATGGGGGTCACTTCCGTATTGAGCTTCATCAGCTCATCACAATAACGCTTGGGCAGAATGTCGGAATGCAGCGACATAATCTGACCAAGCTTGACATAGGTGGGACCCAGCTCTTCCAAAATGAGGCGTAACTTCTCGGGAGTTACGCCTCTTGAAATCTTGTATTTATGCAGGACAGCCGTAATTTCTCTGAGCCGCGAGCCATTTTCCTTCTGAATATGTTCGGTCTCATTGGGTGCCAAAGATTATTCTCCGTCCTTTGTATCCGTATCCGCTGTCTTGACAGCCTCTTCCGCTTCCTGAATCTTTGCTTTGAGTGTCTCCAGCTGCTCAGCCGTCATGCCGGCAACCATAGCGCCCAGATCCCGGATCGGATTTTCCTTCGTTTCCGTCTCCTCTTCTTTCGGCTGCTTCTCGCGGGAAACGGTCTCCTTGACCGTATGCTTCAGTTCCTGGTTGAGGACCTTGCCCTGCTCCACGGTCAGCTCGCCCTTTTTGACCAGGTCATCAAAGATCTCCTGGCTCTTATCCGCTGTCGCCGCAACCGCGCCTACTCCCGCCAGCAATAACTTCTTGATTCCATCCGTAAGATTATCAACTGCCATTTTTTCTCCTCCTTACGCAAATACCGCTATCAGCTTAGGTACAAAAATCAACAGTCCGATCACCGCCGCAAAAATCGCCGCGATGAGGACGGCTCCCGCCGCCGTATCCTTTGCCTTTTTGGCGAGCGGCTTCCGATCCGTCGTAACCAGGTCCACGATGGACTCGACCGCCGTATTGACCAGTTCAAGGCTCATGACCAGACCAAAAAGCAGCAGGCAGGCGATCCACTCTTCTTTGCTGATGCCAAGAAGCACCCCTGCGATCACAACCAGGGCTGCCGCCAGGCAGTGGATCTTCATATTTCGCTCCGACTTGATACCGGTGAAGACCCCCTGGAATGCATATCCGAAACTTTTATAAAGCGGACTTCTCTTCTTCAAATTTCCTGCCCCTTTTATGCCGGTCTCATGTTACCTCTTTATTATAAATTTTCTTGCAGGGCATTTCAATCAAAAGCCCTCCATTTCCGCCTGTCAGTTTCGGCATTTTCGCAAAAAAGGTCAAGTTTCCGGATCGGTAAAGGTCAGGTATCCCTGCCGGAAGGCGTCCGGATATAAAAATCGTTTCCGTCCGATGGAAAAATCCACGGCGATCCTGCCGGGCGACGCCTCCGCGACCCGACCGGTCCCAAATCTTCTGTGGCGGACCTTTCTTCCGATAAACTGATCCGGCGCCCTCTCTCCCTTCTCCTGTCCCTGATCCGGCTGAATTTCCTTAAAAAAGAGGGATTCCTGCCTGGAAGAATTGAGGATATAGAGGTGGTCCTTGGCGCGGGTCATCGCCACATAAAAGAGCCGCCGCTCCTCCTCGATATCCGCCGTCTGTCCCTTTTGCTCATAGGGCACCAGGTCCTTGTTGACGTCGATGATAAAGACCGTGTTCCACTCCAGCCCCTTCGCCTTGTGCATGGTCGTGAGCGTCACCCCGGACCGGTCATTTTTCCTCCGATCCTCAGCGAGTTTTCCCTGGTAATCGTCCGCGTAGGAGAACCAGGCGCCGATATCCTCAAAGCGCTTCGCCTCCTCCCGCAGCTGGTCCAGGATCTCCGCAAATTCCTGGGGATCGGTATTGCGGAACTTGGCATAATCGGCAAGGTACTGGTCATAGTGAACGCTTCGCCTGCCCAAAAGTCCCTCAAACAGTTTTTCCGTTGGATCCGAGATCTTCAGACTGCCCGGTCCCAGGGCGTCGATCCAGTCGCGGATCTTATCGTCCGCCGCTTCGTATTTCCAGTATTCGTCCTGCTTGAGATAGGATATCGCCCGGCGAAAGCCCCGGTAGGAAAAATCCGCATTCCGAAATTCTGCCTCCCTCAGATAGCGGCCCGGATGGTTGAGAACCCGCAGGATGTCGTCCCGTCCCCCTTCTCCCAGTGCCAGCCTTGCATAGGACCGGATGTCTCCGAAGATCCAGCCGTCGTAGATACTCTGGACGGTCTCTGTCGTATAGAACGGAAGATCCGCATTGGCAAGTTCCACCACCGGCAGCTGCGCCTGCTGGTTGGTCCGGAAAAGGATCGCCATATCCGAATAGGCAACCCCTTCCTCGTGCTTTTCCTTCATCAGCCGGATGATGCCGGCGATCTCGTCTCGCCGGGTATGGTAGCGCTGGTAAATGACTGTGCCAAAGATCTGCTGCTTGCCCCGCTCGGAAACAAAGTCCTTGTCAAAACGCTCCTGATTGCAGCGGATCAGCTTCTCCGCGGTCTGCACAATGGTCAGAGCCGACCGGTAATTGGTCCCCATAACGATGGTCCTGGCGCGGTCCATGTCCTTGGGAAAATTCATCATGATCGAAGGGTCCGCCCCTCTAAAACCGTAGATGCTCTGGTCGTCGTCGCCGACCACACAGAGGTTGCCGTTTTTCCCGGCGAGCAGGTAGAGGATGTCCCTTTGCAGCATATTGGTGTCCTGGTACTCGTCGCACTGGATATAACGGAAGGTCCCCTGCCATTTTTTCAGGATCTGCGAGCTGTGGGTCAGCAGGTCCCGGCACTCCGAGAGCATATCGTCAAAGTCGATCTTGTGGTGCTGGCTCTTATACTCCGCATAGGCGTAGTAAAGATCGGAAAATGCCGCCTTGCTGCAGCTGGTCGGCACATAATCCTTTAAGGCAATTCCGCTGTTCCTTAGGGCGCTGATCTCCGTGATGACATCCTTGGAGAGTTCCCAGGGATCGCTGATCCAGCTGTAGCGCCTCATGCGGTCGAGGAAGAAGTTTCTCTGATCGGAGCTTTTTAAGATATCTCCCGTATCAAAGCGACCTTCAGACCGAAGCAGGTTAAAGCAGAGGGAATGGATGGTCTGAAAGACGACGCCCGGATTGTAACCGTACATCGTTTTAAACTTCTCCTGCATATCCCGGGCAGCCGCATTGGTAAAGGTCACCATCAGGATGCTGTCCGGCTCCACTCCCATCTGCAGCAGATAGTGGATGCGGCGGATCAGGGTCGTCGTCTTACCCGCTCCGGGACAACTGACAAGCAAAAGCGGTCCGTTTGTGGAACGGATCGCTTCCTCCTGGGCTCGGTTCGTGATGAAACTTGTGTACTCTTCTCTCACTGGTATTCTTTCTTTTAAAAATGCCGATAAGTCCGAACGCAAGCCGCCCCGGAAAAGAGGCAGTCTGCGCCGGACTTATTTTATGTTTGCAGGAATTTACAGAAAATAGAGTTCTCCCGCTGCCTTACTTGACAGATCCCGTGATACCTTCCGCGAACTGCTTCTGCAGGATGAAGAAGATGATCATGGTCGGGATGGAGCAGAACAAAACGCCCAGCATCAGTTCCCCATAGTCGATGGTGTAGCCACCTGCCAGATTGGCAATCAGCATGGGCATGGTCTGCGCCTGGTTCTTGGTCATGACGACCTTGGGCCACAGGTAAGCGTTCCAGGCGTTCATAAAGGTGATAACCGCCGCTGCCGCATAGGTGGATTTCATGACCGGCATATACATGCTGAAGAAGATCCGGATCTCGGACAGACCGTCGAGACGTGCCGCCTCCATGATATCCGGCGGGAAATTCCGGGAATTCTGCCGGAACATCATGATCATAAAGGGGGTCGACAGCTGGGGCAGGATGAAAGCCCAGACGGTATTTAAGAGCTTGCCGCCCGACATCATCCGAAAGAGCGGGATCATGGTCGCGACCTGGGGAATCATCATACCCAGGAGCAGGAAGGCAAAGAGCTTATCCTTTGCCTTGTCATGATACAGCTCGAAACCGTAACCGGCAAGGGAGCAGATCAAAAGGCAAAGCAGCATCTGAACCGTCGCGTAGAAGAAGGAATTCCACATGGACGTTCCCAGTGCCTCGTCCCGGATCAGTTTGGTGAAGTTCTCTGCAAGATTGGTGCCGAACCAGATCTTGCCCTGGGCAACTTCCAGCGACTTATTGGTCGCCGCCGTGATCATCCAGTAGAGGGGGAAGACGGAGAAGAGGGAAAAGATCACCAGGAAAATATAGGTCGGGATCAGTCTCCTCTGCGTCATGGATTTATTCTTTTTACCAGTCGTTGTCTGTACGCTATCAGTCACGGGTATCACCTACTTTCAGGTTGATCGCAGCCAGGATCGCGACCAGGATAAAGACGAAAAAGGACATGGCGCAGGCGTAACCGAAGTTGGCGACACCCTGTCCGAAGGAGTTATTGTAGATGTAATGAGACATCGTGATCGTCGTATTGGCGGGACCGCCCTTGGTCAGGTTGACGGACTCGTCAAAGAGCTGCAGGGTACCGTTGATGGACATGATAAAGGTCATGACGATAACCGGCTTTAAAAGAGGGACTGTGATGTACCAGAAAGTCTTCCAGCCATTTGCCCCATCGATATGAGCCGCTTCATAGACTGAATATTCGATGTTCTGCAGGCCTGCCAGATAGAAGACCATGTTGTAACCGGTCCATCTCCAGATCAGGGCAAAGATAATGACGAATCTTGCCGTACCCGGATTGCCCAGCCAGTTGATGTTCTTGCTGATGATGTGCATGTTGGACAGAACGCTATTGATGAGACCCTGAGTTGCAAATAAAGACTTGAAGATCAGCGCGTAGGATACCAGGGAGGTCGCACACGGCAGGAAGACGCAGGTTCTGAACAGACCCTTAAACTTCAGATCCTTGTTGTTGAGGAGCTGAGCCAACAGGATCGCCAGGATCAGCATGATCGGGACCTGAATGACCAGATACAGGAACGTATTTCCCACAGACCGCATGAACAGCTTATCGCTGAACATCCGGGTGTAGTTGAAACTGACAGGATTCGCCCATTTCAGTCTGGCGGAAGAACCGGTCTTCAGCGACATGAGAAATGCCTGCACCATCGGATAAAAGCTCATGACAAAGATCAGCAGGGTTGCCGGCATTAAAAATGCCCAACCGGCTGCATGCTGCTTTGCCAGGACGCTCATGCCTTTTTTCTTCAAAATAAATGCCCCCTTTTTTACCGGGTGTAATCATTGTTTTCCCGTAAAGATCATGAAAGGCATGGCCCTTTCATGATCTGAAAACGGGGAACCGGAACCGATCCCCCGTCTCTTTCATTTGAATGTTTGAGTAAATCTGGAAGATCCCTTAAGCTGCTTCAGATGTAACAGAGTTCATCTGGAACACAACCTGATCCTGAGCATCCTTCAGGGAAGAATCCACATCGGCGCCGCCGATGATGTTCTGGATCGCGGAAGCGATCTGCTCTCTTGCCGGATAGTGATAATCGGACTGCTCAACCGGTTTGACATTTGCCCCCATCTTAACGATCTGGCTGTAGATCGGCTGGTTGTTGAAGAATTCAACGCCCTGGTTGTAAACATCGGATCCACCTGCCGGTGTAAAGGTTGTGATGACGCCGCCCTTGGTCAGAGCCTCATCATAAGTAGCCTGAGCGCCTTCACCGCCGCCGAAGGTATAAGCGAGGAAGTCCTTGGCAAGGTCGGGCTTTTTGCAGGCTGCTGTCAGGTAGAGGGAAGAACCGCCGTTAGACGCGTAACCTTCCTCTCCGCTTAAGGTCGGCATGGAAGTGATCTCCCACTTTCCGCTGTTGTCCTTGACCTGTTCGATGGTCGGGATGATCCAGTTACCGTTGATGACACCGGCAACCATGTCGCCCTGGATTGCCTGATCGGTATAATCAGACCAGTCATTTGCCAGATACAGAACGTTGTCCTGCTGCAGTTTTGCGATCACGCCGATGATCTGCTTGAAGGTATCGTCATCCGCAAAGACAGGCTTGCCGTCCTTGAACTGGGACTTGCCCTCTGCCTGCATCATCATATAGGGAAGGTCATTGCCGTCGCCGTCCATGCAGAGCAGGTACTTGCCGGTCTTTTCATAAACGTCCTTGCCGATCTCATCGAACTTGTCCCAGGTAATGCCGGTCATCTCATCGATGGAGTGACCCGCTTCTTTCAGGAGGTCGGTCCGGTAAGCCGCGATAACCGTTCCGTTATCAACCGGTACGCCGTAGTGCTTGCCGCCGATGGTGGAGAAGGAAATCTTCTCTGCCGCGAAGTCATCCCAGTTGATGTCCGCGTCATTGACATCCTGCCAGGCGTCCGGATAATCCGCTACATACTTGTTGATGTAGTGATCCTGGAAGAGAACGATATCCGGCAGAGTACTGTAGTCGTCGGATGATCCTGCCAGAGTCAGAGCATTTTCAACATCAGAAGACTGGGACTGCTCGATGATATCCAGCTTGAAATCCGGGTCCTTTTTCTGATAAGCCTTCTCCGCTGCCTCAAGAGCCGGGATGTTGAAGTTCTTGTCCCAGGCGTAGACAGAGAGCGTATGGTCATCTTCCTTCTCTACGTTGGCAGGCTGAGCCGCACCGGACTCCGCTGTCTTTCCTGCCTCGCCGCTGCTTCCACAGGCTGCAAGGGACACTGCCATAGCGCCCACGAGAAGGGCTGAAATGATTTGTTTTTTCATAAATTTCTTTCCTCCATTCCTTTTCTCGTTCTACCCTTTGTGATTCCATTCTCTTGACTTATTGACCAAAAAGAAATGGAAGATCACTGAATACAATAGTAATTTTAGCAAGTTTCATTCATTTTGTGTTAACATTTTTGTTCACAAAATGTGCAAATGTGACTGTTTTCATATATTTATTACATATTTCACAAATTATTCAATCACTTTTTGTGGATATCTACTAGACAAATAAACCAAAGCCTGGTCGGTGAGGTCCAAGAGGAGCTTAATCTCCCGCCCATCCTCATAGGTAATCATGGTATAGTAGGGAATTTGATCGTCGTAGGACGTATAGTCGAATTTGGGAAGATTTCCCTGCTCTCCTCCCTTTCGGTAGGGATCTACCGTCTCATGGTCGTGGGGCGCAACGACAACCAGCCGGTCCAGGTCCAGCAGGTGGACCGGCTTTTTGCTGACTGCCCCTCTCACCACGTCGATCTCCAGTTTTCCGCCTTCAAAAATGTACTCGTAGTCCTTCTTTGACGCAAATTCAAAGATAAAATACAGTCCGAACATCAAAAAGCAAGGCATCATAAAGCCCCTGGACAGGAATATCCCCGCCAGCAGCATCAAAATACCTAAAAACAGCATGGCGGTCAGCAGCCCCCTGGTACCCGGCTTGGTCCTCCTGTGGACATCTATGATCAGGCGATCATTCATTGGCATCCTCTCTTTCTCAAATCCTATCTCTTATTGACTGCAAGCTCCTGCGTACATCTTCTAAGAGCCATTTCGATACTTTAATCAGCTCCATCCTGCATCAGCTTTTGCATCAACCGTTCCGATCAGTTTTCTTCGTCTGAACTCGGATCAAAGAACTCAACCATTTTCCCGATCGCCAGATCCATATAATCCGGATTGGAGAAGGGATGATCCGCATTTTCAATCTGAATCAGCTCGATGACATTGTTATCGGAAAATGCCTCCACCTCTGCAATCGGCACCATCTCATCCTTGGTCCCGTGCACCAGCAGGATATCATCGGCGAAGTCAAAATATTCATATTGACTTACGTCATGGTCCTTCAGGTCCTCAAAAAACTCTTTCGTAAGCTTGATCTTGCGGTCAAAGCCCCGAATGATCTCCTTGCCCTTATTGAGCCTTCCTTCATCATCCGGCGTAACATGGGACCAGATCGCCTCATACATCTTCACCGCCGGGCACCGAAGCGCAATCTTTCGGTAGGGACTGACTCCCTGCTCATGCAGGTCCCGCAGCGTGATGTAGGCGCCGAAGCTGGAGGAATAATTGTATAAATGCTCCGCCTTAAGTTCCGATTTTGCATACCCATTGACCAGTTCCAGATAGGTCAGGCACTCCACCGGAAGCAGCTTGTTGCGGGCATCCTTGCCGTGGCAGGGCCAGTCAAAGCAGATGACGCCGAAGCCCTTGTACTTGGAAATGATCTTCTCCGCAAATTTTGAAACAGCGTGGTTGTCCTTATTGCCGCCGAAGCCGTAAGTGGCGATCACGACGTTGGGAATCTGCCGAAAATCCCTTCCATAATACAGCTTACAGCGGATGCTGAGACCCTGTTCATTGATGTCAAAATACTTGAAATTCAACTTTGATGCCCACTTTCCCGATTGATCTTATGGAACGATTGACTTCCATCCCGGAAACCTTACTATACCATATTGGTCCGCTTCCTTGCAAAAACCCTTAATTTACTGCAACTTCCTGCCCATCCCGGTCGACTACAGTTCCTGCCCCGTACTCGTCCCGCTCACCCACAAAAAGCGCCCGCTCATCCAGAATCTTGCCATTTGAGATAAGCCTCACCTGATGCTCAATCCCCTCCGCAGCGTCCATCTCTCCGTATTCCGCCAGCTTGTCACAGATCTTATTGTAGGGAAATTCCCACTTGCCGCTGATCTTTTTCGCTCCATGGTCCAGATGCCCCACCCTGGCATAGTCCGTTCCCTTCGCGTTTAAGGGGCGAGGAATACAGTCTACCCCATGCTGCTTCCCCAGTCGATAGAGAGTCTGAACCAGATCCAGATTCATGACATTTTTCCAGGACCGTTCCTCCCATTTGATAAAACGCGGTCTCGGGTCTTTATCCAGATTTTGTCCCAGACCGGTATAGACAAGCTTGCTGTCCGTCATAAAGAGAACCTGAGCGCCCTCCGGCACGCTCTCAAAGCCACGGATTGCCCCCATCAGCTCCATTCGGTTATTGGTGGTATTTTTGTCCGATCCATATCCCTCTTCAATGATCCGCTTCTGATCATCCACCACCACATAGCCAAAGCCCCCCTTGCCCGGATTGGGTCTGGCTCCGCCGTCGGAGTGAACCTCATAGGCAGCCGGGTGATTGCGATAGAAGGTCTTCAAGGTCTCACGAAAGGTTCCTGTTGGCTTATCTTGTTTCTCGTTTGATATAACTCCGCCTGATCTTGTTTTTTTTAAAGTGCTTTGAGAGGGCTTGGGGGCGGATTCTCTCCCGATTGCAGCAATCGCCGCCTGCGCGTCTGATAAATTCGGATAACCGTGCTGCGACCGATAGGATCGTCCCGTAATCGCCCTGCTGCACTCGCTCCAGTTATCGAAGAGATCCGGCTTCTCTCCCTTGCCCCAATCTACAACGTAATACTTATTTTTGCTCATCTGCCCTCCTGCCCCTAAGCTATGTGGCGTTCCTCATCATAGTGGTTATAAGTATCCGACTTTATGAATAGCGGAATTTATAAAAGGCGGGATCTCCGGTGATCGGAAATCCCACCTCGTTCTCACTTGTGCATGATTCGCATGATTCATTTCAACATATAGCCTGATGTTCCCTTAATCCCGATCACCTATATCCTCAAGTTACATCAAGGTCTGCCAACTGTTCAGCCAGGTTTCAGCCGTGCAGTCCGTCAGTCTGGCGCTGCATATCCTCCACAACGATATCATAGATCTCGCCCTTGGTTCTGCAATAGGCAAGAACCAGCCAGGGCTCATTGGTATGGTAGTGAAGCTTGATCGTCGCCTTATCGCCGCCGAAATCATCAGAATCGGTATCTCCGGCTACGATCAGGCTGTCGCCCTTGAAGTTTTCAATGATGTAATCACGGATTTCATCTACCAGATCGTCGCAGGCATCATCGTCCGCACCATACCGGTCCAGCAGCAACTGCGTATCGTAACGGAATTCAATTACTTCCACATGCTCTTTCATTTTATCCTTACCTCGCATCCATTCATTCAGACCCCAAACCGCTGCTGCCTTCGCATTTCATAGCAAGCGACTTAGGAACCTGTCCGTCTTCCATATTACTTCACTTCGTCCAAGATCGCAATTTCTGTTTTTTAAGCCTGCCCCTAAGCCTCTTCCTGCACAGCCTCGGCATCATCCTCATCCGTCTCAGCTTCCACTTCTTTGATCAGGCACTGATTTCCGGTAATGAGCCAGGTCTCCGTGCTGTGACAGTGGGGGCACTCTTTTCCGTATTTGACGGTTTCATAGGCTGCCCCGCAGCTTTCACAGTGGGTATATGCCTTGATCGTCTCTAGCTTTAAGACAGAATCCTTTAAGAGGGGATGCCGGGACTTAAAATAGTCCCAGCAATCCGTAAAATAATCGGTCATAATGCCCGATACCTCTCCGACTTCCAGCGTGACCGAGCCGTACTTGGTGATGTGGTTTTCCTCTGCCGCCTCATCCAGCGTCTTTGCCAGATGAAGAACAATTCCCATTTCATGCATAATTACGACTCCCTTGTCCGTAACAATTAAGTTCGTTCAAAACCAAAGAATTAGCGCTAATCATAAACCAACGCCGGATAAAATCCAGTACCAGTCAAAGTCTGACATCAGTCAAAATCTAAAGTCAAATAAAATACAAGACTGGTCAAAACAGCACCAGACAAAACTTAATGGTTTTCAGCAGTCCATCAGCATTCAAGAACTGACACCATTCTAAACGTAGTTCAATTTCAAGTCCAGCTTCACCCAAACCTGAGAGGATTCAAGAGCTGTTTTCATCTAAGAACAGCCATGAAACAAAACTCAAATCCTGTCAGTTCTTTGCCTTCTTATGCAATGCGATCTTGACTGCTCTCTGAGCGGCGTAAGCGCCGATAGCGCCAAACTTATCCTCTGCCTTAATCATCCGGGACGCGTCCGGCAGATCGCGCTTTAAGTGGATGGCGTCAAACTCGCAGCGGGTCGTACACAGACCGCAGCCGATACAGCGGTTGAGATCGACCGTCGTCGCCCCGCAGCCAAGGCAGCGTTTTGCCTCTGCCTTAATCTGCTCCTCGGTCAGGATTTCCCGAAGGTCGCTGAAGGTCTTCTTGGGATTGCCCGGCTTCATGCCCGGCACGGCGCGCCCTGCCGTATCAAAGGACTCGATCCGGACATCGGACTTATCCAGTTCCTTAAACTCGCGCAGGTCTCTGGCGATGGTAAGGCTCTGCCCCGGATGGACGAAGCGGTGCATGGATTCCGCCCCCTTCTTCCCGTCGGCAATGGCGTCGATCACGAAGCTTGCCCCGTGACAGATATCGCCGCCGGTGAAAATATCCGGCTCTCCGGTCTGGAAGGTGACCGCGTCGTGAACGGCGGTCTGCCCCCTGCCCAGCTCCACCTTGGTGCCGTCAAGCAGATGACCCCATTCGGCGGACTGACCGATCGCCTGCAAAACCGTCTGACAGGAAATGGTCAGCGTATCCATCTCGTCATACTGGGGATTGAAGCGTCCCGTCTCATCCTTCACGGCTGTGCAGCGTTTCAGCTCAATTCCAACCACCTTACCCTGGTCGGTTAAAATACACTTGGGTCCCCAGCCGTTTTTCACCTCGATTTCTTCTTTTTTCGCCTCCGTGACTTCATCGTCGGCTGCCGGCATTTCATCGGCGCCTTCGAGGCAGACCATCGTGACCCTGCCGTCCGTGGATCTGACTGCCGCTCTGGCGACATCGACCGCGACGTTGCCGCCTCCAATGACAATCGTATCGCCCGGAAGGGAAATGTTCTTGCCATTTTCTTCCGCCGCCCGTTTTAAAAATGCAACGCCGGACTCGACGCCCTCGGCATCCTCACCGGGAACCCCGGCTTTTCTTCCGCCCTGCAGACCGATCGCCAGGTAAAATGCCTTGTAGCCCTCTGCCCGCAGGTCATCAAGGGTCAGGTCTTTGCCAACTTCAACGCCGCACTTAAATTCCACGCCCATTTTCTTTAAAACGTCAATTTCCGCGTTTAAGACGGATTTTTCCAGCCGGAAATTTGGGATGCCGTTTAGGAGCATGCCGCCCGGTCTGCTCTCCTTTTCAAAGACCGTGACGTCATACCCCCGGGTTCTCAGATAGTAAGCACAGCTCATGCCGGCGGGACCGGCACCGATAACAGCCATCTTGTACTGGGGTCCCCACATGCCGCCGTCATCCTTTTCACAGATAGGGATATACTGTTTTCCTGCTTCCAGTTCCTGAACCGCGATAAATTTCTTGATTTCGTCGATCGCGACCGGCTGATCGATCGTCCCTCTCGTGCAGGCATCCTCGCACCGCCGGTTACAGATGGCTCCGCAGACCGCCGGGAAGGGGTTGTCCTGCTTGATGAGTTTTAGAGCGTCCTCATAGCGTCCCTCGCCCGCCATCTTGACATAGCCCTGGACCGACAGATGGGCGGGGCAGTTGGTCTTGCAGGGAGACGTTCCGCTGTCGTAGCAGTTGATCTTGGCGTCCTCCCGATAGTTGATATTCCACTTCTCCGGTCCCCATTTTTGGGCATCCGGCAGCTGGCTGACCGGATAGGTCACCTCGCTTCCATCCTTATGGCAGAGCTTTTGTCCCAGCTTTGCCGCCCCCACAGGACAGACTTCGACGCATTTTCCGCAGGCGACGCACTTATCCTTTTCCACATGGGCGCGGTAAGCCGACCGGGACATATTGGGGGTATTGTAGAGCTGGGAGGTCCGAATCGCGTTGCAGACGCCGGGCGCGCAGTTGCAGATGCCGACGATCTTTTCCTCGCCGTCTATGTTGGTCGTCTGATGGACGAAGCCGTGGCGCTCGCTGCGCTTGAAGATTTCCAGGGCTTCCTGCTTGCTGATGTAGCGACCGGTTCCCCGTTCGACGCAGTATTCTGCCAGATCGCCGACGCCGACGCAGAACTCCCCGTTGATCTCTCCGGAGCCTTCTCCCCGCATCGCCTGCTGCTTGCGGCAGGTACACTGACCGACCGAAATTTTCCCGTCGTATTTATTGAGCCAGTGGGAAATGTGTTCAATGTCAAGGGTCTGATTTTCCGATTCAATCGCCTGCTCAACCGGAATGACGTGCATGCCGATGCCGGCTCCGCCTAAGGGAACCATGGGCGTGACCCCCTCAAGAGGCATCTGGGTCATCAGGTTGAAGAAGGACGCTAAATGGGGATGTTTATCGGTCAGCGGGTCCTGCATCATCATAAATTCCGCAGATCCCGGAACAAAGATGGGGACGTCATAGACCTTTTTATGCCGGGGATTCTCGCGGTTAAACTCGAGGATGCCGACCCAGCAGAGATGGTCGCACATCTTCTGAGTCTCATCGATGCTCATGTGGTTCATCTTTGCCAGCTGTTCCACGGTGTAGTTCTTTCGGGTCTTGCCAAAGCGGAGCAAAAAGAGAGCTTCCTTCTTGGTCAGCACTTCATCAAGCGCCCAGTATTCCGGATCATCGGTCTGCATGGAGCGGGTGTACTTGACCAGATAGCGGTCCGTGATCATCTCGCCCAGGCGCTTTAAGATCTTCTCTTTGACCGGGTCCTGATCGTGCCTGCCCTTCTCCGGTCTGTAGTCCCCTTCATTGACCATGCGGTTCTTCATATCTTTCATTTCGCTGTCCTCCCGGCTAAAATTCAGGTATTTTTCCAGGAGGAGACCGCCTGTTTCAGCCATTCCTCCCATGCGTTCATCCCAGCCCCGCTCACGGCAGAGACCGGAAAGATTTGAATCTTCGGATTTAATTTTCTGGCCCGTTCCCGGCACTTCTTCAAATCAAAATCAAAGTAGCTCAAGACATCCGTCTTGGTGATGACCAGTACGTCACTTTGCTCAAACATGAGCGGATATTTCAGGGGCTTGTCATCCCCCTCCGGGACGCTTAAAATCATGACATTTTTCCCGCTGCCCGTATCAAATTCGGCGGGGCAGATCAGGTTGCCGACATTTTCAAGAAAAATGAGATCCAGGTCGTCATGCCCCATCGCCTCAAGCGCCCGCCTGGTCATCCCGGCATCCATGTGACACATGCCGTCCGTGTGAGCCTGGATGGATCTGGCGCCCAGATCTTCCATGGTCTTTGCATCCACATCCGAAGCGATATCCGCTTCCAAAACGCCTATTTTCAGCTCCTTCTTCAGGTCCGTGACTGTCTTGCCCAAAAGGGTGGTCTTGCCCGAGCCGGGCGACGACATCAGATTGATCAGCAGGGTCCCGTTTTGTCTCATTTCCTCCCGCAGCGCATCCGCGTCCCGGTCGTTGGAGGAGGTGACGGACTTATTTAATTCGATAACCTTCATTCCATCCTCCTCTTTTCTTCGATTTGTTCTTTCAGCCAGGAAATCCACTCTTCAAAGCCGTTCCCGTTTTTTGCGGAAATAGGGAAACAGGCGATCTTAGGATTTAAGTCTCTCGCCCGCTTGACGCAGACTTCTTCGCTGAAGTTAAATGCCGGTTTGGTATCAATCTTATTCATGAGGAGGCAGTCGCTGACCTCAAACATCAGGGGATATTTGAGGGGCTTGTCGTCCCCCTCCGGGACGCTTAAGATCATAACCCTCTTATCCGCCCCCACGTCAAATTCCGCAGGACAGACCAGGTTGCCGACATTTTCCAAAAAGAGGAGGTCCAGATCATCGATCGAAAGTCCTTTCAGCCCCCGCAGGGTCATATCGGCGTCCATGTGGCAGGAGCCGCCCGTATGCAGCTGAATCGCCCGGGCCCCAGCCCGACTGACCGTTTCCGCATCGACATCACTGTCCACGTCCGCCTCCATGACGCCGATCCGGTACTGGTCTTTCAGAGCCTCAATGGTCCGGACCAGGGTCGTAGTCTTGCCCGCGCCGGGGGATGACATCAGGTTTACGAAGAAGACCTTATGCTGCTTTAACTGCCCGCGGACAGTCCCGGCGGCAAGATCGTTGTCCGCCAGCACCCGCTCTTTGGTATCCAGAATTTCAAATGCCCGATCACTCATATCACTCACAAAAGGGAGAAGCGAAGCCGTCTCTCCCTTATCCTTTTCTTAAATTTTCATTACAAGTTTTCAGCCGGGTACTGACCGGGGAACTGCTCCGTCGGATAAGCGTGTTTGCCGGTCGCCTTGTGCTTGACGATCTTGAGGGTCCGCTGGGGCAGATAAGCCTTGACGCAGTCCATCATTTCCTCTGCCGTATGCATATCGCTGGCGTGCGGGATATCCCGGGACAGGTGGATGGCGTCGAAATGGCAGCGGGTTGTGCAAAGACCGCAGCCGATACACTGGTTGAGGTCGACGACGGAGGCACCGCAGCCCAGACACCGCTTGGCTTCCGCCCGAACCTGTTCTTCCGTAAGCGGCAGCCGCAGCTCCTCAAACGTCCTGGGGTCGTCGGCGCGCTTCATGCCCGGAATCTGCCGTTTGGCATTGTCATAGGACTCGGTCCGGATATCCTCCCGGTTGAGTTCGATAAACTCTCTTAAGTCTCTGCCTATGGTCAGGCTCTGACCCGGATGGACAAAGCGGTTGATGGAAACCATGCCTTCCCGACCGTCCGCAATCGCATCGATGGCAAATTTAGCGCCGTGCCGGATATCGCCTCCGACGAAGATGTCCGGCTCGTCGGTCTGAAGGGTTACCGGATCCGCCACTGCTGTACCGTTTCTTCTTAACTGAACGCTGGTCCCCTTAAGAAGATCGCCCCACTCGGCAGCCTGGCCGATCGCCATCAGGACATGGCTGCAGGGAATGGTGATGGTATCATTTTCATCATAGGAGGGGTGGAATCTTCCGCTCTCATCCTTGACAGAAAGGCACCGTTTAAAGACGATGGCTTTGACAGTGCCGTCCTCATGTTTCAAAATCTCCTTGGGACCCCAGCCGTTCCTGATCTCAATCGCTTCGCTTTGGGCAAGGGCAACTTCATCGTCAGACGCCGGCATCTCATTCCGCTGCTCCAGGCAGAGCATGGTGATGTGACCATCTGTCGCCCGATATGCCGTTCTTGCCACATCGATCGCCACATTTCCGCCGCCGACCACGACGACGTCGCCCTCCATGCGGACTGCGTCATGGATATCCTTGCCGGCAGCCCTGGCTTCCCGTTCCTGCTGACCGGTGGTCGCCAGGTTCATTCTCTTTAAGAAGCCGACGCCGGATTCAACACCGTTTGCCGCTTCGCCCGGAACGCCAGCCTTTCTCCCTCCCTGCAGACCGATCGCCAAGTAGAAAGCCTTGTAGCCCTGCTTTCTTAATTCTTCGATCGTGATGTCCCTGCCTACCTCGACGCCGCAGCGGATCTTAGCTCCCATCTTCTCGACCAGGCTGATTTCCGTCTCCAGAATCTCTTTTTCAAGGACAAAATTGGGGATGCCGTTTAAGAGCATGCCGCCCGGCCGCTTCTCTTTTTCAAAGACCGTAACCGGATATCCCTCTTTCCGCAGATACCAGGCTGCCGTCAGTCCTGCCGGACCTGCTCCGATCACGGCGACCGGATACCGGGTCCACTCCTGACCGTCCTGATTCTCCGTCGGCTCCAAAAAAGCTTCCGGATGTTTCTGCTCTTCCCGGGTCAGGAACTTCTTGATTTCATCGATGGCAAGAGGCTGATCGATCGTACCTCTGGTACAGCGGTCCTCACACCGTCTGTTGCAGACCTCGCCGCAGACCGCCGGGAAGGGATTGTCCTGCCGGATCAGCTTGACCGCTTCCTCATATCTGCCCTCTGCCGCCATCTTGATATAACCCTGGATGGACAGATGGGCTGGGCAGGCGCTCTTGCAGGGAGAAGTCCCCGTATCGTAGCAGTTGATCTTATTGTGGTCGCGGTAGTCCCGGTCCCACTTATCCTCGCCCCAGGGCATATCGTCCGGCAGTTCCGCCATGGGATAACGGAAGAGCTTTCCGTCCTTATGACACAGTTTCTGCCCCAGTTTTGCCGCCCCGGCCGGGCAGACTTCTACGCACTTGCCGCAGGCGACGCACTTAGAAGGATCGACATGGGCGCGGTAGGCACTGCGGGACATATTGGGTGTATTAAAGAGCTGGGAAGTCCGAAGACCGTAGCAGCTCCCCGGAGAACAGTTACAGATACCGACGATCCGGTTGGGTCCGTCCAGGTTGGTGATCTGGTGGACATAGCCCTTGCGCTCGGACCGCATGATGATATCCATCGCCTCTTCCCGGGTGATGTACTGGGCGTCTTTGCCGGATTCCACCAGGAACTCGGCGATATCGCCGACGCCGATACAGGTGTAGCCCTCAATATCTCCGACGCCCTCGCCCCGGATTCGCTGCGCCTTGCGGCAGGCACAGACCATCTTGCAGAAGCAGTCGTATTTTTCCAGCCAGTGGGATAAATGCTCGACGCTGACGGACCTGGAGTTGCTGTCAATCGCCTGTTCGACCGGAATGACGTGCATACCGATGCCGGCACCTCCGGGCGGGACCAGCTTTGCCGCCAGCTCCAGCGGCTCCTGGGGTGCCAAGTTGAACATGGTCGCCACTTCCGGATGATCATCGGCAAGCGTCTTGTGTTCTACCATATATTCGCCGGATCCAACCACCCATTTGGGGATGGCGTACTGAATATGGTGGTCCTCATTGTCCCGGTTCTGTTCCAGAATCCCGATCCAAAGGAGGTGGTCGATCACCTTTTGTGCCTCCTCCTCCGTCATGTTGTTCCGGGCTGCCAGCTGCCCGGTCGTGCAGCCAACCCGGCGCTTTTTAAAGCTCAGCATGAATTTTACTTCATCTTTGGTCAAGAGCTTGTCCAGAATCCAGAAATCCATGTGATTTTCCTTCATGCCGCCGGGCAGCTTTCTCGGTATATTGTCCGTAATCAGCTGAGCAAGCTTGATCAGCAGCTGCTTCTTTTCCGGATCTTTGCAGCGATGTCCTTTTCTCGGATAATCCCGTTCGTTGACGTGAATCATCGGATTCACTTCTTTTACCATAATAAAGCCCCCTGAATCAGATTTCGTTCGTGATTTTCACTAACATAATTCTTTATATACTGTCTATTATGCCACATATTCAACAACTTTTGTCAACTTTATTTTGAAAACTTTCAGTTCGTCCGATATTCACAAAAAAACTGTCGGAACCATTTCGGTTTCCGACAGTTTTTGTGCAATCTGACAAAAGCAAGGTCCTTAAGACTGCTTCCTGTCAGATAGGTTTATTTTTTATATTTTTCGGCAAAGCGCTTTGCCTGCTCGGCGATCAGGTCACGGTCTTCAAAGTAGTCGATCCGCATGGCGTGCTTCATTTCCTGTAAGGTCTTCGCCGCCTCCCGCTCCGCCTTTTTGCTGCCCTCTTCCAGCATGGCGTAGACGGAGGGGATATCCCGTTCAAATTCCTCCCGTCTTGCCCGAATGGGGGAAAGTTCCGCCTGCAGGACCTTGTTGAGGAACTTCTTGATCTTCACATCGCCGAGACCGCCCCGCTCATAATGCTCCTTTAATTCCGCCAGGTTGTGGTAGTCCGGCCAGAATTCGGCGAAGGAATCGTCCGTCGCGAAAGCATCCAGGTAAATGAAGACCGGATTGCCCTCCGTCCTGCCCGGATCTTCGACCCTCAGGTGGTTGGGGTCGGTGAACATGGACATGACCTTCTTCTTGACATCCGCCTCCGAATCCGACAAGTAGATGCAGTTGCCCAGCGACTTGCTCATCTTTGCCTTACCGTCCGTACCGGGCAGGCGCAGCTGCGCCCGGTTCTTAGGAAGGAGGATCTCCGGCTCTACCAGGACCTCCCCGTAGATGGAGTTGAATTTCCTGACGATTTCCCGCGCCTGCTCGATCATCGGCTCCTGGTCTTCGCCCGCCGGAACCGTCGTCGCCTTAAAGGCGGTGATATCGGCTGTCTGGCTGATGGGATAGCTGAAAAAGCCCATGGGGATGCTGGCTTCAAAATCCTTCTGCTGGATCTCCGCCTTGACCGTCGGATTTCTCTGCACCCGCGCTACCGTGACCAGGTTCATAAAATAAAAGGTCATCTCGGTCAGTTCCGGAACCTGGGACTGGATAAAAATGGTGGACTTGGTCGGGTCGATGCCGCAGGACAGGTAGTCCAAAGCGACTTCGATGATGTTCTGACGGACCTTCTCCGGGTTATCAAAGTTATCAGTCAGAGCCTGGGCATCGGCGATCATGATATTGATTTCATCAAAATCTCCCGAGTTCTGGAGCAGGACCCGGTTTTTCAGTGATCCGACATAGTGACCGATGTGAAGTTTTCCGGTTGGACGGTCCCCCGTCAGAATGATTTTCTTAGCCATTTTATGCTTCCTCTTTCTTATTTTCTTCCGTCTGTTTTCCGTCAGCCTGCATTCGTCTGTTGTGACGGAGCTGGTATTTGATTCTTTGAATCAGCATGTCGAGCGCGACCTGATTTTTTCCGCCCTCGGGAATGATGATATCCGCTTTCCTCTTGGAAGGTTCCACGAACTGCTCGTGCATGGGCTTGACCGTCGTCAGGTATTGGGAAATGACACTGTCCAGGGACCGCCCCCGTTCCTTCACGTCCCGCATAATGCGCCGCAGAATCCTCACGTCCGCGTCCGTATCGACAAAGACCTTGATATCGAGCAGGTCACACAGCTCCCGGTCGGCAAAGATCATAATGCCTTCCAGAATGATGACCGGTGCCGGCTGAACGACGACGACCTGATCGGACCGGTTGTGCTGGGAATAATCGTAGAGGGGCATGCGGATGGGCTGCCCCTGTTTTAACATACGGATATGCTGGCAGAGAAGCTTGGTATCAAAAGAGTCCGGATGGTCATAGTTGAGCCTGGCGCGTTCCTCAAAGGGGATCTCGTCATGACGTTTGTAATAGTTGTCGTGACGCAGAATCGAAACCTCGTCGCTGCCAAAACAATCGATCAACTTATTTGCCAGCGTCGTTTTACCGCTTCCGCTGCCTCCGGCTATTCCAATCAGAATGGTATCCATACTGAAAACTCCTCCCTCGTGTGCGTTCCCCGCCTAAAGTCTTTCTATAAGATAACACATTTTCCATTTTCCCGCACAAAAAAATCCTGTCCCACAGGCTGCCTCTGCTATAATAGAAGAAAATATCCCAGGACGGTATAGGGTGAAAGAAGGTTGGTCCTTTCATCCCGATTTGTACCGCAGGCAAAAAGACGAAGGAGTGAAGATTCTTATGGAAATTGAACGAAAATGGATGGTCAGGGGCTGGCCCGAGGACCTGCCCCTCCTTTATGAACAGAACATGAGGCAGGGCTATCTGACGGTAAGACCCACCGTCCGGATCAGGGAAGAAGCCATGCTGGGCGGGAAAACCCACTACATCCTCTGCTTTAAGACCGGCAGCGGGATCGTCCGCAAGGAACTGGAGATCGAACTCACGAAAGACCACTTTGAGGAACTGGAAGATATGATCGGTCTCCCCCTTATCCCCAAAGTAAGACGGACCTATCAGCTGCCTGACGGTCTGAAACTGGAAGTCAACCACGTCGACCAGGGCCTTGATACTGAATTTTGGTATGCGGAGGTGGAGTATCCGGATGAAGCGGCCGCCCTCTCCTGGAACCCTGTTTCGGTCAATCTTTCTTCCTATCTCGATCAGGATGTCTCCGAACAGCCGGGGCAGACCATGGGGGAATACTGGATCTTGACCAGGGAAGGTAAGCTGAATGATCATGATTAAAAATCTTGTGTCAGTTATCACCACAGCATTTACCGTACTTTAAAATCAACAAAAAAGGACTGCGCTCTGTGATATGCTACCCCCAAGTA
>DFIU01000017.1 GCA_002371465.1 Lachnospiraceae bacterium UBA3689 | reverse complement strand
AAAGTCTACATTTTTGAAAAGAGGATGTAAAGACCATATTTTGAATCATATAGAAAGGAATGGTGATCTATGAAAAGGTCAAGAAAACTGTTGAGCATTTTGCTTGCAGTTACGATGCTGTTCAGCATCAGCTCGCAAATTGTGTTTGCTGAAAGTGCAGACAGTAATCCAGCGGCAGCATCCTCTGTAAGCTCCGCTCCGAATGCGAGCAAGGAGAATTCTGAGGATGCAACAAGTATCAAGCAGGTGGATAAGAAGGGAGGCACTTCTCCTGCAGCTTCTGAGGAAAAGCCGCCTGTCTCTAAAAAAAGGCAGAATGAGACGTTAAAAAACGGTGAGGGGTCTGATTCTGCAGCTGACAGTTCTGCAGCATCCATTGGGGAAAGCAAGCCGTCAGCACCTGATGTGAAAACTGGTCAGTCGACATCTGCAAAAAAAGCTGATTCATCAGCACCTGATGTAAAAGCCGGTCAGTCAGCATCTGTGAAAAAAGCTGATCAGATGGCGGAATCGAAAGAAAATGTTCCGGAACCTTCTGAGAAAGTTCAAGCAGGCAAAGATACGGCCGCTTACAATACGAATCCCATCACGGGAAGCAAAACAAGTGATGGAGTTACGGTCCGGGTAAACGCACCGGAGGGGTCCTTCCCCAAGGGGACAACGCTTTCCATTTTGCCGCTTAGTTCAGATGAGGCGAAAGCTCTGGCTTCAGACGGGGAAGCTTCTGCCGCAGTCGCTTTCGATATTACGTTTAAGGATGCCGATGGAAACAAGGTTCAGCCGCAGAATGGAAAGACTGTCAATGTGACTTTTTCTGTCAGCGGCGGATCAGACCTTTCTGTTGCGGACGGTGAACAGGCTGAGCTGCAGGTTATCCATGCAGGTGAAGCGGGAAAAGAGACGCTCGGAAGCACGTCTGCACCTGCGAAGGGCAGCGGCGCAGAGGTCAGTGTCAGCGCGGACAGCTTTTCTCCTTATGCCGTGGTTCTGAGGGTCCCAAGGAGGGCGCCGGCAGCCACTCCCAGGGAGGTGCCTGCCACTATTACAAATTTCACGATCCAAAATTTAAGTGGTCAGGATGTAGAAAAGGTCTACTTCACAGATAAGTTTTATCTTGCAATGGACTGGGATGCAAGTTCAAGTGGAGCAGACCTGCACGAAGGAGACTATTTTGATATAACTCTGCCGAGTGAGATGCGCTTCCCTTCCGACAGTGCGTCTGTCGATTTTAATATTTATGGGGATGACGGCACGACCGTAATCGCGACAGCCCACGTCTCGCCGGGAGCAAATAATACAGGTGGAACCGTCCGCGTCACTTTTGCCGACTGGGTAGAGGGAAAGGAGAATATTAAAGGAAATATTCATCTGGCTGCCACTTTCGACAGACAGCAGATCCAAAATGATAAGGATAACACCTTTAGCGTCACCGTCAATGGGCAGGTGACACCTGTGGAGGTGCATGTCACAGGACCTCAAGGGCTTAAGCCAGAAGTAATAGGCAAGTGGGGGCAAACTGCAAGCTCGGGTGCTAAGGACGAAGCTGAGTGGTATGTTCGAATCAATCATCAGAAAGCAACTCTGACGAATGTTGTTATATCTGATCATCTGTCTGCGGGAGCAGGGAATGAAACATATATACCTGGCAGTTTCATCCTTGCACGCGTAGAGATGGATGCGTATGGTGATATTAAGCAAACCTATGAAAGCGATAATTCTGCTGACCTATCAGGCAGGCTTACGATCAGTACAGACAGGAAATCCTTTAGTATCAATCTGGGGGATCTGAATGGCGATCAGTATCGACTTCGCTATAGCACAACTTACACGCCAGGAACGAGACTTCGCAATAATGTAACACTTACTTCGACGCAACAGACAAAGACCACAAGCGCATCCCACATTTCCGCTGATTCGGGTGGATCCGGAACAGGCAATCTTGCAAACAAGATCAAACTTACCAAGGTGGATGCGGATAATAACAGTACTGTACTTGCAGGTGCTGTGTTTGAGGTGACCCGTCCGGATGGGAGCACATTTGAATTAACGACCGGTGCGGATGGAACGGTTACTTCCGGCTCTCTTACATCCGGAACCTATAAGGTAAAAGAGAAGACAGCTCCTGCCGGATATGAGCTGAATACGGAAGAATTTACACTCCAGGTATCTCCGGATAGTGCAGCCGTAAGGACGGTTACAGACAAAAAGCTCCTGATCAGTGTCTCCATCACCAAGAAGTGGGAGGATGCAGATAATCAGGATGGGATTCGTCCGAGTGCGGATGATTTTGCATCCAAAATCAAACTGATGAACGGCACCGAGGAAGTGACCGGCTATACCCCGATCGTAACCGACAATGGAGACGGAACGTATACGGTGAAATACAGTGATCTTCCGGAATATGTAAACGGCAGCAAGGCGGATTATAAGATTGCGGAAGATTCCATTGACGGCTACACGGCAGACAAGACAAGCGCCGCAGATGGAGAGACAATCACCAACTCGCACACACCGGATACGACGGAAATCAGTATCACCAAAAAATGGGCAGATACGAACAATCAGGATGGTATCCGTCCCTCTGCGAATGAGTATGCTGCCAAAGTACATTTGATGAATGGCGACACGGAAGTTGAAAACGTTGTACCGACGGTGACAGACAATGGGGATGGCACCTATACGGTAACGTTCAGCAACCTTCCGAAGAGCAGCAATGGCACGGCAATCAACTATACGGTAAAGGAAGATGCCGTAGATGGCTATGAGGCGGATCAAAGCACTGTCTCCAATGGTCAGACCATGACAAATACCCATACACCGGAGACCACCTCCGTGAGCGGAACGAAGACCTGGAATGACAACAACGACCAGGACGGCGCAAGACCGGAGAGTATCACGATCCGCCTGCTGGCCAATGGTGAGGAAGTACAGAGCAAGGAAGTCACCGCTTCCGATAGCTGGAGCTGGACATTCAGTGAGCTGCCGAAATATAAGGACGGTGCGGAAATTTCCTACTCTGTGAAAGAAGATGCGGTCACAGATTACAGCGCAAGCTATGATGGAACCAATGTAACCAATACGCATGCCCCGGGCAAGACAAGCATTGCGGTCACCAAGGCATGGAACGACAGTAACAATCAGGATGGCAAGCGTCCGAACGATGTTACCGTCCACCTTCTGGCGGATGGTGAGGATACCGGAAAGACCGTTACCCTGAACGAAGCCAATCACTGGTCTGCCTCCTTTGAGGAACTGGATGCGAAGAAGGCTGGTAAGGACATTGTCTATGCCGTAAAGGAGGATGCTGTCGCAGGGTACGATGTGGCAATCACAGGGGATGCGAAGACCGGATATACTGTAACAAACACGCATACCCCGGAAACCACCTCCGTGAGCGGCACAAAGACCTGGGAGGATAACAACGACCAGGACGGCGCAAGACCGGAGAAGATCACAATCCGGCTCATGGCTAACGGCACAGAGGTTGCGAATAAAGAAGTCACCGCAGCAGACGACTGGAAATGGTCCTTCGACAATCTTGCCAAGTACGAAAAAGGAAAGGAAATTGTCTATACCGTTACGGAAGATGCGGTCACAGATTATACCAGCGAAGTCAAAGGCTATGATGTGACCAATACGCATGCTCCAGGCAAGACCAGCATTGCGGTCACCAAGGCATGGGACGACAGGGATAATCAAGACAGGATTCGTCCGAAGAGCGTCACGATTCATCTGCTGGCGGATGGAAAAGATACTGGGAAAGTGCTAACACTGAATGGGGAGAATCAGTGGACCGGCAGCTTTACCAATCTGGATCTTTACGCAAATGGGGAGAAAATCAACTATAGCGTTACGGAAGATGCGGTATCCGGATATCAGACATCCATTACCGGAGATGAAATAAAGGGCTTTACGGTAGTGAATACACACACGCCGGACAACAAGCCGCCGAAACCAGTCCCGCCCACACCGGGCAACAAGCCGCCAAGACCTACCCCTTCAACCGGCAGCAGAGCAACAAGGACCGGGGCTCCAAAGACAGGGGATTCCGCAAATATTCTCCTGTATGGGGTGCTGCTTGCAGCTTCTCTGACAGCGGTTGTTATGTTACTGGCTGCAAGACGGAAAAAGGAGGAAAGGAAATAAGGAATTTCTTAAAGAACAATTTCATATGAAATAATATGGGGCGGAAGCCGGTTTAAACCAAAACCCGGCTTCCGCCCTTATGTGCTGCAAGCAGCAGTCTATTTCAGCTTTATCTTACAGGTTTACTTCAGATCTCCTGCAATATCAATATTGACACCGGTCAGCCCCACTTTGGCTCCGCCCTTCGCCTCGCTGGAATCCGGATGCGGCAGCAGCCACTTGTTCTGAGCCGTCATATAGGCGTCTTCCGGGCTTAGACCCTTGGTTTCCGTCGTGCCGTCATTGGTCCCCTTGGGCAGGGCGACGAGAACCCGAAAGCCCTTACCCGGGCTTGCCTGGCAGGGCGCATAGTGAAGGGTGGTCGCGTAGACCTCGACCAGGACACTCTTAGGAACTAAAAAGGCCTTGACCTTTGCGGTATCCAGCATAAAGTTTTCATCAATTTCACTCTGCCTGGCGACCAGAAGGATGAAGTCCTCTGTCCCCAGATTGAACTCGCTGTTTCTGTGGTATTCCAGAGCATTGAGCCTGGTATTGTGACCGTTGCACCAGCCGAACTCGGTCGGGATGCCGCCAAAAAGGCTGGGCGCCAAGCTCTTCGCTTCCGGCAGGTTCTGAATCGCCGGCTCTTCCGGTACATAGCCGGTCCCCTCTTCCGGGCAGGGAGTTGACGTCGTCAGCGCTTCCATAATCGCCTTGGACTCTTTCTCGTAACCTTCTATGACTTTGCCGTATTCTTTAAATTCCGGATCGGAAATTGTATAGATATGCATGAGTTTCTCCTTTTTCGGGTAGAAAAATGCGGCCCGTCTGCCCAAAAGCAGGCGGACCGCAGAATGTCAGACCAGTTTCATGATCTTACGATCAAAGGTTTCCCCAGGGATTTTCATCCACATAGCGGTCTCCGGCCGGATGGTTGTAGCCGATTTCAGTCGGATCAACGCCGATGAACTTGAGCGCTTCATAGAGGCTCTTCGCATAGTGGCCGAACATAACCGCGCCGTGGTGCGGATAGTTCTTGCCGATCAGCTCATAGCGATAGAAACGACCCATTTCCTTGATCGCGAAGACACCGATGGAACCGAAGGACCGGGTAGCGACCGGCAGGACTTCCCCTTCTGCCGCATAAGCGCGAAGCTTGGCATCAGCTGTGGACTGCAGTCTGTAGAAGGTGATTGCGCCCGGCTTGATGTCGCCTTCCATGGTTCCGTCGCACCATTCCTGGGGATGGGTATTTGCCATGATCTTCTGGTAGCCGATGTGAGGCTGAACCAGTCTGCTGCTGCAGGTATTGCCGCAGTGGAAGCCCATGAAGACATCCGTTGCCTTGAAGTCGTAGTCGAACTTGCCCTTGATGCTCTCTTCGTACATATCTGCCGGTACAGAGTTATTGATGTCGAGCAGGGTAACTTCCTCACCGCTGATACACCAGCCGATGTACTCGGACAGAGCGCCGTAGATATCAACTTCACAGGATACCGGAATGCCGCGGCCGGTCAGACGGCTGTTGACAAAACAGGGAACAAACTTGAACATATCTTCAAATGCCGGCCAGCACTTTGTGGTCAGGGCGACATACTTGCGATAGCCCTTGTGTTCCTCAACCCAGTCAACCAGAGTTGCTTCATAGGAAGCGAACTTCTTCAGCATTTCCTGCTGCTTTTCGGTCGGATCTTTGATGCCGAGTTCCTTCATCATGTCCGCCTTGATCTCTTCGATCTCTTTATTCTGCTTCTCCACAACTGCCGGATCGAGGTCGTACTTCTCCGGTACGAAGTGCTTCTCATAAGCTTCAAAGAGATCCAGCTCGGACTCTTCTTCGATTTCAACGTTCATGTTGTAGAGCTGTTTGATCGGAGCATTGCAGGCCAGGAAGTTCTGCGGTCTGGGACCGAAGGAAATGATCTTCAGGTTGTCAAGACCGATTCTGACTCTGGCGATCGGCAGAAAGTCATGGATATTGTCGGCAACACCTTCCGCGCTGCGAACCGGATTCTCCGGAATCCAGGCTGTAGTGTTGCGAAGGGCCAGGTTGTAGGAGGCGTTCAGCATACCGCAGTAAGCGTCGCCTCTGCCGGATACGCCCAGAGTGGTCTGGGATTCTTCCGCAGCCGCGCTGTACATGACCGGTCCGTCGAAGTGTTTGGCGAGCAGGGTCTCGGAGATTTCCGGACCGAAGTTGCCCAGGTAGACGCAAAGGGCGTTGCAGCCTGCCTTCCTGACATCTTCCAGAGCGTTGACCATATCGATTTCGCTCTCAACGATGGTGATCGGACACTCATAGATGTTCTCTGCGCCGTACTTCCTGGTGTAAGCTTCAACAAGAGCCTTTCTTCTGTTGACGGCAAGAGGAGCCGGGAAGCAGTCACGGCTTACAGCCACAATACCAACTTTAACTACTGGAATATTGCTTGTCATAGTTTCATCCTTTCTTGAATTTACTTTAAAGTTTATAGATATTGACCCGCGGGAAGGTCCCGCAGGATGATGCACTTAAGCTTGTCCGGAAGAGTCCCGGTCCGAATTCGTGAGGTCCAAAGTCGATGAATCCGTTTCATCTCCCTCATCGGCTTCCGGACTTTCCGCCTGTTTTTCTTCTTCGATTGGTTCTTCTTTTGCCGCGGCGTTGGCGCTTGCGATCAGGATCAGATAACGGATGATAAAACCGGCTCCTGCCCCGACGAACAGCAGACCGAAGACGATCTGGACCCAGGCGGGCGTATTGCCGCCCTCTCCTTTGACATAACCGCTTAAGATGTTGACGCCCAGGTATATGATGTAGCCGCAGACGACGATCATCAGCATGCTGCCGGTCTGGGTCGAAGGGCGTTTGTCGGGATCTCTTTCAAACAAAGTCATAAAATCTTACCGCCTTTCTTTAAAGAGCCGGGAAAAGGGGTTTTAGAGCGGGATAGAGATCATCAAACGCCTTGTATTTCTCCTCGTATCTGGCTGCAATTTCCGGATCGGGCTCAACCTTCTCCGTCACCTTGACGAGGGTCCTGGCAGCCTCCTCCACCGTCGGATATTCTCCGCAGGCAACGGCCGCCAGAATAGCTCCGCCGTAACCCGGGCCCTGCTCTGTCTCCGGTATGGTCAGCTCAATATTGAGGACGTTGGCAACGATCCTTCTCCATAGCGGGCTCTTGGCTCCGCCTCCGCAGATCATACTGGATGTCACCGTCACGCCCAGCCGCTTTGCTGCTTCCAGGGAATCCCGGATGCCGAAGGCGACGCCTTCGAGGACTGCCTGGGTCATATCCGCCCGGGTGTTGTCCATGGTAAGGCCGATAAAGCAGCCTCTGGCTCCCGGATTGTTATGAACCGCCCGCTCTCCCATCAGGTAGGGCAGGAAATAGACATGGTTGCGGCCCAGCTGCTCATCCGTGATCGGGGCCTGCTCGCTTCCGTAGTCCCTGGTTCCGATGATCTCATCCATCCACCACTTGTTGCAGGAAGCCGCGGAGAGCATGCAGCCCATCAGGTGCCAGCCGCCGTCCGCGTGAGCAAAGGCGTGAAGGGCATTTGCCGTATCGAGGGCGAACTTGTCGGAGGATACGAAGATAGTGCCGGAAGTTCCCAGGGAAATGTTGCAGCCCCCATTTCCGACCACGCCGGTCCCGACCGCCGCAGCCGCATTGTCTCCGGCTCCTGCCACGACCTTCACATTCTCAGAAAGACCCAGCTTCCTGGCCGCCTCAGGGGTCAGATTTCCGACCACTTCATAGCTTTCAAAGAGTCTGGGCATCTGGCTTTCCCTGATGCCGCAGATATCCAGCATTTCCCGGCTCCAGGTCTTGTTGCGGACGTCCAGCAGCAGCATGCCGGACGCGTCCGAATAGTCTGTGCAGTGGACGCCGGTCAGCATGTAGTTGATGTAGTCCTTGGGCAGCATGATCTTGGCAATCTTTTCAAAAAGCTCCGGCTCATGCTTTTTCATCCAGAGAATCTTGGGTGCGGTAAAGCCGGCGAAGGCAATGTTGCCGGTGTATTCCGTCAGCTTTTCCTTGCCGATGACTGTATTTAAATATTCGGTCTCTTCCTGGCTTCTTCCGTCGTTCCAAAGAATCGCCGGCCGCAGGACTTTGTCATCTGCGTCAAGAGCGACCAGACCATGCATCTGACCGCCGGCGCCGATGCCTGCGATCCGGGAAGCGTCCTGCCCCTTTATCAGTTCCGGGATTCCTTTTTCGACTGCAGAAAGCCAGTCCTCCGGTCTCTGCTCAGCCCAACCCGGATGGGGGAAGGAAAGCGGATATTCTTCGGAAACAATGTTTTTGATGCCGCCCTTCTCATCCATGAGAAGCAGCTTCACCGCGGATGTTCCTAAATCAACGCCGATATAAAGCATTGTTTTTCTCCCTTTTGTAGGAATGCGAAGAACTCCGCCCCGCCTAAAGACCAGAGCGGGGTCCTTCATTCCCCTTTATAACATTTTAAAGTTGCAAATTTTAAAGTAGTCCTTATGACTTACCGGTCTTGTGGTTGGATACGACGTCGAAGACGACGGCTGCCAGAAGAACAGCGCCCTTGACGACGTACTGCCACTGATCCGGCAGACCCATGATGGACATGCCCTGGTTGATAACGCCCAGAAGGATGGCGCCGATCATGACGCCCGGGATGGAACCGGATCCGCCGTACGCGGAAGCGCCGCCGATGAAGCAGGACGCGATGGCGTCCATTTCGTAGGAGTTACCCATATTACCGTCAACGGCACCGATACGGGCGCCGACCAGAAGGCCAGACAGACCTGCCAGTGTGGACATGAGGAAGTAAGCCCAGAAGTAAACCTTACGGGGATCGATACCGGAGAGCTTGGTTGCCTTTTCATTTCCGCCGACAGCGTAGAAGTAACGGCCGAATACGGTGGAGGAGGTCAGGAACCAGAAGATGGCGACAATGGCGCAGATCCAGATCAGCATGACCGGAACGCCCTGGTACTTGCTCAGTCTCTGTCCATAGGCCACGAGGATGATGTCAATGATGACGATTCTGATCACGGTGCTGGAGATCCTGGTTGTCGCGATGCCCTGCTTTTTCTTCTTCAGCTCGCTCATCAGCATGGCGATGGTAAAGAGGATGGCGATGATGCAGAAAATGACCAGGGAAGAAGGAGCATTTCCCTTATCATCAATACCCGGGATGCGGATATAGGAGGTGAAGAGGTTCTTAAAGCCCTGCTGCTGAATCGGAAGGGTCCGGGAATCCAGAACGACACGGCCCAGACCTCTCCAAAGGAACATACCTGCCAGGGTGCAGATAAAAGGAGGAATGTGAATGTAGCCAATCAGGAAGCCCTGGCCGACGCCGATCAGAGCCGCAACGACCAGCGGCAGCAGAACCGCAAGAGCGGTCGGTCTGCCATCCTGCAGCATCTTGCCGGCAAGCGCGCCTGCCAGGCAGAGGGTGGAACCGACGGACAGGTCGACGTTACCGCCGGTCAGGATGCAGAGCAGCATACCGCACGCCATAACCAGAACGTAGGCATTCTGCAGGAGCAGATTGGATACGTTGGCGGGAAGGACCTGCTTGCCCTGGGTCAGTACCGTGAAGAAAATGAATACAATGACCAGTGCGATCACCATGGTATATTTTTTAACAAAAGCTGAAACCTTCATGATTAAGCCTCCTTGATCTGACGATCATCTGATTTGAGAATCGCGCTCATAATCTTTTCCTGCGTAGCTTCCTTCTGTGTGAACTCAGCCACCATTTCACCCTCATTCATGACATAGATTCTGTCACACATACCCAGAAGCTCCGGAAGTTCTGAGGAGATCATGATTACCGCCTTGCCTTCTTTGACCATCTGGTTCATGATCGTATAAATTTCGTACTTAGCGCCGACGTCGATGCCTCGGGTCGGCTCATCGAGGATCAGAATATCCGGCTCGGCGAACAGCCATTTTGCCAGAAGCACCTTCTGCTGGTTACCGCCGGACAGGTTGCCGACCGCCTGCCGGACGCTGGGCGTCTTGGTATTCATAGCCTTGACAAATTCATCGGCATACTTGTTTTCCTTGATGGGGTCTACAATGCCCTGCCGATTGGAGATCTTGGAGAGCTTGGCCATCGTGGTGTTCTTGGCGATGGAATCTCCCAGGACCAGGCCGTCTGTCTTCCGGTCTTCTGTCGCGTAGGCAAGTCCATGCTCGATGGCGTCGTGTTCATTTCTCAGATGAACTTCCTGACCGTTGATGAATTCCTGACCGGAAATGTGGCTGCCGTAGCTTCTGCCGAAGAGGGACTTTGCCAATTCAGTTCGTCCTGCCCCCTGCAGACCGGAGAAGCCGACGATCTCGCCCTTGTGGACCTTGAAGCTGATGTTGCGGTCCATGCATTTGTCGGTGTAGACAGGATGGTAGACCGTCCAGTTCTTACACTCAAAAGCGACTTCATCGCTGACCTTATGCTCGCGCTCCGGATAGCGGTCCGTCAGCTCCCGGCCGACCATGCCCTTGATAATCCGTTCCTCGTCGATGTTGTGGTTGGGGTTCTCCATCGTTTCGATGGTGGCGCCGTCCCGAAGGACTGTGATGCGGTCGGCGCTGTAAGCAACTTCATTGAGCTTATGGGTAATAATGATGGACGTCAGCCCCTCCTTCTTAAATTCCAGCAGCATATCGAGCAGCATCTGGGAATCTTCTTCATTTAAGGAAGATGTCGGCTCATCGAGGATCAGCAGCCTGACGTTCTTGGAGAGCGCCTTGGCGATTTCCACCAGCTGCTGCTTGCCGGTTCCGATGTCCTTGATCAGGACCGTGGACGCTTCCTTTAAGCCGACGCGCTTAAGCTGATCCGTCGCCATCTTGTGAGTCATGTTCCAGTCGATCTTGCCGAACTTATTGGACCGCTCATTCCCGAGGAACATATTTTCCGCGATCGTCAGTTCCGGGATCAGAGCCAGTTCCTGGTGGATAATGACAATGCCCTTCTTCTCGGAGTCCTTGATATTGGTAAACTTACAGGTCTCTCCGTTGTAAATAATGTCTCCTGTGTACTGGCCAAATGGAATCGTTCCGGAAAGTACGTTCATGAGCGTAGACTTACCGGCACCATTTTCACCAACCAGGGCGTGGATCTCGCCGCGCTCCACCTGCAGATTGACATTGTCCAAAGCTTTTACGCCGGGGTAAAGCTTTGTAATGTTTTTCATTTCCAAAATATAGTCAGCCAAGTGAATACCTCCTGCTTCATCACCTCAGGCAGCTGCCAGATTCTTTTGCAAATGTACTTTACAAAAGTACTGAAGGGAAAAGGGCGGGGACAAGTGACGTCCCCGCCCCTTTATCAGTTATCATTCATTCAGTAAATGATCAGCGGATCACTGTACCGGATGCGGATATCCGTCATCGCCCATTGTATAGTAGCCGGTATCAACGAGTTCCTTCTGGATATTGTCTTTTGTTACAACTGTAGGTGTCAGCAGGTAAGACGGGATCACGCCCATACCATTGTCATAGGATTCTGTATCGTATGTGCAGTCGAAGTCCCAGCCGGAATCAGAGATCAGCTTGTCATCCGGAGTTTCGCCGTTCAGCAGGGCGATACCAAGGTCAAGAGTTGCGACCGCTTCGTTTGCAACAGCCTTGTAGACCGTCATGGTCTGCTTGCCGTCAATGATGTTTGCCAGGTTCTGCTCGTCGCCGTCCTGACCGGTTACCAGAACATCGTTGGTTCCCGCGTAGTCGGATTCGATCGCCTGGGTAACGCCAAGAGCCGTCGAGTCGTTGGAGCAAAGAGCGACATCAAGCTGAGTCCCGTCAGAGTAGTTGGAGCCCAGGATATTCTGGAAACGGGTCATTGCTGTTGCGGTATCCCACTGCTTGGTCGCAACCTGCTCAAACTGGTTCTGACCGGACGGGATTACCAGAGTTCCCTTGTCGATGTAGGGCTTTAAGGTATCAAACGCGCCGTTGAAGAAGAAGGTAGCGTTGTTGTCAGCCGGATCACCTGCCGTAAACTCGATGTTGTAGGTCTTATCGCCTGCATTGTCGAGGTCGAGGGTATCAATGACGTACTGCCCCTGCAGCTGACCAACCTTGTAGTTATCGAAGGATACATAGTAGCTGATTGCGTCGGTATTTCTGATCAGACGGTCATAGGAAATAACCGGGATGTTGGCATCCTTAGCGCCCTGAAGAACTTCGCTTAACGCTTCGCCGTCGATTGCGGCGACAACCAGCAGATCCACCTTGTCAGCAACCAGACCTTCCAGGTCCTTTACCTGCTGATCAATCTTGTTGTCAGAGTAGGTTACCTCTGTCTTGTAGCCAGCCTTCTTAAACTGCTCTTCCAGATAAGAACCGTCGCGGTTCCATCTTTCCAGAGACTTGGTCGGCATTGCGATACCGACGGTCTGATCACCTGTCGCAGCGGCAGCTGTCGATGTTGCAGCTTCAGCCGGAGCAGAAGTTGCTTCCTCCGCTTTGGAGGCTGCCGTTGATGTGGAAGAACCGGAAGCGCTTCCGCAGGCTGCCAGGGATGCTGACATGGCACCTACCAGGGCAATAGAGAGTAACTGTTTTGCTTTCATGTGAATCCTCCTTCTTGTGATTCCATCACGCTTTATTGTAACAGGTTTCATAAACAACATTTATAAAACCAAATTACCTAAGTGATACCAATATAAGGCATAGGGATGAGCAAGTCAATTTGTTTTAGTGGTCTTTAGTAAATTCGTGATTATTTCCAAAGTTTCCTTGTGTATTTTGTCTGATTTTAAAAACTCTCTTTATAAAACTTTCTTGACATCTTTGCTCATTTTCCCTCTTCGATCAGATCCCGGAAATGAATTCATCCGTAAAATGCCAGGCGACGCCCATCATGCCCGCCTTGGTCGGGTACTTGCCCAGCTTGATGTAGTCGGTCCGCTCGCCGAAGGTGTTGCGGGACGCGATCCGGCTCTTTAAAGCATCCATGTAGGGCTCCAGGTACTGGGAAACGAAGCCTCCCAGAATGATGTCGCAGTCAAATGCCATTCGCAGGTTGTTGATGCCGATCGCCAGATGGTCGAGGACGTCCTCCCAGATCTTTCGATACTGTTCATTTCCCGCCTCAACTCCTGCAAAGAAGTCCTCCGCGCTGATATTGCCCAGGTCCCGCGTGAAGCGCAGGGCGCTGCAATATGCCTCCAGACAGCCTTTTTTTCCGCAGTTGCACAGCCTGCCGCCCGGCTCTGTCGTCATGTGACCGAATTCTCCGCTCCGGCTGTTGCTGCCCTCAAAGGGCTTGCCGTCGATAAAGACAGCGCCGCCGATCCCGTTTTCCAAAAAGAGGTAGACAAAATCGTCAATTCGATCCTTCATCGGAAGGCTCAGCCACTCCGCTGCCCCACCCGAGGTACTGTCATTTTCAATAAAGAGCCGGTAGGGAACCGCCTCCCGGATGGCGCTTAAGCTGATGTCCTTGGAATTTAAAGTCGGGGACAGGACGATGGTATCCTTGGTCCGGTCAATGACGCCCGGGAAGGTCAGTCCCACGCCCAGAATCTTGTCAGGAGCCAGGTCATGTTCCTTTAAAAAGAGATCCAGCTCCTCCGCGACTTCCCTGCCGACTTCCTGACCGCCGCTGTACTGGCGCTCGACCCGCTTATAGGCGACTTCGTGCTGCTTTAAATCCGACGCCAGCAGGCGCAGATGGTTGAGGGAAACCGAGATGCCGATAGCGTATTTCAGCTCGCTGTTGACGGTGTAACCGACTGCCGGCCGACCCCCGGTCGACTTCAGCACCTTGCCGGGCAGGATCAGCCCCGCATCCAGCAGTTCCGCGATATTCTGATGCACGGTCGGCAGCGAATATCCCAGAGTGTTGGCAATCTGCTGCTTGCTCACCGAACTTTCCGCGTCATAGATAAACCGATACATCTTATTCCGGGTCTGACGCCGCCGCTCCGTAATGGTCTGTTTCAGTTCTTCCATATCCTGATCAAATCCTTCCCTCGATACTTTTGCTATATAAACACAAAAAGTGCTGCCGTCAGGCAACACTTTTATAAAACGGCTTTATTTAATTAACAATATACACAAGTATCGGATCGGTGTCAATCCGTTTTTGTTTAAAATCACGAGCAGGATCTAACTGAACGTACGATCAGGACTACTCAAAATTATAATCAAAACTGGCTAAAGGCGAGATTTAAGCTGCTAATAATCCTAACTGCCACAATTTTAAAGTAAGATTTAAGCGAGTTTGCAGCTTAATCAATAGGTGATGACCTCACACCCGGTCTCGGTCACAACGACCTGCACTTCCCACTGGGCGGACGGCTTGCCGTCTTCGGTGTAAATGGTCCAGCCGTTATCCGCGTCCTCATAGATGTCGTCCGATCCCATATTGACCATAGGCTCGATCGTAAAGCACATCCCCGGCACCATCAGCATTTCCGTCCCCGGCTTGGATACATAGCTGACGTAGGGATCTTCGTGGAATTCCAGCCCGCAGCCGTGACCGCCGATCTGACGGACAATGGTATAACCATTTTCAAGAGCGTGCTGATGGACCTTATCTCCCATATCTCCCAGGAAGGTCCAGGGCTTGACATTATCAATACCGATCTGCACGCACTCCCTGGTTACATCGACCAGCTTCTTCCACGCCGGATCGACGTTGCCGATGCAGAACATTCTGGAGGAATCTGAAAAATATCCATTTAAAATAGTGGAGCAGTCCACATTGATGATATCTCCGTCCTTTAAGATCCGGTTCTGATCCGGAATCCCATGGCAGACCTCATCGTTGATGGAGGTACAGACGCTCTTGGGAAAGCCCTCGTAGTTCAGGCAGGCGGGGATGCCGCCCATGGACCGGGTCACATCCGCCACAATATTGTCGATCTCCTGGGTGGTCATGCCGGCGTGGATCTGCTTGCCGACCTCATCCAGGCAGGCGATATTGATCTTGGCGCTCTCCTTGATGCCTTCAATATCCTTTGCCGTCTTGATGATGCTCCTGGACGGAACTTCATGTCCTTCCATGGCAAATTTGCGGATCTTGTCGTCGAATGCCATGTGACAGCTCTTGTATTTTTTTCCGCTGCCACACCAGCAGGGATCATTTCTTCCGATTTTATGATTATGGTTGATGTACTGCATTCCTTGGTCCTCTTTTCATTTTAAACTGTATCAAAATCAATCGTTTGCAATCTTACGGCAATCCATTATAGCAGAGTTTGCCCCAAAACTAAATACCTCTCGCCCAAAGAAGTTAGCTACGTTGAACTAAAGACAAAAAGAACGGACGGCAGCTTTTTGGAGACTGCCATCCGTTCTCTCTCTTGTGGTTTCTGAAAAAGCTTAATCTTTACTTGCTTTCCGTAGCCGGAGCGATCAGAGCGGCATAAACGCCTGCCGCAATCGCAGCGCCGACCAAGGGTGCCAGGATGAATAACCAGACCTGCTGCAGAGCAAGTCCGCCGTCCAGGATCGCCGGACCTAAAGATCTTGCCGGGTTGACGGAAGTTCCGGTAAAGGGAATGCCCAGGATGTGGACAAAGGCAAGGGTCAGACCGATGATAAGACCTGCCACATTGGAGAATTCCGCCTTGGACGTTACACCCAGAATCAGCAGGACGAATACAAAGGTCAGAACCGTCTCAACTAAGAATGCGACCGGAGCGGTTGTGCCCAGGGCGCTCGCCTCGCCGTAGCCGTTGGTTCCCAGTCCCTTATTGGTTCCGAAGAAAATGGCCAGAAGACCTGCGCCTGCCAGACCTCCCAGGACCTGAGCAATCACGTAACCGACAAAGTCCTTGCCGCCCAGCTTGCCGGTCAGCAGCATGGCGAAGGAAACAGCCGGGTTGACATGGCAGCCGGATACATTTCCAATGGAATAAGCCATCGCCACGATGGAAAGCCCGAAGGCAAATGCGATCAGCAGCTGGGTGAATGCCAGCGGTGCCGCTGCCCCGTTATCCGTCGCGACGGTGTTGGCTGCAAACGCGCTGCCGCAGCCGAAGGTGACAAGTACGCAGGTTCCGATAAATTCTGCTATGTACTTTTTCATAAATAGTACCCCCTTCATATAAGAGTTTTCTGAATTTATGTTCAACCTAACACGTTCGACTCATAAAGTCAACAAAGGGGGTGATTTTACCCTGCAAATGGTCCCGCAACCGGATTTTCATCATCCCATTCGCCATCCTGGCAGCCGCACAGATATCGATCAGCCAGCCACCAGTGGGAGGCCGATCATGTGCCTTGCCAATACCACAGTGTGGTTCAAGTGAGGCAGAAAGTCCCGGAAACAGAAGCCAAGTCATAAGGCAGCTCCTATTTCCGGCTTCTATCTTCTTACTATAAAGATCTTCTATAGTGGTATTATTTCAAGCCAGCACAAGGTAGACGATCACAGAAACGACCGTAGAGGTAAGACCTACCAGTGCCTCATAAGGAATCAGCTTCATCCGGCTGCGGATATCCATATAGACCGAGCCGCCTGTTGCATGGAAGAAGGAGCCGTGCGGCAGGGAATCGACGACGGTCGAGCCCGCATGGATCATCGCCGCGGCTGCCAGAGCCGGAACACCTGCGGAAAGCAGGGGGCCGGAGAAGGTCTGAGCCGCTACCGTCGATCCCGCTGTTGTCGATGCGGTTGCCGCAGCCATCAGGATACCGGCAAGCGGAGCCAGGATGAAGGCGGGCATGTTCATCGCCTCAAGCAGGGTCGTAACATCGGTCTGCAGGGCGGAGGCTTTGATGATTCCGGCGATGGTGCCGGTACCGATCAGAAGGATCGCGACTCCGGCGACCTTGGACAGACCAAACTCGGTACAGGCAATCAGTTCCTTGACATGACCGGTCACCAGAACACAGACGATACCGCCAAGCGGAAGGGCGATCAGCGGATCAATGGCGATATTGAGGAGGGGTCGAAGAGCCAGCAAAATGATTACGGTCAGAGGACCGGCAGCTGCCTGCAGGAAATTGGGAAGCTGATTGTCATCAGCGGCTTCCAGGTCCTTCCGGGTAATCGGATCCCCCGTCCTGCCGGCAAGCAGGGAGGCAAGCAGAATGGTGACGACCAGGGCAAAGACAGCCGGGATGATATTGCGGATCATGACAGCGGTCAGATCAAGCTTAAAGGCTTCGGAAACAGCGATTGTATTGGGGTTGGGGGAAATGATATTCCCCGCTTTTCCTCCGCCGATCATGGCGAGCAGAACCCCGCTTTTGGACAGTCCCGCCTTCTCTCCAATGGCAAGGGCGATCGGCGCCACCGTGATGACGGAAATGTCAATAAAGACGCCTACCGCGCAGATGATCATGGTCGCGATCGCGATGGAAGCCACCGCCCGTTTCTGCCCGATCTTATCGACGATGGTCTCGGCGATCTTCTGCGCCGCGCCGGTCTTGATCAGGGCTCCCGCCAAAATTCCGCTGGTGAGAATTCTAAGGACGGAGGACATCATAGTGCCGGCTCCGTTGATCATAGCGGTAACAGTTCCGGTCAGACCGCCTCCGCCGATCAGACCGCCGATTAAGGCGCCGAGAATCAGCCCGTAGGCGGGCTGGACCTTTTTGATGATGAGGACAATCGCGATGACCAGACCGACGATTGCGCCCAGTGTTGTAAACTGAATATCCATTTTTTGCTTCCTCCTCAAGTTTATCAGGCTTGCATTTTTATTTTAAGTTGTATAAACGAATAACCTGTTCGACGGTATCGATCATATTTTGTCTCGCATTAATCGGATTCATTGCCTCTGACAGCGTGGACACGCCCCTTAGAATGGGGAAAAACGCGTCGATGCCATGGCCGTTGCATTCCTTTGCCTCCGGCGTCACCGAACCGGCAAAGGCAAGCACCGGCTTTTTGTATTTCTTGGCAATATTGGCAACGCCGATCGGAGCCTTGCCCATAACGGTCTGACCATCCAGCCTGCCCTCGCCGGTGATGACCAGATCGGCATCTTTGACATAGTCCTCTAATCTGGTCTCCTCCAACACAATTTTGATGCCGGATTCCAACTGGGCGTTCGTATAGGTCAAAAAGGCAAAGCCCAGCCCCCCTGCAGCACCCGCTCCAGCCTGGTTGGGGTTCGCCTTTGCGTATTTTTCACGGGAGAGCGCCGCGTAATAAGCCAGCCATTTATCCATCTGCATGATCATGGTCGGATCAGCTCCCTTTTGCGGACCGAAGATGGCACTGCAGCCCTGCTCTCCGCAGAGGGTATTGGTGACGTCGCAGGCGACGCGGAAGCTGCATTCGGCAAGTTCCGGAATCACCTGGTCGTCGGTGATGGTCTCCAGAATCTGAAGTCCTCTGGCGCCGAAGGGAACCTGTCTGCCCTCCTGGTCCAGAAGTCCATAACCCAGAGCCTGCAGCATTCCGATTCCGCCGTCATTGGTGGCGGAGCCTCCGATTCCCACGATGAAATGACGGCAGCCTTTGGCGATTGCGTCCCGGATCATTTCCCCGACCCCGTAAGTGGTAGTAACCATGGGGTTGCGGTCCTTTGCCTCAATCAGTGTAATTCCCGCCGCTGCCGACATCTCGATGATCGCCGTCTGCCCGTCCTGCAAAATGCCATACGCGGCATTTACTCGTTCTCCCAAAGGTCCGGTCACATCCACCTGCTGGATGGTGCCCCCCATGCCTAAGGTCAGGGCCTCGACAGTGCCTTCCCCGCCGTCCGCCAGCGGCCGGACCTGGACCTGGGCACTGCTGTCCGCCTGAAGGATGCCGGTACGGATGGCATCTCCGGCTTCCAGGGAACTCAGAGAACCTTTGAGAGAATCAATCGCGATAACTGCTTTCATTTGACGCCTCCTAACTTTTTAACATGCTTATGACACTGGCTTCTTCCTGTATTTGTTACCGATTATAATCAATTTATAGCCGGAAATATATGTTATCAAAAACTATTTATGCTATATTATTCGCATAAATATTGTTACGGAGAACATATAGCATGGCGGGCATCAGCAAAAAATTAGCCCAGCAGATCGTCGATACCGTCAAGGACGTCTGTGGGCATGATATCAATTTTATTCAACCGGACGGCACAATTTTAGCCAGTACCAACCCGGAACGAGTGGGGACCTATCATGAAATCGGTCATGCGGCGGCAAAGTCCGGTCAGCCCATCGAAGTCGGTGTCGACAACAGTTTCTATGGGACCCAGGAGGGTGTAAATCTTCCATTTTCCTATCATGGAAATATCGTTGCCGTCATCGGCATTACGGGGATCCCGGACCAGGTCCGCAAATACGCCTACCTGGCTCAGCGAATCACCAGCATCCTGCTCCGGGAGCAGGAATATGGGGCGCGCAATCGAAATGAACAGGCAGGGACTGATTACATCGTGCGCTCTTTGATCCATGGTCAGCCGGTCAATCATGACTTCTATCTTAATTTCCTGACCGACCACAAGCTGGATGAGGAGCAGAAATTCAGCACCGTGCTGGTAAGGCTGAACCAGCGCTACAATCCCGCCAATATCTCCATGCTGGACCAAAAGGTGCTGGCGGCATTCAGGCAGACGCGAAGCCCCCTCTCCACCTTCCAATATCCCAACGAGTATATCCTGATCGTTCCGGAAGGTGACTACCGCCCCTGGGTCCATCAGTTCCGGAATCTGGCTTCCCTCTTTCGTGAAATCCTTTCCATCGGAGTCGGTACGCCCCACAGTCTGGTCCACCAGAACAAATCTTTCGATGAGGCGGATATTGCGGCACGCGCAGCCGATGAGAGAGGCGGCTACGCCGAATTTGCCTCTCTTGATCTGGAAATCCTAAGCGGCTCCATTCCATTTGAAACCCGCGAGCGATTTTTGGAGCGCACGATCGGGAAACTTGCCGACAAAGACCGCAAGATTCTGGATGCCTATTTTTCCTGCGACTGCAGACTCAAGGAAGCCTCCGAGAAACTCTTCATCCATAAAAACACCCTGCAGTATCATTTGGATAAGATCCACAAGACGACCGGCTACGATCCCAGGAGCTTCCGGGACAGGGTCCTCCTCTATCTGGGGCTGAAGCTGAGGGGGAGAAAGGGCTGAACGCGAAAACCCTTTATGTCAGCTGTGTTTTTACCTGCCTAAGTAAAGTCAGCAGTCCCTCCGGACAGTCTTCCTTTTTCAAAATCAAGCACTGACTTACGCTTAGCAGCAGATAAAGGTTCGTCCTGGTCTCAATGATTCGATACAATGCATCGTAACGAATTTCAGACTGACTGACCTCCGTTCTAAACGTCATATAGTCCGGATAAAACTCAAAGTGACTGGTCCGATCACCCGGCACTTTCTGTGAAAAATAATTTTTATGCATAGAGTGACTCAATATAGCCCAAAGCAAAAACGGATAGAGACCCGCAAGCACCAGGAAAAAGATTCCTGTTTCCATAGAACCGCTTGCAAAAAAATAGATCCCGATCAGGGTTGATATTCCCGATACAAGCAAAGAAGCCAGAAGAAAGCGCTTTCGGCGCAGAGTCCAGCACATCTTCCTGTATTCTTCATAGGTCACTTTAATATTCGTATGAAATAATGCTTCCATAGATCGTTACCTCATATATGCGGCTTCACTTACAATTTACTTTTAATTTGGCAGACAGCTCCGTCAACGTCATAAAACTTAAGCTTGAGCACCAAGGCTTTTCGCCTTCCCCGTAATTTCAGTTTGAATTCCGATCCTCCTTCTGTCAACTCTTTTACGAAAACTTCACGAATCGCTCTTTGAGAACTCTACCTGATAGAAAAGAAAAAGAGACTTTATTTAACGCCAGGAATTTCAATGAAACTGCCCTTATCTCATCCGCATCGTACAGACCAGACCGCCTCCCTCGTTCTCTGTAAAGGAGATGTTCCATCGGTGCCAGTCTGCCACCTGCTTGACGATCTTAAGTCCCAGCCCATGCTGTCCGGTGCTGGACTCCCACTCATAGCTCCTGCGGTTCAGCCTGTTCAGAAATTCTTTGGATACCCCCTTTCCATTATCTCCAATTTCAAGGATGGTACGGTCTTTCTGATCCTGATACAGCCTCATATCAATCCTGCATCCATTTGGATTATGCCGGATCGCATTGTGAAGCAGATTCATGACGGCTCTCTCCACCAGATCTTCGTTGAACCAAAGCTCCAGATCCTGAAGGCTACCATCCATTTCAAGCGAGAACTGATACCTCTCATCCTCCGTCTGATTCATGATCTCCGTGAGGGTCTTTCTAAGGAACCGGCTGATCTTCACTTTCTTTTTCTCAAATTTCCCCGAACCAAACTCCAGTTTACTGGAAAGATTCAGATTCTCCACGAGCCGGCGGAGACGGATTCCCTGGGTTTCAATGGCTTTCGCCCTTTGCCTGACCTCCGCCTCCTTTGTGGAACCGGCTATGATTTCCGCATTGCCCAGAACGATCGCAAGCGGTGTGCGAATATCATGTGACACTCCCGCGATCCACTCTGTGCGCTCCTCTTCTTTTTGCTTCGCGCGCCGTTTCTGTATCCAGGTCGGAACAGCCACCAGCACAACGATATTGGACAGGAGCAGTAAGAGAAGGATCTTCAAAAGGTTTTGCATCAGAGTCACGTCAAACTCAAACGTATATTTCCATACCTGATCTTTTGGTCCGCCGATCACGAGCAGACCCTGATCGACAATATATGTGCGAACCGGGTAATCCTCCAGATAATACCTGGTAAACTTGGCGATGTCCTGTAAGGTATAGGTTTTTCGGAGCTCTTCGGGGAGCGCTTCGCTCCACAAAATGTCCCCGTCCTCACTAAGGAGCATGGCAAACTGCCTGTGCTGCAAAAGGCTTTCCGTCTCTTTCTCATCCAACTGGTAGCTTCCGTTTTTCATGGACAAATGCGTCACAATCTCCTGCGGACCCTGATAATCTACCGAATTACTTTTGAACACCACGATCCCGCAGATCAGAAGGTCCATAAAGAGAAGCAGAATCGTCATCAGCACGATTCCCGCGAACAGCTGCAGCCTCTTTCCCATTTTCCGCTTCATGATTCCTTCTCCAGCTTATAGCCAAGCCCCCGTACCGTGATCAGGTACCTGGGCTTTGATGGATCCGCCTCTACCTTTTCTCTCAAATGGCGCATGTGGACAATCAGCGAACTCTCCAGCCCAAAGCTTCCGTCCGGCCAGAGGGCGTCGCACAGCGCGTCTGTCGTGACGATTTTCCCCCGGTTTCGGAAAAGGATGCCAAAGAGCGCCAGTTCCTTGGCAGTGAGCGCCGTTTCCTTCCCATTTTGTGTGACCGTTCCCGCATCCAATAAGACAAGGGTTTGACCCAGACGAACAGACTGCCCCTTCTCCTCCAAATGGTAGGTTCTTCTCAGCACCGCTCCGATTCTCAGCAGCAATTCCTGTGGAAGAAAGGGCTTGGTGATATAGTCATCCGCGCCGAGCCCCAGCCCCTTAAGACGCGCCGTATCCTCATCCCGCGCCGACAGAAAAATCACCGGCGCATCATAAAGCATCCCCGTCTCTTTCATCCGTGCGTAGAAATCAAATCCATTCCCGTCCGGCAGCATGACATCCAGTAGTACCAAATCATAGCGGTGCTCCCGAAGTTTTCCTTCTGCTTCACCACAGCCGGCGGCAACATCGACCCGAGAATAACCTTCTCTTTTGAGCAGTTCCGTCACAATATCGGTCAGCTCCTTCTCATCATCGACCGTTAATATTCTGCATTCGCTTTTATCCATATGCAGGTCCTCCTGAATCATTTATATAAGGACTGGATCGCCCCAGGTACGCTTACAACTTGTCCCGCACCGCGCGTTTTCATAATCGAAGCTGCTTCTACTATATCGTATCCTGGCATTTTTCCAAAAGACATTTGAAACTTCTTAATGTAAGCATAAGGTCAGCGCAAGGTTCTCATAAGCTTCAACGGATATGCTGTCGTTGTAAAACAAAAAACGGAGGAAAAACACGATGAACTACATACTGGAAACAAATCACCTGAGCAAGATGAGCGGTAAAACCTATCGCGTGAAAGATCTTTCCATGGCAGTCCCCGAGAAATGCGTCTACGGCTTCCTCGGACCAAACGGAGCAGGCAAGAGCACCACACTCAAGATGCTTCTCGGACTGATCCACCCGGACCAGGGCCGGATCCAAATCTTCGGAAAGACCATGGATTCCGCAAACAGGCTGTCGATTCTTCGTCAGACAGGAAGCCTGATCGAAAATCCGGGAGGATATGGCCATCTGACCGGTCTTGAGAACATGCAGATCATACAAAAGCTGAAGGGAGTCAGTGAGGAAGAAATCATACCCGCGCTGAAAATCGTCCGCCTCTATGACCAGCGCGATAAGAAGCTTGGCAACTATTCTCTCGGTATGAAACAGCGGCTCGGCATCGCCATGGCGATCCTGGGGAATCCGAAGCTGCTGATCCTGGACGAACCGACCAACGGTCTCGACCCCGCCGGGATTCAGGAAATGCGGCAGCTGATCTGTTCCCTTCCAAAGGAAAGGAACATGACCGTCATCATTTCCAGTCATCTCCTCAGCGAGATTGAACAGATGGCCGATCAGGTCGGCATCATCCATCATGGCCGTATGCTCTACCAGGGAAGCCTTGCTGATCTGGAAGGTCATGGAGACAATCTGGAAGACGTATTCCTGGAAATGACAGGCGGAAAGGAGTCCTTATGAAGCTGATCGCCGTTGAGTTCAAAAAGTCCCGCCACAAGCATACCCTCTTGCTCCTTGCGGCGGCGCTTGTGCTGAATTATTTCTATCTGTTTCACGGAAATTCCCCTGATCAGCAGGAATGGTACAATACTTTCTACGCCATTCCACTGATCAATACGCTGATCCTGTCTATCCTGATGGCGGTGATCGCCAGCCAGTCAGTGGACATGGAACATAAGGGCGCCATGTGGAATCTCCTGCCGACGCTGGAGAACAGATCGTCCATCTATCTTGGAAAACTCCTCTGCGGGTTCATCTATCTGATCTTGTTCTGCCTCTTGCAGATGGGAATGGTGATTCTGATGGGTGTCAGGCTGGGATATGAAGGACCGATTCCCCTCTCTGTGATCGGAAGCACATTTCTGGCAGAACTGGTAAGCGGAATGATTGTCTATCAGGTGCAGTGCCTTCTGTCTCTCCTCTTTCCCAGCCAGTTCGCGGCGCTTTCCATCGGCTTCGGCGGCACCCTGGCAGGACTGTTCCTCGCCTATATGAGTACGAAAGCCTGGACTCCCTGGTCCGTCCTCCTCTCCCTGAGCTCCATCGGTATGGATTATCAGCGGGCATCGAGGACCGTGACGCTTTTCCTGCGGCAGATCACGATACCCGAGATTATGACTGCGCTCTTTTACCTTGTCGGTATTTTTCTGCTGGGTCTGTATCTTTTTACGAAAACAGAACAGGCAGAGCTTAGCATAGGTGCAGGCAGGCACAGAGTATCCCAGTCCGTTCACAGCGGGCTTCCCGCGGAACTGATCAAACTAAAGCGCAATCCCATCTGGATTCCCTTTCTTCTGATCCCGCTGATCTCGGCCGTGATCGGTACGTTCAATTTCACGCAGAATCAGGACGTTCTGCAGAATACCTGGGAAGACCTGTGGACGCAGCAGTCCCTATTCCTGGGTCTGTTTTTCCTCGCCCCGCTGGTCGCGATTCTCTGCAGTCTGCTGTGGCGGATGGAGCATCAGGGCAGCAACTGGAACCTGATTCTTACGGTAACCTCCCCCGCAAAACTGGTCAGGGATAAGTGGCTGACGGCAGTTCTGCTCTCATTCATCAGCGTTTTGTGGATTGCGATTATCTATCTTTTCACCGGGAAAATCATCTTAAGACTCCCCGGCGAAGTGCCCGAACTATTCTGGCCCCGAATGATCTGTGCCGCTGTCTGCCTCGCCGCCATCACTGCCGCGCAGAGCATGTTATCCATGATCTTCCGCTCCTTTGCCGTGCCCATCGCGCTTGCTTTTGTCGGGAGCATCGCCGGGCTGTGGCTGACCGTCAAAGGCGCTTATTACGCCACCCCATACTCCATGCTGATCTATGGGATGGGGAGCAGCTCGATCACCGGGGAGTTGAACGTTCCTGTACTTCTTGCTTCCAGCGGCTGTTACATTCTGGGCGCGCTGGCCGTCAGCATCCTGTTCTTAAAGAAGACAGATGTCCGCACCCACGTTTGATAATGGCTCACTCATTTCCGCTCTGCTGATAAAGCAAACTGTAACGTGACCTACCCGCATTACACAAACGAAAATCACACAAACCGGAAGTAGAAATAAGAAGAGCTAATAGCGCTGTCTGACTTACACTCTGTAAGTCAGACAGCGCCCTACGTCTCCCTCGCTCAGCTCAGTCTTGTCCCTGTAGAGAACATTCTTGGCGTCCACCGCCTCATGAAAACCTTTCAAGGCATCATAAGGAGCAAAAATTTTCGCTCTTCTTCCGACATCCATCCTCGGATGGCGGCTGCAAAAAGCATCATACCGCTCATGCCGCGGCTTGCCCTTTAAAAACACATCGCGATAACGGAAATTCACCGGCATTGCCATCACGCCTATTTCAGTCATGCACCTTTCCCCTTCCTACAATAAGATTGCAGGTAACAGAAGTCCCATTTTCTTAAGCCCTATGTCCTCCGATTTGCTGGTTCCGTTCCAGAGTCGTTGCGCCTTCCAGAAGATCCATTCCTTTAAAGACCGCACTTGCTCCGTATCTTTGTCGGATTTTGATCATTGCCTGCCGGATCCGCTTTTCTCTCTCCAAAGCACCGTAGTCCGTAAACAAATTCAACTGAACCATTCCATCATCCTCTGCCACATTTCCGGCGCAGACCCCCAGTCTCCGGTAAAGGAGGCGATGATCCGTCTTTTGATCGAAAGAGGAAAGAAGAGCCTCCGTCACAGCGGCGACAGAGTTGGTTTTCGTCCTCATTTTCACGGTTCCGGTCGAGTGCTTCGGATGCGCCCGCCCATAGAAATCAATCGAGATCGGCCCGTCATAGTCCGGACAGAACTCCAGGCTCTTATGATCATAGGAGACCCACCAGGTAAAAGTTGGTGCCGTCAGGTTCTTCAGGAACATCTCTCCGCAAAGCACATCAATCATCTCCCTTAAGACATTTCGGGCTTCCCCATATCGGTAAGGTCTCGGCAGCGCCTGTCCGTTGCTTAAAGAATGGCTATCTGACCGATAGTGCTTGATATCCTGCATCGTGACAGGCTCGATGCCCCAGGCATGGTCGATCAGAATCTCCCCGTCGATCCCGAAGGTCCGATAAAAGTACTCCTCATCCCACTGCGTTCGCTCCGCCACTTCTCCCATGGTGAACATCCGGGAATTCATCAACCGCCTTGCCTTACCGGGTCCGATCTGCCAGAAATCCGTCAGCGGTCTATGATCCCAGAGCAGAAATTTATAGGAATCCTCATTGAGTTCTGCGATGCGAACCCCATTTTTATCCGCAGGCTGTTTCTTCGCCACAATATCCATCGCCACTTTAGCCAGATACAGATTGGTGCCGATGCCGACGGTCGCCGTGATGCCGGTGGTCTTAAGAACGTCCCGGATCATGGTCATCGCCATCACATGAGCGGGATGCTCGCCGCTGCGGTTCGCCGCTTCCTGATAAAAATGAAGATAGGCTGTACTGTCAATGAAACATTCATCGATGGAGTAGACATGCACATCCTCCGGAGCCACATACCGGAGATAAATCCCGTAGATCTGAGCCGATATCCGCTCGTACTCCGCCATCCTGGGAACTGCTGTGATGTACTCAATCCTCGTGTGCCGTTCCCACTCATAGTTCCGAATTGCCTGCCTGGCTTCAAAGAGCCGGGGTCTTGACGGCACGCCGATCGCCTTAAGGGCAGGAGAGACCGCAAGACAGATTGTCTGATCGGACCGGGTCGGATCCGCCACCAGCAGATTTGCCTTCAGAGGGTCCAGCCCCCGGTGTACGCACTCGACGGAAGCGTAATAGGACTTCAGATCAATACAGATATAAATCCGATCCATAGGCAGTCCCATTTTTCCTGTTCGTTCCATCCTTCCCTTATCTGTATTCTCGGAACAGATCACTCTATCCAGAACATCTGTTCTTTTCTTATAATTTTATATTATCAAACATATGTTCTATTTTCAAGAAAAAATTTAAGCTTAGGCACAGGGAAACCGGTACGATTCCGTCTGCACCTAAGCTGTTTTAAAAAACAGAGAATCTCGACAAACCTCTGTTGGATAAGAAGAAAGCTTTTTCTTATATCAATTCAAGTATCCTTATGCTCCGATCACTTTTTTGGCGAATTCCACGGTCGCCATAGCGTCCCGGCAGTAACCATCCGCCCCGATCCGGTCGGCATAGTCCTGCGTCATGACCGCTCCGCCCACACAGATCTTGACCCAGGGGGCAGATTTTCTCAGCTGGCGTATGGTCTCCTCCATGCTGGCAACCGTCGTCGTCATCAGAGCCGACAGACCGACGACCGGAACGTGGTCCTCGATGGCTCTTTCGACGATCGTCTCCGGCGGCACGTCCCGCCCCAGGTCAATCACATCGTAGCTGTAATTTTCCAGCAGGACCTTGACGATATTTTTCCCGATATCGTGGATATCCCCCTTCACGGTCGCAAGGATCACCTTGCCCTTGCCTTCCGCCGTCTCGCCGGAAGATGCCATATGGTCCTTGATCACGTCAAATGCCGCCTTTGCCGCCTCGGCGCTCATCAAAAGCTGGGGCAAAAAGACCTTGCCGTTTTCAAACTCCTTTCCCACCTGATCGAGAGCGGGAATCATGTAACGGTTGATGATGTCGAGGGCATCCTCTTCTTTTAGTGCTGCTTCGGCAGCTTGACCAGCCTGGTCCTTAAGACCGCTCCTGACGCTTTGGAGCAGCCTGCCTCCGGGCCCTTCCGGGTCTGGATTTAGTATCTCCCGGTCCGAGGCCGCCGGCTCTTTCTTTTCCTTCTTATCGGAATCGGACAGCTCCTTTAAATTTAAGGACGCGGCGTCCTCCGCCCAGATCGCTCCCTTGGGCAGGGGCGGACGATAATTGCTGAAATGCCCGATATAAGAGCCGCATTGCGGGTCCCTTGCCGTCAGCGCCCGGTAGGCGTAGTAGGACCGCATCATAACATCCGAATTCGGGTTGATAATGGCGGCGCTAAGTCCCGCCTGAAGCGCCATGGTATAGAAGGCGGAATTGATGACGGGCCGCTCCGGCAGACCGAAGGAAATATTGGACACGCCCAGAATGGTCCTGCCTCCCATTTCATGAATCCGTCTCACTGCCTCCAAAGTCGTCAGCGCCCCCTGGGGCTCCGAACTGACCGTCAGACAGAGACAGTCGATGACGATATCTTTCTTGGGGATTCCATATCTTGCCGCTTCCCGATAGATCTTTTCCGCAATCTCGATCCGCTCATCGGCGCTCTCCGGGATACCCCGCTCATCAAGAGCCAGGGCGACCACCACGCCGCCGTACTTTGCCGCAAGAGGGAAGACCGCGTCCATACTCTCCTGTTTGCCGCTGACGGAATTGATCATGGGCTTGCCGTTGTAGATCCGCATCGCCGACTCCATGGCAGCGGGATCGGAGGTATCGATCTGCAGGGGCAGTTCGATGATGCTCTGCAGTTCCTCCACGGTCTCGACCATCCGCTCCCGCTCATCGATGCCGGGCAGACCGACATTGACATCCAGGATGTGGGCGCCTTTTTTTTGCTGGTCCAGCCCCAGATTCAGGATATAGCCCATGTCGTGGGCTTCCAGCGCCTGCTTGAATTTTTTCTTGCCGGTCGGATTGATCCGCTCTCCGATGATGACCGGATCGTCTCCGATTTCCTGAGCGATCGCGTAGGAGGTCACGATGGTCTCCGGCTTTTCGGTCAGGACCGGCGCCTTCCTCCCCTCCGTCAGCTCCTTTAAGAGCCGGATGTAGGCGGGCGTCGTTCCGCAGCAGCCGCCGATCGCGGACACGCCCAGATCGAGGATGGTCTCCATGGTTTGAGCAAATTCCTCGGGACCCACGTCATAGACCGTCTTCCCTCCCTCCGACCGGGGCAGACCCGCATTGGGATTGACTACGACCGGCACAGAGGCGTACCGGACCAGATCCTTGACCATAGGAATCATCTGGGCAGGACCCAATGAACAGTTGGTTCCGATGGCATCCGCCCCCAGTCCCTCCAACAGAGCTACCGCCGCTTCCGGCGTCCCCCCGGTCAGCAGTTTGCCCGCCCGGTCAAAGACTACCGTCGCAAAGACCGGAAGATCGGAATTTTCCTTAGCCGCCAGGACGGCAGCCTTCAGTTCATACAGGTCACTCATCGTTTCAATCAAAATGAGGTCAGCGCCGCATTTTACGCCCTCCCGGACGACCTCTGCATAGGTCTCGACGGCATCCTCAAAGCCCAGATCCCCCATGGGCTTTAGGAGCTTGCCTGTCGGTCCGATATCGAGCGCCACATAGCCGTGACCGACAGCTGCCACCGCTTCTTTCGCGCAGGAAAATGCTGCCCCGATGATGTCCGGCAGCTGGTACTTCGTCACACCGTTATATTTAAAGCAGTTGGCGCCGAAGGTGTTGGTCTTGATGATATCCGCTCCCGCATCCAGGTAGTCCCGGTGCATACCGGTGATGATATCCGGATGCAGAATATTCCAGGTCTCCGGCAGTTCTCCCGCCTTAAGACCCGCTGCCTGCAGCAGACTGCCGCAGCCCCCGTCAAAGAGGAGGACTCTGTTTTTCAAATCGTTCAGTACGCTCATCTTTCAGCTCCTTCGGTAGGGACAATCATTTTGCTTGCTACAAACCTCACAGCCTTCTAACTGACAGCTGATTTCCTGTCTGCTCATGCCGATCACAGCCGTCACGGATTTGGACGGCAGCATCAGAAGGGAATCTGTCAGGGTAATGCCGCAGGTCTTTTCCATTTTCAAAGCCTCTCCAATCTCTTTTTGGCACTCAAGCGGGAAATCGCCGTAACCCGGACTGAAGCGGGGCCGGAGAAAATATTCCTCTTGGGCAGCCTTTCGTTTAAAATCCAGATTGACTTCATTGCAGTAAGCTTCAATCATAGCGGCGGAGACAGCCTGCATGACGACCCCCTTGCTGACCTGGGTCTTCATGTAGCGGCGGATCAGGCGGTCAACCGCCTCCCCGATCGTCGCCGCAAAGAGGATGATCTGGTCGCAGCCCTCCAGATTTTTTTTGAGATTTTTGCTCTTCACCTGAAAGCAGGTCAGGTCAAGACTGCCATCCTTTCGAATCGTCAGGGGATAAGTTCGATGGACCATCCTGGGAGTCGCTGCCTTCATAAGCTCTGCCTGGCACTCATCGATCAGGTCCCCGGTCCGCGCATCCGGCTCTCCCTGCCTGATCCCCAGGTAGCGGCAGACTTCATAGCGATTGATTTCCACTGGGCTGATCTCCTTCCTATCATCTTTTTATCCTCAAATCGACCTTTTCCTATCACAGTTTCACAGAAGCCGGTTTGCGCTATACCCCACTCTCAGATCTTTATTCCGGCAAACCGGATTTTTAGTATTCTACTACGAATCCCCATGGTTTTCCATTGTAAAGCAAAAAAGCAATCGAGCAGGATTACAAACAACCAATATGTTCCATAACAACTGTATAAAGAAAAGCAGAGGAGCTTGCTTACCTGTAAATCAAAAAGAGGAGTTCCGCTTTCAGAACTCCTCTCCTGCAATCCGTATCCATTTATTTTAGCTTACACAAATCTGCGGATCGCGACGATCGACTTACAGTCAGCTCTTCTGTCATGAGTGATTCCGTAACGAGACCCCTTGGCTTCGACGATCATACCGTTGCCGTCATAGATCGCGACATGACCGCTGTAGACGATGACGTCCCCCGCCTGAGCCGCCGCAAGGGAACTGACCGGCTCTCCTCTGGATGCCCAGCCGCCTGATGTCGTATAGCCGCCGCTGTAACCGATGGTATCCCGCAGCACCAGCCAGACAAAATGCGAACAGTCCGCTCCATGGGTCAGGGAAGAACCGCCCCAGACATAGGGATTACCCAGGAACTGCTCTGCATAGGATACGATGGCAGAACCCGATCCGCCGCCCGAAGGTGCGGCTGCCGCTTCTTCCACCTCTTCCGCCTGAGAAGATCCTGTCGAATAAGAACCTGCCGTATCCTCATCATTTTCGGTTGACCGGCTTACGCTCTCTTCCGAAGCTGCTGCCCTGCGGGCAGTTTCCCGACTGGACTCTTCCTGTCTTGCCGCCTCCTGGCGGGCTGCCTCCTGACGCGCCGCTTCCTGTCTTGCCGCCTCCCGGCGGGCTGCCTCTTCAGCCGCCCTTCTTGCTGCCTCTCGCTTTTCCTCTTCGATCTGATTCAAGCGTTCCTGCTGCTGACGAATGAGACTGGAGATCTGCTTCGCCTGGGACCGGGCTGTTGCGATCTGGCTGCTGTAGTTTGCGTCCGCCGCCTTCTTCTCATTTAACTGATTCTGCAGATCGGCGTTCTGATCATCGAGAGCCGCCTTCTGGGCGCTCAACTGGTCTTTTTGCTGACTCAGCTGATTCTTCTGCTCGCTCAGCTGATCCTTGGTCGAAACCAACTGGGCTTTTTGATCCTGTAAATCCGCCTCCAGCTTGGTGACCTGAGCAACGGTCGCCTCCAGCTGCTTTTGAGCCTGACGATCGGTCGTCTGCAGCTCGTCCGCATAGGTGGATTTATTGAAAAACGAGGTCATATCTTTTGATTCCAGCAGGGAGGTCGCCCAGTTCTTTCCTCCATTTTCATAGAAATACTGGACGCGCTTTGCCATATCCTCATACTGCTGATCCCGGTCGGTCTCCGCCTGCTTCAGTTCTCTCTTGGTGTCCTGGATCTCATTTTCCTTGGCATCGATCTGATCCTCGGTCTCCTCGATCTTGCCCTGGGTCGTATCGATCTGGGCCTGGGTCGTATCGATATCCGCCTGGGCTTCATCGATCTGCACCATCAGATCCACGATATCCGCATTCAAGTCACTGATCTGGGACTGAATCGCCTGCTGCTGCGCTGCAAGGGCATTTACGGAATCCTGCGCCGCGTTCAGCTGAGCCTCTGCGGCGGCTTTCTGCTGCTTAAGGTCACTCTCTTCGTCCGCGTATGCCGGGAATGCCAGAGAAATCGTCATTCCGGCTGCAAGCAGAAGGCTGAGTAATCTTTTCTTCATAGATAATCTCCTTAAAAATCCTGTTTTCTGTCCGGTCTTTTACCGCAATAAAAATCCCACCAATGCAGCAGATTATAACATTGATATTGCAAGAAGTCAAATTTTGGTTGCAAATATGTTACAGAATTGTTGCATATAGGGTTTTATCAGGAATTTCAGTCTTTCCAGGAAATTTTTTAAGCAGTCCCATGCTCCTTTCGCTTGCCGTAATAGAACAAAAATTGCTGCATCACACCGGCATAGCCCCGGTAGCGCCGCTCCGGGAAATGCCCCCGGTAATGCTCGTCTTCGACCCGCCTGATCCAGACGTCCCTGGGAAAGGAGGCGAGGCGGTGAAAGCCAAAGAGCAGGACGCAGTTTGCGACCTTGATCCCAACCCCAGGAAGAGTAAGGAGCAGGTCCAGCAGTTCTTTGTCCGGCAGCTCCTCCTTTGACCGCGTCTTCAAGGCTTCAAGAGGAAACCTGCCGCTGACAACCTGTTCCGCTGTGCGGGCAAGGTAGGGCGCCCGATAACCTAGGGCACATTCCCGAAGCTCTGCTTCGCTTGCCGCTCCCAGCTGGTCCGGCGTCGGAAAGGCGTAGTCCTCGGGTCCCCCGGTGTGAGCGATTCTCGTTCCGAAGCGGGCGGAGAGCGTTTCGACACAGTGGGTAATCGCCGGGATCGACTTCCTTTGGGAAATGATAAAGGTGATCAGCATCTCCCAGGGGTCCTGCCGCAGGATACGAATACCCCTGCCGTAGTCCCAGGCGGCTTTGAGATAAGGGTCCCGATCCGGAATCAACGCTTCGTATGCCCCATAATCGGCATCCAGATCGAAGTAGGACTGCCAGCGGTCTTCCCATTCCTGATCCGGGCAGTCCGCAAGAATGCTGCCGTCGCTTGCCTCAGTCAGCCTCAGGAGGTCCGAACCGGCATTTAAGGTCCAGCTGCCCGGACTGCTCTCTCTCAGACGGAAGATCTGTCCGCTCTCTGCAATTTTCCGCAGGTTAAAATAGTCATTTTGAATTCGGTACATGTGCCTCGTCCCTAAGGTATTCTACAAGTTCCTATAATTCTCTACATCGCAAGGAACTACAAACAGCCAAAGTTCTTGCCAAACCAGCTTCCGGTTCCTCCGCAAAATCAGACCGACTTCTCTCCAGCTCTTATCGTCCGGCTTTCCGGCGGGCGTGTTTCCGCCTGTCCGGTCCTGACTTCCGCTTTCGGGGCGGAATCAGGCAGGCTTCCCCATAGCCGATCAGGTCCTCCCTGCCCGCTTCCAGAAGGGCAGCCTTGACCAGATCGTAGTTGTCGGGATCGCGGAACTGGATCAGCGCCCGCTGCATGGCTTTTTCGTGGGGATTTCGCTCCACAAACACGGGCTTCATGGTGATGGGATCAAGGCCGGTGTAGTACATGCAGGTGGAAACGGTCCCCGGCGTCGGATAAAAATCCGATACTTGCTCCGGCGTAAAATGCAGCTTGTTGAGGTAGACGGCAAGTTCAATGGCATCCTCCATCGTACTGCCCGGATGGGAAGACATGAGGTAGGGGACGACGAACTGGTTCAGCTGATACTTCTCATTTACCTTGTCAAATTCCCGGACAAAGGAATCATAGACATCGTGGGAGGGCTTGCCCATGAGAGCCAGGACCCGGTCCGACCGATGCTCCGGCGCGACCCGCAGCTGCCCGGAGACATGGTACTGGCAGAGTTCCTTTAAAAAGGTCTTGTCCCGATCCGCCATCAGGTAGTCAAAGCGGACGCCCGACCGGACAAAGACCTTGCGGACCTTGGGAAGCTTCCTGAGCTTTCTTAAAAGCGCCAGGTAGTCGCTGTGATCGACGTCGAGATTGGGGCAGGGCTTGGGCCACAGGCACCGCTTGTGCTTGCAGGCTCCCTTCCTTAACTGCTTCTTGCAGGCGGGCATCCGGAATTCCGCGGTCGGACCGCCCACGTCGTGGATATAGCCCTTAAAGTCGGGATCGCTCGTTATCTCTTTTGCCTCCCGCACGATGCTCTCATGGCTCCTCGCCTGCACGATCCTGCCCTCATGCATGGTGAGAGCGCAGAAGTTGCACTCTCCGAAGCAGCCCCGGTTGGATGTCAGGGAAAATTTGATCTCCCCCAGAGCCGGAATCCCGCCGTCCTTTTGATAGCTGGGATGGCAAGCCCGCATATAGGGCAGGGCGTAGACGTCGTCCATTTCCAGCTGGGTCAGGGGCTTGGCGGGTGGGTTCTGAACGACAAACATTTTCCCGTCGTATGCCTCATATATCCGCTTGGCGGTAAAGGGGTCCGTATTGGTGTACTGCAAATAAAAGCTCCGGGCGTAAGCTTTTTTATCTCTTTTGATCTCTTCAAAGTCGGGCAGGCGGACCGCGTCGTAGATCTCATCCTCATAGCGGGTCTTGTAGACCGTTCCGTCTATAAAGCTGATATCCTTTGCCTCAAGTCCGCTCGCCAGGGCGTCCGCAATTTCAACGATGCTCTTCTCTCCCATTCCATAGGAAATAAGATCCGCGCCGGATTCCAGCAAAATCGACCGGCGCACACTGTCCGACCAGTAGTCGTAGTGACCCATCCGCCTAAGGGAGGCTTCGATCCCACCGATGATGATGGCAGCGTGCTTGTAGGTCTGCCGGATCAAATTGCAGTAGACGGTCACCGCCCGGTCCGGCCGCCTGCCCATGACGCCGCCCGGACTGTAGGCATCCTTTTTCCGGCGCTTCTTCGCCACCGTATAGTGGTTGACCATGGAATCCATATTGCCCGACGACACAAGAAAACCGAGCCTTGGCTCCCCGTACTCGCAGACGCTCTTCGGGTCCTTCCAATCCGGCTGACAGATAAAGCCAACCGAATATCCGTGCGCCGTAAGAACTCTGCTGATGATCGCGCTTCCAAAGCTCGGATGATCGACGTATGCATCGCCGCAGACATAGACAAAATCGAGCTGCTCCAGCCCCGCATCCAGCATGTCCTGTCTGCAAATTGGTAAAAATCCTTCTGTCATGATAAGCTCTCCAGCCACCGGGCGATCTCAAGAGCCGCCCCCTCCGGGTCCAGTCCCAGCATTTTCCGCAGCTGGTCCGGCGACCCCTGGTCGACAAAGCGGTCGCGGATTCCCAGCATTTTGATCCTTGCCTCCGGGACATGCTCCGCTAAAAAGGCAGCCGCCCGCTCCCCATACCCGCCGGTCAGTTCATTTTCCTCCAGGGTCACAATCGGACCTCTGAGCGCGTACTTTTTCAGTGACCAGCCGTCGATGGGCTTAATGAAGCGGGCATTGATCAGTCTCATACTGATTCCATACTTCTCTTCCAGGATATCGCAGATCCTGGCTGCAGCCGCGTTCATGGCCCCGACTGCAAATAAGGTAGCGTCCCGTCCGGGCAGCAGTTTTTCCGCCCGCGTATCCGAAAACGCCTTTTCAATCTCCAGAAAATCCTCCGGGCAGGCGCCCCTGCCGTACCGGACCGCCACCGGTCCCTGACAGGTGTGGATCGCCCAGTGAAGCGCATCCTTCAGCTCCCTGCCATTTTTCGGCGCGATCACCGTCATATTGGGCATCTCCGCCAGGAAGGAAGAGTCAAAGAGACCCTGATGGGTCGCCCCGTCGGCGCCGACCAGCCCCGCGCGGTCGACGGCAAAGACCACATGCAGATTCTGCAGACAGACATCCTGCAAAATCTGATCGTAAGCCCTCTGCAAAAAAGACGAATAAATCGCCACGACTGGAAGCAGTCCGCCCGCCGCCTGACCGGCGGCGAAGGTGACAGCGTGTTCCTCGGCAATCCCGACGTCAAAATAGCGGTTGGGATAGCGCAGTCCGAACTTGGTCAGCCCGGTTCCATCCGGCATAGCGGCGGTAATCGCCGTCAGATTGGGACACTTTTCCGCCTCCCGAATCAGGGTATCCGAAAAGACATTCGTCCAGGTCGGAGCCTTGCTTTCCGACTCGGGCTTTCCTGTCCGGATATCAAAGGGACCGACCCCATGGAATTTATCCGGCATCCGTTCCGCCGGACGGTAGCCCTTCCCCTTACGGGTCACGACATGAATCAGTACTGCCTTTTTCATCCGCCTGGCTTCCGAAAAAGTCCGGACCAGCTGCTGGATGTTGTGACCGTCAATCGGTCCTAGGTAAGTGATGCCAAGATTTTCAAAAAGCATCTCCGGGATAAAGAGCTGCTTGATGCTGTCCTTCATCGACCCGATGCTCTGCACTAAAGGCTCTCCCAGCTTGGGAAAGCGGGTCAGCTTTTTCTTGACCTGGTCCTTCAGATCATTATAGGAAGTCGCCGTTCTGAGCGAAGAGAGGTAGCAGGCCATTCCGCTCACATTGGGCGCGATGGACATCTCATTGTCGTTCAGAACGATCATAAAGTTGGTCTTCATTTTCCCCGCGTTGTTGAGGGCTTCAAAGAACATCCCCCCCGTCGCGGCGCCGTCTCCGATCACGGATATGACGGAGTAATCCTCGCCCTTTAAATCCCTGGCATAGGCCAGTCCCAGTCCTGCGGAGACGCTTGCCGAGCTGTGCCCGGTGTCGAAGCAGTCCGTCCTGCTCTCCGCCCGCTTGGGAAAACCCGCCAGTCCCTGAAACTGACGCAGGGTATCAAACTGATCCTTTCTCCCGGTCAGAATCTTGTGGACATAGGACTGATGACCGACATCCCAGACAACCTTGTCCCGGTTAAAATCAAAGACGAGGTGCATGGCCATGGTCAGCTCCACAATCCCAAGATTGCTCGCCAGATGCCCTCCCGTCTGACTGATCTTTTCAATCAGGAACCTGCGGATCTCATGCGCCAGCTCACTATAATCCTTCGGATCGATATTTTTTATATCACCGGTATGATTGATCTTCTCCAGCATAATTCACTCCAACTATCCATGTGATTGTTTCTCGATCATACCATAAGTTCGGGCAATTTGCATCCGGGTTACCGAGCGGTAAATTTCGCCTTCCGCTTCGCCGCGGCGGCAAGCAGAAGATCAAACTCGATTTTCCCTTAAGCTACTCTTAAGGTTTGCTTTAACTGTCCATAAGGTCAGCAACATATACTGAGACTATCGGAACAAACCCAACCGCCATTTGAAAGGAGCCGGTCATGCTATCTGGAACTTTCTTCTTTCGCTCCATGAAACAATATCTCTTTCCCGCGGCAGCGCTCTTCATAAGCATAACGGCTGCCCTGATCCTGTTATGCGGTCTTGTTTCCCAAAACACCTTAATCGGAAACAGGCTGGAACTTTGGATTGAGGCTTGTACCTGGATGGATTTTTTCCTGCCCCTTGCACTTTGCGTCGCTTTTGTCCCTTATATATTTGCCCAAAGCAGGCATGGCTTTATCCGGTACGCCTCCATCCGGTGCGGTCGCCGAACTTATCTGATCACCCAGTTTGCCAATCTGACAGTTTTGACGATTGCGGTCACCTGGACAGCCTATTATCTGCCCCTGGTCATATCCTTAAATCTGATCCAGCCTGCCCATCTGTCTGTCAATCGAGATCTGCTGCGCTATGTATTTGGGCACGCTGAGTTTTTCCACCCCTATGTCTTTGGGGCGGTCTGGTGTCTGTGGAAGGGGGCGGTTGCTGCTTTGTTTGTCCTGTTCAGCAGCCTCCTTGCCCTTTACGCCGGAAATCTGTTTGCAGCCGTTCTGGCTCCTTTTCTTTACTGCATGGTAGAGAATCTGGTTACCGCGCTGCTGAAAATCCCCAATTACAGCATTATAACCTCCTATGTTTTAAACCGCTTGGCGCCATCCTCCATGCATGTCTGGCACTACCTGGTCGGAGTCCTGTCTTTTTTGATTATAGCGTCCATCATCATCCTAATCGTAAAGAGGACAGACAGAAATGTTAAATAGAGTAAAGACTGAGCTATGGCAAAACAACATTTCCCGTATCTCCCTCCTTCTGCTTGTTATTTACAGTTACCGGTGCGGGGATCAACTGGTCTATGCCCGATATGCGGGGCTAAATATCGCAGAATATCTTTTGTTTATGGTGACGGATCATTATTATCTGATCTATGTCTGGCTCTTCTATCTTGCTTTTCTTGCGGCAAAAGAGCTGCGTGAAACAAGTTTCCTAGAGCGGATCCGTTTTAGAAGGCTCTCCCAATACTATGCCCTGGTCATCCTTTCAAGGTCCCTGCAGCTGGCAGCAGTGATTTTCCTGCATCTTTTGCTGCCCCTGGCAATCGGAAGCCCTTATCTGAAATGGACCAATCAGTTCATCCTATCTGCCGGAGCCCATTCAGACAGCAAGCTGGAGCTGCTCCACATGTATTCACAAATCTTCCCAACCCCGCTTGCAGCATCCCTCGCCGCTGCCGTCTATCTTCTCTTTGGCAGTCTGTTCTTTTTATCGGTCGTCTTTCTGGCTGATGAAATTTGGCAGAAAAAAGGTGCGCTCATCTGTATCACTCTACTGCTTTTAACTACCATGACAGGCTTTATGACAGATATCGATCAGGGCTTGGCTGAACCCTTCTTTTTCAATAACGATCTGGTCCTCCACCACGCTCTCTTTCATCATATGCCGGTAACACCCCTCCTCAACTCCCTCTATCTGGCAGCCTGCCTCCTGTTTCTTGGCAAGTTGGCACGAAAGAGGAAAGAAAATAAGCCCTTTCGGGCAGAAGCATACACGGACCACCTCTTTGCCGGCGGAAGGACAAGTACGGTCGCTTTCTATCTCTTCATGCTTGCCCTTGCCCTTTTGCAGGCAGGCTTTCATCCCGGACAACTGATCTGGTTTCTGACAAGAGGATTTTCCTATAAAAATTTTTCTTTTACGGAGTTTGCCGTCTACCTGCTTCCGCCGCTTTATATGCTCTTTTTTATCAATAAGGCGCTTGAACAGGAGGAGCAGAGCCAAAACGCCCTCGCCATGTTCCGAACCGAAAGCAGACGGGAATGGAAAAAGCTGCTTCTTCGAGCCGAGAGGCGATTTATAAGCCTCAATCTGACCGTCTTTCTCTTCCTGATGGTCCTGCTTGCCTTTTTAGCTGGCTTATCATCCTCAAAGGGCGGACTCTTTGAGGAAATCTGTCGCTATTACAGCATAGACAAGATCCTTCTGTCCCGGGTCCTCGTCATGAGTGTCGTCTTTCGGATTCTGGAATGGCTGATCCTATATCATATCGACCGCTTGCTTTATGACCTTCTTAAAAACCCTGTCGTCGCCTATCTGATCCCCTTCCTTTTCTACCTGCCGGGCTTTTTATGGACCAACCGGTATCCGATCGGCAAGGGTTCTGCCTATCAGCTTTTAGCGCTGGCAGGAAATTGCCGTCCTGGTCGAATTAGGATTCTGCTATTGGCGTTCATCCTGTTTGCGGTAATCAGTGAAATGCCCCTTTTATGGGCAAGTAAGAAAGACAGGAAAGAGAGGAAATAAGACCATGGAAACAGTTATTGAATTAAGCAAGGTAAGCAAAAAATTCGGCGATAAAGTCATATACGACCAGGTATCGCTAAAAATTCAGAAGGGAGAGACTGTCGGCTTTGTGGGCAGTAACGGAAGTGGAAAATCTGTTTTATTTCAGCTGCTGACCGGTCTTCTGCCTGCGGATTCCGGGCAGATCCGAATCAATGGAGATCTGCTGGGCAAGGACAGGGACTTTCCGGATCAGACCGGCGCCCTGATCAATCATCCCGGCTATATCGACTTTGCTTCCGGTTTTAAAAATCTTCAGCTTCTCGCCGCAATCAAAAATACCATTGGCGATGAGGAGATTCGGAAAACCATGGCGATGGTCGGGCTTGATGACCGGGACCGCACCCCCGTCAAAAAATACTCAATGGGGATGAAACAGAAGCTCGGCATCGCCCAGGCGATCATGGAAAATCAGCAGCTTATCATCCTGGACGAGCCCTTCAACGCCCTGGACTATCAGACCAACCGGGAAATTATGGAGGTCCTCCAAACGATCAGACAGGAAGGAAAGACCCTTCTTCTGACCAGCCACCAGCAGGACTATCTGGATAAGCTCTGTGATACCATCTACTGCATCCATGAACATAAGATCCTTCCCTTTACAAAGGACCTGCAGGACCAGTACTTCAGGCAGTAGCCATAAACTGGATCTCCAAAGGCACTTTACAGACAAACTTGCCTATATTACCAGACACAACTAGCAGATGAAAACAGGCGTTCGGTTCCCAAAAGGAGCCGGACGCCTGCTATCTTTCATCTGTCTTTGGAAGGCGAAGTTCAAAAACCGTCCCTCTTCCAATCTTACTAAAAGCCTGAATCTGACCTCCATGCGCCAAAACAACCTCTTTCGCGATGGCAAGACCCAAACCGGTACCCTTTACCTTCCCGGCATCCATGCCCCGATAGTATCGTTCAAAAACATGATCCAGGTCCTCCTGCCCCATGCCTTTTCCGTCATCACAGACTCGAATGAGAACAGAGCCGTCTTCTTCTTCAAGGCTGACTTTGACCTGAACACTCTTGTCATTATGAACAAAGGCGTTGCAGATCAGGTTAATCAGACAGCGTGAGAGCAGCTTTCTGTCAATATCAAGAACCGGCTCCGAACTGTGAGAAAATGTAATAGGCTTCTTCGGCTGGCTATATCTCCGTGCTTCTTCGATACAATCCCGGACAAAGTCCACAGCAAGGGTCGGCTCCCTTCTTAAGACCCCCGCCCCTTTTTTCAGAGCTTCCGTAGTCTTTAACTCATCGACCAGACCCTTGATCGCCTCTTCCGACGCTAGAATCTGGTTCCCATAGGAGCGGATCTCCTCCTTGTCAAATTCATAGCCCTCCATGGTGAGAAGTTCCGCATATCCTTTGATCGTAGAGAGGGGCGTCTTGATATCGTGAGAAATATTGACGATCCACTCCACCCTTAGCTTCTCATTTTTTGCCAAATCAGCCTGTAATTTCTGAATACTGGAAAAGACATCCGAGAAAAATGCCCCTTTCTTTTCTTCTCCCGAACTTACCTTCTCTCCCTTGGAAAGACGGGAGATGTCCTCGACAGCCCGGCTTATGGGGAGGGTAATCTTACGGGAAAACAGGTATGAGGAAACCATGATCACACAGGCTGCCGTAGCGAAAAAGCAGAACAGGCATTTGACCAGCAAAGTCTTCCGGCTCCCGGACAGGGTATAAGTATACTTTTTGACCCGGCGGCTGTCACAGCCCAAAAGAATACTGGTCCCCTCACGGTCCTTAAGCTTTGTCAGAAAGACCGTATAGCCTTTCACCGCATCCGGGTGCATGACGGCGTCTACCAAATCCGAATTGGTATAGTGGGCGGGCAGATCTCCCCTGCTGTTTGTCTCGTACAGCACATCCCCATCTGCATTTACAACCTGCAGCCACAGATCATGAGTATTCAGGCTCTCCCTGCCTTTTTCATCAAGACCAAATTTCCTGCCGTTCTTTGTGAGATGATCTCCGATATTCCAGATCAGATGCTGGGGAAGGTCGTTATCGGCCGCGCGCCCATTAAAGAAGAGGAAAAAACACAAAAGGGCAGAGATGCCCGCCGACGCCAGGACAGAGCAGATGATCAATTTCAGTTGTTCCCGTATGATTGCCCGTTTCATTGACCAGCCTTCTTTCGATCAGCCTTCAAATACATACCCCCTGCCCTTGACCGTCTTTATATAGACCGGTCTTGCCGGATTTTCCTCAATTTTTTTCCGCAAATGACGGATATGGACCATAACGGTATTGTCATATCCTTCATAGGCTGTCTCCCAGACATGAGCCAGAATCTGGTCCTTGCTCACCGTAATATTTTTGTTCCTGACGAGATACTCTAAAATCCCATACTCCTTTGCCGTCAGATTCACATACTTTCCATTTTGGAAGAGCATCTGCTTCTCTAAATCCAGGGTAAAGCTGCCAAACTGATAGGTCTTAAGGGCCCCATCCGGATGCTGATAATACTGCTGTCTCCTTAAAATGGCGCCGATCTTTGCGAGCAGCTCCCGGATGCTGAACGGCTTCGTCATATATTCATCGCCTCCCGAGGCATAGGAAACGAGCCGGTCCGCTTCATCGGATCGAGCTGACAGAAACAGGATCGGAACCATTGAAAATTGCCGGATCTGTCTGCACACTTCGTAGCCGTCCAGGTCCGGCAGCATTACATCTAAGATGACCAGATCCGGATGAAAGTCAGAGGCGGCAGACACCGCCCCCTCACCGTTTGCTGCTTTCCGAACATGGGTGTATCCTTCTTTTTTCAGAACGGTCTCCACCATGGTCAGGATGCTCAGGTCATCATCTACGATCAGGATTTTCTTGTCATACGTTTGCTTGATCATGCTTTACTTCTCATCACTTTATCGGCTGCCGGTAAATTCCGCCTTCCGCTTCGCTGCGGCGGCAAGCACATAGGAGGCTCTTTGGCGAAGGACTTTGGGATCAAGGGTCTTCTTTCTAAGTGCCCGGCGGATTGCCTGTTTTTGCAGGGGATTGCCGGACATCAGAATATCCATGCCTGCTTCCAGGCAGAACACGGCATCTCCGGCACGGCCGACGCCGTCCCAGTCCGTCATCACCAGACCTTCAAATCCCCACTCGCACCGAAGGACCTTGGTCAGGGTGTCCCGGTTCATATCGCTGTACACGCCGTTGACCAGGTTGTAGGAGGTCATCACCGCTCCGACTTTGCCTTCTCTGACCGCTGTTTCAAAGGCAGGCAGGTAGATTTCCCGGATCGCCCGTTCCGAAACATTCGCGTTATTTTTCTGGCGGTTGGTCTCCTGGGAGTTGCACAGGAAATGCTTGGCGCATGCGAAATGACAGCCTCCCGCCTGGACGCCGCGGATCAGAGCCGCTGCCGTCTGCCCGGTCAAAAGCGGATCTTCCGAATAATATTCATAGTTTCTGCCGCAGAGCGGATTTCGCATGATGTTGATGCCGGGTCCCAGCCAGAAGGTAACGCCGTACTCCTCCAGTTCCGCATGGATGCCGCGGCCGACCGCTTCCAGCAGGTCCCGGTTCCAGGTCTGCGCCAGAGCCGTCCCGACCGGCCAGGCGGTCGGATACTGGTACAGCACCGTCCCATCCTCCGGTTTTCCGAAAAAGATCCGCCGCCCTACGGCGGGAAGATCGTTCATCATCTGAATCGGCGCCGTAATCGCCCGGACACGGTTTCTTCCCTTTAGCGCCACCGCCTTCTGATCGACGCGAATGCCGGCAGGTCCGTCGCAAAAACTCATGTCCGGAATCCCGGACGCGGCAAATTTCGCCGTCGTATAGCCCGCCGCCCCCGGAACCGTAAAGAAATGCTCCCTGCCCAGCACCAGGTCATTGCCGGCACCGACGACGATATCCACGAGCTGATTGGTTGAAAGCTCGCCCAGCCACTTCTCCACCACCGGAGACAGGGGAGCCTCCGGCTGTCCATACCGATAGGTCCTGGTCTGAACAAAAGCCGGGTCGATCCGAAAGACCGGTAAGCCCGTGGGAAGACCTTCCGCCTTTGCTTCAGAGTCGGAGCCGGTCAGCTCATTCAGATGCTCCAATTGCAGGCAGATATGATCGTGCTGGGACAGGACCAGTTCCTCGGATAAGTCCAGCCCTGCAATCATTCGGGTGTCCCGGCTGTGCCGTCCCGCCCGAATCCGATAGGTCCCCGGCTCCAGGATCCAGCGCGCGGTGACCGGATCAAAGCTCGCCAGGTCCTTCAAAGAAACCAAAATCCGGACGGTTTCCTTTCCTCCCGCGTCAAGCAGTCCGGTCTTGGCGTAGCCGACCAATCTCTGGTATTCCTTGTCAAGATCTCCCTTGGGGGCGGAGGCGTAGACTTCGACAACCTGTCTGCCGGGAACTGTCCCCGTATTGACGACCTCCGCGTCCACGCGCAGTTCATTTTTTGAAAAAGAGACTGAATAGTCTTCTTGAAAGGTTGTATAGGAAAGACCATAGCCGAAGGGATAGCGGGGCTCCTTGCCATAGGTGTCGAAATAGCGGTAACCGACGTAGATCCCCTCGTTGTAGTACTCATTTTCCTCGTTGCCGTTCAGATAGGCGTATTCCGACGCGAAGGGGATATCCTCATAGTGCCGGGGCCAGGTCGCGGTTAATCGTCCCGACGGAGTGACCTGACCGGAGAGAATCTTCGCCGCTGCCGTCCCACCCTCGCAGCCCGCCATCGACATCAGCAGTACGGCGCCGATCTTCATCGAATCAAGCGGACTTAAATCCATGGCTCCGCCCACGTTTAAAACCAGAACCGTTTTTTGATAGTGGGCTGAGCAAAGAAGCAGATTTGCCTGCTCCCGTTCGGACAGCTGAAAATCGCCCGGCTCGTTCTTCCGGTCATAGCCCTCCCCCGACATGCGGGAAATGACATAGACGCAGACATCTTCCGGGTCCGTCAGATCTTCTTTCGTCAAAAGGGGAAATTCCGGCGGCAGATAGGGCTTACCCAGCGCCGCCATGGTCACATTAAAATGCAGCAGCCCCGCCTTTTTCTGCCGGGCAAGAGAATCTTCCCTGTGGTCTTTCCGAACCTCCCGCACATAGCGGGCGAGCAGCTGCTCGGTCGTGATTTCATAGCCTTCTTTGCGGAGACCGCCATAGACGGAAACCGCCTTTCTGCCATTTACTTCTCCGCTTCCAGAGCCGCCCTTGACCGTAAAGACAGCGCCCCTACCAAAGAGCGCGATCTTTGCCTCCGCTTTTAAAGGAAGGGTCCCGTCATTTTTAAGCAGCACCATTCCCTCTTCTGCGGCACGCCCGGCAAGCTTTCGGTTGGAAAGCTCAAGAGCCGTCTGCTCATCTTTTAAATGGGCATTGGTTCTGACATGATCGACTACGCGCATAAGCCCCTCCTTTAACCATTACTGACTTCTAAACTTCAACATTCTTATCTTCTCTGCAGGGCTTTTGCCAACACCAGCGAAATGGTCCCTGCAATCGCAAGAGCTGCCGCCGCCTCAATGATTCCCTGGATGCCGACCAGAGCAAAAATGAAGGTCAGAGGATTCTTAACTCCGAGTTTTGTCACCATGCCCTGAATGTAGTCGGTCCGATAAAAGAATAATACCAGTGAGCCCATGAAAAAGGCGGTATTCAGGATCGGTGCGCAGACGGCTCCCAGGTAATAGGACAGGGTATGCAGACGGCGGATCGAGTGCAGACCCTTAAACATCAGTCCGGTCAGAAGCCCGTCCGCCATCCGGGCAAGGACTGCCGTCACAAAGACGCCGAATGGATTGATCATAAATAAAGTGGAAAGAAGACCGCTCGCCCCGGTCAGGGCGTTGATGAAGCTGGTCAGACCGAAAACGGTTCCGCAGATCAGCCCCCCCATGGGACCGATTATCATCGCCGCAATTGCAACCGGGACGGTCACGAGAGAAATGCTGAGAATCGGCGTTCGGATCGTACCGAGCGGCGTCAGCCCCATGATGAGGGTGACGGCAACCAATAAAGCTGTCTCTGCCAAGGTCCTTGTTGACCGCAGGTCATGTGTTACTGTGTTTTTCATCTGTTTTTCTCCTTTGCTGCCGTTCCGTTTATCCGGATACCGCGCAATTTCAATATAGTCATCGGGAAATAAATTTGCAACCGTTTTTCAGGGGGCTGTTGTGCCAAAGCTCTCCCTTCCTGCCTATCAGCGGACAATTTTTCTCGTCACTCAATCTCCCGATGCTCTAAAATGTTTGCCTGCAATCTACCATCTCATTTTTCTTTACATTAGGTTGTTTACTATCCAGTCTATATTTTTTATAAAATCTTGCAGCAGCCTCCCATTTGCCCCTTCCTTTACATAAAAATCCGGGTTTGCTATACTTTTATTTAAAAATTTGTCCAAACTTTCCAGCCTTAAAAATCGCTTTCACAGGATAAAAATTTGCTAGGAGGCATCTGATATGCTCGAAGGAAAACACGTACTGCTGGGAGTGACCGGCGGAATCGCTGCCTATAAAGCAGCGGATCTGACGTCCTCCCTGATCAAGCAAGGGGCAGAGGTCGATGTGATCATGACGGAACATGCGATGAAATTCATCACGCCGCTCACCTTTGAATCGTTGACCCACACCCGCTGCGTCACCGATACCTTTGACCGCAGCCACTACTGGGAAATTGAACATATCTCCCTTGCCGACAAGGCTGACATCCTGGTGATCGCTCCGGCGACCGCCGATATCATCGCCAAACTGGCGGCAGGCATAGCGGACGATATGCTGACCACGACTGCCCTCGCCTGCACCTGTCCCAAAGTTCTTGCCCCGGCAATGAATACCAAGATGTACCAGAATCCTCTCACCCAGCGGAACCTGGCGACGCTCCGCTCCTACGGCTGGAAAATTGTCGAGCCGGCTTCCGGTCGCCTCGCCTGCGGCACTTCCGGAACCGGAAAATTGGAAAGCCCCCAGGTGATCCTAGAGACCATTCAGCATGAGATCGCCCATGAAAAAGATCTCGCCGGTCTTAAGGTCCTCGTGACGGCAGGACCCACCCGGGAAGCGGTCGATCCGGTCCGCTATCTGACCAACCACTCCAGCGGAAAAATGGGCTATGCCATAGCCAAAGCCGCCGCCCAAAGGGGGGCAGTCGTAACCCTGGTGTCCGGTCCTACCTCGATCCCCAAGCCGCGCTTTGCCGACATTGTCGATGTCATATCCGCGGAGGATATGTTTAAAGCCGTAACCGAGCGCGCTGATGATCAGGATATCATCATCAAGGCTGCCGCCGTGGCAGATTTCCGTCCCCTCCAGGTATCGGACCAAAAGATGAAAAAAGCAGAGTCCGACGACCAGCCGTCTCTGCCTCTTGAGCGAACCCGCGATATCCTTGCCTGGCTGGGCAATCACAAAAGGGAGGATCAGGTCCTCTGCGGCTTTTCGATGGAGACCGAACACCTGCTGGAAAATTCCAGAAAGAAGCTTGTTAAAAAGCATCTCGATCTGGTCGCTGCCAACTCCCTCAAAGAAGCCGGAGCAGGTTTTCAAACCGATACCAACGTCCTGACCTTGATCACAGAGAGTGACGAGATCCAGCTCCCCCTCATGACCAAGGACGAGGCGGCAGACGCCCTGCTCGATCAGCTGCTGGAAATTTACCGCGAAGGACACTCTCAAGAAAACAGCGGAGTTCAAAAATAGAGAACGTTTAGCATAAGTCAGTCGCCCATATCAACCAACTGTAGTCGTTGCTTTAGGTAAACTTAGGTTATCAAAAGGACAGTACTGACTCAAAGTCACTTGTAATCTGTATAAAACGTACTAATTAAAGTCACTTTCGATATGAAGAACGGGACGAGCCAACTGAAAATTACTTATAGCCAGTAAAAGGGAAGATCCACAAAACGGATCTTCCCTTTCATTTTTATGCTTACTTATCTGCGTAGTTTGTGATCAGCGCTTTTATGGTCGCGCATTTTTACCTATGCAGCCGCCTTATTTGATCGGCTTTACTTTTTGATGACAAAGTTGATGATTCTGCCCGGAATGTAGATCTCCTTGACAAGATTGCCCTCTTTGAGGAACTTCGCCACATTTTCATCCGCCTTAGCCGCGGCAAGAGCTTCCTCCTTGGAGCAGTCGACCGGCAGTTCCACCAGACCTCTGACCTTGCCGTTGACCTGAACGCCGATCTCCTTGACCGCGTCCTTGGTCTTAGCTTCGTCATACTCCGGCCACTTTGCGACCGTCAGGAAGGTCTTGCCGTCCGGATTCATGCCGATGTGCTGCCAGATCTCCTCGGTCAGATGGGGAGCGAAGGGGCTGAGCAGCTTGATAAAGTTGATCAGGTCGCTCTTCGTGATGCTGCCTGCCTTGTAGAACTCATTGATGAGGGTCATCATCGCCGCAATCGCGGTATTAAACTTCATGTGTTCGATATCTTCCGATACCTTCTTGATCGTCTTGTGGACCGAAGATTCCAGCTTGGCATTTTCCTGATCCGCCGTTGTAATCTCCGTCAGTCCCGCAACACGGTCCAGGAAGCGCTTGCAGCCCTTTAAGGACTCATCGCTCCATGGAGCCGCGCTGCCGTAATCGCCCATGAACATGACGTAGGTGCGGAGCGTATCAGCGCCGTATTCCTTGACGATATCGACCGGATCGATGACATTGCCCTTGGACTTGGACATCTTCTCACCGTCCGAGCCCAGGATCATGCCCTGATAGGTTCTCTTGGCGTAGGGTTCCGGCGTGCCGACCTCTCCGATATCGTAGAGGAAATGATGCCAGAACCGGGAATACAGCAAATGGCGCGTCACGTGTTCCATACCGCCGTTGTAGTGGTCAACCGGCATCCAGTAGTCCAGCTTCTTCCGATCGGCAAATGCCGTTTCATTGTGCGGATCGCAGAAACGGAGGAAATACCAGGAAGAGCCCGCCCACTGGGGCATGGTGTCGGTCTCACGCTTCGCCGCTCCGCCGCACTTGGGGCAGGTGCAATTGACGAAGGAATCGATCTTTGCCAGCGGGGACTTGCCGTCCGTGCCGGGTTCAAAATTCTCAACCGGCGGCAGTTCCAGAGGCAGCTGGTCCTCCGGGACCGGGACAACACCGCACTTGGGGCAGTGAATCAGCGGAATCGGCTCCCCCCAGTATCTCTGGCGGTTGAAAGCCCAGTCCTTCATTTTAAACTGGACGCCCCTGCGGCCGATGCCCCGCTTCTCCAGTTCTTCCAGCATGCGGGCAATCGAATCCCTCTTATTGGTAAAGCCGTTTAAGAAGTCGGAGTTGATCATCGTTCCGTTGCCCGTGTAGGCTTCTTTTTCGATATCTCCGCCTTCGATGACCGGGATAATATCCACGCCGAACTTCCTGGCGAAGTCATAGTCGCGCTGGTCGTGAGCCGGGACCGCCATAATCGCGCCCGTGCCGTAGCCCATCATGACATAGTCGGAAATAAAGAGCGGGATTTCCTTCCCGGTGATGGGATTGATGGCGGTAAGCCCTTCGATCCTGACGCCGGTCTTATCCTTATTGATTTGGGTTCGCTCAAATTCCGTCTTTCTGGCGGATTCCTTCCGATATGCTTCGACGGCATCCCAGTTGCTGATCCGGTCTTTGTAGCGGTCGAGAACCGGATGCTCCGGAGCCACAACCATAAAAGTGACACCGTAGAGGGTGTCGCAGCGGGTGGTGTAGATCTCCAGCTTCTCTTCCGCATCCTTTAAGGAGAAGTTTACAAAGGCACCGGTGGATTTACCGATCCAAGAAATTTCCTGCTGCTTGATGCTGTCCGGATAATCGACGTCCTTTAAGCCCTCAAGAAGCTTGTCCGCGTAGTCCGTGATCCGAAGGAACCACACGTCCTTGGCGAGCTGCACAACGTCACTGTGGCAAATGTCGCATTTGCCGCCCTGGGAATCCTCATTGGAAAGGACGACCTTGCAGTGCGGGCAGTAATTGACCAGGGTCTTGGAGCGAAAGACCAGACCGTGCTTAAAGAGCTGTAAGAAAATCCACTGGGTCCAGTGATAGTAGTCTGGACGTGAGGTCGCAAATTCCCGGCTCCAGTCAAAGGAGAAGCCGACACTCTTCAGCTGGCTGGTAAAATGTTCAATATTTTTTTCCGTAATGACGTGCGGATGGGTATTGGTCTTAATCGCGTAGTTTTCAGCCGGCAGACCGAAGGAATCAAAACCGATCGGGAAGAGGACGTTGTAGCCCTGCATTCTTCTCTTTCTGGACAGGACTTCAATGCTGGAATATGCCTTGATATGACCGACATGCATGCCGGCGCCTGACGGGTACGGAAATTCAACGAGACCGTACCATTTCGGTTTTTCGGAAAAATCAACCGCCTCAAAGACCTTCTGATCCTCCCAGGCTTTCTGCCATTTTGATTCTGCACTCCTGAAATCGTATTCCATACTCACTACCTTCTTATCGCTTGATCATCTGTCATTTTAAAAATCTTTACTATTATCCCTTATTTCCTCATTCCGTGTCAACAAGGCGAACTCATAAAAAATTCAGCTGCCCCGGATAGGCAGGGTTCATATAAAAATCCCGGCGGATTACTCCTCCGGAATTTCATTGCCTAAATATTAATTTTCACTGCCTGCTTGCCCTGCATAACCACAAACCGATTTGCTTACAGCTTCATGATTGCCCTGCATGATCATAGCAAGGCACATCACCTCTAAAGCAGCTTAAGCGCACAGCATTGTTCAGGATATGATGAACTTAGCTAGGAATCATTTTCAACGGATCACCTGCGTCATGCTGCGCCCGTCTCCGATTTCAAAGACCCGGATCTCGCAGTTGCGCGGCTTGGGTCTCCACATAAGACCGTTCTTTCTGCCCGCCAGGCAGCCGCTCAAGACCCGCATGATCCCGCCGTGACAGACGATCAGAACATTGTCATAGTCCTTTTGCTCCAAATCCTGAACAAAGGACTCCGCCCGCTCTTTCATGGACCGGATGGTCTCGACCGAAGAAGGCGCCGGCAGCAGTTCCGGCAGCAGCCAGTAGGAAGTCATGGCAAGACCCAGACGGTCATATCGCCGCTTTTCATACTTTCCGAAGTCCGTCTCGATGATTCGATCATCAATCTTGATATCTCCCGGGGACACGCCGCCTATGATGGCTGCCGTCTGAATCGCCCGCTTTAAGGGACTGGCATAGACCGCGTCAAAGTGAAGATTGGCGATCTTTCGCCTTGCCTCTTCCGCCTGCCGGATCCCCACGGCATTTAGGGGCGCATCCGTGCGCCCCTGCATCAGCTTTTCCTGATTCAGATCGGTCTGTCCGTGCCGTGTGAGATAGATCCGCATCTTACCATTCATGCGTATCGTTCTTGATCTCAAGTCCTGCGGAAAATGCCTTGCCCGCGATCGGGCCGACCGTGCGGTAGGAACCGGATGCCGAATCGAACGTGATCGGCTGCAGCTTCTCCAGGTCGATCTTGCCCTCTGTCAGAACGCTGTTGTCCACGAGTTCGTTGACGACTTCGCCGACCAGGACACCGGTCTCCGGGTCATAGCTTCTGACCTTGCACTCCAGAGTAACCGGGAACGCCTCCAGAACCGGCGCGTCCACATGCTCCGCGCGGTGAACTTTAATTCCGGACTTTTCAATCTTATTGACCTTCCTGCCGGATTCCACTCCAAAATAGTCGCAGATCGTCAGGGTATTTACGGTTCCAAAGGCAACGGTAAATGCCCCTGTCTTCTGCACATTTTCCGTCGTCTTATGTTTGGACAGGAAAAAGGTAATTTCGTCAAATGAGGACTGGACGCCCCATGCCGCGTTCATTGCGTTGGGGGTTCCATTTTCATCATACGTTCCAATGATAAACACGCCTGCCGGCGCGATCACAGCCTGATTGCCAGCAATATTCATAATCGTACCTCCTTTACTGTTCCTCTGCCAATACTTCGTTCTGACCGGCCGATCAAAACAAGTCATTGGCAATTGAAAGTTCTGTCTCCATTATGCACTGCCACAGACGGAATTGCCACGACAAATTAGAATTTTTCTTTCTCCGTTTTGTGCCCTATGGTATATTAAAGTGTATTATATTCGCTGCTTGATCTGTTTTCATCGGCGTCATTCATGAATGAACGGAGGATTCTCCATGCTTTTAAGAGTTCTGGACACCATCGACAATGTACTGTATTATCCGATTCTGATTATCGTTCTGGCAATTGCCGGCATATACTTCACAGTTCGGACCCGCTTCATGCAGGGCCGCCACTTTCTGGACTGTTTTCGCATTGTGATGGAAAAGCCCAAGGATGAGAAAAATGTCTCTTCCTTCCAGGCCCTCATGGTCTCCACCGCTTCCCGCGTCGGAACCGGCAATATCGTCGGCGTTTCCACCGCCATCTGCCTAGGCGGTCCCGGAGCAGCCTTCTGGATGTGGGTCCTCGCCATCATCGGTTCCTCATCCGCGTTTGTGGAAAGCACTCTGGCGCAGATCTTTAAAAAGAAGCATCCCGACGGTTCCTGCTACGGAGGTCCCGCTTATTACATTGAAAATGCCCTGCACAGCAAGGTTCTGGCGGCTGTCTTTGTCTTTTTCCTGATCGCCGCCTACGCCTTTGGCTTCAACCTGCTCTGCTCCTATAACCTGCAGTCTTCATTTTCCGTCTACGGCTTTTACAATAAGAAGGTCACACCCTGGATCATCGGCGGGATCACCGCCCTTCTGGTTGCTGTCTGCATCTTAGGCGGCGGCAAACGGATTATCCGTATTACAGAAATCCTGGTTCCCTTTATGGGGTTGATCTATGTAACAGCTTCCCTGATCGTCATCTTCGCCAATATTTCCTTCCTGCCGGAAATGTTCGCCATGATCTTTGAAGACGCCTTTAATTTCCGAGCCATCGGAAGCGGCATCGCCGGGTCCTGTCTGGTCTACGGCATCAAGCGGGGACTATACTCCAACGAAGCCGGTGTCGGTTCCGCTCCTAATGCCGCTGCCTCGGCAGACGTCAGTCACCCCGTCAAACAGGGACTGGTGCAGATGCTGTCCGTCTACATCGACACGATCCTGCTCTGTACCGCAACCGCCTTTATGTGTCTTGGATCGGGAGTTGCCCCAACCAAAGAACTTTCCGGCGCCCCCTATGTTCAGCAGGCGCTCTCCACGGTCTTCGGGCACTTCGGTCCGATCTTTATCACCTTGTCGATGGCTCTTTTTGCCTTCACCACCCTGATCGGCAACCTCTACTACGTCGACAACGGTCTTGCCTATCTCAACCATAAGAGAATGCCCGGCAGACGCTTCATGGCGGTCTTCCATCTCCTGTGCGCTCTGGTCGTTCTCGTCGGCGCCGTCGCTCCGATGAATATGGCGTGGGATCTTGCCGACATCACCATGGGAGGCATGGTCCTCATCAATCTCCCTGCCTGCTTCCTGCTGTCAAAGACCGCCTTCAAGGCTCTCCGCGATTTTGAAAAACAGAAGAAGGAGGGCAGAGACCCCCATTTTCTCGCTGCCGATATCGGACTGAATCCGGAAGACGTGGATTTCTGGAAATAAAGTCAAGTTAAGCATCGTTTTTCTCCGTCCTCCGTTTGCTCTTGCAAAAATATTAATCTATGAATTTACTGCGAAAAAAACCATAGGGCAAATCACCGTTTCCTGATTTTAGGAAAATTCTGGGAATTTGAACTTACTGTTCCTGGTCTTCATGGAAGAACTGATTTATGAAGAAACGATTATTAAAATGGCTGATCGGAATCCTGACCGCACTTGTCGTGATCGTGACAATTGATATGATGGTCTGTATTCACCAATATGGAAAAGAGAAGGTTAATCCCTGATTTCCTATGCTTGCGGATACCCATGATGAAGAAGATGGTTCCGGAAATCATCAAACCTGCATCAATCACAATGGCGATGTAAAACGGTACGCCTTCCGGTTGTAACTATTGTAACACAACACTCAGGATCGCAATGATCCACAGGTGGATGGGATAGAACGCATAAAAGAACCATTTGCCGAAAGAAGACTTCTTTCCTTCTCTGCCGTTATACAGGAACATAAACGGAATCACCAGGAAGGTCATCCAGTCGGAGTTCACGCAGAACATATCAAATCCCTGCACGCCTCCGACACCGCCATACAAGGTGAAAAACATCAGGAAACTGTAGGCAAGGATAGCGACCGCCTGCTTCCATTTGCTGCCATGAAAGAAATAAGCAAAAAGGATGAAGGGGATGAGCTCCAGACCGCCTTCCAGCATGATGGCACTGCCGAAGAGGAGCGGGATATAAAGGACAATGCTCAGCGCAAGCCCCAGCGCTGCTAAAGCGATTGCCAAAGCCCGCAGCCGAATCTTCTTTCCACGCTGCTTCGTGGTCTTTGCCATATCGAAGAGCCAGATGGTGGAAAAGCCCAGCGCCAATGTCAGGAAGATGTTGTCCGTAATTCCTCTCTCCTTGAAGATCACAAAGGAGATCACGTTTCCGATCTGCATGAGGATCGCCGCGATCCACAGGCGTCTGCAATAACGCCCTCTGGACCTGGTATGGAAAAATCCGTCCACCATAAGCCAGGCAAACAGCGGAGCGACAAATCTTGTTGCCAGATGCGCTATGCTGCTAAAGCTCGCGGAAAAGCGAAGCCAGACATTATCGAGCATCATGAAAACCAATGCGATATTTTTCAGTTGTGCTCTGTTTAATTCAAATTTCATATTCAACACGCCCCTTCCTTTATTCAATCGCAAGATATGCGCGCAGCTTTGCTTCAAATCGCTGGTTCAGCAAGGCAAAATATCCCAGCTCCAGCAGGATCAACGGCATCAGAACGCACGCCGCGCGTACAAATATATGGGTGGACGCTGCTTCGATATTGATCAGAAAGTTCATAGCAAAGAAGGTGGACAGCACGGCAAACGCCAATGGAAGCAGGAACAGCACACGCATCTGCCGTTTCTGAACCTTCAGGATCTGCGGCACGGACAGCCCGAAACGATACAGGTTTCTTGACTGAGGCAGGTTCTCTCTTGCGTCATTGACCAGACGAAAGTAAAGCAGACTGGCAGAGGCCACAATAAAAATCAGAGAGAATAAAAATGCTACATACCCAAGCAGCCCATACTCATACTCCTGCAGGTCAATATCTACGATCCGTGCAAGAAACATGCGGGGCGTTCCGTAACCGGATGCAATTCGTTCTGTCAGAACACGGCTGGCAAAGCGTACTTCCTCCGCCTGTGCCTCATCGTCTGCCTGATATTCGTATGCGGTTACAATCTTCATCTTCCCGGAAGACAGAAAACGGTCATAGGTGCTGTCACTGACTACATAGGAGTGATTCCGTCGATGAAATTCCAACCATGGTTTGGCGGAACCTGTGATTTCCAGTGTGTCCGTATCTGTAACGGTAACCGTCGCCTCATAAGCGTTTCTGCCGCTGATGTCAATTGCCTGTCCATCTGCAGGGGCAAGGCGAGTTCCGGCCTGATGATTATAGTCCGATGCCCGCAGCAGCTTATTGGCATGCATTTCATCGTCGCCGTATTCCAGAATATCATACTGATATGCCTGATATTCCACGCCGTTTTCGACCAGTGCCTGTTCGATCAGTGAAGTGTTTACATCCGCCTCGTCATCCCCGTCAAAGGACATATAAAGAATGGCAGCAGGGTTCATCGCCGTAATATCCGCGCGCACAGAAGTCATGATAGTAATACAAGTGATAATGGCCGAAAAAGCCATGGTCAGCATGACCGTGGAGATGAACATCGTAGTGACAGAACTTTTCAGCTTGTCCCGCAGCCCGGAGACCCATATCGCATTTCCTTCCTGCAAATATCGCTTTGACCGATGGCGGATCTCATCAAGGAACAGAAATACAAACTCCCGGAACACCAGGAAGAGTCCGACACACACACAGCTGATAATCATCGGAGCAACATTTTTTACCAATAGTTCGTTCCGCTCAAAAACACTCCTGATCCACGGGATCTCATGGAAAGCCGTCAGCAGATAGCCAAAAATCAGAGATGCCAGTCCAAGGATCGCCAGAACAGGGTGGAATTTCATGTTCCTGCCCTCGTTTTCCCGACCTGAAATGAGTTCCCGGACAGGAATTCTGGTGAGCCTCCTTCCCTGGAACAGACTGACCAGGGCAAAGACCGCCAGGAAGCCAATGACGGTGTCCCGGATGGTCTGCCATGGAAACACATATCGGATTTCACTCAGGTGTATGAATCTTCCCATCATCATCACGGTCAGATGAGAGAAGACCAGTCCGATCACAATACCCACCGCGACAGCGCTTGAGCCAATCAGCATGTTTTCCAGAAAAACCATGCGCCGCACCTGTCTTTTGCTCATCCCCATCATCAGCAGGGTTCCGTAGGTCTGCCTCTTTTTCTTTATGAAGGCAAAGATAGACAGGGTCAAAAAACCAAAGGAAAAGATTAGAATTGCCACCTGTGCGTAGCTCATCATATTCCTGATAGAGAGGTCCGTTGAAAGTTCAGGATGATGACGATCTGCAGAGAAAACGAAAAAAACAACCACTGTAAAAATACTGCTCAGCCAGTACGCCGCGTAGTTATCCTTATCCCGCAGCACGCTATTTCGCACAAATTGTCCAAAGGTCATCTCATGCACCTCCCAGAAACTTGAGGACACTTAAGATCTCATCATAAAAATGAAGCTGATTGTCCTCCCGGTAAAGCTCATGAAAGACCTTTCCGTCCCGGATAAACACCACCCGCCCGCAAAAGCTTGCCGTCCGCGGATCGTGGGTAACAACAAGGGAAGAGACCTGTTCTTCCGTATTCAGTGCGGCGAATATCCGCATCACCTGCTGTGCTGACGCAGAATCCAGGTTGCCGGTGGGTTCGTCTGCCAGAAGCAGACTGGGATGGTGGATGATCGCCCGCGCAATCGCGGCTCGCTGAGCCTGACCGCCGGAAACCTCGTAAGTCCTGCTGCCAAAGACCGTATCAATCCCCAGCTTCTTCGCATAGATATGCGCCTCCCTGCGCATGGTATCCGGGTCTTTCTTTTGGAACATCAGCGGCAGCATGATATTCTCTCCGAGGGTCAGAGTGTCCACCAGGTTATAGTCCTGAAAGACGAAGCCCAACTTGTCACGGCGCAGCCGCGCCGCTTCTTCCTCATTCAAACGGGAAATATCTTTGCCATCGATACGAATTTCGCCGGAGGTCAGCGGCAGGATACCGGAGATCAGGTTTAACAGTGTGGACTTCCCACTCCCCGAGGCGCCCATGACAGCGATAAACTCCCCTTTCTCAACCGACAGAGAAAGATGATCCACCGCCCGGATCTTCACCTTGCTTCCGTATATCTTCGTCACCTGTTCGACAGATAATACACTCATATTGCTTGTTTCCTTTCTCATATTTAGAACTGCTTACAGGGGGAGTATACGGAAAAATGGCCGTAATCACTATCGCAGAAAGTGACGAAAAGTGACAGTGGTTGTCACTTTTTCATTTTCAAAACAGAATGGAAACTTCTGTTCCCTCATTGACCTTCGACTTCAGTTCAACGCCATGCCCCAGGCTGTCTAAGATTGTCTTCACCAGATACAGCCCGATTCCGGAGGACTGGTCGCTTTCCCGTCCGTTGGAACCTGTATAATAGAGTTCGAATACACGGGGGAGATCTCTTGCGCGGATTCCGACGCCATGATCCCGGACCGTGAGCTTTGTGCGCGCTCCATCCTTCTTTATGGAAAGCTCGATTGTAGAATGTGAAGGGGAATACTTGACTGCATTGTGCAGCAGCTGCTCAATCACAAAGGCAAGCCATTTCCGGTCACTGCGGATCAAACCGTCCTCTCCGGGCTCCATCTGTGGGAACACCTGATGCTGAATAAACAGCCGCTTGTTCTTGCGGATGACATCCCGCAGCAGGGTGTCCAAAGACAGTTGCTCTATAACCAGATCATTTTTGACCTGCCCTGCGCGGGCGAGCCCCAGCATCAGATCCATCTGGCTTTGCAGACGATCTAACTCATACAATACGCCAAAGGAATCCCGTTGTTTTGTATCGTCCTGCACCATCAGGCGGATCACGCTGACAGGGGTTTTCATCTGATGAACCCACTGCATGAGATGGGTCTGCCACCGTCCATTTTCCGCCTGCCATGTGTTCAGCTTCCGCTCATAGGCTTCATAGCATTTCCGGTTATATCGTAAGAAAGCGTTCGTCTCTGCGTCAGCAGCCTCCAAATCCATCATGTCTTCCAGGGTGGCTGGATCGCGGCTCAGCATCCGGTAAAGTCTGCGTTTCCGGACATACCGCAGCAGCAGGAGAAGCATTAGCAGGAAGAAAGACAGAAACAGGAAATAAAAAATACCATCGGTTGTCTGGAAACCTTCCATTCTGTGATAAACGTAAGACAGAAACAAGGCATTAAAGGCATAGAAAAGGATAATATCCAGGTGATCTCTCAAAAACAGTCTCATACGCTTCCTCCGATCACCAGCTTATATCCCAGGGAGCGAACCACCCTGATTTCTATGGGAAGCCGGGCGGCGGCGAGCTTCTCCCGCAGCCTGCGGATATTAACGTTCAGGGTATTTTCCTCCACGAAAGTATCGCTGTCCCAGACCTGCATAAACAGCTCTCCTCTGGATACGGCGTCAGGAAATGCGTCAAAAAGTTCCCGGAACAGCTGCGTTTCCGTGAAGGATAGTTCTGCCTGCGCGCCTTCATAGACAACCGTTTGACGGTTCTCCCGGAAGATGACGCCGCATTTCTCCGTTCCCTGGTCTGCCATTCCCGGTTTCAAAGTCCCATAATTGCGGCGGATGGTGGCATTCACTTTTGCCAGCAGCACATCCGGATCAAACGGCTTCGTAATGTAATCATCTGCGCCGGATTCCATCCCGCGTATCTGATCTGCCGTATCGTTTCGCGCTGACATGATCAGGATAGGAACTTTTGTGCGCTCCCGTAATCTTCTGCACCAATAGAATCCGTCAAATTTCGGCAAATTTATATCCAGCAGGATCAAATCCGGCTTTCCCGCTTCAATCTGTCCGTCAATGGCTGAAAAGTCTTTGGTTTCTTCACAGTCATAGCCATAGCGGGAAAGCAACCGCGAAATCTGCTTCGCAAGCGCCTGGTCATCTTCTATGATTGTAATTTTATAAGACAAGCACGTACACCTCCCTTGAGATAGTCCTCCGCAATACGATTCATGCGGCATCGAAAGCCTATGAATCGTTAAGAGTTTTCCGCAAAAGGTGGCAGAGATCTTATTCTCTGCCACCCATAAAAATAATTTTACTTCCTGTTTTCATTCACATATTTCTGAATGGCGCCGCACACATACTGCGCTGTTCCCTCTCCGAACTTGTCCAAATTGCTTTTGAACTCTTCGTTTTTCACATATCCGTAGCCGATACTTGAAAATACATCCATCGGACAATCAAAGGAATATTTGCAAAGATGTTCATGCAATTCTGCTGCCAATCTCACATTCTCCTGCGCTGTGGCGCTTATCCCTTTTGACATATTATCAGAAAAAGCAAAGAAGATTTTATTAAAGCCGTCCGTAAGTTCCTGTTCTTTTCCCTTTTGTTTTTCGACAGCTTCTTCAATGACTTTCTTTCCATACAGATCGATTGCCGCTTGCTTATATTTTTGATTATCCTGATATGTGAATCCATTAAATTTTTCTTTCACCGACATACTCGTTCTCCTTTCCCTGGACGCAATCGTCCTCTCCAATGTGTCTATGAGCGTCAGGAGACGTTGCTTTTCTGCCTGCATCAAAAGCAGTTGTTTCCTTAAATGCGGCAGTAATTCGCTATCCTCCCGCTTCAGCAGTTCCTTTATCTGCTTCAGGGGAAACCCCAGGTATTTATAGAAAAGTATCATCTGTAAAAGAGACATGTCCTCATCAGAATAATACCTGTATCCATTTTCCCTTTTTTGAGGAGACAGCAAACCGATCTCATCATAATGATGTAAAGTGCGCACCGATACACCACTGATTTCACTGACCTTTTTGATCAAATACACTTCAGCACCTCCTGACAAAGATGAGTATAAACTATCACGTTATGCCATAGTCAACACATTTTTGAAAGGTATATCGTATTTATTATTTGTACCGTATCTTCTGAACGATCAGCGCCCTTGTGAGCTCATGCCAGTTTCCACTCGGATCGTTTCTGATTCCCTGTATCAGGTAGGCTATACTGTTAACAATCGTTGTGACCGTGTAGATAACGCTGTAGATAAATATGCTCTCTTTCAGCCAGTTATTCCAGATTTTTTTCATTGCTGCCTCCTGGATTTGAAATTAAATACTTCATCACATTAGCATCAGAAATGATTTAATTTTTTCATAGAAAAACGTAATACAGAACAATTTTTACGTCAATAAATCAAACGCTTTTCCATGTCACGCACCACCAGATACGTATTTCATTATAAGTATCTGCATAGCATCCATAATCGCGGGCAGACGGGGCAATAATAATGAAGTACAGGCAACCCATATCCATAGATATTTGAGCTTCCAACAGGATATTCTCTCTATCTGCAACTATCATTTGAGTTTCCCTCCACGGTATGGACAACGCCATTCTCACAGTATTCCACGATACCCACATGGTCAATGGTGCCATTGGCATCCCAGTCAAAGAAGATGATGTCCCCGGCTACCGGCTCATGAAATCAAAGAATATAGCCTGAACGGAGAACAGAGGTTTTCTCTGGGGTAGGGGTAATCTGTCCGTCGAGAAAACAAATCTGTAAAATAAGATAGCAACAGGGGCTGCGAAGAATGATATGCTACCCCCAAGTAGG
>DFIU01000028.1:11722-74863 GCA_002371465.1 Lachnospiraceae bacterium UBA3689 | reverse complement strand
GTCCACTTGACGGGTAGCACACCATCCTTCACAGCCCCCTTTTTCATGGCTATTGTTTAATGCTTGAACGCGATTCAGATGTTCAGCAGCTGACTGTATACCGCAAGCGCCCCATCCGTATCGTGAGCCAGGACCTTCTTGGCAAGGGTCTTGCCCAGCTGCACGCCTTCCTGATCGAAGCTGTTAAGGTTCCAGACAAATCCCTGGAACATGACCTTATTCTCAAAATGAGCAAGCAGGGCGCCCAGGGTCCTGGGATTGACCTGATCACCGATGATGATGCTGGACGGGCGTCCGCCCTCAAAGTTCTTGTTGCGGTTCTCATCCTCTTTGCCGCAGGCAAACGCGACGATCTGAGCCGCGACATTGGCGCAGAGCTTCTGCTGGCTGGTGCTGCCCTGGATCTCATCGTCCATGCCAGCCTGGTTCTGTCTGAAACCGACGAACTGAAGCGGAACAATGTTCTTGCCCTGATGGAGCAGCTGGTAGAAGGAGTGCTGCCCATTGGTGCCGGGTTCGCCGAAGATGACCGGACCGGTTACATAATCCACCGGCTCGCCGAAGCGGTTGACGGACTTGCCGTTTGATTCCATATCGAGCTGCTGCAGGTGCGCCGGGAAACGGCTGAGCGCCTGAGAATAGGGAAGAATAGCAGTACTTTCATAACCCAGGAAATTCCGCTCGTAGACGCCGATCAGGGCATCCAGCATCGCCGCGTTCTGCATCAGATCCGGGTTGGCAGCACAGCGGTCCTCAGCCGCGGCTCCCTCCAGGAAATCCGCAAAGACGTCCGGTCCGAAAGCAAGGGACAGAACCGCTCCGCCGACAGCCGATGTCGAAGAGTAACGCCCTCCGATGTAATCGTCCATAAAAAATGCCGCCAGGTAGCCCTCATTTTTCGCAAGCGGAGAGGTCTCGGACGTGACCGCGATCATGTGCCTGGCAGGATTAAGTCCAGCCTTTACCAGGGCGTTTTTCACGAAGGTCTCGTTGGTCAGCGTCTCCAGGGTCGTACCTGATTTGGAGACAAGAATGAAGATTGTATGCGCCGCGTCGACCGCATTTAAAACAGCCGCCGCGTCGTCCGGGTCTACATTGGAAATGAACTTAGCGTCCATTTTCAGCTTGCCCTGCTTTCTCGCCCAGTTCTCAAGAGCCAGGTACATGGCGCGGGGACCCAGGTCCGACCCGCCGATTCCGATCTGAACCACAGTCGTGAACTTCTCGCCATTTTCATTAGTAAGCTGACCGCTGTGTACCTTAGCGGCAAAGTCAGCGATCTTCTTCTGTTCATTTTCATAAAATTCGCGCTTATTGACGCCGTCTGCCGTCACATCCTGCCCCAGCTGGCCGCGGGTCAGATGGTGAAGAACCAGCCGTTTCTCACCGGTATTGATCATCTCGCCATTGTAGAGGGCTTCAAATTTCTCGGTCAGCTGTGCCTCTTCCGCCAATTTCTTAAGATCGGCAAGGATGGCGTCGTCCACAGCCTTTGCCGCAAAATTATAGGCAAGCCCCTCTGCCATCGGAACGCTGTAAGACTTGACGCGCTCCGCCCCGCTCTCACCGGACATGACGTCCTTCAGGCAGACAGCCTTTGCTTCTTTGAGTTCTTTGTAAGAATCCAACTGATCAAAATTTTTCCAATTCAGCATCATTGATTCCTCCTCTTTATTTATCATATAAAAGCCGTAAAAATTATACCATCTGCAGGCATTTTATGCATTAAGCACCTTTGCCGCTTCCAGCCCCGTCATACCGGTCTTTATGCCGAGGGCTTCCGCCGCCTTAGTCATTCCCTTGATCGGATTGGACAGAATCGCCTCAAAATCCGCTCCGCCGACCAGCACCGCCGCATCGCCAAACTTCTCCGCCGCCTCCATGTTGAGGTAGCCGCACATGAGATAGCCATTTTTGCACTCCACGACAATCATGTTGGGGTGTCCCAACCCGCCGGGCTCCCGAATCAGAGTCCCCTGGGCAGCCCTACCGTCAATGTTAAGCTGTTCAATCTCTACCATCCTTCTCTCCTCCTAACTATACTATTCCTTATATTGCTTCCCTTTACTTTAAACTTATTCTCTCTGTTTGGCATCTATAGCTAATCGACAGATTTTTTACACTATAAACTTAACCTCAAAAAGCCTCACAAATGTTCCGGATCACATTCATCGGTAACCTTGGAATGGTATTGATCCACTCATCCAAGTCAGTTCCGGATGCAGCAAATGATCAGGTCTGTTCTGTCTTATTTATGTCTCACTGAAATCCGTATCGATCGCGGCTTCGATCAGGAAGTCCGGATATGCCTCCTGCACCTGATCCAGCACCTGGCGGAAGACGGCGTTCCGGTCCTCCGCGTCAAAGCTGATCACCACGTCAAAGCGGATGGTCTGGTGCTTCTCATCCAGATAGAAACCGTGCATCTGCAAAACACCGGGAGTGCCGAGGACAATCTTTGAAATCTTCGCCCTCGCCTCAATCGCCTGCGGGTCATGGGTATTGACGGAATAGACGCCGACGGCTGTCAGAATTACGTTATGCTCAGCAAAGACCTTCACGCTGATTTCCCGAATCAGCTGGTCCAGTTCGTCCGCCGAATAGGTGTCCGGCACTTCAATGTGGATGGAGCCGTTATAGGCGTCCGGTCCGTAGTTATTGAGGACAAGGTCATAGGCACCGCTGACGTCCGGAAAACTCGTCACGGTCTTTTTGATATCCTTGGCGAGCTTGGCGTCGGCGCGCTCCCCTAAGATCTCGGACAGGGTATCCCGCAGCATATCGATGCCCGCTTTGATGATGACCAGGGAAATGATCGCTCCCAGCCATGCCTCAAGCGAGACCTTCGTTAAAATAAAGATGAGAGCGGCGACCAGAGTTGACGCCGAAATGACAGAGTCCAGCGTCGCATCCTGACCGGAGTTAATCAAAGAGTCTGACTTAAGCTTAAGACCCTGCCCTTTGACATAGCGCCCCAGCACAATCTTGACCAGAACGCCGGCGGCGACGATGATTAGGGACACCGCCGTATATTTGGGAACGGATGGATTTAAAATCTTCTTGATTGACTGCTCCAGCGACGTCACCCCCGCATAGAGGACGATCAGGGAAATGATCATCGCGGTCAGATATTCCATCCGCCCGTAGCCGAAGGGATGCTTCTTATCCGCCTCCTTTGCCGCCAGCTTGGTCCCGACAATCGTAATGACCGAACTTGCCGCGTCGGAAATGTTGTTGACCGCGTCGAGGACGATCGCGATCGAACCGGTCAGAAAACCGATCACCGCTTTAAATGCCGCCAAAAGGACATTTGCCAGAATCCCGGTCACACTGGTCTTAATAACTTGTTTTTCACGGTCAGCAGCTGATTTTAAAACAGCTGTCGCCGTCATCGCGTACTTCGTTTCTTTAAGTGAATTGATCTTCTCTCTGTATGCAGCCACTTTCCGACATCCTTCCTTTCCCGATTGGAAATCGTTGTCATACCGGTCAGGTATCGCCTGTCATCTGATTATCAGATCTATGCTGTCTTCCCTATTATACTCCGTCCGCCCCATCCGGATGCAGGGAATCCGCCGTTCCTCCCTGCATTTGACTGTCTACCCATTTTCTGGTGTATTCGATAAATTTTTTGCAGGCGTGCGAACAGGTCTTGATCGACGCCGTCCCGACGCTGATCGTCCGCTTCTGGGGCTGGTCAAAATCCATGCATTTGACGCCGTCCGGCATATCCTTCAGCAGAAGTTCCGGGAAAATACAAAAGCCCACTCCCTCTTTGACCATCGCCATGGCGGAATAGTCGTTGTCCAGTCGAAAAATGGTCCTGGGGCGGATTTTATGTTTGGCAAAAATATCCCCGATTCCCGTATGAGAATCGTATTTCATGCCAATATAGGGATATTTTCCCAGATCCCTGATCGGAAAATGATCCAGCTCCGCCATCGGCGAATCCGCCGGAACGATCACCTTCAGCTTCTCTTCGATCAGGGGGTAGTAGGAAATGTCGGAGCTGACCCTGGTCAAAAAGAAGCCGCAGTCCACCTCCCCGCTTCGGACCATCTCCTCCTGACGTGTGCTGTCCTCCTCCGAAATCAGTTCAAGCTGCACGCCCGGATAATCGTCCCGAAAGGTACGAACGATGCCGGGAATCCAGTGGATGGAAATGCTGTCAAAGATCTGGACCCGCAGATTTCCCCGTTTCAGGCCGTTTAACTCCGTGACGGTCTGCTGAAAGTGACGTTCCCAGATATCCAGCTGCTTCATCTGGGGCAGCAGAGCCTCCCCCTCCTCGCTCAAGCGGACGCCGCTGTGTTCCCGGGCAAAAAGATGGAGTCCCGTCTCCTGTTCCATGGAACTGATGATGTAACTGACGCCCGCCTGTGTATAGCCTAATAGATCCGCCGCCCTCCGAAAACTACCGGTTTTCGCGACGGTCAGAAACACGTTCGCATTGATTTTATCCACCTGTTTTCGCCTCCGATCGCCCGCTTCTAGCTGAAAAGCAATCCTTATGGCAACCATAAATTTGCCTTGTTTTACTTTTACCAGGTTCTATTTTATATTGAAATCAACAAAGATGACAATCTTTATTTCGTGGAAAAGGAGGCGGGCAGAATGGCAACATTGACAACGATCATCAGCTTATTGGTAGCTTTCGCAATCGGCATTACTGGCGTCGTATTTTTCGGTGCCATGTCCGTAGAGGAAATCCGAGAACTGATGGAGGAACACCATCACAAACTACACGTTCGTTGAAACCATGATCCCAAAACGGTTCTTTACGCAAGCCAGCCCCAGCTGCACAGCAGATAACCTGTGCAGCTGGGGCTCTTTTTTATCCGGGAGCAGCTCCGCTCAAAACACCTCTTTTCTTACGATGGACTCGGCGGCGTTCACCTCATAATTTACAAGGCTGCTCTGCCCTAAATAATTCTGCATTTCGCAAATCCACCTGCGACAAGCAGCAGACCGTCCAAACATCCTTTAAGACTGTTTGCTGATAATCGCGGAAAGTGCCGTGAAATGTCAGCTCATTCAGTTTCCTGTTCATGTTAAATTGCGCTTGAGTGGCTCAGGCTCTAGCCGCTTTCCTGGCTTCCCGTCTATCCTGCAGATGGGACACGACAATCGCGCAGGACGCATCGCCCGTGATATTCAGGACGGTTCGGCCCATATCGAAGATCCGGTCGACGCCCGCCACAAGGGCAATACCTTCGATCGGAAGACCGACGGATTGCAGGACCATGGCAAGCATGACCATGCCGGAACCCGGAACGCCTGCTGTCCCGATAGACGCGAGCGTCGCGGTCAGGACAATGGTCACCATCTGCGGCGCAGTCAGATGAATGCCGTAGCAGGATGCGATAAAGATGGCACAGACTCCCTGATAGATGGCGGTTCCGTCCATATTGATGGTCGCACCGAGCGGAAGAACAAAAGAAGCTACTTCTTTTGATGCTCCTAGTTTTTCGGTGCACTCCAGATTCAAAGGAAGCGTACCGATGGAAGAGGCGCTGGAAAAGGCAAAGAGCATGGCCGGAAGCATACCCTTGAAAAACCGGAGCGGGGACATGCCGCCCATCAGCCTTACATTGACTGAATAGATACAGATGGCATGAACCGCATAGCAGATATAGGCGGTCAAAAGAACCATAGCCAATGAGCCGATGATCAGAGCCCCGTTTCGCGCGACTACCGGACTTAAGAGACAGAAGACACCGATCGGCGAGAGCCGTAAGATCATATCCATAACCTTCATGAATATCTCATTCCAGACATTGATGGTCTTAATTGCGGGTGCCGCTTTCTGTCCGACCAGAATAATGGCAAAGCCGATCAGCAGCGCCATGACAATGACCTGCAGCATATTGGCGCCGGACATCGGCGTGATGAAATTGTCCGGAAAAATGTTGACCAGAGTATCCATGGCGGATGCTTTCTGCGGCTCTTCGTATTTCAGATTGGACGTACTGAGAACCGGATAGAAGGTCTTGAAAATATTCGCGAAAACAAGCCCGATCGATGTCGCGAAAGCCGTCGTCACCAGGTAGTAGACCAGGGCCGATCCTCCGACCATACCGACCTTGCGGATGTCGCTCATGGATACGACGCCTGCCATAATAGAGAAAAGGACGATCGGAACGATGATGAATTTAATCAGGTTCAAAAAGATTGTTCCAAAGGGCTGAATGTAGGTCTCCGCGAAATCCGCATGGTTCTGCATCAGAAGACCGGCTATAATGGCCAGCACCAGAGCAATGAAGATCTGCCCCGCTAAGGGCATCTTCTTTTTCCCGTTCTTCCCCCGCTTTGCTTCGCCGAAATCCTCCGCCGCTGTTGCCGCTTCCGCCATGATGGCTTCCTGATTCGTCTGACTTAAACTCTTTTCTTCGGACATAGGTCCCCCTCCTGTAAGTGTTGAGCAGCGTCTTTCATTACATATCAAACCACTTTATTTTACCATTTTCCGCCCCTGTTTCGCAGGTCTTTTGAAAAATGTCTCTCATTTTGCAGCTCCCAGAATTTTAAAATGCAGACATTCCCCCGAAAGCTGGAACATGAGAGTTTTCATTTCCCGTTCGTTTAAATCGCCGCGAATGACCAGATCGAAGGTCACCGTCCGCCGATCCTTATCCTCAGAAATCAGCTCCATGCGCTCCATGTTAAACCCATAGTCGCCGATCATGCTGAGGATGGAAGCCATGGCGTTGGGATGGTCCTCCCGGGTGACACGGACCGTCACCGTACTGCTTCTGGGCGGAATTTTAAGCCCTTCAACCAGCGGATCAAAGACCTCCTCGTTCCAGTCGTATAAGAGATGGTACTGGTACATCCGGCTGGTCTCCATGATCTTTCGCACAACGGACCGGTAGCCCGCCAGCCGTTCAGGCGGGACCCCCTGAGACAGCTTCTTTAAAATTGCAGCCTCCCGGTCAGCCCGGTAGATCTGCGTCTCCCCTGCTTCCGCCTTTGCCCGGGCAACCTGATAGGAGCAGTTGAGCCGCTCCATCAAAAGTTCCCGCAGCCGGGGGTCGATCCGGTCGATCTGCGCGCGCACTTCATTTAAATCCATGGCATCCTCCCTGAAGAAATGGCTTTTATCAACCGCAGAGGTTTAAGATCGCCTCCGCATAGACTTTTGCCGCTGTCATGATATTTTCAATGTCAAAAAATTCATCCGCGCCGTGCATATGGGTGTCAATGCCCGGCAGGACCGCTCCGAAGGCTACACCGTTTTTCAGGTCGTGGACGTAAGTTCCGCCGCCGATCGCCAGGCACTCCCCCTTAAGACCGGTCACATTTTCATAGGATTTCAATAGAGTCTGCACAAAGTCACTGCCGCCGGAGACCGCGTGGGGCGGAATCATACCGGCTGTCTCCCAGTCAAAGCCGGCGTCCCGAACTGCCCGTTCCGCCGCATCCTCACAATTTTCCCGATTCGCCATCAGGGGCGTTCTAACGTCGAACTGGAATTCCATATATTCCGGATCAATGTGGTAGAGATCGAGGGTGCAGGTCAGATCGTGGGAGACCCGGTCCTCCATCTTGATCCCCAGACCCGAACCGTCTGTCACCCCATAGGGGAAAAGCTTGGGAACCTGCCCAAGCAGGCGGACCTGGTCGGATTCAAAAAGGGGCAGAGCCAAGACCAGCTCGATGGCGGCAAGACCGGCATTTTTCCCGGTTTCCGGCGTGGATGCGTGGGCAGAACGGCCGATCACCGTGATGGCATCTGCCGCCGTCACGGAAGTCGTCGTCCCGCACTTGGAATCGATCTCCTTCATGATGTTTCTCACTTCCGGAGAATCCAGATCCAGCCCCTCCAGCTTGATCACAGCCTTCTGCGGAACCGCATTGACGGCGACTCCGGCATCCAGGGTAAGAAGTCTGGGTGTGCGGGGATCCGGCGTCAGATGTTTGGACAAGGTCGCCTTGAACTGGCCCTTTTCGATGTTGATGATAGGAAAGTCGGCATCCGGAGAAAAGGTCATCTCCGCCTCCTCTTCCTCCGCATAATATTTCTCAATATCTGCCGAATCACATTCCTCATCCGCCCCCATAATCACCCGGACACCTTTTTTCAGGGGAGTCCCGGTTTCCTTGATTGCACGCAGGGCATATAGGGAACAGAGCAGAGGGCCCTTGTCGTCGCTGGTGCCGCGGCCATAGAGGCGCCCGTCCTTTTCAATGACATGGAAGGGTTCCGTGACCGTCCATCCCTCCCCTGCCGGAACAACGTCGGTATGGCCTAAGATATCCAGGGCGTGGGGAAGAGCCGGATCGAAGTCTGCCGTTCCCACATAATTATCGTAGTTCTTGACGGTAAAACCATAGCCTGCCACCATGTCCAGAGCCTTGTTCAGCGACCGATAGGGACCGTCGCCGAAGGGCTTTCCCTCTTCCGCTTCTCCCCGGACAGACGGGATGGAGCAAAGCTCCTTGATGTCGTCCAACAGGTCCTGCTTGTGGGCGTCCAGCCAGTCATTTACCTTCTGATTCATGTCACTAACCTCCAAACCGGCGGAAGTTTCCTCATTTTGTTGTTAAAAATATCTCCGCCGTCCCTTCTATCATACACCGATTTCACCCAATCGTCGCATAAAATTGTTTACCAAAAGGCAGACAATTCCTACAATTTGTCACGCATTGACCCTCATCTCAAACGGCGTTAAGCTGCCTAATCTGCATAGAGCCCGGCAAAACAAACTATGCTGGTCCCGGGTAGGCTGGAAATACGAAGGACTCAGCTGGTACGGTCTATGACCGTTCCAGCTGGGTCCCTCTTTTTAGGATCATCGGATCCTGCTATTTATCTTTTGGTCTTAACGTCAGAAATCTCAAACGGATTACTTGTCGTTACAACCGGCTGATCCTCTGCCAGATCTGAGATTTTCGCTCCTTTTCGGGCATTCTCTTCGATCGAGGAGTGAATGGCTGCGGTCGTTGCCGCTGCCTCAACGCCGCCCCTGCCGGTGTCCTCGTCGATGCAGTCATCAGTCTTGGGAGCTGGCTTGGGCTTGGGAGAATGATCTACCTTGGTGGCATCTCCGATTCCCAGGGCTTCTCCCGCAACTCCCAGGGTGCTGACGACCTGGCTGATATCCGTCGGCATATAGATCTTAGTCGCGCGGCCATCGGCGATATCCTTCAGCGCCTCGATTCCTTTCAGACGGAGAACACCTTCGTCGATCTGTGCATTGCGAAGAGCTTTCAGCCCCTCTGCCTCAGCCTCATAGACGAGGCTGATTGACTTTGCCCGTCCTTCCGCCAGGGCGACCTGAGCATCCCTCTCCGCTTCCGCGGACAGAATTTTTGCTTTCTTATCGCCTTCCGCCCGGGAAACGACCGCTTCCTGATGGGCCTGGGCCTCCAAAACCGTCTGCCGGCGTTCGCGCTCCGCCCGCATCTGCTTGGTCATGACCTCTTCGATTTCCTTTGGCGGCTGGATATTTTTGATCTCCACCCGGGTGACCTTGATTCCCCAGGCATCTGTGGCATCATCGAGGACCTGCTGCATTTTCACGTTGATCTCATCTCTTGAGGTCAGCGTCTGGTCCAGTTCCATTTCACCGATGATATTGCGAAGCGTCGTCGCCGCCAGGTTCTGCAGCCCAACCAGGGGATTTTCGACGCCATAGGTAAAGAGCCTGGGATCAAAGACCCGGCAGAATACGACCGAATCAATCTGCATAGTGACATTGTCCTTGGTGATAACCGGCTGCGGCGGGAAATCCAGAACCTGTTCCTTCATCGAGATCCGTTTGACGATCCGCTCGATAAAAGGCATCTTCAGATGAAGACCGGCTCCCCAGACTTCCTTGAATTTTCCCAGCGTTTCAATAACGTAAGCCTGCGCCTGCGGAACGACCCTGACATTGGCAAAAATCAGCCACAGGACGAGTACCAGAATAATAATAACAATGACGGCACCCATAGTTTCTCCTCCTTGTATGTGAGAATTGGTGTAGTTGTCAGCTGCATGATGACGGAATTATCATAGCATATTTTTGCAAAAAGCTCATCAGTTTCCGGAAGATATCTGTCTTTACTTCTTTTTCTTAGCATTCTTTCGTTGAAGAGCTGCCAGCTGCTGTTTCAGTTTCTTTCTTTCCGCTTCCTTGCTGTCCTTATTCCTGCTTCCGAATTTACTCATCTTATTCAACCTCTTAAATTTCATATAAAATCGGATCCGGGATCAAAACTCACCTAAGAAAAGTATGATCTCTTCAAGGCATCTGTATATCCCCGGTGATTCAAAGCCTCACAAAAGCAGGGATATGTCCTCTCAAAAAATGCAATCAATCTTTCTTAATCCTCAGATCGCTTTAACTCAAAAACCTCTATCCGAAATCAGCTGCCCGGTCACGGCCTTAACCGGGTAGGACGTCCCATTGACGGAGACCTCCGGCACGGTATTGTCCGCCGCGAACAGTTCCTCATCGACGTACTGGATTTTTTCCGGCTGCTTCCCTTCTTCCAGGTCCCGGATGATGGACTCGATCCGGGGACCGTGCAGGGGGTTGCACTCGGCGATGCAGCCGATCGTTCCATTTAGGATGCAGCGGAGCCCCTTATTGGTCCCGTCAAAGGACAGCACCAGGACCTTGCCGTTTGCCAGATCCGTACCAATCTTTCTTCCCTCCTTCTGCAGCGTTTCCAAGGCTCCGAAGGCGGAGTTGTCGTTGTCGCAGTAGACCACGTTGAGATCCGGATGGGACGCCAAAAGTTCCGCCATAGCCTCCCGTCCCTTTGCCTGGGTGAATTCCCCCCGCTCCTGCGCCAAGAGATTCCAGTGATAGATCTCGCAGGCCTCTTTTAAGCCCTTCTCCCGCTCAATCTGCGGCGTCGACCCGATCGTCCCCTGCAGATTGACGATTCGTAAATCCGTCTGCGGGATTCCCCTGGCGTCAGCGAAGAGCTTGAGCCACTGGCAGATTTTCTGTCCCTCCAGCAGACAGTCGGATCCGACCCAGGCCGTATAGAGGGAGTCGTCCTTAACTTCGATCTTTCGGTCCGCGACGATCACCGGAATATTCGCCTCTTTCGCCTCCTCAAGGACGGTGTCCCAGCCCGTTTCAACGACCGGTTCGAGGACGATGTAGTCCACCCCCTGCTGAATGAAGTCCCGGATCGAGGTAATCTGATTCTCAGCGCTGCCCTGGGCATCCTCAAAGAGCAGGTGGTAACCATGGGCAGAGGTGAAGGTCTCTTCGATCGACCGGGAATTTGCCATCCGCCAATCGGACTCCTCCCCGACCTGGGCAAAGCCGATTGTCAGGGTTCGCTGATTTCCTTCTGCCGGGGAGGCAGAACTTACCGTCCTTCCCCCGGTCCCTTGCCCGCCGGTCTTTCCGCAGGATGCCAGAAGAAAAGCAGGGAGCAGGATGGCGACAGCCGCCTTTTTTCTCATTTTACGATGCATTTATCCTTCCTCCCTGGGCTCAGTAAGAGCCGGAATCCTGACCGTGATCTGCGTACCTTCCCCGTAGATGCTCTTTGCCTTAATTCCATACCCGTCCCCATAGTTCAGTCGAATCCGCTTTTCCACATTGGCGACGCCGAAGCCGTGCTGGGTATCCTCTTCAACCTCTCCGGACAGGAGCTTTTCAAAATGCTCCAGTTCCTCTTCGGTCATCCCGATTCCATCATCCTCGACCGTAAAGATCAGGTCCTTTCCTTCCATCTGACCGGTGACCGTGATGGTTCCCATGCCCCGCTTATTCTTGATGCCGTGGTAGAGGGCATTTTCCACGATGGGCTGCAGCATGAGCTTCATCAGATAGAAATCCTCCATTTCCTCAGGGATCTCAATCCGGTAGCTTAAGATATCCTGGTATCGGAACTGCTGAATCTCCAGGTAGCTGCGGATATGGCTCTCTTCCTCCGACACCTTGATCCAGTCCCGCCCCTTGCTCAGCGTCGTCCGAAAGAACTTGGAGAGAGAGGACAGCATACTGACCGCCTGGGCATTTTCCCCTGCCTCCGTCAGCCACATGATGGCGTCCAGGGTATTGTAGAGGAAGTGGGGATTGATCTGCGCCTGCAGGAGCTTTAACTCCATATCCTTGGCGTTTTGCTGCTCGCGCGTGATGTCGTCGACCAGCTTGGAAATCTCCGCGACCGTCAGGTTGAAACTGTTGGCAAGGTCCTCCAGCTCGTCCCCGCTGTCCGCCCGGACCCGGACCGAAAAATCTCCGTTCGCGAACCGCTCCGTCATCTTCCGCATGCTGCGGATGGGCTCCGTCACTTTGCGGGAAATGTTCCAGGAGGCGATCAGAATGACCGCCGTCAGGGCCACCAGGGCAGCGCCTAAAAGCCAGATGGTCCGCGTGACCCCTTTTGATATGGCAACCCGGTTCTCTTCCATGTTCGCCGCCTCCAGGTAGATATAGTCCTCTATATCGCCCTGAATGAGGGAAGTCAGAACATTGATGTTGTCATGGAGGAGGTCCATATTTTCATCGTAGTGGCCGCCCTCTTCGATATTCCGGATGATGTCGTCGACCCGGTCCTCCAGATTGTCCAGCATTTTCTGCACCGCGTCGATGTCGTTGATGATGTTGGGATCGTCATTTTCCTCTTTCAGCCGACGAAAGGCGGTCCGCATATCCTCGATCATGGCGTAGGGATTGTTGGCGTCCTTCGTGCGCTTGATCTGGTCCCAGTCGTAGGTCTCCACGACCAGATAGTACATAGTCCCGTTCATATCCTTTTCAAACTGCAGGTTGTAGCGGTTGACCGCCGTGATGTTGGCGACGCTGCGGTCGTACATGCGGTAAAGGGTATTGATCGCAGCGATCGAGTAGGCAGCGATGATCAGGATGGGGATGAGGGACAGCCAGCAGAGCAGCAGTATTTTCCGAAAAATGGAGTGCTTTTCTTTGCTCATCTTACTGCCCCGCCCTGTATTCCTTAGGGGTCATGCCCTGGGTCTTCTTAAAAATATAGTAAAAATAGTGGGGATCGCTGTAGCCGATCTGAAGCCCGATGTCCGAGGCACTGGCCGAAGTGGTCTTCAGCAGCTGGCGAGCCTTGTCCATCCTGGTCTCCGTCAGAAATTCGATGAAGGTTTTGCCCGTCTCCCGGCTGAAAATGCGGCTGAAGTGGTTGGGACTGACACCGACGGATTCCGCCACGGTCGGCAGGGAAATGTCGTTGTCCCGGTAATGGCGTTCGATATAGGCGCGCGCCTCGGCAATCAGGGAGCTGTAACGGCTCTCCGATTTTGCCTCCCGCATGCCGATAGCCCGCTCAAGGAGGATATTTAAAAAGGCCTTCATCCCCTCCAGAGTGTGGCTGACCTCCGTCCCATCGAGTTTGCCGCACCGCTCATCGATCTCTTCGGGGCTGTAGCCGATCGATTTTAAATAGGTGACGGTCGAGATATAGAGGTCCATCAGGATGTACTCCCTAAGCAGTTCCGATTTTAAATTGTTCTCCCCCTGCATGCTGAGGGTCTCATTTAAAAAGGAAGGGATATCCGCCTTGGACCCGTTTCTTAAAAGGCTGAAAATCATGTCCCGGTCGATGGTCCCGAAGTCATAGGCGCTGATGTCCCGGCTTGTCTTAAGATCATCCCCGCCGTAGGTCTCTCCTGTTTCATCTTCAAAGGAATAGATATGCTTCTCCGGATGGGTAAAGCGTCTGGTAAACATGCGGGTTGCGCTGTGGTAGGAGTGGTGGATCTTGCTGAGCCGACCGACAGGCTGGCCGATCGCCGCGTAAAGGGTCAGATCGGCGTGGGGCTTTAGCATCTGCCGGATCTTTTGCAGCTTGTCCTGCCCCAGATCCAACACTTCCTGGCTGGTCTGCGCCTTGATCAAAAAGCAGAGGACGCCGCCGACCTGTTCGTAGACCTCCATGGAGGGGGAGTCCGCCTCCGCTTCGGCGATCCGGCTCTCCAGGTCAAAGATGGCATTTTCCCAGGGATCGGGTCCCTCCTTGACGCTGACCGGCATGATCTGGACCAGGACGACCCCGTACCAGACGGCGGTCAGGTCCATTTTCAAGGTCTCCCCCCGTTCCAGGGCGTCCGCCATCAGGATCCGACCGTCCAGCACCTGCTTTAAAAATTCGTTTCGTTCCAGCCTTAAGCGCTCATTGTGCTCATTTTCAAAGAAGGCTTTATAGTCGGTCCGACTCTGTTCCTCGGCGATGGAGGCGGCAAGCTTCTTTAAGGTCTTTAGGAGCTTTTGCCCGCTGACCGGCTTTAGCAGATACTCCGTGATGCCGATCGAGATCGCCTCCTTGGCATAGGAAAAATCGTCATAGCCGCTTAAGATCACGATCTTGGTACGGGGCAGGTTCTTTTTGACCAGCCGGCTCAGTTCCAGCCCGTCCATGAAGGGCATACGGATATCCGTTAAGAGGATGTCCGGTTCGCTCTTCATGATCATGGGAAAGGCGCGCTCCCCGTCTCCTGCCTCCCCGACCAGTTCAAAGCCCTCCCGGTCCCAGTTGACCGTCCGTTTGATCGCGTTTCGTATGATAAATTCGTCCTCTACCAGAAATACTTTCAGCATATCCCTTTACTTACTCACCTTATCTGCCACCGGAAAATGTCTTCCCGGATATGGTCAAAATCTCTTATCAGTATAGCATAGCAGCCCCTATCCCTCCCTGTTTTTTTGGGGCGTACACGGCTTAAATAGAAAGAACCGGACGAGGGACTGAAGATTCAATCCCTCGTCCGGTTGCCCATTTCAGCAGCGTTTATCTGCCAGTTCCTGCCGTCAGCTCTCCCTTCGTTTTTTAATATAAGCGAAGATCGCCTGCAGCAGGATGAAGATGCATAAAAGAGCCGCCGTCATGATGTTTGCCCAGCTGGAGAGCAGCTTGCCGTTGGTCATGACCAGGGAGTTGATGGTCCCTGTAATGAGGACGCCGAAGAGGGTCCCGATGACATTGCCGACACCGCCGGTTAAGAGCGTACCGCCGATGACCGCCGCCGCGATGGCATCCATTTCAAAACCCTTAGCCTGCTGAACGGACCCGGTCATGGTGTTGAGGCAGTATAAAATGCCGCCGAAGGAGCAGAGGACCGAAGAGAGGATGTAGGCACAGAGCTTGGTCTTTCTGACGTTCAGACCCATCATAGCCGCGCTGGTCTCATTTCCGCCGACCGCGTAGAGGACCCGGCCGAACTTGGTATATCTCAGGATGAAGAAGATCAGGACCACAACCAGAAGTGCCAGGATAACGGAAGGACGGATAAAGGGAGCGATCCGGTGCTTCTTGCCCATATAGCCCAAGAACTCCGGCAGCTTGATCTTGGCGTTTGCCCAGCCGTAGAAAAGCTTGTTGACGTCCTGAGTGATGGAGACCTGTTCCGTATTGATGACGGCTGTCATGCCGCGCCCGAAGAACATCCCCGCCATGGTCACGATGAAGGGCTGGATGTTCATGTAGGCGACCAGAAAGCCCTGAGCTGAGCCCCAGACGACGCCGACGATCATAACGAAGATAACCAGCTGAATGGCGCCCCAGTGCTTATTGGTCATCCCATCCGCCAGGATCATACAGTCCATGGCGATCAGGGAGCCGACGGAAATGTCGATGCCGCCGGTCAGCATGACGCAGGTCATGCCGCAAGCCACACAGATAAGCCCCGCATTGGTGATCAGGATATTCAAGAAGGTCTGAAAATGCGTAAAGCCCTTGGCGGAATAGACGATGCAGCCCGCCGCGTACATGACGATAAAGAGGACAATCGTGATCAAAAGCAGCAGATTGTTGCCGCTGACGCGCTTTTTGGATCTCACCGCTGTTTGCCTATTGTTTGCCATCATGCAGCCTCCTTTCCTGCTTCTGCTCTTCTGACCCGCCGTTCCTCCATCCATTTCTTAAAGACCGGGGACTGGATGACGACAATCAGGATGACCAGGATCGCCATGAAGACCGGGGACTGGTCGGTCGATACTCCCAGAGCCAGCAGGGTCGTCATAATTGCCTGAATGGTATAGGCTCCGACGATGGAACCAGCCATATTGAACTTGCCGCCTGCCAGAGAGTTGCCGCCCAGGGCAACCGCCAGGATCGAATACATTTCGTAGTTCAGACCGATATTGTTGGAATCGGCGGAATAGATTCTGGAGGAAGCGATCATACCGGCTGCGCCCGCGCAAAGACCGCAGATGGCGTAGCAGATAAAACAGATCATGTCGGAATTGATGCCGCAGATCCGGGACGCCCGGTTGTTGATGCCGACGGACTGGATGTACATCTCAAGAGAGGTCCGCTTCAAAACCAGCTGGGCGATGATGATGATCAGGATGGTCACCAGAATGGGGGTCGGAATCGGCACATGAGGCAGGAAATTGCCCAGGTACTTGTAGGGCTCGTACCGGATATAGATGATCTGGTTGTTGCAAAGAAGAAGACCGATGGCGCGCGCCGCGGTAAAGAAGATCAGAGTTGCGACCATGGGCTGAATCTTTAATTTGGAAACCATTAGCCCGTTGATGCAGCCGGATCCCAGTCCGAATAAAAGACCTACAATCACGCCGACCGCGATGGGGGCGACGATGCCGGTCACGGATGTATTGCCGTAGCCAGCCAGGACCATACAGCCGCCGGACGCAGCCAGCGCCATGACCGAACCGACGCTGATATCGGTTCCTGCCGATACGGCGATGACCAGGGTCTGGCCGACCGCCAGGATGGCAATCTCACTGCCCCGGTTGAGGACGTCGATCAGCCGGCCGTAGAGGACGCCGTTTTTCACCGCAATAGAGAAGAAGCCCGGATCCTTGAACAGATTGATCAAAAGGACCAAAATGAGCATCAGTATGGGCATGAAAAGCGGCTGCTTTCTCAGTTTGCTCCAAGTCTCTTTCATTTTGTTTCACCTCCGGCAATCGCGCCCATGACATTCTCCTGCGTCAGCTCAATATCCTTGGCATCCAGGTGGCCGACGTTGGCGCCGTCCCGCATGATCAGCATTTTCGAGCAGGTACGGAGCATTTCTTCAATTTCCGAGGAAATAAAGACGATGCCCATGCCCCGGTCGGCAAGCTGAAGCACCAGCTTCTGGATCTCGGTCTTGGTCCCGATGTCGATGCCCCGGGTCGGTTCGTCGAGGATCAGGAACTTGGGGTCGGTCGCCAGCCAGCGCGCTAAAATGACCTTCTGCTGGTTGCCGCCGGAGAGCTGGCTTAAGAGGGTCTCCCTTGACGCGGTCTTGATCTGCAGAAGATCGATGTAGCGGTCCGCGATCTCGATCTGCTTCGCCATGGGAATCCTCTTGAAGAGCCCGTTTCTTGCCTGCAGGGCGATGATGATGTTCTCCCTCACGGACAGACCACCGATACAGCCGTCCGCCTTGCGGTCATCCGGCAGATAACCCATGCCCGCCTTGATGGAATCGATCGGCGCCTTGATCTTAAGGGGCTTGCCCTCCATCCTGGATGATCCGGTCTGGGAGTTGTCGACGCCGTAGATGCAGCGGACCAGTTCGCTTCTGCCGCTTCCCAAAAGCCCGGCAAGACCCACGACTTCACCCTTATGGATCGTAAAGTCAAAGGGCTTGATAGTTCCCTTGTGGCTTAAGCCTTCCCCTTCGTAGAGAAGGTCGCCCAGCTCTTTGCCGCTGTCCGCTCCCTTGATGTCCGCCAGGTCGTTCATTTCCTTGCCCAGCATGGCGGCGACCAGCTTGACACGAGGCAACTCGGACACGGTATACTCGCCGACGAATTTGCCGTTTCGCATGACGGTGATCCGGTCGCAGACCTCGTAGACCTGGTCCAGGAAATGGGTGACGAAGATGATGCCGACCCCCTGGTCCTTTAACCGCCGCATCATGACAAAAAGCTTTTCAACCTCCTTGTCGTCAAGGGAGGAGGTCGGCTCATCGAGGATCAGGACCTTCGCCTCCATATCGACGGCACGCGCGATCGCCACCATCTGCTGAATGGCGATGGAATAATTCTCCAGGGTCTCTGTCACGTCCACTTCGATCTGCAGCCGCTCCATCAGCTCCCGCGCCATCCGGTTCATTTTCTTCCAATCGATAGTATGGAGTCTGGTCCTGGGCTCTCTGCCGATAAAAAGGTTTTCCGCCACCGACAGATTGGGGCAGAGGTTGACCTCCTGGTAAACCGTCGCAATTCCTATCTTCTGGGCATCCATGGTGGAATGGTTGAAAATGTTGCCTTCCACCCCCTCCATGTGTACGTCACCGCTGTCCCGTTCATAAACGCCGGTCAGACATTTGATGATTGTGGACTTGCCCGCGCCGTTTTCCCCCATCAGGGCATGGATCTCGCCCCTTCTGACCGTCAGCCTGGCATGATCCAAGGCAACGACGCCGGGGAAGGTTTTCGTGATGTCCCGCATCGTAATCAGAACATTGTCACCGTCGCTCATCTTATCTCTCCCACTTGTGCTTTTAAACTGAAGAAGAGGGCGGCATCCGGAAGAAGCCGTCCTCTCCAAGAACTCTAAGCTAATACTTAAGATACCGGATCATTTCCGAACCAAATCCAAAATCAATAACCTGCGTCAACGATGTCCTGCGTGACTACGATCATATCCTCTGTGACGTCCTTGCCTGCTGCATTCTTGTAGCTGACCTGCTTGACGGTGTCGTCATGAGCGTACCAGGGCTCAGCCATGAAGGTCTGCTTCTGAACATCCTTGCCGGCCGCCAAGTCTGCAACGATCTTTGCGCAGTCCGGACCCTGCAGCGGGTTGCACTGGAAGTCGGCGTTGATATCGCCGTCCATAACCATCTGCTGACCTGCCTTGCAGGCATCGAAGGAAATGACGATGACGTCGCCGTCTACGCCGTAGCTGACACCGGCAGCCTTCATCGCGTCGATGGCGCCGAACGCTTCATTATCGTTCTGGCAGACAACGACGTTGAACTGACCTTCATAGGACTTGCAGTAAGATTCCATAACCTTCTGACCGCCGTCCTGGGTGAAGTCACCGGTCTGTTCATCCAGCTTGTTCCACTTCTCGGATTCGACATACTGGTCAAAGCCGGTCGTCCGTCCGATCTGAGCGGAAGAACCTGTCGTGCCGGAGATAACCAGGATGTTCAGCTCGTCGATGCCCTTAGCCTTGGCATATTCCTTCAGCCATGCGCCGGCTGCCAGACCTTCATTCTTTGTCTCTGTTCCGATCCAGGCGACATACTTGTCGGAGTCATCTATCGTACGGTCGATGACGATGACCGGAATCTCCGCATCCTGGGCCTCTGTCAGAACCGTGTCCCAACCGGTTGAAACGATGGGATCGATGATGATGTAGTCAACCTGCTGCTGGATAAAGTTCCGAACGGATTCCAGCTGCTTCTCGGAGTCGTTGTCGCAGTCGACGAACTGGAGGTCAAAGCCGTTCTCCTTGGAGAAGGCTGCTTTGACGGAGTTGGTGGAAGCGGTCCGCCAGTCGGATTCATGACCGACCTGGGAGAAGCCGATTGTGATTGTGTCCCCCTTGTTGATTGGACCTGCCTCCGCGTCGCTGATTGCCTCTGCAACGGATGCGACATTGGCGTCTGCCGGTGTGGAGGTCGCCTCTGCCGTCTCTGCTGTTGATGCACCTGCAGAGGTTGCCGCTGCATCCCCTGAGGATCCGCAGGCTGCCAGTGACATTGCCATCATGGATCCCAGCACTACTGCTAAAACTTTTTTCTTCATACCTTTACTCCTTTTCCTTGAGCATATATTTTCTCATGCGCAAAGCCGCGCATGAAAAGTTCGCCTTTCGGTCAGGAAGCAGGTTTCCTGCTCCGTAACTGTCACAATTTTAGCGCCGGTCTTGTGCAGGTTAAATAAATAAATTTATGGACCTGTGTAAGTCTTTTTGCACTTTACACAAGTCCATTGATAAAAGTTTTGAAAGGATCCTTGACAGATGTCAGCTGCCTTTTTGCCTTTCCTGTATGTTTTTTTGCTTGTAAAGTGCAAATTTTTATACTTTTCTTTCAGGCGCACATATTTCCTGCCGCCGACAGATCAGAATCTCCGGCAATGCCAGCGTTTCTCGGTTCAAAGAGTGAAACCAGCCCGATGTACTCAGCAGATCCGGGGCAACAGTTCCCCGCCGGGAGGAGGCAGCAGGGTCTCCGTCCCGATCCGGGTCTTGAGGCAGACCCTGCCCGGCAGGGTCTGCCTCACCTCGCCGATCACTGCGGCGTTTTGGGAGTACCGTCCCCGCCTTAGGACCTCCAGCAGGGCATCCGCATGTTCCTTGGGCGCAAAAACCACCAGCCGCCCTTCGCAGGCAAGGTAGAGGGGTTCCAGTCCCAGCATACCGCAGACGCCGCTGACCGCCGGGTCGACCGGTATATCCGCCTGATTTAAGCAGATGCCGACGCCGCTCTCCTCCGCAATTTCATAGAGAACCGTTCCGACGCCGCCTCGCGTCGCGTCCCGTATGACATGAAGGTCCGTCGTCACATCCAACATGGAGCGAACCGTCCCCCACAGGGGGGCGTCGTCGGAAGTCACGTCCGCCTCGATTCCGTACTCATCCCGGCTCAATAAAATGGCGCAGCCGTGCCTGCCAATATCGCCGGTGACGATCACGGCGTCCCCGGGTCTTGCCTGCGAACCGGATAGCTTCGTCTCCGGGACGATCTCCCCGACCCCGGTCGTCGTGATAAAGATCCCATCGACCTGACCCCGGCCGGCGACCTTTGTATCCCCCGCAACGATGCTGACGCCCGCTTCCTGGGCCGTTTCCGCAAGAGATCGGGCGATGCGGTCGAGACTTTTAATAGGAAAGCCTTCCTCGATGACAAAGGAACAGGTCAGATAGAGGGGCTTTGCCCCCATACAGGCAAGGTCATTGACGGTTCCGCAGACGCTGAGCCTGCCGACATTACCTCCGGGAAAGTCCCAGGGCGAGACAATGAAGCCGTCGGTGGTCATCGCCATCTTGCCCTTAGGAGACGGCAGAACGGCAGCATCGTCGGCTGTCAGAAATTGATTGTCAAAGTACCGTTTAAACAAGCCCCTGATCAGATCCGAGGTCTGTTTTCCGCCCGCGCCGTGGGCGAGGGTAATCCGCTCATCCATCTGTTTTTTCCTTTCTAACCATAGCTAGTACCCGTAAGATTGTCCTGCTATGATTTGCTGCAAATTTATTAAAGTCCTCATTAAAGAGCAGCAATACCACTCTACTTTTCAGACCATAAACTTCAATGCTATATCATCTAAGTCACACGTCAGTGCTGCACTTAATCACATCCGGTATCCAACTCTTTTACGCGTTAAGTCTTTTTAGCTGCCCCTTGCCCCTTCTACCAGACTTTATCCACTCTTCTTTAGTATCTACGAATTTATATTGCTCTTACTCAAAGTGATGGTCTTGCTTATATAACATGACATTTTCCCTTGCGCAAGGGACCACAAATTCTCTACTGTAGCCTAATGCTATACCTTATAGATTATATTGGTAGTAGGCGGAGCAGGTTCCTTCAGAGGACACCATGCAGGCTCCAACCGGCTGCTCCGGCGTACAGACCTTCCCAAAGAGGGGGCAGGCAGGCGGCTTGATCCGCCCCATCAGAACATCCCCACAGCGGCAGGCTGGATTGGGGCGACCGGACAGGTCCGGGACGTCATATTTTTTACGCGCGTCAAAAGCAGTATAGTCCGAGCGGAGTTTCAAGCCCGATGCCGGAATATTCCCGATCCCGCGCCAGATCGCGCCGCAGGGCTCCATGATTTCCCGAATCAGGCTTCTGCCAATCGGCGTCCCCTCCTCCGTGACGACGCGGGGATAGCAATTTTCCGTAAAGGGCTGACCACTTTTCAGTCTCTTTAAAATGACCGCCAGCGCCGTCAGAATTTCATCCGGCGTAAAGCCGCAGACCGCCCCGGAAATCCCCTGATCCAAAAGCTTCCGGTAAATCCCCATGCCCGTGATCGCGCTCACATGCCCGGGATAGAGAAAGGCGTCCGCGCTGTCCTTTAGGACCGGGTAAGCCTGATCCATGGTCTTGTTGGCGGTCAGCAGAGCAAAATTTCCGACTCCTTCCTCCTTCGCCTTCTTCACGGCAAGGCAGGAACCGGGGACTGTAGTCTCAAAACCCACAGACAGGAAGACGACCTCCTTTTCCGGATGCTCCCTGGCATAGGTCAGCGCGTCGAGCGGCGAATAGACCGTCCTCACATCCGCCCCATCGGCACGCGCCTCCCGAAGATTTCGCTCCGATCCCGGCACACGGATCAAATCTCCAAAGGTCGTGATGGTCACCTTCCGTTCCTGCGCCAGCCACAGAGCCTCGTCGATAAAGCCGGTCTCCGTGACGCAGACCGGGCAGCCCGGACCGGAAATGAGGCGGACCTGCTCCGGAAGGACCTTCCGGATGCCGTATTTAAAAATGGCGTGCGTGTGTGTCCCGCACACTTCCATGATCCGAACCGGTCGTCCCTCATAGCCGCGAATCAGGTCAAGCGCCGCCCGGCTCGTTTCAGTTTCCATCCGAAAGCTCCTCCATGATCTCCTTGGTTTCTTCGCTGTCATCAGATGTAATTTTCGCGATCGCCAGTCCCGCGTGTACCATGACATAGTCTCCCGGATGCAGGTCCGTCAACAGCTCCGTCGAAATCTCCCGCTTTGCCCCGGTCGCATCCACAATCGCCGTTCCATTTTTCATCCGCACCACTTTCGCCGGCAGTCCGACACACATACGCTCCTCCTTTTGGGGTTGTTCCCCCTTACAGTTGCTGCCTCCCCTGAGGACTGTCTATCCCTATGATGATCGGTCCTGGAAAGTGTTTCCATCACAACTCTTAGCCACCTTAAAATCTGTCTTTCACTGCAAGTGTCCGCAATTTTTATATCTTTGCTTTACTATATAAATCAGTCGGATTGAAGACGTTCTTTCACTCAAATACCGGCTAGCCCGGGCACTTTACTTCACCGATTCAGCCAGTTCATGCAAGCCCAGGCCTGCCCGAGCGCGATCCCCCCATCATTGGGAGCGACCAGGCTGTGGGTCAGAACCTTAAAATCCGAAGCTGCCAGCAGTTCCTTGCACTTTTTAAGCAAAGTCAGGTTCTGAAAACAGCCGCCGCTTAAAGCCACGGTCTGAATTCCGGTCTCCTTTTGGCACTGCAAAGCCCCCAGCAGCACCGCCTCCGCCAGCCAGTCATGAAAAGCTCCGGCCAGCTTGGACCGATCCCTTCCCTCATGCAGGTCCGCTAAAAGCTGTCTGATCATGGGGCTGATCGGGATGACAAAACTCCGGTCACTGCAGCCCAGACCGGATGCTGGAGCAGCACTTCCGCTCCTCTCATCCAGGTTCGTCCCAGTGTCGTTCCAGGGCAGGGGATGCGGATGGATCTTCGTCTTAACCTCTGCATCCGCCTGAAACTCCAGCGCCATCGACGCCTCGCCTTCAAACGTATTTTTCCTGCGGATCCCCAGGATCGCGGAAACGCCGTCAAACAGCCGACCGGCAGAGGTGCTGTCTGTGCAGTTAATCTTCTTCTCCAGCATCATGAACTGCATTTTCAGATTTGCCTCATCACAAAGTCCCAAAAACCTGACTTCCTCCGCCACTTTCCGGCGGACTTCTTTTCGCTGGTCCTCGGTCAGTCGATCGATCGCCATGGTTTCCTGTTGCGCCGGGCAGGACTTGTCAGGATGGGCATTTCCCCCATTCTCAGTCCCTGACAACTCCTCCGCAAACGCCTGGCAGATCAGGGACACGGCGATTCGCCAACCCTCTTTCGAGGACAGATCCCCCCCCGCCTGCCGGAAGGGCTGAAGGCTGCCCAGGCGGACAAAACCCGCGGCAGACGCCTTCATAAACTCCCCTCCCCAGATGGTTCCGTCCGTCCCGTAGCCGGTCCCGTCGAAGGAAATGCCGATCGCCTCCCCTTCAAAATCATGCTCCGCCATGCAGGAAAGGACGTGGGCAAAATGATGCTGTACATAGACCAGGGGCAGGTGATTTTCTTTGGCATACTCCTCGGCAAATGCGGTGGAATTGTAGCGGGGATGCAGGTCGCAGGCGACAGCCTTAGGATTGATTTCCAACAGACGTTCCATGCGGGCGACCGCTGCCTTCAGAGCTTCCACCGATCGAAGATCCGCCATGTCCCCGATGTAGGGGGAGGGATAGTAGAGTTCATCCCCGGCAAGAGCAAAGGTATTTTTCAGCTCTCCGCCGACCGCCAGGACCTGTCCCTTCCAGGTCCTGGGACCGACAAAGGGAAGGGGAGCGTAGCCCCGCGAACGGCGGATCATGTAGGGCTTGCCGGCCTCCAGCTGCATTACGGAGTCGTCCGCCCGAATCCGAATGTCCCGGTCGTTGGATAAGATCACGTCGCACATAGGGGACAGGTACTTGACTGCGTCCTCCGTTGTCCGGCAGATGGGAGCGCCGGACGGATTGCCGCTGGTCATGACCAGCATATCCGTCATGGTCTCCCCGTCCGGATAGGAAAAGAGCAGAAGCTGCACCGGCGCATAGGGCAGCATGACGCCGACCGTCGGATTGTCCGGGGCGATCAGGTCTGCCAGCTTGCCTCCCTGCTTACGGTTTAAAATCAGAATCGGTTTCTGCACCCCATCGAGGATTTTCTCCGCGCCCTCTTCCATCCGGCACTCCCGGCGAACAACAGACAGGTCCCGCATCATGACGGCAAAGGGCTTTTGCGGCCGCCTTTTCAGGTCCCGCAGACGCCTGACCGCTGTCTCATTTGCCGCGTCACAGGCGAGATGGAAACCGCCGATCCCCTTGATCGCCGCAATCCCCCCTTTACGGAGGATCGCCCTGGTGTAAGTAAGCGCCGCATCCCCGGTCTCCTCCCGTCCCGGTATAAAAAGCTGGGGGCCGTCATCCCGGCAGCAGACCGGCTGGGAGTGAAAGCGCCTGGTTTCCGGATGCGTGTACTCATACTCACACTTGCCGCACATCGGGAACTTTGCCATACTGGTCCGGACCCGGTCATAGGGCATGGAATCGAGGATGGTCAGGCGCGGACCGCAGTCCGTACAGTTGATAAAGGGATGCAGGTAGCGCCGGTTGGTTGGATCAAACAGTTCTTTTTGGCACTCCGGACAGATGGCAAGATCCGGCGAGACGAAAATCTCCCCCGTCTCCCGCCTGCTCTCAATAATCCGAAACTCCGTCTCCCCCAGGACGGGCTCCGTCTCCATCTCGACCCGAATGATGCTCGACACGGATGGGGCGTCCTCTTCGATACTAACACGAAAGGCTTGAACCCCATCCGGCCCGCCCTCCGCGTGAATTTCCACATAGGAGCCCTTGTTGCAGACATCGCCGGCGATCCCCAGCCGATCCGCCGTCCGCTTGATAAAGGGGCGGAAGCCGATCCCCTGCACGATGCCGTACACTCTGATTTTCCTGCGAATTTTCGTCATAGCCTGCCCCTAAAATCACCTGAGACTGCAAAGTGCCTGAGCGGGAAATAGGCTCCCCCATAGTCGGGAAAGGCTCTTGGCAGAAGAGGATCTCCGATCACCAGGTCCCATTCCCCCTCGGATATGCAGCGAATCAGATCGCCTTCGCTTTGCAGCTGAAAATCCGTCCGGTCGATAGGTTCAAAAAAAGTCGCCGTCCGGATCTGCACCGGGTCCGCTCCATGGCAATCCGGGAAAATGTTTTCAAGTGTGCTGCGGATCTCCTCCGCCAAAACCGCCTGATGAATCACCAGCACCCGATTCAAATTCGGAAGTTGCCTGACGGTATCCCGTAAAGACTGTTTGAGCTGATCCGGCAGCGGATATCCAACCGCAAATCCCAGCTTGTCCTGGTCCTGAATCTTCTTTGCCGCAAAGATCCCCGCCGGCGATACAGCCAGATTGACCGGATGCTCCGCGTCAAAATAGTCCCGGTCCTCGTTCTCCTCTTTAAGCGGAGACTGTCCCCATCTTTTGGCGATCGACTCCGGCGTATCGCCCTCCAGAAGGTCGAGCGGCAGCGCCCCCAACACCCGGTCCTTGATCGGAAATCGTTCCAGGAAAGCTTTATAAGCGAGGATCATCCCCCGATCATAGGTCCGCATCCCCGTCGTCGGTACGGAAATAACCGGCACGCCATAGCGCTTTTCCGCCATTTTCGATAGCGCCCGGAAATCGGTTCCGATCACGGATGGCACGGGCGTTCCGATGAAGGCGATAAATGCCGCGTCGTAAGCTTCCACCGCTTTCCCAAGCTTTTCGATCAGGCACCGGTCCCTGCCCAAAATGGCATCCATGCCCCTTAAGCCCGCCGAAAATACGGCGCTTTTTTGCACAAACCACCGGGGTTCGTCAAAGCCGCACACATTTCCGGTGCAGCCCCCGGCATCCAGAATGACGATGATTCCGCCCTGATCGAACAGCACCTCTTCCGCACCCGACAGGTCCGGGGCAAAAGGGGACAGGTATCGCATCAGTTCCCGCACCCCTGAATCCGATGCTTTTGACTGCTTAGCACGCTGAAAATGGCTGCTATCCGGCATGCTGACAGGCTGAACCTCACTGCTTGTCGGTAGATTGACATACCGAGTGGACTTGCCTGCTGAAATCTTCTCGGTTAAGTTTGCTCTCTTCAGCGCCGCCTCCATGTCGTCGAGCAGGTGGATCAGACCAGTGTAGCCGAACGGCTGCACATCGCCGCAAAAAGGCACCGAAAGGGCAGACGGACGAAAGAGTCCGGCGTCCATGCCGAGCGCGATGTGAGGCTCGGCAGGCGCAAGATCGGTTTCATCAAATTTTACCATCGAGGGATGCGTACTGAGATAAATCTTCGTATCGGGACTGAGCGCGGCAAGATCCCTAAGATACGGTAAATCTCCCGGAGACGGCGTCGCGAAAATCTCCGCCACCCGATAGCCCCAGGTCAAAAGATCCGCTGCCAGTTCAAACGGATTGGCATTGATCCGCTGCCCGATCGAAAAACAGAGCCTGGGGTGGGCAAGCCGAAAGTCCCGGACGCGGTCCTTTGCCTTCTGATGCCAGTTCTCATGGTTCAGCTTAACGCCGATTGCGGAGCCCAGCAGCTCGTACTGCCGAGCGATCCGCGCCGGAGAGTAGACGCGCGACACCTGCACATAGGGCATTTTCAGCCGCTTTGCCAGATCCTCCGCCGCACCATCCGCCTCCGCATTGAGGACCAGATTGAAATTGGCGTTTCCCATTTTCTGATAATCCTCAAAATGCTCCATGCGGGAGATTTCGTTAATCCTGGTCAGTCCGGCTTTGCGAAAAATGGAATACAGTTCGCAGTCGTCCCTAAGGGGCGCGAAAAAGCCCAGCAAATTGACCGCATGGGGATCGACCCGATCCCGCTTTAAAAGTAAGTAGAGACTTTCTCGAATCGAAACCATGGGCGGATGCGTCCCCTCGCGGGTCAGCGCGTACATATAACTGGGTACGACATGGATGCCCGGAACCGCCTCCTCCGCTTTGCGGCAGACCCGCTCCAGATCCGTCCCCAAAAGCGCGTCCACGCAGGTCATACAGATCAGAACCGCCCTGGGACGGGGTCTTAAATTTTGGCAGATTTCCTGCACTGCCAAGGGGATTTTCTGCAAATGGCGCCCCGTCACCAGGTCTGTCTCCGTCATTTCCAGATAAAACATCCGCTCCGCATATCCGCTGACCCGGCTTAAGATCGTAGAATTTCGTCCGCAGCAAGTCGGCGAAACCAGCAGCATGACCGATTCCGGCAGAGCCAGACCGGCGCGTTTGACGCCAAAGCCATTTGCGCCGGGGCTGTTGTAGGACAATGTAGCCGGCGAACTGTAAATCAGATCATTTGCCGGAGAGGTCTCCTTGGGAAAATGCCCCGCGCCGCAGTCCGCCAGCTCCTTCGCCGTCAAATAAAATACATCCGCCATTTGTCCTCCCCGTCAATTCTCAAGAATCGTTTCCGCAAGTTTTTGATAGATCCGGCTGATCGGAAGATCCGGATTCCCCTCCACAACCGTCTTCCCGGCATCCTCCCAATAGGTGATTTCACCGCTACGCGGTATATCCGCGACGATCGGCAAATGATGCCGGTCGGCAAAGGTCTGCACCCGTTCATACTCACGCTCCACATTCCGCCGGTTTAAAATGATGCCGCCGACATGGGCATAGCCGCGGTCCTCAAAATTTTGGACCGCGCGGTTGATGTTGTCCGCCGCGTAGAGAGCCATCTTCTCACCGGACGTGACGATCAGGACATTCTCCGCATAACCTTCCCGGATCGGGGCGGCAAAACCGCCGCAGACCACATCCCCCAGCACGTCATAGAGGACGACATCCGGCTGGATGCGCTCAAATACCTCCAGTTCCTCCAGCAGGTCAAAGGTCGCGATGATGCCCCGCCCGGCACAGCCCAGCCCGGGCGTCGGACCGCCCGTCTCAATGCAGAACACACCGCCGAAGCCCTCTTTTCCGATATGGTCGAAATCCGGCTCTTCGTCGTGGTCACGGTAATAGTCCATGACAGGCGTCAGAGGCTGTCCGTCGAGCAGGTTCATGGTCGAATCCGCCTTGGGATCGCACCCGATCTGCACCACCTTCTTCCCCATCCGGGCAAGCGCGGCAGAGAGGTTGGAAGTCGTCGTCGACTTCCCAATCCCGCCTTTTCCATAAATTGCAATCTTTTTCATCGTCAGTCGCTTTCCGGGGACTCTCCCCCTTACAAGGTTTGCAAAAGCCGTTCAAGCGGCGTGGGGGATAGTCCCCCGCCGACAAATCGCGGGATCTGGTCCCGGTAGAATCTCCCGGAAAAAGCCTCGTGGGGAAGAGGAAGAAATTTCTCCGGTTCACCGGGCATAAGTCTTGCATAGATAGGATCGGCAAGGACATATCTTGCCTTTTTGCACTCCTCCCGAATCGCATCCTCAACCGTCACCAGGTTCATTTGAGCGGTCAGCTCCTTGGGCGCATCCGGGAAGGGACAGAGCAGGCGGATCTTGCTCAGCCCATGCTCCGCTTCAAGATAGGCTTTCATGGAAGCAAGGCAGACCGGCTCTCCGATGATCAAAAGTTCCGCCTGGTCCGGAGAAAGTTCCCCAGCCTTCCAGGCGTCAAGCCCGGTCAAAAGTGAGGGATTTGATTTCTCGCCTGCACTCTTTCCTGCTTTTGTCCTTGCACTCTCTCTGTTTTTTTCTTCTACTCTCTCCCCTGCAGCCATCTCAATCTGTCGGATCCAGCGTCGGATCCCCGATGCCCCAATCGGAATCCCGATGACATAGGGGATTCTGTATGCCTCTTTCAGATACTTTGCCGCAGGAAATCCGGTTGAAGAGATCACGCAGTTGACATCCGCCCGGGCAGATGCCTCGATTTCCTCGAAAGAACTGCCCATCGCCCAGCAGCTGACCAGTTCCAAGGCATGCTCACGCAGGATCTTCTTCATTTCCACGACATTTCCCACCACGGAAAAATCAAGCGGGGTCGCCCCGATCAGGTTGACCTTGATATGTCTTTTTCCCTCTTTGCAAGTGCCGGTATCGACAAAATCGGCAGACATCAGTCTGCCCTTTCCCTCACCCCAAATCGTCATCGTAGACCTTCCAGTCATTCCCCCGTCATCCAGCAGCGCCGCATCATCCATCCCCTTCTCATTAAAAGATTGGACTGACGAATCGCCTGTATCACTGACCTCAGATCTTGCCGCCGGGTCTTTGACAAATCTCCTGGCGATCGCTAAAAATGCCTCCCCCGCCCCGGCGAGGTAGCTGTGAATGCCGTCTGTGCGAAAGCCCAGAGTCGGAATCCCGGTCCGCCTCTCCACCAGACGGGCCAGGGCGCGGAAATCCGTCCCGATGGCATTGGGCAGGGGACTGCCCCCGACCGCAATGAAATTCGGGTGTGTCTCCTCTGCCGCCTCCGCGATGTGGTCGATCAGGCGGCTGTCATTTCCCTGAACCGTGTCGATCTCATTCAGCCCTGAAATGTAGACCATGCTGGGCGTATCGTACCAGCGCGGCTCGTCGTGCGTTGAATAGGTGGAGTTGCAGCCGGACGCGTCGTGCATGACCACCAGTCCGCCCAGCTCGTAAAGCGCGGACGCGATCCCGAAAAGATCCGCCGCGTAGCAGGAAAGAACGCTCTGACTTTGCTTCATCCTCTGCACCCCCACGCTTTCTGCTGAATGATGGCGGGCACATCGCTCTCCTGCCTGTAGGCTGCCCTCATCAGGTCCGCCAGCCGTAAAATGCCCCGATAGCCGTATAAGATCGTAGGATGGGGCGACCTGTCTCTGCCCTGACCAGCCCCCTCTTCCGCCCCATTTTCAATCAGATTGACAAAATGGCTGGTGCCGGTAAAATAGGCGGCTTTCTGCCCGATCGCGATCAGTTTCCCCGCCTCTTTCGCCTCTGTCCTTGGCAAAAGGCGCATTTTATAGTGTTCAATCGCCCGCGCCTTTAAGGTCGGCGCATGGAGCTTCAGCCAGTTAAAATCCGCCTCTTCCTCCGGCAGGAAGGCGTCCGCGTAGACGGCACGGACCGAAAAGCCCTGCCCCACCAAAAGTCGGGCAAGGGACAGGACCCTGGGCGTCGCCGCTGCATCGAGGACAATCGGCGTTTGACCGATCTCCTCTTTCAATAAAAGAAGGGCATTTTCGCACTCCTCTCTTAAAGCGTCGCAGTCCGGCAGGATCAGCCGGAACTTTTGTGCCAGCCGTACATAATTTTCCCGAATTTCCTCAAAGTTCCAGGAATAGGGGGCGTAGACCGCCTCCTGTCCCAACCTCTTTTCCAGCTCCTGAGCGGCAGGCTTGCCGTTGGGCAGAAAATAGAGGTTGGCCTCGACACTGCCCAGCTGCCTGTAATCCTCGTATGTCTTTAAAGCCGCAAAATCCCGGACGGTCCAGCCGGATGCTTCAAACATTTCCACCAGTTCCGACCGGCGGTCCAGCGGATAATAGTTGATGCCCAGCCCGATCGACCTGGGCACAGGAGGCAGCTTAAGGATCGCCCGCGTCAGCTGGCGGCGCCCCAGCGCATCCGGTGAAAATTTTCTCTGCAGGGTCGGAATCATGTAGCCGTCGATAAAATCAATGTCGGGAAACTCTTCCCGGAGCCGCCGGTAGACCAGCTTGATATCCATGTGCAGAAAATGCTGAATACAGCTGGTAAAACACTCGACACATCTGGGCCGCTTGGGAAGCTTGCGGATGATATCCGCCACCCCGTCGATCATCATCTGTTCCAAATCACCCTTGATCAGATTTTCATTGGAAACGGTCACCATCGAGAAGCGGTCGAAGCCGCCCGGAATCTCCTCCGCGGAAAGCACCACTCCGTGCAGACAGCAGGGACAGCAGACATAGATTTCGTGGCACTCCGGGATCAGCATGGGGGAGTGGGCGATGGTCCAGCTGCCCCGCGCAGGCGCTCCGTATTTGAGCCCCTCGTGAAAGGGGGTGGAAAATTGAGCCTCTCCCATAGTCGTTTCGCAGCCCGATCGGTCGACTGCTGCCGCTTTCACCGGTCTGGGCCGGATCTCTTCTTCGCAGATCATGAACATCCTCTCTGCCAGCCGGCGTAGTCGCCTCTGGCTCTTACCACCCGATAGCCAAGGCCCTCCATGCGCCGCTCCAGGTAGCGGTGACATTCGGCAGCCTCATCCCCGGTGCAGATTTTCCCATCGTAGAGCAGGTAGTCCTTCCGAACGCCCCGCGGCGAAAGGTTGGGCATTGCGACATTTGCGCCGGCTTTTATGCCCATTTCCCTGCCCAGCGGATGGATGGTCCCCAGCGCCGTCGTCGCCGGAATCAGCGCCTTGGGGAAGGCAAGCCTTAGGAGGGAAATAAAAAACAGGGTGTCCTCAAGCGTCCCCGCCGGGAAAGCCCTAAACGGGGTCTCATGGTGGGGAATAAAGGGACCGATTCCGATCATGTGGGGGGCCAGCTTCTTTAAAAAGGCAAAATCATCCGCATAGCATTGGTCGGTCTGATAGGGGGAACCCACCATAAAGCCGGCTCCGATCTGGTAGCCGATCTCCTTTAAATCATAGAGACAGGCCATCCGGTGCCGCATCGAAAGTTCCGGCGGGTGCAGCTTGCCGTAGTGAACTTCATTCGCCGTCTCATGGCGGAGCAGATAGCGATCCGCCCCGGCGTCAAAGTAGGCCTGGTAGGAAGCGTGGTCCTTTTCGCCCAGGGACAGCGTAACCGCCATGTCCGGATGCGCCGCTTTGATCGCCGCCACGATCCGGCAGATCTCATCGTCGGTATAAGCCTGGTCCTCACCGCTTTGCAGGACCACCGTCCGAAAGCCCAGGTCCCAGCCAGACTTAGCGCAGCGGACAATTTCCTCTTCTGAAAGCCGATAGCGATGAATTCTCATGTTGTCCCGCCGGATTCCGCAGTAGAGACAGTTATTTTTACAGCAGTTGGAAAATTCAATCAGCCCCCGCAGGTAGATGTCCTTTCCATAAGTCGCCTGGGACCGTCTTACCGCCAGCTCCTTTAAGTGCCGCCGGTCCTCATCCGCCATATACCGCCTCGCTCCGATCAGGGTCAGCCAGCTTTCCCGGTCCAGATCGGTTTTATGGTAGAGCTGATCGATTAAATCCAGCCATTTCTTCATGAATTCCGCTCCTGCCTGAAAGCTCCTTTTGCCATCCCTTACACCGCTAATCCGCTCTGTCTCACCCTTCTAACGAGAGCTAAGAATCCCCCATCCCTTGCAGGGATTTGAAATTATCATACCATTTTCCGAAACTTCCGAAAAGAGACAGGACTTAAGAGGGAGCCTGGGTCAAAGTATTTTATTTCGTACAATCGCAACTTTTGTTGACAGACTTTGGATAACGGTTCTATAATGCTACCATTCCTACATTATTAGTAGGTTTAAATCACAAAATCCTTCCTGAAAACACTCACAGACAGGGAAGGCAAGGAGGTCTTTTATGAAAAAACGAGTCCTAAGCTTACTGCTGGCAGGTCTTTTAGGCACAACGACACTGGCAGGATGCGGCGCCACCAAGGTCAGCTCCGACTCCGGGGCAGCTTCCACATCCGTTCAGGCTTCATCCGCCGCTTCAACAGCAGAAGCTACCGACGCCCAGTCAGAGGTCAATGTAAGCGCCGAGTCCACAACTAAAGCTGCGGCTTTAAATGACGCATCCGCAAGCGGCGACGACGTCACCCTTAAGGAAGCTCTGAACAATGAGATTCAGGTCAAGCCCAAGGAGGCAAAGTGGACCATCAACCTTGCCGGCAACAACGGCTCCCTCTGCAACGTTCCCACCTTCCTTGCCTTCGAGCTGGGCTTCTTTGCCGACGAAGGTATCGACGCGACGCTGACATCCGCAGATTTCCAGACCAAGTCCGCCGGACTGGACGACGGGTCCTTCCCGGTTGTCAACGACGACTACATGTTCTTCAAGTCGATTCAGAACGGCATCGACGCATCCGTCATCGACGGCATCCACAAGGGCTGCATCAAAGTCCAGGTCCTGCCGGATTCCGACCTCTCAAAAGCGAAAGATTTTGCCGGCAAGAAGATCAGGATCGCCTGCGACGAAATCGGCGGCACGACCTATCAGGCAACCGCCCTCTGGCTCGAGCAGGCAGGCGTCAAGGCATTCGGCGCCGACGCGGAAGTCACCTTCGTTCCCTATAACGACGACAACCTGTCCATCGAAGCACTCGAAAAGGGTGAAGTTCAGGCGGTTGCTGCCTGGGACCCGGTCGCTTCCATCGCGGAAAAGGCGGGCAGGGTCAAGACCATCCTCGATATCGCCAAGGACAAACCCTTCAAGGATCACTACTGCTGCTACCTCTACGCTTCCAACAAGGTTCTGAAAGAGGATCCGGCCCTGATCGCGGCCATTCTCAGGGCTTACCACAGAGCAGAGGACTGGACCGCTAAGCATCCGGAAGACGCAGAGGAGATCATCACCAGGAAGAACTATGTCCAGATCGATGACAAAGATCTCGCCGTTTCCCTCATTTCCGAGTACGGTTATCCCCTGCAGGCTGACCGCGATGCGGGCAAGATCATCGACCTCAAGGAAGACGTCTCCTTCTTCGTCCACGCTCTGACTGACCTGGACATTCTGGAAGGCGATGCGGATGATTTTTCATCCAAGCTGGTCGCTGACGTCGATCTGAAGCAGTAAGACAAGGCTTCATAAAATGATGGAAAGTTGGGGAAAGATCTCAAGATGAAACGAGAAATTCCTGTAAGAAACGTGGCGCGCGCCGCCCTCATAACGGTTCTTGGCTTCCTCATCGCCATCCTCGGCAACCTGCTGATACCGCAGGTTGCCGAGTTGACGGTTGAGACCTACAAGTGGGGACCCTTCCTTTTTAATCTCAACAGTTTTTACCGCCTGGTTCTGGGGCTGATCATCGTCTTCTACCTGATCGCCGGTGCCCGGGCTCTTAAAAGACCGGAATTAAGACCTGAATATGTCAAGCAGAAGTGGTTCCGCTTTGCCATGGGGTTAGTCCTTCTGGTCTATGACCTGGCTGGGACCAAGCTGCGCATCACGCCCCAGCCCTTCTTCCCGGGGCCTGCGGAAGTCCTCAAGACCTTCCTGGACGACGGTCCCTATCTGATGCAGAACACCCTCTTCTCCCTCCGCCTCTTCGGCGTCGGCTTTGGGATCGGCATCCTCTTGGGGCTTACGACCGGCGTCCTGATCGGCTGGTTCCCCAAGGTCTACTACTGGGTCTATCCCATTGTCCGGATCACCGGGGTCATCCCCGCCGTCGCCTGGATGCCCTTCGCCCTGACCCTCTTCCCCAATGCCTTTTCATCCGCCGTCTTTTTGATGGCGATCTGCTCCTGGTTTCCCATCGCCAGCCAGACGGCATTCGGGATTCAGACCACGGAAAAGTCCCAGTTTGAAGCGGCGCGGACCCTGGGCGCTAAGAATTCCTTCCTGGTCTTCCATGTCGCCATCCCTCACGCCATGCCCCAGATCTTTAACGGAATCCAGAGCGCCTGCGGCAATTCCTTCACCTTCCTCGTCATTGCGGAAATGATGGGACAGCCGGGAGGCCTGGGCTACTACATCAACATTTCCAAGATCTGGGCGATCTACGGTCAGGTCTTTGCCGCCATTTTGGTGATGGCTCTGCTCTTCAGCGTCATCATTGCGGTCCTCAATCAGATCAAGGCCTACGTCCTGCGTTGGCAGAAAGGAAGGTTTGTATAAATGAGTCAACCGATCATTGAAATCAAACAGGTGAGCCGCATCTACGTCGACGAGGACCGCTCTTCTGACGACAGCTCCAGCGTCCTTGCCCTAAAGGACATCAATCTTGAGGTTGAGGAGGGGGAGTTCCTGTCCATCATCGGTCCCTCGGGCTGCGGGAAAACAACCCTCTTAAGGCTCATCGGCGGCCTCGACAAGCCTCAGGCGGGAGAACTGACCATGGCTGGGGAAAAGATCACCGGTCCCGATCCCAAGCGCGGCTATGTCTTCCAGCAGGGCAGCCTCTTCCCCTGGCTGACCGTTGAGAAAAATATCGCGGCGGGACTGAAAGCCCGGGGCGTCTTCCGCCAGAGTAGGGACCGGGTACCGGAATTCATCCGCCTGGTCGGGCTGGACGGCTTTGAATCCGCCTACCCCCACCAGATTTCCGGCGGCATGGCGCAGCGCGTCGCCATTGCCCGCGCCCTCATCAACGATCCCCAGATTCTGCTTCTCGATGAGCCCATGGGGGCGCTCGACTCCTTCACCAGGGCGGATATCCAGGACAAGCTGCTTGAAATCCATCGTAAGGACCACAAGACCATGATCCTGGTCACCCACGATGTCGACGAGGCCATCTATCTTTCGGACCGGATCGTCATCATGACCCCCCGCCCCGGCAAAATCCATGAAATCGTAAGCGTCAACCTTCCGGCAGACCGGGACCGGACCAGCAGCGACTTTCTGGAAATGCGGAAGGAAATTATGCGTCGCTTCAGCAAGGCGAACGCCGAAGCAGACAAGGTGGATATGGCAGCCTATATTTAATCGAGCAGAAGGCGGTTTCAACAGTTGACGTGCATAGACTGATATTCTGAGGTTAAATCATAAAAGTTCCAGCGTATCAGTCTTTCTTTGTTCAAAGCCCAATTGGCCGCCTTGTTTCCGGCATTGTACGCCTGTTCAAACCCGTTCAGATACCTCTTGATCAGCTGTATACCCCGCGCATTATCTTGCGGCAGCGGTTGCTCATTTCAGAGTATATCGTACAGGTCTACCCGGGCACCACACATTTCTTTCTCTATAAATTTTTTCTGCAGCATTCCTGCCTTATGCCTTTCTTACCTCTTTACCTGCGCGAACATCCATTCCAAATTGGCAGAATCTTCCATGACTGCCATCTCCACATGGTGATAGCTGAAAGTCGAATGATTGTCATTTTCTGCACCTGCCGCATTCATCTCCTCGTCCGAGTAGATCTTCATTTCAACATCTAAAGCACCCAGGTCAGTCAGCTTCTGGCAGAGTTTCTTCGTCTCCCCTGACGGAATCGTTCCATCGTGCTCAGCGGCAAAAAGCCGCATCGGAATCCTTTTGATGCCGGAGAGATCGTTGGTGACTCCAGGTGAATAGTTGAGCGCGCTGCAAAGTGCCATCGCTCCGGCGGCATCGTCCGGATAATCCTGCAGATATTCAGTCACCGCCAGTCCTCCGAACGAATTCCCCATCACATAGACCCGCTTGGAATCAATCATTCCCTGCTTTATCATCTGCCCGATCTTTTCGTGAATCGCGTCATAGATCGGCTTTCTCGTCGTGTAACTATTGTAGTCCGAATCGGCAATCGTCGGAGACAGCACATAGCAGGGGTGCTCTTTCTGCCACTTGGGTTCCGCCCAGGCAACGGAGGTCCGGCAGGCCAGGATATTGTGGGTATCTCCGTAGCCGTGGAAAACCACGACGAGGGGAAGGGGCTCACCTACATCCGGTCTTTGGTACAGCCAGTAGTTAAAAACCTCTCCGTCCTCAGTCGTATGGTGGGAAAAGTCGTCAGCCACCGGTGTCTCTACCTTATCAATCTTTGACGAATCAAAACTGAGGCTTTCATCCGCATGATTTTGAACTTCCCAATCCTCTACATAGAAATATTTGTCTTTAAAACCGTCAAAATAGAGACGGACTAAAGTCCCCTTACTTTCAACTTTTGAAAAACCGGCCTCGAAGTCGTGCAGGGAGGGATCCATCCAGTTCGTGGCGTGCCCCTTCATGCTGAAATCTTCCGCCCGCATCTTGGTTCTGGGCACATCGTCAAGCGTGATATCCAGATAGTCCGGGAACTGGCCTCCCGGCGTCACGGTCGTATGGACCACCACCTTCTTTACCATAGAATCCTCCGTCTTTTCATTCGAGCCGCAGCCCGCAAGCACCAGGCTCAAAGTCAGCGCTGTCAAGGACGCAGCCGCCCATGTTCGTTTCATATCCGTCCGTCTCCTTCCTGTAAAATTGCTGCTGGATCTGCTTTTATAGCGGCTGCTGCGATCACTGACAGACCCCTGATCATTCCTTCTTAACCTTGAGAAAATCGAGCTCCACCCGAAAATTATCCTCCCGGTCATCAATCACCACCTGTCCCTTCATCTTCTGCATCATTTTCCGGATGCTGCCGACACCCACGCCCCGACTCTCCTCCTTGCTGTCCTGATGATTCTTCCGATTCTGCCAGATGATACAGGCATATCCCCCTTCTGCCCCGGTACGAATTATAACCGCTTCCCTTCGATCTCCGTATTTCATGATATTTGACACCACATTATCAAAAATTCTGGGGATAAAGTCCGGACTGATCCATACCCTCCCCGGATCGTCCGCCAGATCCGCCTCAACCTGAAAACCGCCCTGCTCCAGATACTCGCACGCCACCGAAAGCTGGTCGTAAAAAATTTCTTTAAAATCCATCTCTCTGAGCTGAACTGGTTCATTGGGTCCTACCAGCGCATAGGAAAAGAGGGAGTCGGTCTGAGTCTTCATCTGCCGTGCCTTGGAATCGATCTTGCCGACGTATTCCCAGAGCTCCTCCTCGCTCTGATATTTCTTTTTCTTTAAAAGTTCCGTATAGAGCATGATGGACGTAAGCGGCGTCCGCAGATCGTGGGACATTTCCCTGATCAGGCTGCGGCTCGCCTCCTCCAGCTCCCGCTCATTTTCAAACTGATTTCTAAGGGACTGCCGCATGGCATTGATCGAGCGCGCCAGATCCGCAAGCTCATCCTCTCCAGTCTCGGTGACCTCATACTCCAGATCGCCGCTTTCAAGCGCCAGCACCTCGTCCCGCAGTCGGTGGACCTTGTTCAGAATTTTGCGGATACCGGACATAATAGCGCCCAAAAAAGCCAGAAAAGCGACAATCAGAGCCAGGAAGAAGATGAAGTTGTACAGGGCAAAGGAGTAAGCGCCCTCGATCGTCACCTCTGCATCGCCATCCGAAAAATGAATGGAATTAGAGAAAAAAAGATCCCCCGGATCTTCGGTCCGGTTGACCGAAGTCGAAGAATCATAGAGCAGCGTCCCCTTCCGGTAGACCTGCAGGGAGATAAGGCTTCTCTTTTTTACCCATTTATTCAGGGCCTTCCCGTCATTTGCCGCAACCCCCTTCTCGTCAACATACTTCTGCAGGGAGGCGGCGTACTTGCGGTCCATATTTCTCGTATAGGCAGGCGAGCTGTACCAACCGTCGACGATCGTCTCACCTGTAAGATCAATCACGAGAAAAACACCCACCGCCAGCAGAGTCGCGAACATGACGCGGAGCAGCATGCTGCGATAAATGGATTTACCGGTCCAAAGTTTGTTCAAAACGATATCCTTTCCCCCACACCGTGGTGATTCGCTTCGGATTCTGCGGATCTTCCTCAATCTTCTTCCGGATTTTTCGGATATGGACCATAATTGTATTGGCGCAGGTGTAGCGGTAGGGCTCCTGCCAGATCTGTTCAAACAGCATTTTAGCCGAGAAAATGCGGTCCGGATGCTGCATCATCATTCTCAGAATCTGATATTCATAGTCTGAAAGCCGGCAGTCCTGCCCGCCCTTTTTCACTTCATTAAAGTAAAGATTGAGCTGCAGATCTCCATCGGAAAGAATCTCTTCTTTCTCCGCTTCCGGCTCTCCGATCTGATTCTTGCCCCGATAGACCCGGTAGCGACGAAGCAGAGCTTTGATCCGTCCCAGAAGTTCCGCATAGGAAAAAGGCTTGGGCAGGTAATCATCTCCCCCTGCCATAAGGCCGATCAGCCGATCCGATTCCTGCGCTTTAGCCGTCAGAAACAGTACCGGGGCATTTGATACCTGGCGGATCTGCTCACAGGTCTTGAGCCCGGAAATGCCGGGCAGCATGATATCCAAAATAATGAGATCTGTCGCCGGGGTCAGTTTTTCTAGGCCCTCTTCCCCGGATCCGGCCTCCTCGATCCGGTAGTTCTCACCAGAGAGCAGCTGTCTCACTGCCCCCCGGATATCGGCGTCATCTTCCACCAATAGGATGGACGCATCTTCCATAGCGATCTCTTTCCTCTCTTTATTATATAAAAACACTCACTTTTTCCTTTACTTAACGCAGATATTCTCTTCCGGATCAGGCATGGTCTAAAATTCCGCGTAAGTAAAGCCCGGCGAATCCATTCCCAGCGCGAACACTGAAAACAAGTAGAGGACCAGCAGGATAGCAAAGAATTCCAGTACATATTTCCAAAACGTTCTGTCACGAAGCCGTTTTTTCACGGCGGTAAAAATCATAGATCTTTTCATCTAACAGCAGCCATCCTTTCTCCCAGGGGTGGACCGCGTCAGTCAGTACCCGGGGGTGATAGTCCCACCTTCCCAGATCATCCAAACCGGCGCCATAGGTCCTGGCCATTTCCCCAATCTTTTTATGGAAGGTTTCTTTCTCACTTGCGGCAAGTCCGGTGTGATCGTACCAGTAGCCATTGATCGGCTGCACGATGATCCGGGCATCGATCCCCTCTTCCCGACAAATCTCAAGGAAGAGTTCCAGATCATCATACTCCTGGCTCTTTGTCATCGAGGTCTTTTGATGAATCCCCCTGGCCCTGTTGTAGCGGAGAGAAAACTCCCCTCTCCAGGCTCTTTCTTCCATATGCATAGGATTGTCCGGGACATGCTCGGACCTCTCTTGAGCCTGTTTCCAAAGGAGGTTCCAGTTGGGATCACCGCTTTTTTGATTCCGGTCCCCGGCATAGACCTTCGGCGGACTGTTCTTTAACCGGTCCTGCTTTAAGATCTCCAGGCGAAGAGCAGCATTTTCCTTATCCGTATAGTAACGTCCTAAAACCCCGGCACACAGCCCCCTGACCGGATTTTTTGTACCATCCAAATAGCGCGCATTGTAGAGGCCGACCCTGTTCCGCTTACCGGAATCCGCATCCAGCAGCCGGGTCGTCCGATCCGCAATCTTTCGTTTCAAAGCCTTTGAGAGGTTGGGATTTTTCAGCATGGCAAGATACAAAGAATCCGAAAATCGTGCTGCAAAAGCCTTTTCCTTCACACCCTTGCCCTCAAACCAGGTCGGAGAGAGTAAAAGGATCACTTTTTTTGACTTCAGATCGGCGGACAGAGCTCCCAGTGAAATCGCATGGTTTAAGCACTGCTCATAGGGCTGGGCCAGGAGCTGGTAATCGACCTCCTTCCTGTCAAAGAGGTTAGCGGGATAGACCGGACTGGTCTTTAGATGACCAAACTCCGAAGATCCAAAGAGGATCATGGTCTGATCATCCAGGTTTTCCTTCAGCGCATCCGCCGACCGGTCCTTGTAGTTGCTGTACCAGCGGTTGAAACAGCCGCCCTCTGTCTGCCAGGGTACCTTGCTCAAGCCCGCATGAAGACCGGAGGAAGTCAGGACAAAGAGGACCAGCGCCACGCAAAAGGCCTCGATCCGTTTCATTTCGCATCAGCCTTTCTCTTGACAATCTCCAGAATCTTAGCGGGCGTATCCATTTCCTCCCGCTTATACTCTGTCGGAGCAATAACGATGCCAAACCGGTCCTCCAGCTCAAAGAGCAGCTGAATGTACCCCAGTGAATCGATCAGCCCCTCTTCAACCAGATTCAAATCCGGCTCTTCCTTTACCACATCATCCTCGCAGATCTCTGTCAGCAGATCCAGCAGCTTTTTTTCCATTTCTTCCATTATAATAATCCTCCTTAAATTTCCAGTATAGTCGCTCACTTGCAAGTCCTTATCATGGCAATAATTTTCATCTTATCTTGCTGTGATATTGAGTGTTATTTTTCTTTTAAGCTGTTTCAAAGTTGCTTTAATCTTGTTCCGCCGCAGCAGCTTTATCTTTTATCATCCTCTTCACCACTCATTTTTATAACTCTTTATCAATTATTTTCAGGATCAAAGATAGGCCTCCAGCCTTCCTGAAAACAGGAAGAAGCCGATCATGACCAACTGGAAGGTGACAAACCACTCAAGGACCCGGTACCACTTGGTCTTCCTGTGCTTTTTGTGAAATTTGGACTTCTTCTGATAGATCTCCGTCAAAGACAAGAGGACACCGTGGTAGAGTCCATACAGAAGATAGCAGCTCTTAGTCCCATGCCAGAGTCCCATCAGGCCCATATTGACAATAAATGCGATGCAGGCGACGGTCAGCCGGCTTTTTAGTTTTCTGGTCCGCATCAGATCCATCGATACCCTGGAGAAGACGAAGTCCCGGAACCAGTGGGACAGGCTGATGTGCCAGCGGTCCCAAAACTCTTTAAGGTCGAGGCTCTGAAAGGGCCGGTTAAAATTATCAGGCGTCCGAATTCCAAAGAAGTAGGATGCCCCGACTGCCATCAGCGAATAGCCTGCGAAGTCAAAGAAGAGATAGAAGCCGTAGGTATACATATAAATAAGCCCGCCGGTCCAGCTCCGTTCCATCCCGTAGGTTTGCATCAGCTGATAGAAAATGGCCGCCAGGACTATTTTATATAAAAGCCCTAAAAAGATGCGGAAAATACCCTCACCTGCCAGATCCAGATACTCCGCCCGAGTCGGGACCTGCTCCAGGTCCTGACGGAAGCGCTCACTCCGATCGATCGGGCCGGATGTAAATACCGGAAAGAAGATCATCATATACAAATATGGAAAGAGTCCTACCTCTTTGATCTGACCGTCATAGATCTGAATGATGACCTGGGCCGCCTTAAAGGTCATGTAGGAAATGCCTAAGAAGCCGAAAACGCTGACACCGGCCGGTCTCCCCGGCACGAACTTATTAAGGGCCAGCGGCAGGATCGAAAGCAGCAGGAACAGGTAATAGGTCCCCGCTTTTCGTCCCTTCTTCATCCGAAGTCTTTCATAAACGATCGCTCCTCCATACTCCCAGATCAGGTAGATGGCTAAAAAGATGAGCGCCGGCCGGTTCCCTCCCATCGAAAGCCAGACGAAAAGGAGGGATGTCGCAAAGCCGTAGACCTTTATGGACCTTTCCATAAGTCCCAGAATAAAAGCCGGAATTGTCAGGACGATCAGCCAGAGAAAAAAACTGCTATCCGTAAATAATTGCATCACAAGAGGCTCTCCAGTCTCTTCCGATCGAGTTTCCCGTTCCCCGTCATCGGAAAACGGTCAAGGAAGATAATTTTTTTCGGCACCATATAGGAGGGAAGCACCTCGCCCAAAGCCTGGCGGATCCATTTTCGCCTGACGTAAGAGGTGTCCTCTTCTCCCTCCTGGCGGATGCAGGCCGCCAGGGATTGAATCTTCCCCTCCCGTTTTTTTGGCAGGACAACCGCCTCTTTAATACCGGCAAGCAGGACCAGATTCTTCTCGATATCTCCCAGTTCAATCCGGTAGCCGTGCATCTTGATCTGACTGTCGGCCCGACCGCTCACATAGACCTGACCATCCTCCGTCACATAGCCCAGATCTCCGGTCCGATAGGCCCTCTCCCCGGTCTCCGTCACGAAGAAATGCGTCCTCGTCTGCTTTTCATTTTTAAAATAGCCTGCGGACACCGTATCTCCGGTGATGATCAGTTCCCCCTTGCTGCCAAATGGAAGCCGTTTTCCATCCTTATCAACGGCGTAAAGACCGGTTCCAGGCTTGACCTTCCCGACCGGCAGCAGGTTCTCATGTTCAAGGATTTCTTTCGTGATCGTCACTGCCGTCACGCAGACCGTTGTTTCCGTCGGTCCATAGGTATTGATGATCTCAGCATCAGGAAACCGCTCCATCAGCATCTTTGAAAGCCCTCCCGTCAAGGTCTCACCGCAAAACAGGAACCTTTTAACGGTCGGAAGCTCCTGTTCTCCAAACGCCGGATTTCCCAGGCAAAGTTCCGCAAAGGACGGAGTTGAAACCCAGACACTGACTCCTTCATCTTTCAAGAAATGAAGCAGAGCCGCAGGATCTTCCAAAAGATCCCGGTTCACACAGGCGACCGTAGATCCCGTTGCCAGCGCCGTGTAGGTATCCATCACCGAAAGATCGAACGAAAACGGCGCCTGATTGAGAAAAACCTCCCTCTTCCGATCTGTAAGAGTCTCCGACCAGGCCAGGTAGTGCTCCAGATTGCCGGCCGTCACCTGAACTCCCTTTGGCTTTCCCGTACTCCCCGATGTAAAAATGATGTAATAGACGTCATCTCCCCGACAGCAGGCATTTTCATCGACCTCGTAAGGCTCCCCCTGTTTCTCCATCTCATCGGCATAGTGAAGAATGGTCTCCAGTTTGTCGGTCGTAATCCGCTCCATCTCCTCCGGCGCGTCAGTGAGCAGCTCCGTTTCAAAGAAAAAGGGACTATTGACCGCTGCCGCGATATCCCCGATTCTTGCCGCCGGCATATTGACGTCGAGCGGCACGTAAGGATGCCCCGCCCTGACACAGGCCAGAAAACAGACCGGCATCCAGGGACTTTTATGCCCGTAGACCGGAATGGGCTGCCCCGGCAAAAGGCCAAAATCTCGAATCCAGGCAGCAATGGCTCCGGACCATTTCCAAAGTTCTCCGTATGTCAGTTTCCCATCAGGGAATGAAAATGCCAAACGGCCCGGGTCCTCCCGAGCCGTTCGTTCTATCCGTTCAAAGATATTCATTCAGACTCCTCCCCTCGATCACTTTAGTCTGAATATCATTATAAGCCCTTTCTCTTAACAGAGGCTGAAAAAAATCTTAATAATTCTTAAAGGCAGGAAAAAGTTCCCGCTTCCTGACAGCCGATGATACATCATGATGAACCATCCTTTTCCCTGAGGAAAGATCAGAATGGGTATCGATGAATGTCAGGAATTACGGGAACAGAGCAGGTCTTGAGCGATCCATGTCAAGGAGAGAGTATTCTCCTGATCATCTTTCTATCAAATCCCTTCAAAGATTACCTTAAAGAAATCAGACGGCACGAAATAGATCCCGTCCCCGGAAGTCCGCTTCCAGGACAGGGAATGGTACCAGGGCAGAATCATAGTCTGCTGTCCGTGGTGGACACTCAAGCGGATGGAACTTGCCAGGAGGTCCTCTGCCGCATTTTGCAAAACGGTCAGATAATCATCAAAATCAATCGTGACCCCCGCATCCTCTTCGGATCCCAGGTTGGAAGTCACCCACGCCTCATCTTCAAATTCCGACATTGCCTTATCATGGGAAACGAAAAAGATGTCCGCCTTCTCTTCCTCTTCCATAGCCCTACAGAGGAGGTCAAATAGTTTTTGGGCATTCCCCGTAAACCGCCCCCTTAGACCAAAGAAAATCTCCCGGCAATACTCCCGGTGATCATGTTCCCGGTGCCAATGATCCGGCAGGGTACTGCGGTTTAAAACCCGCAGATAATTGAGAACCTCCCGGATACCGACAGGTCCCTCCAAAGCCAGCCGGTCTTCTTCCACAGCCCGGGTCCGATGGTCCGGATTCGCCTCTGCTGCCGAAATCATCCAGTCCCGTCCGATCTTCCTCGCCGTCCGAAAGGCGCCGCGCCCCGCCTTCTGCCGGGCAGTCGCCGGGGAAATTCCATTTCTTTCAGCCCACTCTTTCAGCGGAATCAGATCCGACGTATCCTCTGCCGGAAGCTGCCCCTCCTTATCCAGAACCACTTCCTTGCCCTGCTCATCCAAAAGCGCGAAGAGCGCCGCAGCCGCTTCCCCCGCCCGCTTCTTATCATTTTCCATAGCCTGCCCTCCTTTAATCGTAGTATTCACGATATCTCCAGTCCTATAATACTACTTTTGCGGAGGAAAATAAATCATAAAAAGGGGCTGCCCCACTTACAAATGTTGTCAAACAAAGGTAAGCAAAGCAGTCCCTTTTACGCAAGGATGTCAAGTTCCCGCATCGCGCGGTAAATGCCGTCGTCATCAATATCGCTGGTTATATAATCCGCTGCTTCCTTGACCTCGGGGACAGCATTGCCCATGGCAACGCCGCAGCCGGCAAAGAGCAGCATATTGAGATCGTTTGCGGCATCGCCGAAGGCGATCGTATCTTCCCGCTCAATCCCGGCGGCATTCATGATCTGCTGCATGCCGATGGATTTTTTTATACCCGTGATTGAAATTTCCCCCTGGTCGGGTCTGGGCCTGCCAAAGGACGGAGCCGTCACGGTCAGTGTGGGCCCCAGCTTTTCCTGCACATCCGGTAAAGAAAGAGGAGAATTGGCATACAGAATATTTTCCGTGATGTCATACTTCTCCGGAAAATGGTCCGTGTCATCATCAAGAATCACCTTGCCCAGCGAGTTTTCCAGAATCTTCTTGGTCTCTTCGATCTGATCTTCTCCGGCCTCATAACCCATGCTCTGAATGAAACGGATCATTCCCTTTTTCGTCAGCACACAGCCACCCGCCCCCTGCAGCATATAGGCAATCCCCTGCCGCTCAAAGAACTCGACGATCTTCTGAATGTTGTCGCGGCCAAAGGTCCGGTGGTAAAGAACTTCTCCGTCCCACTCGACATAGGTTCCTGCTCCGGCGACGATGCCGTCAAAGCCAAAGTCCAGAAGAAAGGGATAGATCTGGGATTTGCCTCTGCCGGTACAAAGGAAAATGCGATGTCCCCTTGCCTGGGCAAGACTTAAAGCCCGCTTGGCTGATTCCGGCATCTGCGCCTGAAAATTCACCAGCGTTCCGTCTATATCAAAAAACAGATACTTAGCCTTCATGGCTTCCTCCTTCCCCCGACAAACTCAATCTTATGCACACAATCCCACAAATTCAAGAGATAGCTAAGCTAAAACTTCTGCTGTTTCCGTCTTCCCCGCCTCATTTCTTCTGAATGCCACCCGGAAGAGGAAACGGACAAGGGGACCTGCGATCAAAAACTGCATCATAAAAGCCGCCGGCAGATTCATCGCCCAGGTCTGCGCATAGGTTCCCAGACTGGGCTGCTTGAACAAAAAGGTCGCGATCAGGCTCATGATGGGGCACATCAGGGCGCAGATGCAGAATGAAATGGCGTAGGTGATAAACTGCGGCCGGTCCGTCGGCCTCATAAAAGAAAAAGCAAGATAAGGCGCAATCCTGCCCACGACGAAGAGTTCCAGTAAAATGGCGATGGGCCACATGATGCGCAGTTCTCCAAACGCCATCAAAAAGACCTGGTTGGTGCATTTCCCGATATTGATGGAAATATTATAGCAAATCATCCCATAAACCATAACAAATGCCATTACTACAGTAAAAATAACGTTTTCCAGTTTCGTTTTCGGCATGATCCTTCCTCCTGACACATGCTGCGGCTCCTTAAAAAGAAGTTCCTAATTTACAGGTTTCCCAAGCTTCGGCGCAAAAAAGAGAATCGGGAAAAATTCGTCTCGATTCTCTCTGCGACTTCCATTTAGCAGCCCGTATCGTAGCACAAATCTGCTTCCTTCGTAAGTGAAACTTTCCATTCCGCCCTATCCGGCTCTCTCAAGCTCCCCTTTCTTCTCTGACAGGATACCGTGGTCTTCCTATGACGTCTTTTTTATCTTCCCTCCGGCGTCTGGCACCAGATCTCATACCATTTCAGCAGCAGATCAGTCCATGTTTCACCGGCTTGTTTCAACTCCGCCTGCCGTTTTTTTGAAAGCTCCGCCCAATGACCCCATTCCGCTTCCGACTTAGGAAACTCCTCCGCCCTTTCCCAGGCGACGCGGAAAGCTGCCTCCGCCTGTTCGCGGGGCTCCCGGTTCAAATCGAACTGCCAGCTGAAATAGGCGGCGTCATTGGGCAGCTCCCTTCCCCAGAGATTGGTCCCCTTGGGAACCTGTTTCAGCCCTTCGATCAGCCGCTGCTCCTCCGCCGTCCGGACCGCCGCCGGGTCTGCCCCTTTAGAAGCCTTCTTCTTTCGCTTCTCGTAGTGATCGTAGCCAAAGGGATAGTAGAGAACCGGGGCGCCTTCTTCCGGCTCGAAAAAGAGCAGGGCGTCCGCGACCCGGCTTAGGAAATAGCGGTCATGCGATACAAAGAGAACTGTCCCCTTATAGTCCCGGAAAATGGACTCCAGCGTCTCTTTTGCCGGGATATCCATGTTGTTGGTCGGCTCATCCAGGATCAGAAAATTCGGCTTCTGCCAAAGAATAGAGGCAAGCACCAGCCTTGCCTTCTCGCCCCCGGAGAGGTTTTGAACGCTCTTGCCCAGATCCGGTCCCTTAAACAGAAAGCCCGCCAGGGCGGAGCGCACTTCCTCCCCCTTAAGATGGGGGAACTGATCGTGGAACCAGTCAAAGACCGGTTTGGGGGAGGAAATCGCCGCCGTCATCTGATCAAAATATCCGATTTCAATCTGATCCCCAACCCGGACCTTCCCGGCAAGGGGCTGGATCTTTCCGGCAATCGTCTTTAAAAACGCGGTCTTGCCGGTTCCATTTGCCCCGAAGATTCCCACCTTCTGTCCTCTCCTTAAGCGGAAGGAAATGTCCCGGATGGGCTTTTGGTAGCCGATTTTTAAATGCTCGCACTCCAAAACGACCTTGCCGCCCCGCTTATCCGGCAGGATCTCACCGGCATGGATGACCGCGTCGTCCGGATCCGGCTTTTGGATCCGCTCCATCCTCTCCAGAATCTTCTTCCGGCTCCTGGCAAATGCCGCCTTCCGAGGCTTATGCTTAAACTTCTCAATCAGGTCCTCCAGCCGGGCAATTTCCGCCTGCTGAGCCTCGTAAGACTTTAATTGCTTTTGGTAGCGGTCCGCCTTCTCCCTCCGGTACTGGCTGTAATTTCCCGGAAAGCGGTTCAGCTTGCCCCCAGTCACCTCCCAGACCACCTCCGCGGTCCGGTCGATAAAATACCGGTCGTGGGAGACCACGACAACCGCCTTGGGATAAGTCTTTAAATGGTCCTCCAGCCACTCACAGGCGGTAAGATCCAGGTGGTTGGTCGGCTCATCCAAAATCAGGACGTCCGGCTCCGACAAAAGGAGGCGGATCAGCATGATTTTGGTCTGCTCCCCGCCGGAAAAATCCCCCAGAGCCTTCTGTTTATCGGTAAGAGAAAAACCCAGCTCGGTAAAGATGCGGTCGAAACGCTGTTCGTAGTCGCAGCTCTCCCGGCTGTACCGATCGACCTTGGCCCCGGAAGCCTCCATATCTTCCCAGATACACTCTTCCACCGTCTGATCCGGGTCCTGTACCGCCGTCTGGGTCAGCATGGCTGTCGTGAATTTTCTGGCGGTCTTCATACCTGCTTCCGGATGTTTCTCATCCGCGTCCAGCTCCCGGATTCCCGCCAGGACCTCAACCAAAGTGGTCTTGCCCGCCCCGTTCCGCCCGACGATCGCGATTTTTTCTCTTCCCTTGATTCCAAAATCAAAATGAGACAGCACGATCTGCCCGTTCCGGCTGACCGTGCCATCGTGAATTTCAAGAAGCATGCTTCTTCATTTCCCTCATCTCAGACAAAGACATAAGTTTCCAAGCGGCCGAACGCCTCCCGCACCCGATCAAGGGGCATCGCGGTGTTGAGGCGGATCGACCAGTCTGCCGCGAATTTTCTGCCGTCTTGGTAGGCGACGCCCACGTCCCAGCCGGCTTTCAGCACGTCATCCAGGGTGCGGCCCTTCTTTTTGCAGAACTCCTCCACATTCATAAAAACCATGTAGGTCCCCTGGGGCATGGCGGCGGAGCAGCCCTCAAAGCGGTCGATCTGCTCGACGGCGTGGCGGCAGTTTCCTTCCAGCACAAGATTTAATTCATCCGTCCACTCCGCTCCGTCCTTACTGTAAGCCCCGATCAGGGCGTGCATGGACAGGACGTTCATATCGTTGTAGTGGGTCTTATTTCCGTGAACCGTGATCTTACGCCTCAGGATCGGATTGAAAATGATATGGTAGCTCCCTATAAGACCCGCCAGATTGAAGGTCTTAGACGGCGCGTAGAGCCCGATGGTCCGATTTTTCGCGTCCTCGCTGACCATAGCGGTCGGAATGTGTTCATGTCCGGAAAAGACGATATCCGACCAGATCTCATCGCTGATCACGATGCAGTCATGCTTTTTGAAAATGTCCATCGCCCGCTCGATTTCCCATCTCTCCCAGACCCGCCCCGTCGGATTGTGGGGAGAGCAGAAAATGACCAGATGGATCTGCTTTTCCGCCAGCTTTCGATCCATGTCCTCAAAGTCCATTCGCCAGACGTCGTTTTCATCGCGCTTTAGGGGGCTTAAAACCGCCTGCCGCCCCGTTTCCTTCAGATCTCCCAGAAAGCCGACGTAGGAGGGGCTGTGCAGAAAGACCGGATCGCCCGGTTCCGTCAGTGAATTGATCGTGCTGATGATGCCGCCGTGTACGCCGTTTTCATAGCCGATCTCCCTCTTCGTCAGATCCCGGTAGCCGTGGCGGCTGACCTGCCAGTTGATGATTCGGTCGTAATACTCCTCCGACGGCGCAAAATAACCATAGAGAGGGTGGCTGATCCGCTCCGTTAAAGCCCGCGTCACGGAAGGCGCGGTCGCAAAATTCATATCCGCGACCCACATGGGAATTTCGTCAAAACCTTCCTTAGCCCTGCGGGGCTCCACGCCCCACATAAATCCGCCGATTGCGTCAACCGCCACCGCATCCTTGCCGCGGCGGTCAATGATGGATGTAAAATCGTACTTCATCATGAGCCTTTCCTGTATCAAAAACCTTCCTAACCTTAAGAAATTCCGGCACTCCTATCCTTCAAGAGTTCCGCTGCTTTCTGAATATCCTCCGGCCTGGTTCTGCAGCAGCCGCCGACCGCGTCGGCTCCCGCCAGGATCCAGCCCGGCAGCCGGTCCTCAAAGCTCAATCCGTCCGGCGCGCCGTGCCAGGTCTTGGTGAGACCGTCATAGATTTCGCCGCTGTTGGGGTAGACGACGACCGGCAGATCCGTCAGTGATTTATAATTCCGGATAAGCCCCATCACATACTCCGGCGGCGTGCAGTTGACGCCCAGAGCCTGCAAATGAGGATAGGCTTCCTTCGTCAGAGTCTTTGCGATCTCCTCGATCCTCGTTCCGTCGCTGATCTGGTCAGTACTGCGGAAGGAAAAGCTGACCCAGTAATCCGCGCCCAGTTCCTCCAGCATCGACGCGCAAGCCTTCGCTTCCGCCAGTTTTGGGCAGGTCTCGACGGCAAAGACATCCGCTCCCGCCGCCTTCAAAAGCTTCATCCGTTCCAGGTGAAAGTCCCGATAAGCGTCATCTGTCAGATCGTAGCTGCCCGTATACTCGCTGCCGTCCGCCAGATAAGCTCCGTAGGGGCCGATATCTCCCGCGACCAGGGGATAGGGACGACCGGAAGCCTTTCCTTCCGCCTCCCACCAGGCGTCCCGCGCCTCCTTGACCAGGTCCAGAGATTTTACAATCAGGCTCTTAGCTTCTTCCTTCGTATACCCCGCCTTTAAAAAACCCGGAATCGAAGCCTGGTAGCTCGCGCAGGTCACGACGTCCGCTCCCGCCTTAAAATAGTCATAGTGGATCTGCCGGATCGCGTCCGGATCTTCTTTTAAAAACTTTGCGCTCCAGAGCGCGTCGTTGACATCATAGCCGCGCCGCTCCAGCTCGGTCCCCATCGGACCGTCGAAGACCAGATAGCCCTGCTTGTGCAGAAGTTCTTCAAATTTTCCCATTCGCTCTTTCCTCCCTTATCAGCCCTTCTTCTCCGCGCCGCAGTCAAATGATACGACCGGCACTTCCTGTCCGCTCTCTTTAGCCGGAAGATAGCGCTTCCAGAAATCGTCGAAGAGGCGGAATATTTCCCTATGCCTGGCAGCGATAATAAACAGGGTAATCGCTACATACATGGCGGATAAAATATCCGTAAACGCCCACAGCGTATTTGCCTTGATCTGATAGAGGACCACACAGGGAATCATGTAGTAGATCATATAAAACGGGCGGATTTTCCGATTGAGCGCCGTATCTCCGAAGGCGTAATTGACCGATTTTTCACAGGTATAATACATGCCGATGATCGTTGTCCAGGCAAAAACAGCAATCGCGGCCGCGGTCAGCTTTCCGCCGATCGGACCATATGCCGCGTCAAAGGCGAGCGTCGTCAGGGCTCCGCTCGTCGCGCCGGTCTTATAATAGGAACCGGTCAGAATGATGGTAAATGCCGTAATCGAGCAGATGACGAAGGTATCCAGGAAAATTTCTCCCCAGCCCCACAGGGACTGCCGTCCCGGATGATCCGTCTTGGCAGGAGCGTGGGCGATCATGCCGTAGCCCGTGCCCGCGTCGTTCGAGTAAATGCCGCGCGCCACCCCGAACTGGATCGCGTCCCTTACGGTCGCCCCGGCAAAGCCCCCCACTGCCGCCGTGGGAGAAAATGCGCTCTTGAAAATCAGCGCGACAACTCCCGGAACAGCACGGAGGTTCAAAATGACCACCCCAATTCCCATCAGCATGTACAGAGCCGCCATAAGCGGAACCGTTTTCGACATAACATTGGAAATGCGCTCAAGTCCGCCCCATATCGTCACCAGGCAGGTAATGCCGATGATCACATCCACGATAGCCGGTGAAAATCCGAAAGCCTGATTCATCGAACTGGTCACCGCCTCTGTCTGCACCGAGCAGGTCCAGGGTCCGAACACGAAACAGAAGATGGCGAGCAGAACCGCCCCCTTTTTCCAGCCAAAGGCATTTTTCAGGACGAAGGAGCGGTCACAGACGTACTCATCCATCGAATTTTTATAATGTTCGCGGTAGCGCTGCCCGATGATAATTTCACATGCCTTTGTGGACATCCCGAAGAAAGCGGAGACCCACATCCAGACGAGTGCGCCCGGACCGCCGCTCACAATCGCCGTCGCGACGCCGCTGATATTTCCCGTTCCGATCGTATTGGCAAGAGCGGTACTGGCGGCGCGAAAGCCCGACACCGTTCCCTCCCCCTCGCCCTTGGAAAACATCTTTCCGTAGGTATTCTTAAAATTGAACAGGATCTTCCTCTGGTAGCGGAAGCCGAAGCGGATGGACAAAATGATGCCCGTCGCCAATACGATAACGGTCATGGGGGTCCCCCAAAGTGCGTCATCGAGCGCCGTTAAAAATGCCGAAATCTGACCCATAGTTTCCTATTCCCCCTAATTTTTCTCCATCATAACAAAAATCAAGTGCTGGTTGGTAAAAAATCCGATCCGGAATGAAGTACCTTGCCTTCTGCCATAACGAATCTGATTAAATAGATATTCAACCGATTTACTCTCTTATTGATTTTCCTCAGAAGGTATCATGCGAAGTTGATTAAAGTTATCTTCCACGTCTGATTCCCATATCCACTTTCATTGAAGAAAATGTTTGCTTTTTTAATTCACCAGGCTATCTCCTTATGCAAAAGACAGGATTCCTATTTTTTGTCATCTATCCTCCATATTGTCTATATCCAAGGCTCGTATTTTCCAAATCCTGTACCTTATGCGAGATCAGGATTTTCTAAAATTTCAGCTACCGCAGGAAAGGGCGCAAGGCTTCGCTCCAAAATGCCATGAACTTTGGCAATGACCATCCCGTAATTGGCAAAGGGGATGCCCTGGTCCGCTGCCCCCCGCATTCGCTCCTTCATTTCTCTTCCGGTCAGCATGCAGCCGCCGCAGTGAATGATCATTCGATAGGGGCTCAAATCCTCCTGCCAGCCCTTCCCCGATGTAAAGGAAAAATTCAGCCTTTTTCCGGTGTATGCCTCGACCCAACCGGGAATTTTTTCCGTTCCGATATCGCCGCACTGCCGGTGGTGGGTACAGCCCTCTCCGATCAGGACATGATCCCCATCCTGTAAATGATCCAGTTCTCCGACCGCCCTCACCATATTTTCCAGATCGCCCTTATACCTCGCCATCAGAATGGAAAATGAAGTGAGCGGAATATCCTCCGGGACAGCTTTCGCAACCGCTTCAAATGCCTGACTGTCCGTAATCACAAGCGCAGGCTTTTCTTTCAGCATAGCCAGCGTATCCGTCAGACGATCCTCTCGGCAAACTAGAGCCTGAGCATCATGATCCAGCAGATCCCGAATGGTCATCTGCTGGGGCAGAATCAGCCGCCCCTTGGGCGCCGCCTTGTCAATCGGAATCACCAGCACCGCCGTCTTCCCCGGCTTCACGAGATCCGCCGTCAGATTCAGCTGAGAAGAGGGCGCCTGCACAAGCTTTCCCAGCCGCTCTTTAACTGTACCAATTTCCCAGCCACCATCGGCGGATGCGAAGACTTCCTGTCCCTGCCCCTTTGATAAGAGCTTTTGATTCCAACTCGAAAGAACTGCTTCCATTGTGGCATTCTCAGAAAAGACGTTGTAAACGATCAGATAGGGGATGCGCTTTTGCTGAAACAGGAGGATCAGCTGCTGCTCATCTTTATCCGGCATAGGTCCAAGATATCTTTGCTTACCTACAGCTTTCTTATCATTCTCACTAGCCCCCGGATCTGATCTTATTTCAGAAAACTCTTTCCTATTCTCTTTTGAATGATTTTTCAGATGTTCTTTGATGCTGTTCCTTAGAGCTAAATCCTCTACATCATAAATCCCCACATCACCATCTAGCTTTAATCCCATTCCTGCTTTTAATAATTCTTGGTAATCAACCCGGATGACGAGAATCGCAAGGTCCACCCGATTCAGCGTCCTAAGGCTTCGCTTGACGCGAAGTTCCCCCAGCTCTCCCTGGTCATTGATACCGGGTGTATCGATGACCACGACCGGACCGAGCGGCAGCAGCTCCATCGACTTGCTAACCGGATCGGTCGTCGTCCCCTCGACCTCCGACACGATCGCGAGGTCCTGCCCGGTCATCGCATTGACCAGCGCCGACTTCCCCGCATTTCTCTTTCCGAATATTCCGATGTGCAGCCGCTCCGCCGACGGCGTACTGTTCAGATTTTCACCCATAAAATTTCACTCCTGCAATTTATCCCTCACCCAATGCCAAACTTCTTTTGCCTTCCTTGCCCTAATTGACGGCACACTCTTTCTCATAAAGTAAGTCCGCCTATTCTGTATTAGCAAGTGCCCCTGTCAAAGCCTGGTTGCTGTTCTCAATACATGAAATTCCAAGGGCAGCTTTCAATTAGATTGCCTTGCAGCCGTCTTTGATATCTGCCTATAATACACATGAAACTGTCCTGTTTTGCTTGATTCCATCGAGGGGGAATCTTTATGCGAAAACCAATCAAAACTCTGTTCCGAATTCTGTCCGCTGTCATCTTGACACTGCTGCTCATTTTCCTGATCTATGCGTCGATCTACTATGGCGCGGACCGGGAAGCCCGGCTGGCGGCAAGCTCCGACCAAACGGTCAAGGTCACCCACACCGCCCACTACCTCTTTTTTGACGGACCGGGCACCAAAACATCCTACATCTTCTACCCGGGCGGAAAAGTCCAGGCGGAAGCCTACGCCCCTCTTATGCGTAAGATCGCTTCCCGGGGTGTAGATGCCTTCCTGGTGAACATGCCCCTTCGCTTCGCCTTTTTCGGTATGGACCGAGCCGGTGAAATTCAAAAAGAGTATCACTACGACCACTGGTACATCGGTGGCCATTCCCTGGGCGGAGCAATAGCTTGCAGCTACGCCTCCAAGCACCTGGAAGACTTTGACGGAGCCATCCTGCTCGCATCCTACCCGACGGCATCCCTGGTTCCTGCATCCGGCAGCTTCCGCGTCCTCTCCCTCTACGGTTCAGAGGACGGCGTTTTGAATATGGACTCTTTCCAAAAGGGGCGGGATTTTATGCCGGCTGACTATCGGGAAATAAAGATCGAAGGCGGCAACCATGCCCAGTTTGGAAATTATGGCAGGCAAAAGGGCGACGGCAAGGCACTCATCTCCACTGCCGACCAGCAGAACCGCGTCGTAGAGGAGATCGCCGGGCTTGACCTACCCTCCTGAACCTTTATTTTATTTCAAAGTATAAGGAAAGAGAAGAGGATCTCACAGATTGATCGTCCTTCGCGGACAAAACTCTGTGCTACCCTCTTCTCTATTCGTTTCTTATTTGGGATTCATTTTATGAAAATGAGTCCTGACCTTAAGCCTGCTGGGGATTTGCCTGCAGCCAGGCAACAATATCGCCACTTTCATACATGGGCTTGCCGTCAATAAAGAGGCAGGGGACCTGCTCCATACCGCCGACGCGGATCAACGTATCCCGATCCTCCTCATTTTGATGAATGTCGTGCAGGGTTACATCCGTTCTGCCCTCTGCCTCGATTTCATTTGTCACCTTCCGGCAGAAGGGGCATCCGTCAAACATATATAGATCTAATTTCATCACATATCTCCTTTCTTTTTCAGCCTATTCTCTTCTATCAAACGGCTCCGAACCAGGGCTGGCACCATACCCTGCCTGTATGCAAAAATTCCAATCATCCCACACTCCCGGCAGACGAGCCTTCCCATTTTCAAACGCTTGCAAAGAGAAGAGCTTTCAACTTCTTTGCTTATCGCTTCTATGCCTACAGCATACAGGACAGAATAAATTTTGTCATCTTATTTTTAATTTCAGTCCCAGTCTGCACCAAGTACCGCCACACCTTTTCTACTTTATATGTCTCTGCAATAGTCTATGGTTATACTTCTGCCGCTACTCAATTCTACAAACTCTCAATATTTCAGCAGCTCGTTAAAGACCCGGACGGCGAACCGATCCGTCATACCGGAAATGTAGTCGATCACGGCGCGGACATACTGTTTTTCATCCCTTAGGTCGCCGTAAATCTTATGATTGACACAGCCTTTTGCCCGCTCCAACAGCTCCCCTTCCGGCACAATGCTCTCCTCGCAGTACTCGGCAAGATAGTTGGAAAAAGCATCCATAAGAGCCGGTCTCCATTTCCGTTCCGCATCGATAGCTTTCCAGGTATCCGCCCCCCGGTAGAGGTCGTAGAGCGATTCAAAGATTTTGTTGAGAACCAGCCCCGCGTACTCCTGATAGGGGAAGAAGCGGGGATTTCCGTAAATGTACCGATAGTTAAAGCGCTTGATTTCATTCAGCTGCTCATTATATTTGGGACCTAAGCAGATCCCGTTTTCCGGACTGCTGTGCTTGCAGATGTCGATGATCATGTTGTGCATGATGACCGTCGTGTTCATAACCTGCTCGTCATTTTCCCGCGCCATCTCAAGGAGCATTTCCTTCTCCTGATCGCCGATAAAGCCGAGCGAAATCGCGTCCTCGATGTCACGCCCGACGTAGGCGATCTTATCGGCGATCTTTACGACGCAGCCCTCCCAGGTCGCCGGCTGGAACATGTCCGGCTTGGTAAATTCCCGCTCCAGATTGATGATCTCCTGCCGGGGTCTTAAACCGTTTTGATCGACTTCCCCGCAGTGGGAAATGATCCCGTCGCGCACCGCGTAGGTCAGGTCCAGATTTTTCCGCCGATTGTAGTTATCCGCAAGCAGCTCCACGTCATCCACAAAATGCAGTCCATTTCTCTCATGCCAGAAGGGTTCTCCCAGATGATTCTTGCAGAGTTTGCTCAGGATTTTTTCACCCTGGTGACCAAAGGGGGCATGCCCGATATCGTGACCGATTGAAATCGCCTTGGTCAGCTCCTGATTGAGTCCCAGCGCATTGGCGATCGTCCCACTCACCGATTCGACATGGGCGACATGCTCCATCCGCGTGCAGATGTGGTCATTGTCAATATTGAAAAAGACCTGGGTCTTGTGCTTCATCCGCCGAAAGCCGTGCGAATGAAGAAGCCGCGTATAATCCCGGAAGAAGGGGCTGCGGACGTCGTCAACCCGCTCGTAGAGAGAATCCTCCCGTCTCGTCATCGCCTCCCAGGCCGGATTTTCCGGAGTCATAGCATAGCCTTCAAAAGCCTTTTTCATCTCAGCCGCCTCCTTTCGGTTATTGGTTCAAGATCCAGGCAACCCCTTTGGCAGTCCGCTCCGTCCCATTTATAAAATGATTGCCGGGATTCAGTTCAAAGACGGAAGCGATGCCTTTAGACCGGCAGAACTGCTCCAGGTCCTCGGTATTAGTCCGAACCGTTCTTAAAATCGGGTTGCGGGTCCTATCTTCCTTATCTCCCAGAGAAAAATAGACGCAGTCCGGCTTTTTCTTCATCTCATGGCTCTTCGCAAAATCCAAAAAATCCGGGAACCACATGGACCCCGACACCGATGCCGCGCGTGAAAAGCGCTTCGTCCGATAGAGGGCGTCAAAGGCAAAGAGCCCGGCAAGCGAATAACCGGCAATGCCATAGTACTTAGGCGTCCCGCCAAATTCCGCCTCCGCTGCCGGCAGGATCTCCTCTTCAATGAAGGACAAATGTTCCAATCCTTTTCCGCCGCAGGGACGATCTCCCTTCATAATCGGATCCGCTTGCCAGGGGGACAGGTCGTCGTCCCAGTTCAAATTCGAGACTTCCACCAGATTAAAGTCTTGTTTCGTCATCTTCCGAACAGCTTCAAAGACCGCCTGCCCCTCGTGTTCAAAGGTATTTAAGACGATCAGCGGCGCTGTGCCGGTCCCTGTTGATAAAAGGTCGACGGTCTTTCCCCTGATTTTCATAGTCTCACACTCCACTTTTCTAAAACTAGTTGCAATCCGATTTTAGCCGGACCCTTCGGATATAGTTCTGCAAGATTCCTTATCGTTCATCTTTTCTCATCATAACCGCAAAGCCTTATTTTCTCAATATTTTTGCGTCTTGTTCCCCCTGCATTCATGTGCTATTTACTCTTAACAGCTTCTTTCGCCGGATCGATACCCGACCATACAAAAGCAGAAAGGACGCCCTCTTAAAGTATGGAACAAGCCTTATAACGTAACAAACATGATTCCTGTACTAATAGCGAGAATCAGCAGCGCCGCCACTAAGATCCTTCTTCTTTTTAAGAGCCCTTTCTGTTCATCGGACGGAAGCTTAGAAGATAATTTTCCAAATACAAGGAAGGGAAGAATCACCCCCTCCCCATGATTGCCGCCGGATACCAAAAAAGCAAGAAGCCCATGCTGTTTTTGCTGATCCTGCTTAAAATACAGGTCCATAATGTGCCAGACTTCCCACCAGATAAAAAAAGCCGCACAGCATACGATAGAAAATAATCCGATTCTTACTCCATTCATACCTTATCCTCCAGATCTTCGGTATAAGCCAGGTCACTCAGATCGGCTTATCAGAAAAAACTATTGTCTCATGCTTCCAATCAAGGCAGATTCAACCTCTCCTTTGATCTGAAAAGAGCATACCATTTGAACCTTAACGTTCTCCTATCAGAACCTTAAAATTACCTTATTTTCTTATCTCCTCGCTCCCTTGCTCAGATCACCTTCATTTGCTATAATTAAATAGATAGTTCTATATATTTAAGTAATGAAATTCTGCCTGCTGCGGCAAAGGATCGTCTATGTCTGACTTTAAAATTTTGGTTGTCGAGGATAATAAAAAGTTATCCAATCTGATTCAAATCTATCTGTCCGAATTGCAGCATACCCTAATCTATGCAGCCTTTACGGGAGAAGATGCTTTAAAATTCTTCAAAGACGAACATCCCATGCTGATGATCCTTGATATTGGACTTCCGGGAAAAAACGGCTATGAAGTTTTAAAAGAGATCAGAATGACTTCCAATATTCCAGTTATCATCGTCTCCGCCAAAGGGCAGGACACGGAAAAGATTCTGGGTTTTAACCTGGGTGCCGATGACTATATCGTAAAGCCCTTCAATCCGCTGGAACTGATCGCCAGGGTAAAAGTTCAGATACGGCGTTTTCTCTCCGTTCAAACAGATGACAGTCATCCGAATCTTCTTACCGCCGGCGCGCTTAAACTCGACACAAAATCCTGTCAATGTTTCAAAGAGGGGCAGGCGCTCAGCCTGACCTATACCGAGTTCAAGTTACTGAAGCACTTTATGCTGCATCCCAATCGGGTCTTTACAAAGCAGCAGCTCTATTCCGCGATCTGGGAAGAAGCAGATGACCTCTTCTATGAAAATACCGTTATGGTATATATCAGTAAGCTTCGCGATAAGATCGGCAAAAACAGCAGCAATCAATCCTTCATCGTGACCGTGAGAGGACTGGGGTATAAGTTTGAAGCATAAATCATCCTCCATCAGTACATTTCATATTCTGACCCGCACATTTATTCTGTTTTCAATCGGCACCGTTCTTTCCTACATTCTTGCAACCAGCTTCTTTTCGGTCGGCTTTGATTCCCTCCTCGATCAAAAACTCTCCTCCTACTTTGCTTCCGAAACATTTTCAGAGACATCCGCCCGGGAGTTGGAAGCCGCAGGCGGTTGGGCGATCATCGTAGATCAGAACCTGTCTCTGCAGAGCCGCTATGGGGAAGCGCCGGAGCAGTTTAACTCCACCGCCCTTTTGCAGCTGGCAAGTCAACGTTTTTCCTATCGGGGGCAGCTGTATGCCGGAACGATTTCCCGCTGCAAATCCGGTAACTACGTCATCTGTGCCCTTCCGGCGGAAATGGCAAATATTTCCTATACGCTCAACAATCCTCCGGGCTCCTTGCAGCCCTCCTTCATCTTACTGTTCGCCCTGGCTCTGCTTCTCTTTCTGTTCTTGTATACGATTGTCCTCTTTTTTATCAGCAAAATTCTTATGCGGAAGATTGTTGCGCCAATCAATGAAATCACTCTTGCTCTGGAAAAAATGTATCTTGATCAGCACTCAAGTTACCTTCACCGGACAGGCAATCAGGAATTCCATCGGATTACCGATGCATTAAACAAGCTCTTTCTCAAGCTGGACTCAGTTCAGAACATGCGCAATTCGCTGCATGAAGAAAAAGTCCACATTCTCTCTTCCATCGGACATGATATCCGCACTCCGCTCAGTATCATATCCGGCTCTCTTTGCAGTTCTGTCCCATGGGAATTTAACAAAAAATGACGACCGTACTGAAGCGCTTTTACAGGATGCTTACCAGGCCTCTTTGGAAATAGAAGAACTGGTCAGTTATCAGATGGACTTCGCAAATTCTTCCTTGGAGGGAAATGGCGTCACGTTGAGCGACTGCTCCCTCAGCGAAATTTTAAGGACCAATATCATTGAAAATCTGAGTCTTGCCGAAGCAGGTCACGTCCACATTGAGGCGGAAATTCCGGAAGAAGCCCATATTCGATCAAACCCGATTTGCTTGAAGCGAATCATCCATCTCCTGCTGCTCAATTCCATCTCCGCCTCACCTGTTGATTCCCTTATTCGCATTGAACTTAGGGAAAACACTGGAAACTGGCAGCTCCTTTTTTCCGATCACCATGCTTTTACCTCTGATGAAAAGGAGACCTGCCTGGAAATTTTGCGGCAAAAAAAGCAGAGCCAATCCGGCTCTGCCTCTGATTCCCGCTCTCAACCTTCCGTCCAAACCACCCGGCTGTCCATTTTGAAATCGCTCCTGGACGCGCTTCAGATTAAGATCGAGGTAGAGGAAAACTCTACCTTTCAGGATGTACGGTTTGAGCGGTCCTTCATCCTGACCTTTGACCATTCGTCATAGTCCGTTTTCTCAACTCTTTTCCAACGGCAGTTTCAGATAGTCCTGCATCTTAAGAAATCCCAGCGCCTGATACAGCCTTCTGCCGTCCTTCGATGTCTCTAAGTAGATCTTGCCGGCTCCGCGCCGCTTCGCCTTATCAATCAGCCACTCCGCGGTTCTCCGCCCGATGCCGCGGTTTCGGAAGGACTTTCGTGTGTAAATGTTCATCAGATAGGCACAGATTCCATTTCTGTTGTCCGGAGAGGGCATTTCCCGGTAAATGCAGACGCCGCCGCAGCCCGCAAGCTGACCATTTTCATAGGCGGCGCAGGCAAGGTGACCGCCGGACACCAACTGGTCCCGGTAATAGGACTCGTTCTGACTGCGGATTTCCTCCCACTCATCAGCCGTCATTCTCTTTTGATCCTCGGCAAAGACATGGGAGAGAACTTCCATCCGAAGGGTAAGGAGCAGGTCCAGATCATCGATCGTAAGCTGCCTGATTTCCACCTGCCGTGCCAGCGCGTCCTTGTCCACATTGGGAAGCTGCTCCTCATCGACCTTTCCGTTGACCGTAAGCGGCAGAGCATCCAGCTCCACAAAAAATTCCGGGATCATAAAGGGCGTCAGATAGTCCTTCAGATACTCCTTGATCCCGGCGACGCTCACCGAGGGATCGGACTTCACGACATACGCCACCATATAGGACAGGTGATGACGGTCCAGTTTGGGCAGGACATACGCCTGGCGCACAAGAGCGGACTGAAGCAGCACGTTGGCCACCTCGCTGACCTCGATCCGCTTGCCTAAAATCATCACCTGTGTATCCTTCCGGTGCAAAAAGGCAATATTGCCGTCCGGCAATACATATCCGAGATCGCCGCTTCGATACATCCGTCCTCCATTGGGCAGGTCGGAAAAGGCCTTGTTTTCTTCAGCCCGATCTCCGATGTAGCCATTTGAAACGCCGTCTCCGAAAATGCATATCTCACCGACCTCGCCGTCCGGAACCTCCGTTCCCGCTTCGTTTAAAATCCGGATTTCAGATCCCAGAACCGCCTTTCCGACCGGATAGGTGCCGTCATCCAGCACTTCGCCGTCGGAACAGTTGTAGTAAGACGCGCAGACGGTCGTCTCCGAGGGACCGTAGGTGTTGTAGACGAGAACCTGGTCCTTGATCTTATCGATATAGGAACCGCGAATGACATCACCGCCGCTGATCAGAAGGCGCAGCGACTTAGGAATCTCCGGCAGATCGTTCATTTCCTGCAAGAGATAGGGGAATCCGCTGATCTCCGTCACCCGGTGTTTCCTGACGTAGTCCATCAGATGGGAAATGTCCCGCTTGTCCGCCTCGTCCGGAATCGCCAGCGTAGCCCCATTTAAGAGCGTGGTATAGACTTCCTCGACAAAAATATCAAATGAGCAGACCGAATACTGCAGCATGACGTCCCCATCCGCCGGATGGAACTCATGAGAAAAAGCGCGCACATAGTGGCAGACGTTCCGGTTCGTCACCGAGACACCTTTAGGCTTGCCCGTCGTCCCGCTGGTGTAGAGAACGTACATCAAACTCTCCTCATCCTGACCTTCTCCCTCCGGGATGATGCCGCTTTCAAGCAGCTTCTCATCTATCGGAAAGCCCGGCTCTGCCGCAATATGGGGAAGATCCGGCGTAAGATGGGCATATTTTTCATTTCCGATCACATGCGTCACGCCGGATTCCCGCATCATGTACCGGATCCGTTCCTTGGGAAAGGACGGCTCCGCCGGCACATACGCCGCCCCCTTCATCAGCGCCGCAAACATCGCCGCGATCATTTCCACGCCGTGATCCATGATGATTCCGACTATCCTGGTGCCGCTCGGAATCCTTTCCGCAATCGACGCGGCAAGCAGTCCCAATTCTTTCCGGGTCAACGACCTCCTGTTGTCAAAAACAGCCTGCTGATCCGGATTCTCCCGGATCTTTTCGAGCATCCCATTCCATACCGTCTGCACCATATATCCGCCTCACTTTATAAAAGTCCGATAGCATTCCCGCGATTATAAACCTGAATCGCCCGGATTTAACCGGTGTGTAACCTGGTAGATGCACCACTTAAATTGTAGCATAAAGTGTCAACTTTTTTAACTTTCATGACAAAATATATCCGGTGCCAAAATTGAAATTTTAAATTCCACTTCCCCAAGAGGTGGTGGAGTTTAGTCCTGCATAGCTGGAGTTTACTCTTTCACACTGACGTACTATGATTGCCTTATCCTTCTGACAGCAGTGGAAGGAATGCTATGAGATTCCCAAGGATTTGCCTACAGCCTCCTTCAGATTCCGCCTCACGATGGGCACCCTTGCTGTTCAGCTATGTACTTCGTCGTTGCCTACGCGTACTCGGGACTTTCACC
>DFIU01000028.1:0-11645 GCA_002371465.1 Lachnospiraceae bacterium UBA3689 | reverse complement strand
CGCCCATGGCGCGCAAACTAAAAAATCCCTGAGAGCCTAAACTCTCAAGGATTCTTACTCGTCGATGCGACTGGATTTGAACCAGCGGCCTCTGCGTCCCGAACGCAGCGCTCTACCAAACTGAGCCACGCATCGATAATATTATTTTTACTGCTTTGTCTGGCAGCAAAAATCATTATACTGATCTACCCAGCCTTTGTCAACATCTTTTGAAGATTTTGCAACTAAACCAAAATTGAAATTTTAAATTCCACTCACGCAAAGGGTGGTGGAGTTTAGTCTCGCATAACTGGAGTTTACTCTCTCACACTGGCCGTACTATGATTGCCTTATCCTTCTGACAGTAGTGGAAGGAATGCTATGAGCAAGTTAATACCAGGTAATCAGAAACACCTCACGTTACAAGACCGGCTATTCATTGAGGAATCTCTCGACGCGGGAGTTTCCTTCAAGGACATCGCAAAATACCTGTGCAAAGATCCCACCACCATCTCAAAGGAGATTCGGGCACACAGACTGAGCGTTTGGAGGGATCATGGACTCTTTGTTAACATGAAGAACTTTTGCGTCCGCCGATACTCTTGTAGAAAAACAAACGCCTGCGGCAAGCTCATCCTTTGTGGAGTAAGATGTGCATCCTGCCTACCTGTAACCTACGCTGTCCGCACTTTGAACGAGAAAAATGCCGCCGTCTTGACCGCGCTCCATACGTTTGCAATGGATGCCCAAAGCGGAATACCCCCTCCAAGTGCCACATCGCACAGAAATATCGCTATGATGCCAGGTTCGCGGAAAGGAAGTACAAAGAACTTCTCTCCGATGCTCGTGTCGGTATTCATTGCACGCGCAAAGAATTGCACGAGATCGACAAAGTCATTTCCCCACTTATTGCACAAGGGCAGTCTCCGTACCAGATCCTAACCAACCATCCCGAGATTGACCTGTCGGTACGAACGTTGTACCAATACATCAACGATGTCATTTCTGTGCCAGGAATATCGATCTAAAGCGCAAGACAAAATTTAAGCCAAGGAAGTGCCATAAGACACAGATCACAAACCGGGATGTCTTCATCGGTAGGACATACACCTGTTTTCAGGCGCTGGGACTGGAAAAATGGGTCGAGATGGACACTGTAAAATCAAGCCGGGAGAGCCGTAAATGTCTTCTGACGTTTTATTTTACGCAGGAAAAATATTTCTCGCGTATCTGATGAACCGCTGTACGCCGGGAGCCGTACGGCTTATCTTTGATCAGCTCGAGAAGCGGATCGGAGCTTATGAATTCAATCGGCTGTTCGGCACCATTCTGACCGACCGGGGAGTAGAATTCGGAAAACCACAGGCTTTAGAAACCGGGATAGACGGAATAGAGCGCAGCAGTATCTATTTCTGTGACCCAATGAGGAGTGGGCAGAAAGGCGGCGTAGAGAACGTGCATACCATGCTCAGGATGGTCCTTCCCAAGGGCACCAGTTTTGGCTTCCTGACACAATGGGACGTTCATACGATTGTGAACCACATCAACTCTACGCCGCGGGAGAGCCTTGATGGACAGACACCTTACGATCTGTCTCTGGCAACGTATGGCAGCGACGTCATAAAAAAACTTCAGCTTAAGCGCATTGAACCCGACAGAGTCCAATTGACGCCTAAGCTGATCCGCAACAACTAATCGAAAAAATCTGCTGTCAGACCGGAGGTAAACTTTTCACATTTTTTAGATGTGGCTGGTGGAATTCAGTTCTGCACTCTGCATTTCCAGCGGTCTACATGCTATGCCCGAATTTAAGATTTTTTCCGAGAAGTTGATTACATTATAAGCGAAACCGACTCTAATAGCACCAGAAATAATAAAAAACAAAGCGTTTTAAGGCGGCGGTGGAATTTAACACTGCACTGGAATTTACTTTTTCAATTCAGGAAATTCTATATTTTATGCTACAATCAAGATCAGCTAATATATAATTAGTGTCATTGGTCTGAAGACGATACTTTTTACTTTGGTAAGCACATACAGGAAAAAGTCTCATTCCGTCCTTGTCAAGTATCGAGACAGGTCCTCCCACAGTTGCCACTAAAAATTTTTATTTTATATCATATAAAGAAAGGGGTTGCCTGTGTTTTTTTCAAAGAGATCAAAAGATATCTGCATTGAACCGCCGAATGAACTCACCACAATAGACTTAGCTTGTTTGTCCCATTGGCGCATTAAATTAAACGATATAGCTGCTATGATACTGGAACTATCCATGGAAGGTTATCTTGAGATTATAGACAGCAATGTGTTAGACAATGGCGAGCGTTCTACTGATGCAGCGATTCGATTAAAAAGGCTTCGTGACTATGACGGAAACCACCCTGCAAAAAAATATTTAATAAAAATTCTTTTTTCTCATGATGATACAATTAAGCTCTCTGAACTAAAGGGCAGCTACGATGTCTTTCGGGAGCTCAAAAGAATTATTCATCATCACCGCGCAAGAATGGATGCCTCTGCAATTAAAAGTTTTCACTCCTTTGCCAAATTAGTTGATCTGAAACAGCTCAACACACTATTAAAGCAAAGTCCCCAATATCTCTACCATATTTTTCCTTATGTTGTTGCTTTGGGGTTAGATGGTGTATGGAAACAAAGGTTCGATAATATCAATTTAGTTGAACCTGCTAATATCAGCACCTATGCACATCTTCAAAATGGATGGAACTTTTCCATGTACATAGCTGTTTACCAGGGAATCCTGGAAGATTTAGCAAAGATTACCAAAAAACCATCATCAACATGGAATTCCGGTGAATTTTTGAGCAGTCTTGCTAATTTAATTACACGCGACTAATAAGCACTAATATTTTATATAGAAATATCTTTACTTATTTATTTCTCACAATGCCATTATCCTTTAAGTATTTAGCAAAATAAGATGAAAGACAGCAGAATCTCCCTCTGCCTTTTCCCTGTGCAGATTGCTCCTTGACAAAGAAAGCGCCCAATCAGCGCAGCATAAACGGAAAACGGATACTTTGTAGCAGGAGCGAGCCGTCGGACTGGTGCGCCATGACTCGCGAAAGGGGGGATGAAACAAGGCGAGCGATTTTGGCCAGCGTTCCGCAGGCAATCCTTGGCAGGGTCTCAGCGATAGCTTTCTGCTATGACAATGATACTTCCGTACAGCCACAGTCTGAGTGATGATGCTGCACCATAGGCAATGGGTACGGCTGGGTGAGAACCACGCAGAGGTGAGAGTCCCATGAGCTTAGCCAGAGCTGTCCGGTTTTCTCTTTTGCAAATTTATGTTTCAGGTTGCAGATTGCAAGAACACAATCCGTTTTGCGCCTTTTTCTTTATCCATACAGCGCGGTACAATAATAGGCAGGATATTGAATTTCCCATATCCGGTCTATGGAAAGGAGAAACATTGATTGCCGTTACAAAGCAGGATCTGATTGCTTTTTGCTATGGGACTTCCTTTGCGGCTGACATCATCCGGCAGACCAAAAAGCTCATGATTGAGAAAGGACCTACCTACGATCAGTCAAGAAAACTGGATCGGGTGCCAAGGGAAGCCGTTGAGGAATTACTGGGTATCAGACTGTCGGATCATACGGATGATTGATTGTACTCTTGCGGACAAGAAGTGCATCATGACAAAAGATCCGATTAAAAAAGCAGCAAACGGAACCTACTATTTTCGGGCAAAAAGCATCGTTATCTTCCGTCAGTTCATCGAGGAAACCTATCCCCCGTGGTACAAAACGGAGCTGACCGACATTCTCCATTATGAATCCGCGACAGAGAGCATCGCCAACTATACCAGCAATCAGCACACCGCCAAATATCACCGGACAGTGAAAACAGAAAAATGCAATCCGTAATGCAATGGCAGAGGGAAAAAGCCGCGAAACCATTGAAAGCAAAGGCTTCGCGGCTCAGCGCCCGCTATTCGAACTCGCCGAAACCACTTTGATGCTGGGTAGCTTTACTTGTAACTTCCGTCTTTTCAGTTCATTTTTGAACTGTTTTCTTCTCTTTCTTTCCACTTTTGAGGCTTTTAGTTGTCATTTGGTTGTCGCTTTGACAACCGATATGTTGCATTATCCTGTCCCTGCTACCTTTGGGATCCGGCTAACTGCCTGCTGAGATATACTTGCAACCTCTGCTACGTCCGTCTACATTTTACGCTCTACCGACAGTAAACCGACATTTATACCGACATAAAATTGTCGGTATAAAAACAAAAAGCGTCATGTCCCTGCAATCAGCCGATCACCTTCCATTTTCCATCTCTTTTAGACCCGTTCCGTACCAGTTTTCCCTTTTTCTGAAGACTTGCTATATTTCTTTCCACAGTTCTGGTCGTTACATTGATCTTTGCTGACAATTCCCCCGCGGTAATATCGGGCTGCACAAGCACATATTTCAATATCTGTTGTTCTGTTTTATTTAAACCACCGCTAGCGCTGACTGGTAAACCGACATTGTTCTTTTGTCGTTCCAGAACTTCTTGGTTAAAGGGAATCGTACATTTAATATAGTTATCATTTATATCAAATACATCTCGACCATATTGTTTCACAATGGTTGGAATGCCATGCCCTGTATGCTCGGTCAGCCCTAGAGAAAGAAAGATTCGCATCAGTGTAGCATTTCTTGGCCTGCTGATACCTTCAAAAAAAGCTTTCGTTGTCAAACCGTCCGGAAGCCCTCCATGAGAAAGGATTTCCAAACGGTTGGAGAACATAGAAATCTGTGGCTCAGTAATGGTCCAGTCATTGTGTACCAGTGCATTCAGTACCGCCTCATTGACACAATCAAAGTCAAATAGGTACCGGTCATATCTGGGACGCACACTTGTGTCCGAGATACATATATTCTCCGCTTTCAGCCGATCCTTTATCTTCATATAAGTCGTCAGAAGGCATCCATAGCCATAATCATTTCTCTCAGAGATGGCCGATTTATCCATCCCTTGAAATTTGACGAAAAGAAATGGTGTATTGTTCCTGTCTGCCAGAAGCTCTGCAAGCAGATTGTATTCTCCCTCTGCATTGCGTAGGTTCAAATTGGTTTCAAACGATTGGTCTGCGAGATGGTGTCCCTTCTCCGCATAATATATTTTCAGTTCCCGGAATGTAAGATCCGCTGATTGCGATCTCTTTTTCAGCATATATTCCGTATCCGTAAAGTTCTTCTCATATCGAATACGGATCTGCTCCGGTGTCATCTCTCTGCAGGTAGTGCCAATCCGAATCGTGCACCCATTCGACGAGAAGCCATATTTCTTCTGACAATAGATATTCTTATTTCCCTTGTTAATATAAATCCAGATCAGCGTTTTCCCTGCCTCAAATTTCAGTTCGGAATGGATCTCGTCTTGAGGATTTGGTTCAATTTGCATGGTAATAACATCGGAAATCTTTTTCAGTGTCTCATCAATCTTCTGCGCTCCCACAATCGTACCATCATCCTTTACCCCAATAATTATGGTTCCGCCCGACGCATTTAGGAAGGAAACGATTTCTTTGCAAATGACATCTGTGTATTTTTCCTTTAATTCAAGTGTCTCAGATTCAATGTAATCGCTCATCGTATTTACCCTCCATTTATACCGACAATATTATATCATAAACCGACATTTTTTCGTCGGTTTAAATGTCGGTTTATACAAAAAGAGCACAGAGAAATCTCTCCATACTCCGAAAATCCGCTTCACTCTTGCATTCAGGCACCCTCGCCCTCAGCTTTGTCTGAACTCCTGAATATACTGATCCAGCTTCTCCCTTTCGATCAACGGTGGCGCGCCGTAAATGCGGTAGATGGCATCCGCTTCACTGGCAAGCCGTCTGATATGCACCAGACCCAGGTTATAGTAATCGCAGGCCTCACTGAACCGCAGGAATCGTTTCTCACCTGCTGTAAGATTTTTCTTCCTGCCAATACTTCCATAAAGATTTATTTCAATTCCCATAACCATTCTCTCCTATTCCTGCCGTAGCGGAGCATCAGTGTCTGCGCTGCGCTTCTGATCACTTTGATACGGATTCTGGCAATCTTGTTCTTCGCTGACTGATACTGGATTTGGTATTCATCCGCAATACTGTCTACCGTTCGTTTCCCATACAGATAATCAGTGAACAGATCCTCTTCTTCCGGCTTCAATGTATGTAAAGCCTCACGGATCTGCGTGCAGTCAAATTTCATATCCTTCACAACATTCCAATCCTGTATGTGCTGATTCGGCTGATCCACATGCCGCAGCAAGGTTCGGATACCCCCACGCTGAAAGGTCTGATCTATTTCCAGTCCACGCATTGCCTGTTCCATCGTGGGATCTGACCAAAACCCGGTTTGTACTCGTTCACCCGGCTCGCCCCGACTCTTGCGGATATTAAAAGCCGCTTCCTCCTGAATGGCGATCTTCACCTTGTTCTCATAATCCCCGACAATCCTCTGCATGCTGGTGTAGTGCCTGAGAATGTACTGGATTCTTGCCTCCGGACCCGCTCTTTCGTAGTGCCTCAGCCTGGTCCGATATTCATAAAAATCCGCTTCGGATCCCATCGCATACCTCCTTGTGATGTCCTCCAAAGCCGCGCGCTGCTCTGTGTTTCAGAACACATTTATCGTACCGTTTTTCATCCCCTCCGTCGTTACCTCAATGTACAACAAAAGGTTGCTCATCCGGCAATCTTGTTTTATTCCAGTGTCTGTAGCGCGAGCAGTATGGTGATCGCAGCATCCAGCGTTTTATCCAAAGTCATACTCTGCAGGATCTTCTCTGCCTGCAGAAGTTTTGCTCCTCTTTCCGGGATTTGACCGGCAAGAATGTAGTCCGTGGATGTACAAAAGGCCTTTGCCATACAGACAAATTGTTCCAGTGTCGGCGTTGTTTTATCTGACTCGTACTTGGAAATCGATGATTTATTCTCCAACTGCAGAAGGCCTGCCAGCTGCTCCTGTGTCATGCCAGCACTCTTTCTCAGTTCTCTGATCCTGCCTCCAATCGTTGTGCCTCTCTGTTGTTCATCTCTACTTCCGATTCGCATTTCTTCCCCTTTCCGGGAGCTTGATGCAAAACAGAATCCCTTCTATCATATGGCGAATTTAAGTTTTTATAAGAAAACAGCGATAGACACTCACAAAAAAAGAAGCCCGCAAAACACCACTTAATTTTCTGTAAGCACGACTTTCGTGCTCACAGCTCAGCTTCCGTTTTGCTGGCTCCTCTGAATCCTTTTTGAATACACTGTTTCCGGTCAATACATCTGTTAAGAAGGCTCTGCCTTCCAGGTTGACCGTGTACCGATTCGTACAGCTCTTACAAACTCTTGATATTCACGCGTTCCACCCATTCGTTTCCTCCTTGAACGCCTGTCAGAGAACTGCACCTGCGCTTCCTGCGTCAGGCTTTTCTTACGGCAGTCCTCCCGCGACCGATTCGGCTCCCTCCGGGAATATCTCACCATATTCTGTTGTCAAATATTCCAACTGCCTCTTCCGCCGACCTTTCAGGTCATCCTCGGAACTTTTCGTTCGACGAACCAGAGACCATTTCCTTCATAATAAAGGCCCACGGACGAACCCTGAATCCGGCACTCATACCGAAGACCTGCGCCGCCTGCTTTCCGGCTGGCCATGCGCTGCACGCTCCGCACCCGGTCGATCTCATAGACCCTGCCGTCTTCCCAGCGGATACTCCTTGGCGTGAGCATCCCATCCTCCGTGAAATCTGCTGTCACCCCAACATAGGCCTTATACGGGTTCTCCTTTTTCACCTCCGGACGCTTCTCATACAGAGGAACTTTGCCGTCTTCCTCTGCTCTCTCCTGATGATAGTCGTATACTCCCATGCCATCTCAACGCCTTCCTTATACCTGCAGTAACCTCTCTGCACCGCTCCTGTTGCCTCTCTCCAGGTACGAGTGCGGATGAATCATGTGGTCATCCACCTTTGCATTGAGTGAGGACAGATAGGGATCCTGCGCCATGATCCCCCTCGAAACCGCGTAAAAGCCGAACCTGCCTCGGATCCTGTCCACCATCCGATCCGCCAGAAAGAGTCTCTCCCGCCGCCCTTCGTCCACGAACAGATCCAGCTATCTGGGAGCAGTCTCCGGCAGCAAGTCTCCTACCCGGATTCCAATGCTGCGAATTGGCTGATTCCAACGGTACAACCTCGTGAAAATGTCAGCCGCCGTCTTCTCTATTTCTTCCGAAATGCTGGTGGGGGCACGCAGCTTTTGCTGCTGATGAAAGCCCAGGAGTTCACTGTCTCTTACATAGACCTCCACCACCTGCCCGATAAAGCCGTTCTCTTTCAGCCTGCTGGCAACGCTCTCCGCGAGCAGGTAGAGCACCAGCTTCACATCCTCGTTGTTCACCAGATCCCTCGGCGTGGTCGTACTGTTGCCGATGCTCTTGATGGGTGCCTTCAGCCCCACCTCGCTGACCGGCGTCTGATCCTCTCCTCTGGCAAAAACAGAGAGCATGAGTCCGATTTTGCCGAACCACTCCTTCAGGAGCTGAGGATCCGCTGCAGCAAGATCCCCAATGGTCCGAATACCGCGCTTTTCCAGCTTCTTCGCCGTGCGGGAACCCACATATAGAAGATCGGATGCAGGGAGCGGATAAACAAACCGCCTGTAATTCTTCCTGTCAAAGACCATGATCGCGTCAGGCTTTTTGTAATCACTGCCAAGTTTTGCGTAGATTTTGTTCCACGAGACGCCAATGATGACCGGCATTCTCCATTATGACGCCGCGACAGAGAGCATCGCCAACTACACCAGCAATCAGCACACCGCCGAGTATCACCGGACAGTGAAAACAGAAAAATGCAATCCGTAATGCAATGGCAGAGGGAAAAGCCGCGAAACCATTGAAAACAAAGGCTTCGCGGCTCAGCGCCATCTATTCGAACTCAACTTCGAATCCGCTGCAGGTCATGAACCTGCTACTATTTCGCCCTATTTACGTATCATTATGATACGCTTTTACGTTTCATACACCTCATTTAAAAGCTGGTGTACCCAATTTGTACCCATTAGCTTCATTGCCAACAATTTACCTTTTGAGTCATCATATCACTAGCGATATGCTAACTCCAGACGATTCTTCAACTTCAAATCTGCTTGATTGCGCTTGGTTGCGTATCCTGTTTACTGAAGCACGACATTTTCTCGAACAGCTACTGCTTTTATCCCCGGATCCCAGTCTTCAGAAAAATCACGCACATCGCCGAATTTATCTATCAGATTATATCCACGTTCAATGTTGATTTCTTCAGAATACGGCCAATTTTGTTTTTCAAACGAAATCTCCCGACCATCTACCATGAAGATCACTCCTCGCGTCAGCCATATATCATACGTTTGCGTTCCGTTTTCAAAGACTTGCTGGTTTTCATTAACCAGAACTACTTTCTCAATACATCCATTTATTGGAGTATCAATTTGAGCCACTCCTTCCAACGCCGAATGAATATCGGCAACTTTCGCTTTTATAAAACGGCAAATCGCTACATCGTCCATATTCCCATAATAATCTACGGGTTCCTGCACATTGGACATTTTATAAACCTCATCACCAATATATAATCCGACAATCTGAGTTACCGACGATGTGTATACAATCGGATCACATCTGTATTTATGAAAAGTTTGTCCGATAAATTTTTTAAATGTGATTTCATCGAAGCGCATATCGAGTTTCTTCATAGCTGCCTCACATACAACAACAGACTCAGCAATTGAACAACTGATACCGCAACTGATTTATCCAAGTCAGTTGTTCTATTCGGCATTGCTTAGTGACCATTTTGACCATTGTGTTCTTGGCACATCATTTATCCCGCTTGGCTCGCCAATATTCTTTTCTGCTAGAACCAGCCCCTTGGATCATTCCCATGTCTTTCAACTTCTTTATACCCATTCCAGATACACATCTTTCCATTTGGCCTTTCATTCTATATTCTGCATTTCTGTTATTTCGGCCTCATTTTGTATTTTTGTCCTGTAAAATACCATTTGGTCCAAATAGAATGACGTTCTCGCTATTTGGCCTATACTTCTTGTCCAATTGATGTACCTTCACGAAACAAGGCATATTAACTCCGGTTCCAGAAATCACACATTCGCCAGGTCCTAATACAGTTAATGCATTCATCGCATTTTCATCAAGAAATGCAACTGCCTTCCTGATCCTTTGTAAATCATAAGGATTAACAAGCTTATGAATGAAGTAATTATGCATTTGAGAAATAATAGTTTGCGAAATATCCGACGGACGCTGACTGGACACCCAAAGATAAAGACCAAATTTTCTACCTTCCTTAATGGCTCGTTCGAATGCCTCTAAAGTAATTTTTGAATGCCTTGTATCGTTGTTATCTTCGTATAGTAAATTATGTGCTTCATCCACTACAATGTTAACAATTTCGTTTATCTGTTCACTTTTCTTAATATCAATTTGATGGTTAAACAAGTGATTTGTCAGCATAGAGGGGATTAATTCCATCATGTCTTGATTAACATCAGCCAATTGAACCACAGCTGTATTTTTATTTTTGAAAATATTATCTGTACTATCTACAAACACCTTTTCAAAATCCGAAATTAGTTTCTCTGCTCTTCTGAGCAAAGGAGATATAAAATCATACTGTGTTCCATATCCGATGTGTATAGCTGTCGCAAAGTATAATCTAAACATGAATTTCTGCAAATTATCTTGCGGTATATCAACTTTTATATGATCATACACTGCTTGAAATTCATCTTCGTTATCAGAATATATGCGGCTCCCATAAGCATCTGTGTAGAATACTTCGCTATAATTATGCCAGTATATATCATTGATTCCTGAAATATAATCCGATAAATAATATTGCATTGATTTTATAAGAGCATGCTGCCCAGATTTGATCATTCGAATTATTAGGTTTCGATATTCTTCTGGTGATTTTTCATCCTTAAATGCGGTTTTTACAACCGGTCTTTGTGTTGCCTCTGTCGCATTTAGCAGCAAGCACCATTCATCTTCTTTTAAATTGGAATAATCTATTGGGATTTTCTTTTCTGAATCTTTTTTCGTTGTCAATCGATATACTGTCTTATCATGCTCAGGACAAATTGCATCACCACCGTATTCATTATTAATATCAATTATTAATAGGTGCGCATTGTGTTGTCCAATAATAATTTTAGAATATTCAAAAAGTAGTCTTGCTAACGTATTGCTTTTCCCGCTTCCTGTATTTCCGAATATTCCAATGTGCGAAGGAATGATTTTGTTATAATTCAAAAAATATTCCTGATTACTGTTAAATAGATCATTTCCAATTGAGAATGTTCGCTCAGTTGAGCAATCATTAATTTTTTTAAATTCATTCGTATCTAATAGTTCTATATTAGCCGCTACCATTGGCAATAATCTCATGCCCTGTATAAAATTAATGCCGTCAAAATACCCTTTTACCGTTAAATCTAAATAATATCCTGTAAACTGGCCTTTTCGCAGTTCATCATAATATTCACCGGTAATCTGACAGATAATAGTATCTAGGCCAACTCTTGTCTTTACATATGAATTAATACGTGGAGCGATCTGTACATTTCCAGCATCAACGATATATGGAGGGAATAATTCATATA
>DFIU01000016.1 GCA_002371465.1 Lachnospiraceae bacterium UBA3689 | reverse complement strand
CTTTTGATGTGGGAAGTTTGAGTTAGTAAGAGTTTAATCTGACGAAGTCGACCAGGCGGCGGAGGGCGGGGAGCATGTACTTGTCCTTCTGATAGCACAGATAGACCGTGTGGGACAGGGCGTACTTCGGCGGCAGCTTGCGGATGGTGATGCCCGGCCGGTGGATCTCATCCACATCCGCCACCAGGGCGATACCAAAGCCTTCCGCCACCAGGGAGGCGATGCCGTTTTCATCCGGTGAAGAGCAGATGATGTCGGGATTTAAGCCGTGCTTTTGAAAGAACTGACTGGTGTAGCGGCCCAGACCTGAGGACAGGTCGTAACTTAGGACCGGGTACTGGTCAAAGATGCGGATATCGATGCCCGGTTTGACGGACAGGGCGGTCTTGTCCGACATGATGATGACCATATCCTGCTGCTGGATGGGGACGAATTCGATCGAGGGTTCGTCTTCGATATAGGAGCCGAAGGCGAGATCGCAGCTGCCGGTCTTTAAGCGCTCAATGTTGCGCTCCGTGATATCCTGGAAAAAATTAAAGACGACATTTTTATTCTGACTTTCAGTAAGGAAGGCTTTTACCGTCTTAGGGATAAAGGAGCGGGCGAGAGGGGAGACGTAGGCGATGTTGATGTGGGCCCCATCGGTTGCCAACTCATGCATCTTGGTCAATGCCGCGTCCACGTCGGTCAGGATCTTTTCGGTATAGGTCAAAAAGACCTTGCCCGCCCGCGTCAGTTCCACATTTCGCCCCCGCTTGTCAAAGAGGCGGACTCCCAGTTCATCTTCGATCGCAGTGATGGACCGGCTTAATGAGGATTCGGAGATATTTAAAAGTTCCGCCGCCTGCCGGTAGTGCTGCAGTCTTGCCGCCTGATAGAAATAATTCAACTGATTGAAAGTCATTGAAAATCACCCTATTATTTATCGATAAAAAGAATGGATTCTAAAGGATTGCCTCAATATTTGTGTAATTATACCACAAATGATGCAATGATTGCATTAATAAATCGATATTTTGATATTGATAAGGGAGAATGAGAATCTTAGGATAGAGTTAAAGCTGTTAGAGATGACGGGCAGTCAGTCAAGCAGCCGAACGTATTCACGTTTGTTGTTTTTAGATGGAGGTTTTATTATGGCAGAGAGAATTACCGGACATACGCAGCTGGTCAGCCTGCTGGCTTACCCGATTCGTCATTCCAATTCACCGGCGATGCAAAATGAAGCATTTGCCTATGAGGGACTGGACTACGCTTACCTGGTCTTTGAAGTCGGGACGAGCGATACGGAAGAGGGACAGGAGCAGGAACTGAAGGATGCCATCACCGGTTTCCGCGCAATGAAGTTCGTGGGCTCCAACATTTCCATGCCCAACAAGACCAGGGTCGGCAAGTACCTGGATGAGCTGGACAAGGCGGCAGAGATGAGCGGGGCGGTCAATACGATCGTCAACCGGAACGGACATCTGAAGGGCTATACCACGGATGGTATCGGTTACATGACCGCCCTTAAAGATGACGGCATCGACGTCATCGGCAAGAAGATGACCATTGTCGGCTGCGGCGGCGCCGGTACGGCGATTCAGATCCAGGCGGCTCTGGATGGGGTTAAGGAACTGTCCATCTTCAACATCAAGGACGAGTTCTATGAAAAGGCAAAGGAGACCGTTAAGAAGATCAACGAGCAGACCAGCTGCAAGGCGACCCTCTTTGACCTGGCAGATAAAGACGCCCTGCGCCGGGAGATCGCGGATTCCTATCTGCTTGCCAACGCGACAGGTCTTGGCATGAAGCCCCACGAAGGGGAGACCTGGCTGCCTGACCTTTCCTATCTGAGAAAGGACCTGATCGTAACCGATACGGTCTATGCGCCCAAGAAGACAAAGTTCCTGGAAATGGCAGAGGAAGCCGGCTGCAAGTACATGAACGGCGACGGCATGATGCTCTTCCAGGGAGCGGCTGCCTTTAAGCTATGGACCGGTCACGACATGCCGATCGACCACATGAAGGAAGTCCTCGGCACCACCTATCCGGACCAGGAAAAGTAAAGAGACACGAAAACGGGGATGGACCGGTAAGTAAACCATCCCCCACTTAATGAGGTTGGAGATTTGAACATGGAAAAACAGTCTAAAGCCAGGTACATACCGGCGGCACTCGTGCTTTACATCACCTATTTTATCCACGGAATCGGAGCGGCTGTCCTGGGCCAGCAGGCAATCAAGGAAGTTCTGGTCGGTCAGTGGGGCTACAGCGACATCGCGGCAAATATCGGCGTCGTCACAACCGTTTCGGCAGCCTTGGGTCTGGGCCGTCTGATCGCCCTTCCCTTTGCGGGTCCCCTGTCCGATAAGGTCGGCAGAAAACTGACCGTCCTCATCGGCTGCGTCACCTACGCTATGTTCTTCCTGGGACTGGGCTTCTCCTCCACAATGGGAGTTGCCTACGTTGCGGCAATCATCGGCGGTATCGCCAATTCCTTCCTGGACTGCGGCGTCATTCCGTCCGAGGTGGAAATTCTTGCCCCCAGAACGTCCCTTGCTACCATGGGAACCAAGCTATTCGTCTCCCTGGGTCAGTATGTCCTTCCCTTTGTGGTCGGTTACATTGCGGCTGCTTCCGGCATGGAAGCCGGCAGAACCCACCAGACCCTGATCGTTCTGGCAATCGTTATCCTGGTCATCGGCGTGGTTTCCCTGATCCTGCCGTCTCCTCAGGCGGAGAAGAAGGCAGAGGCCAAGAGGACCTCTTTAATCCAGGATATCAAGGAGGCAAACTGGTCGATCGAAAGCTTTGCCCTGATCATCATCGGCTTTACCTGTACGGCAACCTTCCAGCTGTGGCTAAACTGCGCCCAGACTTTTGCCAAGGATATCGTCGGCATCGCTGATCCGTCCGGTCTGCAGAAGCTCTATTCCATCGGTACCATCATCGCCATTTTCGTCACGGCGGCGTTTACCTTGAAGATCCGGTCGGTCAGGTTCCTGTTCCTCTATCCGCTGGTATCCCTGATCGCTCTGGTCCTGGTCATCACAACCAGAACTCCGGCTATGATGAACATCGGCGCTTTCCTGTTGGGCTGGTTCGCGGCAGGCGGCGTTTTACAGCTGGCGACTGCTACCGTCAACGACCTGTTCCCCCGCTTTAAGGGAACGATCACATCCATCATTATGATCGCGTCTTCCCTGTCCAATTACACGATCCTGACAGCTGCCGGCAAAATGTCCGCAGAGGGCGTCATGGTCATGAACATTGTGATTACGGCGATCGGCGTCCTGCTCGCCCTCTTTGTCAACTTCCGCTATGGGGCGCTGCAGAAGAAGGCTCAGGGCTGAATCAAAAGAGGTAAATCGTATGAGTAAAAAAATTGTAGACGTCCGCGGCGTCAGAATCGGCGAGGGACTTCCCAAGATCATCGTTCCAATCGTCGGCAAAACCAGAGACGAAATCATCGCTGCAGCCCAGTCTTTCAAAGACGTCCGGCTGGACCTTGTTGAATGGAGAGTGGACTGGTTTGAAGATATCTTTGATTTTGAAAAGACCAAAGAGACGGGAAAGGCCTTAAGAGATACGCTGGGCAATATCCCCATTCTCTTTACTTTCCGGACCTCAAAGGAAGGCGGAGAGAAGGCGATCGAGCCTGAGGCTTATGCCGATCTTAATCTGAAAATGGCAGCGACGGGTCTGGTGGACCTGATCGATGTCGAAGCCTTCACCGGGGACGAGATCGTAAAACGGATCATCGAAGGCGCCCACCAGTGCGGAGTAGCAGTCGTCGCCTCCAATCATGACTTTGACGGAACGCCTGACAAGGATGAGCTGGTCAGACGACTGGTGAAGATGCAGGAACTGGGAGCTGATATTCCCAAGATTGCCGTCATGCCCCAGAGCAAGAAGGATGTGCTGACTTTGCTGGCAGCGACCGAGGAGATGGCGGACGACCATGCGGACCGCCCCATTATCACCATGTCCATGGCGGGCACGGGACTCATCAGCCGCCTGAGCGGAGAAGTCTTCGGTTCCGCGGCGACCTTTGGCGCGGTTGGCAAGGTTTCCGCTCCGGGGCAGATGAATGCCAGGGATCTGGATACGGTCCTGGGCCTGATCCACAACAGTATCTGATCGAACGCAATCAACCTGGTATCCGGCTTTTGGGACGCCGTTTTGGCGTCCCTGACCGGCTTTAAATCGGAACTGCAGATAATTCAACAGTTTACTGCGATAAAGTATGGCGCAAGGGGCGTCTATCCTTTATAATGAAGCAGATATCTGTTGACTGCAGTTCCATTTTTTAGGTGAGCTTATGAAAAAAGTCCTGCTTTATCTGGAACGGAACCTGGAAGAGATCCTCATGATCATCTTGCTGATCGGAATGACCGTCATTATGGGGATACAGGTCTTTTCCCGTTACATTTTAGGGGTGTCCCTGTCCTGGTCGGAAGAACTGACCCGCTACCTCTTTATCTGGTCGGCATTTTTGTCCGTCAGCCTCTGCACGAGGAAATGCATTTCGATCAAAATAGACCAGTTTATCAAGATCTTTCCCAAGAGGGGAGAGGCAGCCTTTAAGGTCCTGAACCTGGTCATTTCTTTGCTTTTCTTTTTGTATCTGATTCCCTATGCCGCTTACTATCTGAAGACGACGATTGCGAGCGGTCAGGTCTCTCCTGCGATCGGAATTCCCATGTACTGGGTCCAGGCAGCGCCCCTGGTTTCGTTTTCCCTCTGCGGCATACGCCTGATCCAGCGATTGGTCATCAACATAAGGATCGTGCTGGGCAAGGAGCAAAGATTAGCCGAAGAGGGCAGTCTGGCGGATTCGGTGATGGAGGTCGTGGAAGATGAGCGTAAGATTCAAGATGAGAAAGGAAAGGAGGGATAAGTATGTCGGTTGCTGTTGTATTTTTACTGTTTGCCCTGTGCCTGGTCATTGCGATCCCGATTTCCATTTCCCTGGGAATCGTCGCCATCCTGCCGGGAGCGTTTGATCCGTCCTTTACCGCAAGCGGCAGCTATGTCATTCGGTCCATGCTGGGCGGCATCGACTCCTTCCCCCTGCTGGCGGTCCCCATGTTCGTCCTTGCCGGCATTGTGATGGCTCATGGACAGATCTCCAAAAAGCTCTTCGATGTCTTTGCCTACTTTTTGGGAAGGAGGAGGGCGGGAATTCCCTGCGCGGTGATTGTGACCTGTCTCTTCTATGGGGCAATTTCCGGATCCGCTCCGGCGACGGTTGCGGCGGTCGGTTCTATGACGATTCCCTTTTTGATGGAACTGGGCTACGACAAAAAGTTCTCCACCGCGATCGTAGCGGTTGCCGGCGGTCTGGGCGTTATCATTCCTCCCAGCATTCCCTTTATCATGTTCGCCATGGCTTCCGGGGAGTCGGTCGGCGACCTCTTTATGGCCGGTATCGTTCCGGGACTTTTGATCGCCCTCCTTTTGATGGTCTACGCGGTGGGTCACTGCCGGATCTATGGCGAGGACAAGGACAAGATCAATGCCAAGGTGGACGAACTCCACCAAAAGGGCTTTGGGAAAGTCTTCCGTGAGGGCTTCTTCGCCCTCTTAAGCCCGGTCATCATCCTGGGCTGCATCTACACGGGCGTCGCGTCGCCGACGGAGGCGGCAGTCATTTCCGTCTTCTATGCCCTGATTATCAGTCTCTTTGTGTACCGGACCCTGAAATTCCGGGATATTTGGAAGATTTTCCGGGAATCCCTCCATACCTATGCGCCGATCCTCTTTATCCTGGCGGCGTCGACGGCCTTTTCCAGAGTCCTGACCCTGATGCAGGTTCCGCAGACCGTCAGTTCCTGGATCCTTGGCAGCTTCTCGAGCCGGATCGTGCTGATGCTGGTCATTAATATCTTCCTGCTCCTGGTTGGTATGGTCATGGACACGACACCGGCCATTCTGATTCTGACGCCGATTCTTCTGCCGATTGTGACGGCTGTCGGTATGAATCCGGTTCATTTTGCGGTGATGATGGTTGTCAACCTGGCGATTGGCTTTGTGACACCGCCTGTCGGTGTCAACCTCTTTGTGGCAAGCTCCCTTACCGACGTACCGGTCATGGAGATTGCCAGGAAGGCAATGCCTATGATCCTTATGTTCCTGATTGCCCTTATTTTAATTACCTTTATTCCGCAGATCAGTCTCTGCCTGCTGGGAGGCTAAGGAGGTTTTATGATGAAAAAATGGAAACGACTTTTTAGAAATTCCCTCCTTACAGCCTGTATGACAGCGGTTGTGGCTTTGGTCGGGGGCTGCGGCAGGCAGCAGGCGGCAGATGGGGTCCAGCGCTACGCCTGGCCCTTGGGGACATCGAGCCCGGAGGATACAGTTACCCAGATCTATGCGGAGAAATTTGCCGAGGAGGTCTACCGTTTAAGCGATGGAAAAATGAAGATCCAGGTCTATCCCAACTCCGTCCTGGGCGGGGACCGGGAGCTGCTGGAGTCCTGTAAGGACGGGGATATCCCCTTTGTCGTGCAAAATACGGCTCCTCAGGTGACCTTTATGCCCGATATCGCGGTCTTTGATATGCCCCGGGTCTACGACAAGATCGAAGACGTGCGGGCAGCGGTCGATGATCCCGATTTCCTGGCGGGCATCAGCCGGGTTTATCAAAAGGGCGGCTACCGGCTGCTGGGTTATTCCGACCAGGGCTTCCGGGTCATGTCGACCAATAAGGAGATTGCGTCGATCGACGATTTCCGGGGGCAGAAGATCCGGACCATGGAAAATTCCTATCACATGCAGTTCTGGAAAGAGCTGGGGGCGAGTCCGACCCCCATGACTTTTTCTGAGGTCTATATCGGTTTACAGCAGGGGACGATCGACGCTCAGGAAAATCCTTACGAAGTCATCGTTTCCAACAAGCTTTATGAGCAGCAGAAGTATATTGTCGAGACTAACCACCTGCCCCACCTGATTTCCCTGATTGTCTCCAGTGAGTTTATGGACACTTTGACCCAGGACCAGCAGAAGATCATCCGCCAGGCTGCTGAAACGGCAAAGACTTTCTCAAGGGACCAGTCCGATCAGCGGATCGCATCCCGCATCAAGACGATCGAGGACAGCGGGACTAAGGTCATAGAGCCGGATGATCAGCTCAAAGAGGAGATGAATAAGGCTACGGAACCGGTCTATCAGGCGATTGAAAAATCGGTCGATCCCAACCTGGTGGAGGCATATCTCAGCAAGAGACCTCAGAATAAATGACGGAAGAGGAAGCTATGCAGATCAATAGGCACCTGATGTTGAGGTGAATGAATCCGAGATTATAGATAGGATGAAACATACACTTTAACGCATAAAAACTTTAAAGTTCTAAACTTTACCTTGAAGAAGTACATTGCACTTGTTATAATAGCCGCAATACCGCTTGGTACTGCGGCTTTCTTTGGGCAAGCTGAAGGTCAGCGAGTTTGTTGGAAAACAGGGGATTTTGACAATGGAAAATGCGAAACATCTTGAAGAGATCCGGTCCAAGATCGGCGTGTGCGACAATGAAATTATCGATGCGCTGGCAGAGCGCATGAAGCACGTTCAGGAAATTATTTCTTATAAGAAGGCGACCGGGATCCCGATTTTGCAGCCGGAGCAGGAGGCGAAGCAGGAGAGGGAATTAAAGGAAAAGCTGGGGGACAATCCCTTTGAGGAAGAGATCCTGGATATTTTCAAATATATTGAGAAGAACAGCCGCAAGGTTCAGGCCAAGTCCCTGTTCGATTACAACATTTTCCTGATCGGTTTTATGGGAGCGGGCAAAACGACCGTCGCCAGCGAGCTGACCAAAAAGCTGGAGATGAACCGGGTTGAGATGGACCAGATGATCGTTGAGAAACAGGGCATGTCCATTTCCGAAATCTTCGACGAATATGGGGAGACCTATTTCCGCAACCTGGAGAGCAACTGCCTGATCGAGCTGCAGCATGTCAAGCAGAGCGTCGTATCCTGCGGCGGTGGGGTCGTGGTTCGGGAAGACAATGCGGATCATATGAAGAAAAATGGGAGAGTGGTTCTTCTGACCGCCAAGCCGGAGACCATCCTTGAGCGCGTCAAGGACAGCAACGACCGACCGATTCTGGAAAATCATAAAAATGTGCAGTTTATCGCCAGTCTCATGGAAAAACGCAGAGAAAAATATCAGCAGGTGGCGGATGTGAAAGTCGAAACGGACGGCAAAACGATCGACGAAATCTGCGATGAAATCATCGCCAAACTGATCGAATTTGATAATCAGAAAGAGGCCGCTGAGGCTGATTCCTAAAGGATTTTCCTGTTGCAATCAAAACTTTTTCAGTGTAGAATAACTGTACACGTTTAAGGAGGAATGTTTATGGTTTCAGCAGGCGATTTTAAAAATGGCTTAACCCTTGAGATTAACGGTCAGGTCATGCAGATTATTGAATTCCAGCATGTCAAGCCGGGCAAGGGTGCAGCGTTTGTTCGTACAAAGTTAAAGAATGTCATCAGTGGTGGTGTAACCGAGACTACGTTCCGTCCGACCGAAAAGTTCCCGACAGCGCGTATTGATCGTAAGGATTATACCTATCTTTACAATGACGGCGATCTTTATTACTTTATGGATCCGGAAACATTCGATCAGATGCCGGTCAGCAGGGAAGTCATCGCTGACTCCATGAAATTTGTCAAGGAAAATGACACGGTCAAGCTGGTTTCCTGGAACGGAAGTGTCTTCACTGTTGAAGCGCCGCTCTTTGTAGAGCTGGAAGTTACAGAAACCGAGCCTGGTTTTGCGGGCAACACGGCGCAGGGCGCCAACAAGCCGGCAACCGTTGAAACCGGTGTTGTCATCCAGGTTCCGCTTTTCGTCAATATCGGCGATAAGGTCAAGATTGACACCAGAACCGGTGAATATCTCTCCAGAGTATAAGGGCGAGCCTCTCCGAAAGGAGAGGCTCTTTTAATATTTTAATAGCAAGATTCTTTGATCCTTTCTATGCGTTCTGTGAGGCTGCCTTACGCAGCAAAATGCCTGTTTTCCTGCGGCATTCCATCTTATTCCTGTCCGGATGTTCTAAGGGCATCCGTGCATATTTCTGTTTGCACGTTGGTTTAACGGTATTCCAACATATCCTCTTCCTCGTATTTTGTTCTAAAGAAACTCAGATCTATCCTTGTTTGCGCTTTGTCTTAACGAAATTCCCTCATGGTTTTTTTGCACTTTGGATCATGATAGCCTGGAAAATCCAAAGTGTAACTTCATCAGATATCCCCAACTATTAAAGATTTGTTTTCTGTAAGCTGCTGCTGAAAGGAGAGTGAACGTATGAATGAGACACTTGTAAAAGAGGAACTTCTGGCTGCTTTAAAGAAAGCTGCCGGATCGGAGGCTGGTGTGGAACTGCGCCAAATTCCGCAAAACAACGACATTCGGCGGGAGGCGGTGACGGTGAGATTGCCGGATCAGCAGGTTTCACCGACAATTTTTATGGAACAGATCCTTGAAAAATACGAGGGTGGAATGTCGCTTGAAGAGATATCCCGGAGTTTAATTGAAGAATGCCGCCGGATCGCGAGGTATGCAAGACCTGTGTCCCTGCCGGAGGATAAGGAAGAAGTTAAAAGCCGTATCTTTCGGAAATTGATCAATTTTGAATGGAACAGGGGGTCTCTTTTTGACCTGCCCCATCGGAAGTTTATGGATCTGGCGGTCGTCTATTATTACGAAACGCCCTGTCCGACTGGACAGGATGGCTTTGTGACTATTCGCAGCCGGGACCTGTGCCAATGGGGCATGTCCTTTGATGAACTTGATAGGGCAGCGGCAGAAAATGAAAGGCGGGAACGCCGAATCCAGGTGAAGCCCCTGCAGGAGGTTCTGTTCGGAGAGGTTATGGATCGGGTGAATGCTCCGGAAATGGCAGCCCCTATCTATGTCATGATGAATATCAGTCGAACCTTTGGCGCAGCCGGTCTTTTGAACCAGACTTATTTGCGGCAGCTGTCAGAGGAACTTCATCACAATCTCTTTATCCTGCCCAGCAGCATCCATGAATTGATTCTGACACCGGACTGCGGCTATTTTTCAAGAAGCGATCTGACGGATATGGTACGGGAGATCAATGCGACTCAGGTAAAGCCGGAGGAAGTATTGTCCGACCACGTCTATGAATATATCCGCACGGAGGGACGGATTATGATGTGAAACTTTATCGTCGAAAAGACTTGCGCAAAGGAAGAAAACGCGCTAAACTATACATCGTTGTGGGGATGTGGCTCAGTGGGAGAGCATTCGGTTCGCATCCGAAAGGTCGAGGGTTCAAATCCCTTCATCTCCATCACGTATGCGTCTGTAGCTCAGTGGATAGAGCACTGGATTCCGGTTCCAGGTGCGCGGGTTCGACTCCTGTCAGACGCGCTATTGGCATCGTTCCGTTAGGAACGGTGCTTTTTTGATTCAGCTCCCCCTGCCTCAGTATTTGTGGAATTTGCATAATCCCTATATCTATGCTAAAATTTCCCTATCTATCCTTGATTGTAGGGAGGAAATGATTTTGAATGATTTCAGAGAGTGGCTGTCCGATAACCTTCGATATATTCTGCTGATCCTGGGAATCCTGGGAATCCTGGTTGCCCTGTTTTTCGGGGTTCGGGCAGTTTCATCCCGTTTTGACTCGGAGAATCGGGATGCCTTCAGCAGCGACAGTGTGGTTTCTGTTCCGGAAGGGACCAAGATCGTTTCGGGAAATGCTTCTTCTTCGATTCCGGTCAATGACGGCGGGGCGTTAGCGGAAAATGCAGTTCCGGAAGTGACCGCCCTTCTTACCAGCTACTACAATGCACTGGGAAGACAGGATGTGGCAGCGGTCAAGGAACTCTGCGATACTCTGCCTGAAGCGGAGGCGGCTAAGATTTCCGCATCGACAACGACCTATTCCGACCTGGTGGTCTATACCAAGAATGGTCTGGTCGACGGAAGCTATGTCGTTTACGCTTACTACAAGTATCAAAATGAGGGACAGACGGCGGCTCTGCCGGGACTTTCCCAGATGCTGGTCAGAAAAGACACGGACGGGGAATATAAGATCGTCTACTCCGACTATGACCAGGCAACATCGGATTATATTGATTCTCTTGCCAGGGAGGACGATGTAAAGGCTCTGGTCGCCCGGGTCCAGAATGAATTTAATGCTGCCGAGCAGGCAGCTTCTGCATCGAAAGCGGCAAGCCAGGCGGAGACTTCCAATCAGGCTGGGCAGACGAAGCAGGCTCCTGCCAACCAGACCACTGAGGGACAGACGAATACAGCCCCGGAAAACCAGCAGACACAGCCTCAGACAACTCCGGCACCCCAGCCTCAGACAACTCCTGCCCCGGCTCAGCCTAAGGCGACTCCGGCACCCCAGCCCCAGACGACCCCTGCTCCGACGGCTCAGCCCGCCCAGCCTCAGCAGGAGAAGCCGGCGGCAGCAAATACGGGAGAGCGATCTACAACCGTCCTTGCCAACTGCAATATCCGGTCCAATCCGGGCTATGATGGGGCGATACTCGGTGAGATCAAGCAGGGAACTCCTGTCACTGTCATTGGAGATATTGAGAAGGGCTGGTGGCATATCCGCACCGGTGAGTACGAAGGTTGGGTAGGACGCAGATTTATAAATTAATCGATAAGGATCCGATAATCATCCCCGGGCTGCCCAGGCGGCTTGGAGATGATTATTCTGTATAGGTGACAAGATGGAAAATGTAGGAAAACGGCTCAATAAATATATCAGCGACTCCGGAACCTGTTCCAGACGGGAGGCGGATCGCCTGATTGAAAGCGGCAATGTCCAGATCCGCCGCCATGCCCGCAAGGGACAGCCGGAAAATGAACCGGTCCGAGCGAAACTGGGAGATCGCGTTTTTGCCGGAGATACGGTCATTGTAAAGGGCAGGGAACTTGCCCATAAGGAGCCCAGGAAGATCTATCTGATGCTCAACAAGCCGGCGGGGGTTATCTGCACGGCGGATGAGCGGGTCGAGCACAACATCATCGAATATATGGATCTGCCGACCCGGGTTTCCTACGCGGGCAGGCTCGATAAGGATTCGACCGGTCTGCTGATCCTGACTAATGACGGCGACCTGATCAATTCCATGATGCGGGCGGGCAACTATCACGAAAAAGAGTACCAGTGCACGGTCAGCAAGCCCATCACACCGGAATTTTTAAAGAAGATGAGCGAGGGGGTCAAGATCCTCCTGGATGACGACGCCCATAAGACCAAGGACCATGAAGAGGGCGTCTATGTCACGACCCGCAGCTGCCGAGTCAGGCAGCTGGGAGAACGAAAGTTCAGCATCACGCTGACCCAGGGCTATAACCGCCAGATCAGAAGAATGTGCCGGGCTTTGGGCTATGGGGTCTCGGGACTGAAACGGGTCCGCATCATGAACTTGAAATTGGGAGACTTGAAGACGGGGCAGTCCCGTTATCTGACCTCTTCGGAAGTCAAAGCCCTTGAGGACGCTTTATATCATGGATAAAAAAGAGTATGAAAAGCTGGTAGAAGAGGTCAGAGCCTACAACCGGGCGTATGAGGATGCCAACCCACAGATTTCAGACTATGAATATGACCGGCTGATGCTGACCTTAAAGCAGGCGGAAGGGGACCATCCGGATTGGAAAAAACCGGACTCGCCGACCCAGCTGGCAGGCGCCCCCGTTCGCCGGGAGGCAGGGGTAACGGTCGAACATGACATCCCCATGCTTTCGATTCAGGATGTCTTTACCAAAGAGGATGTCCTGGGCTGGGTACATGAGGTAAGAAAAGTGCATCCCGATGTCCTTTTTTCGGTCGAACAGAAAATTGATGGTCTGTCCATGAGCATCCGCTATGAAGAGGGGCGTATGGTTCTGGCGGAAACTCGGGGGGACGGCTTCATCGGAGAGGATGTGACGCTCAACGCCCGGGCCATTCGCGATGTGAAGGGTCGGCTTTCCCATATTTTCGACGATCTGGAGGTCCGGGGCGAGGTCTACATGAAGCTGGAAGACTTTGACCGGACCAATGAGGACCAGGAGTTAAACGGCAGAAAGACCTTTGCCAACCCCAGAAACTGCGCGGCGGGGACCTTAAGGCAGCTGGATCCGGCCATGACCAGAAAGAGAGGGCTCAGCATGTTCGTTTTCAATGTGCAAAGAGGTCCGGAAAATCTGATGACCTCCCATACCAAAGCTCTTGATCTGCTGAAAGAAGAGGGGCTGCCGGTTGTCCCCCATAAGGTCTGTCGGACGGACCGGGAGATCCTCGATACGATCGACGCGATCGGAGAGAAACGGGGCTCTTTGGGTTACGATATCGACGGTGCCGTCGTCAAGATCGATCAGATTGCCTACCGGGACGATTTTCCGGCGGGGTCAAAATACAGCGCCGGTCACATCGCCTACAAGTATCCGCCGGAGGAGAAGGAGACCGTCATTCGGGATATTGAAGTTTCGATCGGGATGACGGGGCGGGTGAATCCGACAGCTGTCTTTGATCCGATTCGCCTGTGCGGAACGACCGTGACCCGGGCGACCCTCCACAACCAGGATTTTATCAACAAACTCCATATCGGAATCGGCGATACGGTCCTGGTCTATAAATCGGGGGAGATTATCCCCAAGATTAAGGGGGCGATTGCATCCAAACGTCCTCTTGGAACGGAAGATTTCAAGCTGCCCACAACCTGTCCGGTCTGCGGGGCTCCGATCGTGCGGGAAGTGGATGCGGCGGATATGCGCTGCGTCAATCCGACCTGTCCCGCCCAGGCGGTCCGCCACCTGATCAATTTCGTCGGCAGAAACGCCATGGATATCAAGGGCTTTGGGCAGGAGCTGATACAGGTCCTCCACGACCAGGGCTATTTAAAGACCGTCGCGGACCTCTATGAGCTAAAGAACCATCGGGAGGAGCTGATTGAAAAGGGGCTCATCGGTCGGGAGAAGAACACCGACAAGCTGCTTCTTAATATCGAACAGTCCAAGCAAAATGAACCCTGGCGGCTTCTGACGGGGCTGGCGGTTCCCAATGTCGGTCGGACCTCTTCCAGGACCCTGCTCAACCATTTCGGGTCTATGGATGCCCTTGCTAAGGCTTCGGTGGAAGAGCTGACCGCGGTTCCCGACGTGGGAGAGATCACGGCAAGGACCATCCGCAGCTATTTTGATTCCAAAGAAAATCTCTCCCAGCTTGAGCGGCTGAAAGTAAGTGGCGTCAACATGGAAGAAGCTAAGGAGGAGACTTCCCAGATCCTGACCGGCAGAACCTACGTTATTACCGGTGACGTGGCGCATTTTAAAAACCGAGCCGAGCTGGTGGAATTTATCGAATCCAGGGGCGGAAAAGCAGCGGGATCGGTCTCCAAAAAGACCTATGCGCTGATCAACAATCATCCGGAATCACAGACCGGCAAAAATAAAAAAGCGAGAGAGCTGAACATTCCGATCCTGACGGAAGAGGAGTTCCTTGGATCTCTTGAAGGGTAAGGAGGCAGCGGTTTATGCCTGTAAAAATAGCAAATGATCTCCCGGTCAGGGAGATTTTGGAAAAGGAAAATATCTTCGTTATGGATGAGGATCGGGCGATCCACCAGGATATCCGACCCATCCGGATCTGCATCCTCAACCTGATGCCGCTGAAGGAAGATACGGAGCTGCAGATCTTAAGAGAGTTGTCCAACACACCTTTGCAGATCGACGTCACCTTCATGAGGATGGAGACCCACCAGTCCAAGCATACGACCAAGAGCCATCTGGAGAGCTTTTATAAGACCAGCCGGGAACTCAGGTCCAGCCGTTTTGACGGCCTCATCGTAACGGGGGCGCCGGTGGAACTTTTGGACTTTGAACAGGTGGATTACTGGGAGGAGATCGAGTCCGTCTTTTCCTGGGTCAACACCCATGTGACCAGCGCCCTCTTTTTGTGCTGGGGGGCGCAGGCTGCCATGTACTATTACTACGGTCTGCCCAAGCGGATGCTGAAAGAAAAGCTGTTCGGCGTCTTTGAACACCGGGTCTACAACCGCAAGACTCCCCTTCTGCGGGGCTTTGACGACGTCTTTAAGATGCCCCATTCCCGCTACACGGAAGTATCCGCCAAAGATATCGTAAAATGTGACGATCTGACCATCCTCGCCCAGTCCAAGGAAGCGGGGGTCGCCATCTGCATGGCGGAGAACGGCCGCAAGGTCTTTGTCTTTGGTCATCCGGAATACGATCGTATGCAGCTTAGAAGAGAGTACGAGCGGGACCAGAAGAAGGGACTTGATACCGCCCTGCCCAAGTATTATTTCCCGGACGACGATCCCGGCAAGAGACCCCTTCTGACCTGGCGGGCAACTGCCAACAACCTCTATACCAACTGGCTCAACTATTACGTCTATCAGTCCACTCCTTTTAAGCTGGACGGAACTCCCTGGGGAGACGAACTTCCGGATAATTATGAATCCTGACAGGAAGGACTGGGAAGATGGCTGCACTGAAGTTACTGATTAAATTCGCGGGGACAAGTCCCATCGCCAATGTCGTCAGCGGACTGGCGCTGGAGCCGGAGCTGCTGCTTCTGGTGGGCTATGGGGATTTCTTAAGCCAGACGGCGCGGAGCCGCTACAATTTTTTCTTCCATCGAAGAAAGGTTAAGACCATTGTGATGGAACCGGCGACTCTCTCCCCCTTTATGGAACCGGACGCGGAGCGCCGCCTGGCGGACCTTCTGCAAAAATACGAAAAATACAGTCCGGTGATTGACATCGCCGACGCGGACGAGATCGAGAGTATGGCGCTGGGGGCGGTCCTGAGGGGACACCGGGAATGGAATTTCCCGGTCCTTGACTACCGGATCGAGGACGGAGTATTTTTGCCCCAGAGAAATGCGGACCGGCTGAGAAATCTGGTCTTCCCGTCTCTTTTGGGGGCTGAGATCCGCTTTTTAAATGAACGATCTCCCATAAACTGGGAGGACCACGAGGTCCTGACCAGGAAGGACCTAAGTCACGACCTGGTAAGGGCAATCCAAAGTATCGACCGATTGACGGAAAGCCGACCCGACTACTGGAGCCGGGTGGCAAGGGCTTTAAGAAAAGACTTTGGATCAGTGTCTATGGATCGTGAGGAAGTCCTTGCGGATGAAAGTCAGGTGACGGTCCCAGATGAGGCGCTGGAGAAGCTGCTTAAATGGAACCTTCTAAGCGCCTATTCCAGCCAGCATAAGATCGTCCGGATTCGTTTTCCTTCCCCGTCCATCCGCCGCCTGCTCTTTGGTATGGACCGGGCGGACGCCTACCGGGCGTTTTTGAAGACTGCCCAGGTGCGGGACTTTGACCGGCGGGCGGCATACCGGGACCTGACCTTAATCGACGGCAGCTTTATCACCGGGATCAGGCAGTGCCTGCCCTATATTATCGGCGTCGTGCCCGGAGCGCTGACTTTAAAAGAGGTCTATCATTTTGAACTGGCGGCTTCTGAATTTTATGGGGATCCCATCAAAAAGATCCTCTTATCGGGAGAGTCCGATCATCCGGAAACGGAGATCGAGCGTGCCTGCCGGCATTTTCAAATGCAACTTACGGATATCAATCATCTTTCAAACCTACTGAAACCGAGGTAAGACATGAGGAATTTTACAGACATACTCACAAAGCTGCTGGGAGACGCCTTTGAGGCGGCTGGCTATGACCGGGACTTTTGCAAAGTCCAGGTCTCCAACCGACCGGACCTCTGCGAATACCAGTGCAACGGCGCTATGGCAGGGGCAAAGAAGTTTCACAAAGCACCCTTCGTCATTGCGGAAGACGTTGTCGCAAAGCTCAAAGAAAACGGCGCGGAAACCTGTTTTTCCGCTGAAGTGGTGAGGCCCGGTTTTATCAATTTAAAGGTCGTCCCCTCTTATCTTTCGGACTATCTAAAGGAGGAGGCTGCTGACCCCAACCTTTCCCTGCCCCAGGTGGACCAGCCCAAAAAGATCATCATTGACTATGGCGGACCCAACGTGGCTAAGCCCCTTCATGTCGGTCACCTGCGGGCGGCTGTCATCGGAGAGTCCATCAAGCGGCTCTGCCGGGCAGTCGGCAACGAGGTCCTGGGCGATGTCCATCTGGGCGATTGGGGCTTACAGATGGGACTTATCATCACGGAATTAAAGCACCGCCAGCCCGACCTTCCTTATTTTAAGGATGTTGAGCAGGACTTCCCCAAAGAGCCTCCCTTTACCATCGGAGAGCTGGAGGAGATCTATCCGGCGGCTTCCGCCAAGTCCAAAGAGGATTCTGCCTACCATGAGGAGGCACTTGAAGCGACCCACCTGCTCCAGGAGGGCAAGCCGGGCTACCGGGCTCTCTGGCAGCAGATCTTGGATGTCTCCGTTGCCGATCTGAAGCGGAACTATGACCGCCTGAATGTTCATTTTGACCTGTGGAAGTCGGAATCCGACGCCCAGCCCTATATCCCTGCCATGATCGAGCAGCTGAAGGCGGACGGTGTCGCCCGTCTGGACCAGGGAGCCCTGGTCGTCGACGTCAAAAAGCCGGAGGATAAAAAGGAAATTCCGCCCTGCATCATCTTGAAGTCGGACGGCGCCTCCCTCTACGCGACAACGGACTGCGCGACGATCGTAGAGCGGGAAAAGCTTTTTAAGCCGGATGAGATCATCTATGTGGTCGACAAGCGCCAGCACATGCACTTCGAGCAGGTCTTCCGCACGGTCAAGAAGGCGGGCATCGTCGACGACAGCACCGAATTGGTCCATGTCGGTTTCGGTACCATGAACGGCAAGGACGGCAAGCCCTTTAAGACCCGGGAAGGAGGTGTCATGCGGCTGCAGGTCCTGCTCGACGACATCAAGGCAAATATGGAAGAGAAGATTCGGGGCAATCATAATGTCCGGACCGAGGACGCGGGCAAGACCGCCGGTCAGGTGGCTCTGGCAGCGGTCAAATATGGCGATCTGTCCAACCAGGCTTCCAAGGACTATGTCTTTGATGTGGACAAGTTCACGTCCTTTGAAGGAAATACCGGTCCTTATATCCTTTATACCATCGTCAGAATCAAGTCGATCTTAAAGAAGGCTCAGGAGGAGGGCAGCCCGGTCGACGCCAGGAACCTGCTTCCGGCTCTGTCCGAAGAAGAGAAGAAACTCATGCTGGACCTGTCCGGTTTTGGCAGCTCGGTCTATGCCGCCTACGAGGAACTGGCACCCCATAAGATCTGTGCCTACATTTACCAGCTCTCCAACGACTTCAACCGTTTCTACCATGAGACCAGGATTCTGGCGGAAGAGGATCAAAAGAGGAAAGAATCCTATCTGGCGCTCCTGAAGCTGACGGCTGACGTGCTGGAGAAGAGCATTGACATCCTGGGCTTTGACGCGCCGGATTACATGTAAAAAGAGAAAGAGGACTTATGTGGAATACGATCTTATTTGACCTGGATGGAACCCTGACGGATTCCGGAGAGGGGATTACCCGGTGTGTGCAGTACGCCTTAAAGAAGGTCAAGGGCATCGACGCCAACCTGCTTGATTTGCGCCGCTTTGTCGGACCGCCCCTTAAGGAGGAGTTTATCAAGTATGCCCATCTGACGGAGGAAGAGGGAGACCTCTGCGTAAGCGCCTACCGGGAACGGTACGACTCCATCGGCATCTATGAGAACCGGATCTACGCAGGAATCCGGACTTTGCTCAAGGAATTAAAAGAGGAGGGCATGCATCTGGTCCTGTCTTCCTCCAAGCCGACCGCCTACTGTATGCGGATCTTAAAATACTTTGATATCTACCGCTATTTCGACCTGGTCATGGGCAGCCAAATGGACGGGCGAAGGACCGACAAGGCTGAGGTTATTGAAGAGATCCTTGATCGTCTTGGGATGAAGGACCGGAGGCAGGAAGCGGTCCTGGTCGGAGATCGGAACTACGATGTGGTCGGGGCGAAAAAAGCCGGGATCGGCAGCATCGGCGTCACCTACGGCTACGGTTCAAGAGAGGAACTGACTAAGGCGTGGCCGGACTGCATCGCCGATACGCCGGAGGAGGTCCGCAATGTTCTGATCGGTCAGTACCGGGACGGCAGACAGGCGGAACCTTCAAGGAAAACTTTGGAGCAGCCCTCCTTTTATGAGGTTTCTCCAACCCTGCATATGGAATCGCCCGGATTTGCGATCTGGAGCGTGATCTGGCCGCCCCTGCTGGCGCTTGCCATCAACCTGCTTCTGGGCGCCCTTTTGGGAACGGTCATGGCTGCGGCAGGGGGCGCTTCGGCAGAAGAGGTCCGGCAGCAGACCATCCGATTGACCCTGCCTCTTACGGCAGTTATGGATTTTATCTACTTTGTGGTCATGCTGATCATTTTCCGAGACGATGAGAGACGGCGGACCGCCTACGGAGAATCGGACCGGCTGCTTCAAAAAAAGCCCTTTGGTATCGTGGCGGCTGTCATGGTCATCTGCCTGACCCTGGGGGCGGAATTTTTGATCAGCCTTTTGTCCAGCCTGATCCCGTCGAGCAGCGCCTACGCGGACTTTGTTCAAAGCTTTGGAGAGTGGCCCTTCTGGGCAGTCTTTTTGATGATCGCGGTGATCGGACCTTTGGGGGAGGAGTACCTCTTCCGGGCGGTTGTCTTTAGGCGGCTGCGGGACCATTTAAGTGTCTGGGCAGCGGCTGCAATCAGCGGCGCCATCTTCGGCATCTTCCACGGGAATCTGGAGCAGGGCATTCCGGCGGCAGCGCTGGGTTTTGTCCTCGCCCTTATTTATGAACACTACGGGACCTTAAAGGCGTCCTTTTTTGCCCACCTGGGCGTCAACAGTTTTGCCCTCATTCAGCAGTCTCTGCCAGAGGGGGAAGCGACGTCCTTTGGGATGGGTCTTGCTGTCATCTGTATCAGCATCCTCGCTGTCTGCGCTGCGGTTTGGATCTTTTATCGGGACCAGAAAGTCAACCGCATCTGACGGTTGACTTTCTGGCTTTTTCTATGGTATGATACTCAAGCTGTTTACGGACAGCAGATCCTATTATTCACATGTGCGGAGCCTGTCACGGGTGCCTTCGGGTTTTGACAGACGGAACCACATGGCAGATCAAAAACCATTTTATAAGGAGAAACAAAATGAGTGTTATTTCCATGAAGCAGCTCCTTGAAGCCGGTGTTCACTTCGGACATCAGACAAGACGCTGGAACCCCAAGATGAAGCAGTACATCTATACCGAGCGCAACGGGATCTATATCATCGATCTTCAGAAGACGGTCGGCATGATCGACGACGCTTACAATGCGGTAGGCGATATCATCGCTAAGGGCGGCAGAATTCTCTTTGTCGGAACCAAGAAGCAGGCTCAGGACGCGATCGCGACAGAAGCAAAGCGCTGCGGCCAGTTCTACATCAACGAAAGATGGCTCGGCGGTATGCTGACCAACTTCCGCACCATCCAGGGCCGGATCAAGAGAATGAAGGACATCGAGGAAATGGCGGAAGACGGCACATTTGAAGCTCTGCCCAAGAAGGAAGTTCTGAACCTCAAGAAGGAACATGAGAAGCTGGAGAAGAACCTGGGCGGTATCAGAGATATGAAGAAGCTGCCGGACGCGATTTTTGTCGTTGATCCCAAGAAGGAGCGTATCTGTGTCGCAGAGGCTCACAAGCTCAATATACCGCTGATCGGTATCTGCGATACCAACTGCGATCCGGATGAACTTTCCTATGTAATCCCGGGCAATGACGACGCGATCCGTGCCGTTAAGCTGATTGTCGGCAAGATGGCTGACGCTGTCATCGAAGCCAACCAGGGCGCTATGGAAGCTGATTCCGCAGAAGTTCCGGCTGAAGGCTACACAGCTTATCCGGATGAAGAATCCGAGAAGGCAGCAGAGGCTGCAAAGGAGGACTAATATGGCAATCACAGCTGCACAGGTAAAGAAACTCCGTGAGATGAGCGGTGCCGGCATGATGGAATGCAAGAAGGCGCTGGCTGAGACCAACGGGGATCTGGATGCTGCTATCAATTTCCTGCGTGAGAGCGGGGCGATCAAGGCTGCCAAGAAGGCGGACCGGATCGCGGCAGAAGGTCTGGCGGCAGGAGCTGTCTCCGAAGACGCTAAGACAGCTGCTGTTGTAGAAGTAAATTCTGAGACAGACTTCGCGGCTCAGACCGACAAGTTCAAGTCCTATGTCGCTCAGGTCGCTCAGCAGGCTCTGCAGACAGAAGCTGCTGATCTGGACAGCTTCATGGCTGAAAAGTGGATCTTTGATGAGTCCAAGACCGTTTCCGAAGCTCTGACCGATGAAGTCGCTGTCATCAGCGAAAACCTGAAGATCCGCCGCTTCAAAAAGCTGACGGAAGAGAACGGTTTTATCACTTCCTATACTCATGCCGGCGGCAAGATCGTCGTTCTGGTCGATGTCGTGACAGACGTTGTCAACGACGCAATCAGGGAGATGGCTCACAACGTCGCGCTTCAGGCTGCTGCTTTGAATCCCAAGTACTGCTCCAGAAGCGAAGTCGATCAGGCTTATCTGGACAGTGAGAAGGAGATCCTTCTGACGACTGCCCGCAATGAGAAGCCGGATGCAAATGAGAAGATCCTGAACGGTATGGTCCAGGGCCGTCTCAACAAGGAGCTTTCCGAAATCTGCCTTCTTGACCAGGTCTATGTCAAGGCTGAGGACGGCAAGCAGAAGGTTCAGAAGTATGTGGATCAGGTTGCCAAGGAAAATGGCGCTAAGATCCAGATCAAGGGCTTTGTCCGCTTTGAAACCGGCGAAGGTCTTGAGAAGAAGCAGGAGAACTTCGCGGAGGAAGTTGCCAAGCAGGTTAAGGGCTGATCGGTCCTTTTAAAGAGGACGTCCGGGCGACCGGGCGTTCTTTTTTTGCGCAAAAAGACCATTGCCGTTGCCTTCCGCCTGCATCTGGCTTTATACTGAACAATAAAGCCATAAATGTTCAAAAAAGGAGAGGAAGAATGTCTGACGATTGCAAGAAGATTTTTCTGAAACTGCAGAATGGAAATGATGTCCGGGGGGCGGCCCTTGCAACAGATGAGGAGGCAAAAACCCTGACCCCTGACCTGGTCCGTTTTCTGGCTTTTGCCTACACCAAATTCCTGGAAAAGAAAACGGGGAAAGCAGCAGCCGACCTTAAGATTGGCGTCGGCCATGACAGCCGGATTACGGCTAAGGACCTAAAGGAGGCTTGCCTTAAGGGAGCATCCTTCTCCCGGACCTTTGACTGCGGCCTTATTTCAACTCCGGCTATGTTCCAGTCGACGGTCCTTCCTGCCAGCAATTTTGACGGCGCGGTCATGATCACCGCCAGCCATCTGCCCTTTAACCGCAATGGTCTGAAATTTTTTACAAAGGACGGCGGTCTTGAACACAACGAGCTGACCGAGGTGCTTAAGATCGCCTCCGATCTTGCTGCTTCTTATGGGCAAGCGGATGAGGAAGCCATCATCAGAGCTGCCAAGCTTCCGGTGGGACCTTATGAGGCGGAAGTCTTTGATATGGTGACCGCATATGCCGACCAGATGAAGACCTTCATTAAAGAGGAAGTAGCTGCCGATGACTTTGACCATCCTCTAAAAGGACTTCATATCGTCGAGGATGCCGGCAACGGGGCGGCGGGCTTTTTCGCAACGAAGATCCTGGAGCCTCTCGGAGCGGATATCTCCGGTTCTGTCTACCTGGATCCGGACGGGACCTTCCCCAACCACATCCCCAATCCGGAAAATCCGACAGCCATGGAGGCAGCGAGAAGGGCTACGGTGGACAGCCACGCCGATCTGGGCGTCATCTTTGACTGCGACGGGGACCGGGGGGCGGTCGTCTTCGCGGATGGGACCGAGGTCAATCGGAATGCCCTGATCGCCCTGCTGGCGGCGATTGTTGCTGAGCAGCATCCGGGTTCCACGGTCGTGACGGATTCCGTAACCAGTGATGAACTGCAGGATTTCCTGGAGGGGAACCTTAAGATGCGTCACCTCCGCTTTAAGCGGGGCTATAAGAACGTCATCGACAAGGGTATCGAGCTGAACCGGGCGGGAGAGGACTGCCAGCTTGCGATCGAGACCAGCGGTCACGGCGCCTTTAAGGAGAACTATTTTTCGGATGACGGCGCCTATATCGCGGTCAAGATTATCTGCAAGATGGCGCAGATGAAAAAGGAAGGCAAGCGGATCGAATCCCTTACCTCTGACCTTAAAGCGCCGGCGGAATCCTCTGAACTTCGCTTTAAGATAGCCGGAGAGGATTTTGCCGCCTACGGGACGGAGGTCCTGGATGGATTCAGGAAGTTTGCCCAGGCTGATTCCCGTTTCCATATCGTAAGCCCCAACTATGAGGGCATTCGCATTTCCTTTGATGACGAGGAGGTTAAAGGCTGGCTCCTGGTCAGAAAGTCCCTTCACGACCCGGTCCTGCCTATGAATGTAGAGGCGGAAGAGGCAGGCGGTACGGACGTCATTTTAAAGCGGGTCCTTCCCTTTTTTGACCGGTTTGACAGACTGAGCCGCTGATAGAAGGGGAGTTTTGGATAAAAGCCTGGAACATTTGGATTATTGACAATATATTCATGCAAATGAATTGACGCTCCCAAAGAATCGGTATAAACTTGAGATATCTAATAAAAGGAGGAAATGAAACATGGCATTAGTTTCAGCAAAAGAGATGGCTCAGGTTGCAGTAGCCGGTCATTACGCGATTGGCGCTTTTAACCTGAACAATCTTGAATGGACCAAGGCAGTCTTAAAGGGAGCTCAGGAGTCCAACGCACCGGTTATCGTACAGGTCTCCTGTGGCGCAGGCAAGTACATGTGCGGCTTTAAGACTGTTACGGATATGGTAAAGGATGTCATCGAATCCCAGAAGATTACGGTTCCGGTTGCCCTTCACCTGGATCACGGCACCTATGATGCTGCTAAGGAATGTATCGAAGCCGGTTTCTCATCCATCATGTTCGACGGTTCTTCTCTTCCGATCGAGGAAAATATCGAAAAGACCAAGGAACTGGTTGCGATCTGCAATGAGAAGGGCATGTCCATCGAAGCAGAAGTCGGTGCAATCGGCGGTGAAGAAGACGGCGTCGTCGGCATGGGCGAATGCGCTGATCCGGATGAATGCAAGTCTGTTGCGGATCTGGGCGTCACCATGCTGGCAGCAGGCATCGGCAATATCCACGGCGTTTATCCGGAAGGCTGGCCGGGACTTCGTTTCGATGTCCTCGAGGCGATCAAGGCTAAGGTCGGCGATATGCCGCTCGTCCTTCACGGCGGTTCCGGAATCCCGGATGAGATGGTTCAGAAGGCGATCACCATGGGTGTAGCAAAGGTCAATGTCAATACCGAGTGCCAGCTCGTATTTGCAAAGGCTGTCAGAGAGTATATCGAAGCAGGCAAGGATCAGCAGGGCAAGGGCTTTGATCCCCGTAAGCTCTTAGCTGACGGTACACAGGCTATTGTTGACATGGTCAAGTACAAGATCAATGTATTTGGTTCCGCTAACAAGGCTTGAAGATAAATCGTCTGACCGAAAAAGGAATGTCGCTTAGGCGGCATTCCTTTTTTGTCGTACCGGAAACCTGAACTGCCTCGGGTTTTATGGGATGAGACCTGTACGGGGAGCAGCCGCCCCTTGTTGAAAATAAGGGCAGAAGATGGTAAGGTAGATACACTTGTAACTTTTGATAACCATACAGGGGGGTATTGGAAATCTATGTCTGAGCATAATGAGAAAAACGGTAGACAAAATGGATATGGGCATCACAGCGGAAAGCGCCGCAAAAACAGACGGAGGGGCCGCCTGTTTGCAAGGCTCATTCTTCTGCTTGCACTGGTTTTTATATTGGTCTGTATCCTGACTCTCGGAAGGAAACTTGTGTTAAAGAATCACTCGGCCGGCGAACCGCCCAAGGGGGCAGCGTCTGTGACAGCCCAGTCTCTTCAGGAGACTTCTTCCGGACCGGAGACAGCTGCGGTATCTGCCCCTGACCGACAGGCAGAGGCAGATCTGCAGGATGTACCGGCTCCTTCATCAAAGGAAGAGGCTCTGAACGGCGCTTCGGCAGCCGCAAAGCAGTATGACTATGACCGTGCAATTGCGATTCTTCAGAAGTTTGATGGCGCGGGCACCGATGATGATATGCAGACTGCAATTCGGGACTATACGACGCAGAAGGAAGCCTGCAAGCCGGTCGATGTGACCCAGGTCCCCCATATCTTTTTCCATTCTCTGCTCAATGACGACCGGGGGCTTAGAAAGGACGTCGTCGGAGAGGACCGGGCCTGGAGAAATGACGCGGCTATGACAACCGCGGATGAGTTTGATCATATGATTCAGGATATGTATGATGCCGGCTATGTTATGGTCAGCCTGGACGATCTGTGCGTCAAGACCAAAAATGCCGACGGTTCGGTCTCCATTTCCAAAAATCCGAATCTGATGCTGCCGGAAGGTAAGAAGGCCTTTGTCCTTTCCGAGGACGATCTGAGCTATTATCACACCTACGGAATCGGTACCCAGGGCTATGCGACCAAGATGCTGATCGATAAGAACGGCGAGGTGAAGTGTGAATATACGGACGAAAATGGGGAGACAAAGATTGGAGACTACGATGTGGTCCCAAGGATGGATACATTTGTGAAGAATCATCCGGATTTTTCTTATCACGGCCACAAGGGTACCGTAGCGATGACTGGCTATGACGGAGTATTCGGCTATCGGACCAATGATTATTACAAGGATATCAATAATGAGAAGCTGAGCCAGGACCAGGTTGAGTGGCTGAAAGATCATCCGGACTTTAACTGGGAGCAGGATGTTAAAGACGCAACGGCTGTCGCGAATGCGATGAAGGCAACCGGCTGGACCTTTGCCTCCCATACCTATGCTCATTGGAATGCAACGGACAAGACAGCGGAGCAGCTGCAGCAGGACAATGAGAGATGGATGACCGTCAATCATCCGATCCTCGGCGATGTGGATAAGATCATCTTTGCCTTTGGCGGGGATATCGGTGGAGTCGGGGACTATACTGAGGAGAACGCGAAGTATAAGTATTTTAAGAGCCAGGGCTACAATATTTTCTGCAATGTAGACGGTAATATTGGGTGGACGCAATTCGGGGAAGGATATATGCGAACCGGCCGTGTCGCTCTGGACGGTTTTACGATGTACCAGTCCTTTACACCCGAAGGAAAATCACACGCAACTTACGCGCATGACTACGAGGTTCTGGGGATCAAGGATGTCGCGTCTTTCTTTAATAAGAACCGCATCACGCCGATTGAAGGAGAGTAAGCTTTTTTGCACTGATTGCAGAAGGGGAAGGAAAGAGGCAGTTAATCACCTGATTAGATGACGGCTGCCTCTTCTTCCTTAAGGATAAAACACAGGAGAGCAATTTTTTATTTGCCTTCTGTCACTTGTTTTAGACTGCATAAGAAATCATAAAGTAGAGATCTGCCGATCAGCCTTTTTATTCGGAGAACAGGGACTTACAAGCCACTTAAATGGGGGAAGAGGAAACTGTTAAGGAACGTTTTCAAAGAAAATCAAATTAAATCAAAAAAATAGAAAATTATCCTTGCGTTTTTAGGACCACAGTAGTATAGTATCAATCACGGCCGGTTGGTCAAGCGGTTAAGACGCCGCCCTCTCACGGCGGAAACAAGGGTTCGATTCCCTTACCGGCTATCTGGGATCTGCATTTGCAGGTCCCTTTTTTTATGCCTGCCGGAAAGAACATGACGGATCGGACCATTTATGGTATCATGGATAAAATTGTATGAAAATAAGGACAGGAGGAACTTTACATGGAAGAGTTTCTGCGGATTATGGAAAAGAACGCCAGACTGCCGCTTGAGGAGATCGCGGCTATGCTGGATCAAACGCCGGAGGAGACAGCGGCGCTGATGGATGAGGCGGAGGAAAAGGGCTACATCCACGGCTATGAGACTCTGGTCGACTGGGACCAGGCGGGGGTCAATCGGGTTGAAGCCATGATTGAGCTGCACGTATCTCCCAGAAAGAGCTGCGGATTTGATGATATCGCCCAGAACATCGCTGCCTTCAATGAAGTCGACAATGTCTATCTGATGAGCGGAAGCTATGACCTCATGGTGACCATCAAGGGTCACAATTTTCAGGAGATTGCCCTCTTTGTCGCCCAAAGACTTTCTCCCCTCGACGATGTCATCTCGACAGCGACCAGCTTTGTGCTCAAAACCTATAAGAGAGCAGGAAGAACGTATTTTGGCGAAGAAATTGATGACAGGGAGTGGAATGAATAATGATGGATTATGACAGGATTCTGTCAAAAAAAGCGACGGAGATGAGACCGTCCGGCATCCGGAAATTCTTCAATCTTGCCGCGGAAATGCCCCACTGTATATCCCTGGGGGTCGGCGAGCCGGATTTCCGGACGCCCTGGACGATTCGGGATACGGCAATCGCCGCACTGGAACAGGGAAAGACCCGCTATACGGCAAATGCCGGTCTTCGGGAGCTTCGGGAAGAGGTCTGCCGCTATTTAAAGCGCAGATTTGCTCTTACTTATCAAAATGAAAATGTCCTGGTGACGGTCGGAGGCAGCGAGGCGATCGACCTTGCCATCCGCGCCCTGGTCGAGCCGGGAGAGGAAGTCATTATCCCGGAACCCTGCTTTGTCTGCTACGAGCCCATTACGACCCTGACGGGCGGAGTCCCGGTTCACATCGCGACCAAGGAGGAAGACGAGTTCAGGCTTACGCCCGAGGAGCTGAAATGTGCCATCACCCCCAAAACCAAGCTCCTCATCCTGCCCTATCCCAACAATCCGACGGGCGGCATCATGAGAAGAGAGGACCTGGAGGCGATCGCTGAGGTCCTTCGGGAAACGGATATCATGGTTCTGTCCGATGAGATCTATTCCGAACTGGTCTACGGCGAGGAACGGCACGTCAGTATCGCCTCCCTGCCGGGCATGGCGGAGCGAACCGTCGTGATCAACGGCTTTTCCAAGACCTACGCAATGACGGGCTGGAGACTGGGATATGCCGCAGGTCCTAAAGCGGTCATCAGTGCCATGACCAAGATTCACCAGAGCTGCATTATGTCCGCCCCGACGACCAGCCAGTACGCGGCGATCACGGCTTTAAAATCCTGCGACGAGGCGGTGGAGGCAATGCGGACGGAGTACAGCCGCAGGAAGCGTCTGGTTGTAAAAAGGCTCAATGAGATGGGCCTCCACACCTTTGATCCCAAGGGAGCCTTCTATGTCTTCCCCTGCATCAAGTCGACGGGACTTAGTTCGGAGGAGTTCTGCGAGAGATTACTGCATGAAAAAGAAGTGGCGATCGTGCCGGGAGGAGCCTTTGGAGAAAGCGGAGAGGGATATGTCAGGATCAGCTACGCCTACAGTGTCTCCCACCTCCACACGGCACTCAATCGAATAGAGGAATTTTTAACGGAAAACGGGATATAAGGGTTCTGCTTTTCTATTTTCCGAAATTTGACAACTAAAATTATAAATGGTAAGGTAGCCAGTAACGCATCAACGCTTTAAAGTGTTATCAAAGGCTACGAATACGGAAAGTCAGAAAGTAAACCTTACAGGATGGGAGAAATTGCCTATGATGGATTATAGAAAGTATAAGCGCCAGTATTACCTTCCCCCGGAAGACTGTTTTGACTGGGTGAAAAAAGACCATATCGAAAAGGCGCCCCAGTGGTGCAGCGTGGACTTAAGAGACGGGAACCAGGCTCTGGTCATTCCGATGAGTCTGGAGCAGAAGCTGAAGTTTTATGAACTTCTTATCAAGGTAGGCTTTAAGGAGATCGAAATCGGATTCCCGGCTGCTTCTGAAACGGAATATGTGCTCTGTCGGACACTCATTGAGCGGAATATGATTCCGGATGATGTGACGATTCAGGTTCTGACCCAGGCAAGGGAGCATATCATCAGAAAGACCTTTGAAGCGATCAAGGGCGCTCCCCACGCGATTGTCCATGTCTACAATTCCACTTCCTTTGCCCAAAGGCAGCAGGTATTCCGGAGATCGAAGGAAGCGGTCAAGCAGATCGCCATCGATGGGGCAAAGCTCTTAAAAGAACTGGGGGATCAGTCCGGTCAGGACCTGCGCTTTGAGTACAGCCCGGAGTCCTTTACCGGAACGGAGCCCGAGTACGCCCTTGAGGTCTGCAACGCGGTGCTTGACGTCTGGCAGCCCCGGGCTGACCATAAGCCCATTATCAATCTGCCGGTTACGGTTCAGCTCTCTGAACCGCACGTCTTCGCCCAGCAGGTGGAGTATATCCACAAACATCTGAAATACAGGGAGAACGTCGTCCTGTCCATCCATCCCCACAATGACCGGGGCTGCGGCACAGCGGATACGGAGCTGGGTATCCTGGCGGGGGCGGACCGGGTCGAAGGGACTCTCTTTGGCAACGGCGAACGGACCGGCAATGTCGACATCGTAACAGTGGGCATGAACCTCTACGCCCAGGGTATCGATCCGGGTCTTGATTTCTCCAACATGAACGAGATCCAGGAGGTCTATGAAAACAGCACGGGCATGGAGATCAGTCCGCGCCAGCCCTATGCAGGCAAGCTGGTCTTTGCGGCTTTCTCCGGATCGCATCAGGACGCGATTGCCAAGGGCATGAAGTGGAGACAGGAGAAGGACCCGGCCCATTGGAACGTCCCCTATCTGCCCATCGATCCGGCGGATGTCGGCAGAAGTTACGACGCGGATGTTATTCGCATTAACAGCCAGTCCGGCAAGGGCGGCGTCGGCTTCATCCTTGAGACCAAGTACGGTCTCAAACTTCCCAAGAAGATGATGGAGGCTATGGGCTATGCCTGCAAGGAAGTTTCCGACCGCAAGCACGAGGAACTGGAGATGGAAGAGATCTTCGATATCTTCAAGTCCGAATTTGAAGGAAAGTCTTCCCCCATCAATGTTACGGCGGTACACTTTGAACAAAAGGACGGCATGACCGCCCATGTTTCCGCAACTTATGACGACGGCGAGGCGACGGTGATCGACGCTGCAGGAAATGGTCGTCTGGATGCGGTCAGCAATGCTCTGAAGGAGCATTATCAGCTGGACTATACGCTCGATACCTACGAGGAACACGCGCTTGAAAAGAGTTCTTCCTCCCGCGCTATCGCTTATGTCGGTCTGAAATGGCCGGATGGCAGGATGACCTGGGGGGCAGGCCTTGACCCGGATATCATCCGGGCTTCGATCGACGCCCTCGTCACAGCAGTCAATAACCGTTAAAAGCAGGAGCAGACTATGGAGATCAGATACAGGAGCACGCGCGGCGGGGCAGAAGTCAGTGCGTCGGAGGCAATCTTAAAGGGACTAAGCGACGACGGGGGGCTCTTTGTGCCCGCCAGGATTCCGAAGCTTGCGATTTCCATTGAGGATCTGGTTCAGATGACCTATCAGGAGATCGCCTATGAGGTCATGAGCCGCTTCCTGACGGATTTTACGGAAGAGGAGCTGAAGTCCTGCATCCGGTCCGCCTATGACAGTAAATTCGACACGCCGGAGCTGACCCCCCTGGTCAAGGCGGGCGGCGCTTACTACCTGGAGCTGTTCCATGGTCCGACCATTGCCTTTAAGGATATGGCTCTCTCCATCCTGCCCTACCTGATGACCACGGCGGCAAAGAAGAATAAGAGCGACAAGAAGATCGTCATTTTGACCGCCACATCGGGGGATACCGGCAAGGCGGCTATGGCTGGCTTTGCGGATGTTCCGGGCACGGAGATTATTGTTTTTTATCCCAAGGACGGCGTATCGGAAGTGCAGGAAAAGCAGATGGTGACCCAGCGGGGGGACAATACCCATGTCGTTGCGATCAAAGGAAATTTTGATGACGCCCAGAGCGCGGTCAAGGAAATGTTCAATGACCGGCAGATGAACGAGGAGATCGGAAGAGCTGGCTGTCAGTTTTCCTCCGCCAACTCCATCAACATCGGCAGACTGGTTCCCCAGATCGTCTACTACGTTTACGCCTATACCAGGCTGGTCAGGGAAGGCGAGATCACTTCGGGCGATCCCATCAACGTGACGGTGCCGACCGGGAATTTCGGAAATATTCTGGCGGCTTATTATGCCAAGAGAATGGGACTTCCCGTCAAGACCCTGATCTGCGCCTCCAATGAAAACAAGGTCCTCTACGACTTCTTTCAAACCGGAGAGTACAACCGCAACCGGGACTTTATCCTGACCTCTTCGCCGTCTATGGATATCCTCATCTCCAGCAATCTGGAGCGGCTGATCTATCAGCTTACGGGAAATGATCCTGCCGCCTGTGCGGCATTTATGGCGGATCTGACCCAAAAGGGCGTCTACCGGATCACGGATGAGATGAAGGCGCAGCTGGGAGACTTCTATGGGGGCTATGCAGGGGAAGAGGAGAACTTTGCCGGCATCAAAAAGCTCTACCAGGATACCGGCTATGTGATCGACACCCATACCGGAGTCGCGTCTGCCGTCTATGGGCAGTATGTCAAAAATACGGGAGATCAGACCCCGACAGTCATCGCTTCCACAGCCAGTCCCTTTAAGTTCGCGGACGCGGTGATCGGGGCGATCGATCCCACAAAGGCAGAGGGGAAGAGCGGACTTGCCTGCATCGACCTGCTTGCCCGGACCGCGGGGCTTGAAGAGCCACCTGCTATTACGGATATCCGTACCGCTCCGGTGCGCCACAACACAGTCGTAGAGGCGGCAGATATGCCTAAGGCTGTTTTAGAGATTCTGGGAATCAGATAAGCTTTTGTTTTTGAATTTCAGTACGCTTTTCGAGGCGATACACAATTAAAAAGAGGATATATGATGAACTGGAAGGAGCTGCTTTCAACGAAACGATGCGGTCAGGACCATTCTGCCGGGAAGAGAGATCTTCGGAGCGAATTTGGCAAGGACTACCATCGGATTATTGAAAGTGCCTCCTTTCGGCGTCTTCAGGACAAGACCCAGGTCTTTCCCCTCGACCGGAGCGATTTTATCCGGACCAGGCTGACCCATTCCCTGGAGGTATCCTCCATCGGCAGGTCCCTGGCGCAAAATATCGCATCGTCTATTATCAATCGGCAGTTGGATCCGGCTTTTGGGGAGGCGGAGCGGGACAGCCTCTGCGAGGTCCTGGAATGCGCGGGACTGATCCACGACATCGGCAATCCGCCCTTCGGTCATTTCGGAGAGGAGTCCATCCGGGAGTGGTTCCGCAAGAACCTGGACTATCTGACCTACCGGGGCAGACCGGTCTGCTCCTATCTATCGAAGGAACAGAGGGCGGACCTCCTGAACTTTGAAGGCAATGCCCAGGGCTTTCGGCTGGTGACCCGGCTCCACTATCCGGTCGATGAAAATGGCATGAATCTGACGGCGGCGAATCTTGCCGCCATGCTGAAATATCCCAATTCCTCTCTGGAAATTAAGCCGGGATCGCTGGACGTCAGTTGCAGGAAGATGGGCTACCTGACTTCGGAAAAGGACCGCTATGAGTGGGTGATTAAAGAGACAGGGACCAGGGGGCTGCGCTCGCCTATGACCTTGATCTTAGAGGCGGCCGACGATATCGCCTACGCGGCAGCGGACATCGAGGATGCCTTTAAAAAGGGCTTTTTCAATTATGAGATTCTGACCCGGGAACTGTCGGAACGGGGCATCCGCAAAAGCTATATCAGACGGCTGACCGATCTCTATGACCTGTCCCGCCTGGCCTCTTCGGTCAATCCGGAGGAGACCGCCATCCGCAGGTGGCTGGCGGAGATGCAGGATGAACTCATCTACGCCACGACGGAAGAGTTTTTGCTGAACTATCAAGCGATTATGGCAGGGGGCTTTAAGACCGGGCTCATCCACGGGGGAGGAGCGGAAAAACTCCTGGCAGCTTTAAAGGGGGTCGCCTACGACTATGCCTTTACCTCTTCTTCTATCTATCGGACGGAAATCGCCGCCAACACCATCCTCAACTTTTTGCTGGACCAACTTGTTTCCGCTGCCCTTCAGTTTGACGCCAGAGATAAGCCGGGGCTTATGGAGGAAAAATACCTGTCCCTCATTTCCGAAAATTACAAGCAGGTCTATCTGGAGGACACCAGGAACCTGAGAGATGAGGAGAAGGTCTATAACCGCATTTTGCTGGCGACGGACTCGGTTGCCGGTATGACGGATTCTCACGCGAGCGGCCTTTATGAGGAGCTGAAAGCGGGATTTACAACGCTCTTTTAATAGTTTATAATCTTATCGAACCTGGAATGTGCGACCACCTATTTTTCCTGATCCTACATTTTGACATTAGGGATTCCTATATGATCGGTATTGATGTCATGCCTCGGTTTTAGTGGAAGGCAGAGAACCGGATGCGGAAACCCACCTGGCTTTGGCTAGGCGTCAGTTCTATAGGAACGGCATTCCGGGAATTTAATGGTTTCGTGAAAACGGATATGGAGAAGAAAATGAAAATTGAAAGTTCGTTATTTGGTGAGACGAGGGAAGGCAGGAAGGTAACCGCTTATACCGTGACCAATTCTTCGGGCGCTTCCATGACTGTTCTGGATTTCGGCGCAGTCCTTCAGAGCGTCATCGTTCCGGATCGGAATGGAACTCTCACCGATGTTGCGCTGGGCTATGACAGGGTGGAGGATTATGAGGTCAATCCGCCTCATTTTGGCGCCACAATCGGCAGAAACGGCAACCGGATTGAGGGAGCTTCCTTTAATCTGAACGGTCAGGACTATCAGCTGGAGCTGAATGAAAACGGCAAGAACAACCTGCACAGCGGTCCGGACGGTTATGAATTCCGGATGTGGGATGCAAAGGTCAATGAAGCAAACGGCTGCGTCTCCTTCCATATTTTAAGCCCGGACGGCGACCAGGGCTTCCCGGGAAATTTCAATGTCACCGTCACCTATATGCTGACGGAGGACAATAAGGTCAAGATCCACTACGAGGGAAGTTCAGACGCCGATACAATCGCCAACATGACGAACCACTCCTATTTTAATTTAAATGGAGAGGGCAGTGGGACCATCATGAACCACACTCTTCAGATTGACGCGGACGGCTATACGCCGGTCGATGAGTATTCGATTCCCTACGGAACCGTCGATTCCGTTGCGGGAACTCCCTTTGATTTCCGCCGGGGCAAGACCATCGCCCAGGATGCCGATGTCAAGGATGAGCAGCTGGAGCATACCGGCGGCTACGATCACAACTTTGCCTTAAACGGCAGCGGTCTTCGCAACGTCGCCTGCGCGATCGGCGACTTAAGCGGCATCAAGATGACCGTTATGACCGACCAGCCCGGCATTCAGTTCTATGCCGGCAACTTCATCAGCGGACCGGTCGGCAAGAAGGGTCATGCCTACGGCAGGCATGAGGGATTTGCTCTTGAAACCCAGCATTTCCCCAACAGCGTCAATGTCCTTGCCTTTGACAGCCCCAAGCTGGAAGCGGGCGAGACCTACAGCACGACGACCTGCTATACATTTTCAGTTGAACAGTAAAGGAATCCGTCTGATCCATGATAAAGGATGTCTTAAAAGTCTTTAAGTCCTTTGCAGCAAGGTGTGCAGACGATCACATGGGCGCATACGCAGCAACGTGCGCCTATTTTCTTATTATATCGTTTATTCCGTTCTTTATGATCTTCGTGGCGGTCTGCCGCAGGGCGAACGCGGATCTGTCCTCGCTGACGGACGCCATGCTCAGCGTCGTTCCGAGCGGGTTGAAAGATTATGTAGGAACCATCGTGGAGGAGGTCGACCGCAAGACTTACGCCTATGTGCCGATCTCCCTGCTGATTTTGGTCTGGTCGGCGGCGAAGGTCTTTCACGCCCTGACCAATGGACTGAATGTAATCAGTAAAGTGAGGGAGACGAGAGGCTGGTTTTTCCTCCGTTTCCGGTCCATGGTCTATGTCGTGATCTTCATGCTGCTGGTCGTCGGAGCGGTCCTGCTTGCCGTTTTCGGACAGAGAATCCAGATCGTCATTGAAGCCCGCTATCCCGTTATCAACGAGATTGTGCGCTTTATCCATTCCTTCCGAATTTTGTTCGGGTATTTCGGGCTGATTCTGGTATTTTTATTTATCTATAAATTTCTGCCCAACTGCCGCTACACCTTTCGCAGTCAGCTGCCGGGAGCCCTGATCGTCTCAACGGTCTGGATGTTTTTTTCCTATCTGCTGAGCCTTTATTACAGCCATAACGCCAATTTTACGGCAATCTACGGAACCCTGACCGGTTTGATTCTCGCCATGATGTGGGTCTATTTCTGCTCCTACTTCATCTTATTCGGAGCGGAATTAAACCGGGTGCTGTATGAGGACCCTGATGGAAACGTCTTTGTCCGGTCGGTCGACGTGGTCAAGGACGCGCGGTCCCGAAAAAATGAAGAAGTGCAGAAGGAACTGGATGAATATTCCCTCTGGCGGCCCATCCGGGATGATGAAGAGGATTTGGAATGGGATGAAGGGGAAGCCGGCTGGGATGAGTTTAAAGAGAAAGATGAACTGCTTGACGCGGATGGCCAGGATGATTTGAGAAAGGACTTAGGTCCGGATCAGAAGAAAGAAAGACCAGGAGGTTCACATGAGTGAAATTGAGGAGAAGGTAATAAAGATCAAAGAGCAGGCGCTCAAAGAGATCAAAGAGGCGGACGGTCTGGAGAAGCTCAACGCGATTCGGGTCAACGTGCTGGGTAAAAAGGGCGCCATGGCTGAGGTCATGAAGTTGATGCGGGATGTTCCCAAGGAGGAAAAGCCCCAGGTCGGCAAATGGGTCAATGAGGCCCGCCAGGCAATCGAAGAGAAGATGGAGCTGAGCAAAAAGAAGCTGGAGCAGGCGGCACTGACTGCCCGGCTTGAAGCGGAGACCATCGATGTGACCCTGCCGGCTAAGAAGCAGAAGGTGGGACATCGCCATCCCAACCAGATCGCCCTCGAGGAGGTGGAGCGGGTCTTCACCGGCATGGGCTATCAGGTGATGGAAGGACCGGAGATCGAGCTGGATGAGTACAACTTCACCAAGCTCAATATTCCGCCCAATCATCCGGCCAAGGATGAACAGGATACCTTCTATATCACCGATGATATCGTCTTAAGAACTCAGACCTCCCCGGTCCAGGCGAGAATCATGGAGCAGGGCAAGCTTCCCATCCGCATGATCGCCCCCGGTCGGGTCTTCCGGTCCGATGAAGTGGACGCGACCCATTCCCCGTCCTTCCACCAGATCGAAGGACTGGTGATCGACAAGAGCGTGACCTTTGCCGATCTGAAGGGGACGCTGGAGATCTTCGCCAAGAAGATGTTCGGTCCCGATACCAGGACCAAGTTCCGGCCCCACCATTTCCCCTTTACCGAGCCGTCGGCGGAAATGGACGTCAGCTGCTTTAAATGCGGCGGCAAGGGCTGCCGCTTCTGCAAGGGAGAAGGCTGGATCGAGATCCTGGGCTGCGGTATGGTCCATCCCCACGTCCTTGAGATGTGCGGCCTTGATCCCGAAGAATACGGCGGCTTTGCCTTCGGCGTCGGGCTGGAGCGAATCGCCCTTTTAAAATATGAGATCGACGATATGCGTCTCCTCTATGAGAACGACGTCAGGTTCCTCAATCAGTTCTGATGACAGCAGGAAGAAACGGAGATAGACTTTAAAATGAATACATCACTTTCATGGTTAAGAAAATATGTGCCGGATCTTGACGTTGCGCCTCAGGACTACTGTGACGCCATGACCCTTTCCGGAACCAAGGTAGAGACCTGCACCAATCTGGATCGGAACCTTAGCAAGATCGTAGTCGGTCAGGTCCTGACCTGCGTGCCTCACCCGGATTCCGACCACCTCCATATCTGCACGGTGGATGTCGGAGAAGGCGAGCCCTTACAGATTGTCTGCGGCGCGCCCAATGTCGCAGCCGGACAGAAGGTTCCGGTCGTATTGGACGGCGGCAATGTCGCGGCCTCCCACCGGGACGGCGAAGCGGACGAGGGCTTTCGGATTAAAAAGGGCAAGCTGCGCGGCGTGGAATCCTGCGGTATGATCTGCTCCATCGAAGAGCTGGGTTCCTCCCATGAATTCTATCCGGAGGCGGACCCCGATGGCATCTATGTCTTCCCGGAGGAGACCCCGGTCGGCGCGGATGCGGTCGAAGTCCTGGGACTTCACGATTCGGTCATCGAATATGAAATCACCTCCAACCGGGTCGACTGCTACAGCGTCATCGGCATTGCCCGGGAAGCGGCGGCGACCTTCCATAAGGACCTGGTCCTGCCGGAAATTCCCGAGACCGGCAATGACGAGGATGTGAGCGGCTATATCAGCGTCGATGTCAAAGATCCGGATCTTTGCCCGCGCTATACGGCAAGGGTCGTAAAAAATGTTAAGATCGGACCTTCCCCAAAATGGATGCAGAGATGCCTGGCTTCCCAGGGCATCCGACCCATCAACAATATTGTCGATATCACCAACTTCGTGATGGCGGAATACGGTCAGCCTATGCACTCCTATGACTATGATACGATCCGGGGCAAGAAAATCGTCGTAAAGAGAGCTGCCAACAAGGAGACCTTCAAGACTCTGGACGGCATTGAAAGACCGCTCGACGACCAGGTCCTCATGATCGCGGACGGCGAACGCTATGTGGGTATCGCCGGTATCATGGGCGGCGAAGATTCCATGATTACCGACGACGTCAAGACGGTTCTCTTTGAGGCAGCCTGCTTCGACGGGACCAATATCCGCCTTTCCTCCAAGCGGATCGGTCTGCAGACGGATGCATCCCAGAAGTTCGATAAGGGCCTCGATCCCAACACGGCTATGGAAGCCATGAACCGCGCCTGCGCTCTGATGGAGGAATTTGGCGCCGGAGAAGTGGTCGGCGGAGCGATCGATTATTATCCGGTCAAACGAGAGCCGGTTGAAATTCCCTTTGAGCCGGACAAGATCAACGCCATGCTGGGAACTTCCGTAGCGGAAGAGGACATGATCCGGTATTTTGAAAAAGAGGATCTTTCCTACGACGCGGACAGAAAGGTTGTGATTGTTCCGACCTTCCGTCAGGACCTGCTTCGGACCTGTGATCTGGCGGAAGAGGTGGCTCGCTTCTTCGGCTATGACAATATCCCGACCACCCTGCCCAAGGGCGGCAACACTGCCGGCGGTCTTCAATTTGACATGATCATCCAGGGTTATGCCAGAGACGCGGCGGAGGAGTGCGGCTTCTCCCAGGGCTATTGCTACAGCTTTGAATCCCCCAAGGTCTTTGACAAGCTGCTCCTTGCTGAGGACGCTCCGGAGCGCAGGGCGATTGAGATCCGCAACCCGCTGGGACCGGACTTCTCGATCATGAGAACCCTGACCTTAAACGGTATGCTGCAGTCTCTTTCGACCAACTACAACCGCAGGAACAAGGACGTCCGCCTCTATGAGATCGGTAATGTCTATCTGGCAAAGTCTCTGCCCTTAAGCGATCTGCCGGATGAGCGGATGAAATTTACACTGGGCATGTACGGAGAGGGTGACTTCTTCACGATGAAGGGGGCGGTTGAGACCTTCCTTGAAAAGATCGGCTTAAGAGAGGAGCCCGAGTACCGGGCGGACGTGAAAAAGGCTTACTATCATCCGGGCAGACAGGCGGATATCTACTATGATAATCAGCTGATCGGCAATACCGGCGAGATCCATCCAACAGTTGCCTCCAACTACGGAATCGGCGACCGCGTCTATGTCGCGGTTCTGGATCTGAAGATGATCTCTCCCATGGTAAACTTCGATTATAAGTTTACCGAAGTCGCCAAATATCCGGCGGTCAGCCGGGACATTTCCATGATCGTACCCAAGAAGGTGACCAACTGGGAGATCGAAAAAATGATCAAGCAGAGGGGCGGCAAGATCCTGGAGAGCTGCGAGCTGTTCGACCTCTACGAGGGAGCGCCGATTCTGCCGGGCTTTAAGTCCATGGCTTACGCGCTTTCCTTCCGCCACAAGGACAAGACCTTAGAGGAAGCCGAGATTACCGCTGCCATGAAGAAGATCTTAAACGGTCTTGACGGCATGGGGATCGAGCTGAGAAAGTAAGAGACTTTAAATCCGACTGTGAAAGTAAGTTCTTAAGGGATCTGCTTTCACAGTTTTTATTTGGAGAATAAAATGGAACTGTATGTTTTGCGTCACGGAACAACAAAATGGAATGAGAGCCACCTCCTGCAGGGGGGATCGGATATTCCCCTAAATGAGGAAGGTCGGAAACTCGCGCGGGAAGTGGGAGAGGCGCTGAAGGATACCAAGTTTGATCTTTGCTATTCTAGCCCCCTGGCGCGCGCCTATGAGACGGCAAAGCTGGTGCTGGGGGACCGGGGACTTCCGATTATCAAGGATGACCGAATTCGGGAAATGAGTTTTGGAATTTATGAAGGCACAGACGTCTCCCGAACCAGCCGGACCGCGGATCCCAGGCTCTTAAAGGCGTTGAACGGGCAGATGGAACTTTATCCCACGCCGCCCCAGGGGGAAAGTCCTCAGGATGTTATCGCGCGGACCCACGCCTTTTACGAGAACCTGCGGACCGATTCCCAAAATGCCGACAAGCGGATCCTGGTGTCGACCCACGGAGCCGCGGGGCGGGCACTCATGACCAGCGTCTGGGGCGGCAGTTTCTGGCATGGCTGCGTTCCGCCCAACTGCTCGGTCTGCATCGTAAAGCTGAAGGATGGACAAGTGGTCAATGTGCAGCAGGATGTCATTTTCTACCATTCAGGGGTCGTGGACTGGTACCGGTGAATTGGTCGGACTGGAATAGGCAGGGGTGTCTTTTGTATTGGGATCGGATGACGCGGTATAATCTTACAAAGTCCAATCCAGAAAAGCTACAACTTTAATTATGGGACCCATGACAAGGCGGATAAAACGTGTATAATGGCAGTTGTGCCGCTTAAGCGGCTGCATTTTTAAAAGACAGGAGGAGAGCAGACTAAGTCAGGTCTGCCGAACTATGAAGACATCAGATTTTTACTATGATTTACCCAAGGAACTTATCGCCCAGGATCCGCTCATCGACCGGTCCTCATCCCGGCTCTTGCACCTGGACCGCGCAACCGGAGCTTATGAAGACGATACCTTCAAAAATGTAAAGAACTATTTACAGGCGGGCGACTGTCTGGTGATCAATGATACTAAGGTTATTCCCGCCCGTCTCTACGGTCACCGTGCCGAAACGGGCGGCAAGGTCGAGGTCCTGCTCTTAAAGCGGCTGTCCGACGATGAGTGGGAGACTTTAGTCAAGCCCGGCAAGAAGATGCGGGTCGGAACGGTCGTCAACTTCGGCGAGGCGGACGAAACCGGTCACTACCCCCTGGTCGGACAGGTCGAGGATATCCTGGAGGAGGGTAATCGTAAGATCCGTTTTACTTATGACGGCATCTTTGAAGAGGAACTCCTAAAGCTGGGTGAAATGCCCCTGCCGCCCTATATCCACCACAAATTAAAGGATCGGGACCGCTACAATACGGTCTACGCCCAGTACAACGGATCGGCGGCAGCTCCGACAGCGGGACTGCATTTCACCAAGGAACTGCTGGAGGAGATCAAGGCGATGGGAGTCAAGATCGCCCATGTCACCCTTCATGTGGGGCTGGGAACCTTCCGCCCGGTTAAGGCGGACGATATCCTGGAGCACCATATGCATTCCGAACAGTATATCGTAAAGCCGGAGGCGGCAGAGGTGATCAATGAGACCAAGAAGTCTGGTCACCGGGTCATCTGCGTCGGGACGACGTCCTGCCGGACGCTGGAATCAGCGACGGATGAAAACGGCATTTTGCAGCCGGGTTCTGCCTGGACCAGCATTTTCATCTACCCAGGTTATAAGTGGAAGATCATGGATGGCCTCATTACCAATTTCCATTTGCCGGAGTCGACGCTCATCATGCTGGTTTCGGCCTTCGCCGGGAAGGACCAGATTTTAGCGGCGTACAAGCACGCCGTTGAGGAAAAATACAGGTTCTTCTCCTTCGGCGATGCCATGATCATCATCTAAGCACGAAGTGAATCCGCATTACCGAATTGACGAAATGCCAGATGTTTGTACGGAGGAAAAGTAGAAATGCTTTTGTAAGGGCTCTGTCGAAAGACCGGGCCCTATTTTTCTGTCTTGGAATTCTTGCAGACCAACATTCTATGTATCTGCAGGAATTTTTTTGTTGCATTTGAAATCACCATCTCGATGAATAAGACTCTTGGGCGAGAGCAGTTTACTCATTGACAGATACGGCTGCCGTCCAGATGGATTCCGTGATCGGAACTGTCGGCGGAAAGATGTTTAACCAGAAAGATATAACCAGGATGATGGATCGCATCAATTCCTACAAATGGAAAAAGCTGAACGATCGCAGTCCCTACGAAACGTTCAGCTTCCACTACGGAGAAGAGGCTTTAAAGATGGACAACAGCTATGGATACCAAACATTAAACTTCCTGGTGATTATGCTTATTATACTGGAGAGGCTAATTAAAGAGGTATTATTATGGCTGATACTAAGACTCCGGAAGAACAAAGTCAAAACATGTCAAAAATCAGAAGCACTAATACTAAGCCGGAAGAATTGGTGAGGAAGTATCTTTTTGCACATGGATTTCGTTATAGAAAAAATGACAAAAGATTCCCTGGAAAGCCAGATATAGTTCTACCTAAATATCGCACAGTAATTTTTGTAAACGGCTGTTTCTGGCATATGCATAATTGCTCAAGATCTAGGCTGCCTAAGTCTAATTTGGAATATTGGAAGCCAAAGATACAAAGAAATATTGAACGAGATTCAGGAAATTACAAAGCCTTAAAAGACATGGGTTGGAAAGTAATCGTCATTTGGGAGTGTGAGCTAAAAAAGAGAGTCCGAGAGGAAACGCTTACATCTCTTATTCAAGAGATTGTCGGTTAATCTTAGAAATAGTATTCATATGTTATTTGAAACAGCCATGCATTTGCCAAAGTCTTGTATATCAGGCTTTGGCAAATATTCTATGAAGAGAAATACAAATTAGGAAAGTTACAGCTATGGGTGGATTCTATATCAATTTTCATTTTAAAAACATAGAATATGATGATAGTTTCTAGATAAAGGGGTGCGGACAAAAAGCTGGACTTTGAAGGGCTCTGAAAGGGAGCACGAAATGTGTTCAAAAGAACAACGAGAAAAAGCGTTGGCATTGTATGATAAATGCCATTCCGTCACAAAAGTCATGCAATCGCTGGGGTATCCAGAGAGTCGGGCAGGTCTGTATCTATGGTTAAAGCAACGAAATGCTCCTCCCAAGAAGAACGCTGAACGAAAACAAATAAATAATGCACCAGATCATCCCCTTCATCCATCACTTGAAACAAAGCTTGCTATTCTTCATCGTTGCTTTATCGAAGGAGAAAACGTACAATTAGTCTCAGAAGAAACAGGATACAGTCGCGCTTCCATTTATACATGGCATCGAAAATATCAATCCGGAGGGCCGGCAAGACTAATGAATTCCAAAGATGATCCAAGAGGTATACTTAGTGTTTGCTGATTAAATAAACA
>DFIU01000008.1 GCA_002371465.1 Lachnospiraceae bacterium UBA3689 | reverse complement strand
AAAGGCTTTTGTTGAGCAGACACTAAATAGAAAAATATTTCAATGTTGAAATGCCTCTGAAAGCCTTTAAAACCGGCATATTTGTGCTATAACAAAGGTAAAGAAAGAGAAACGGAAAACATCTTACCGATTCACTTTAGCAAGGAGGAGATCGATATGCTGTTAAAGTACAAAGATGTCATTTCAACATTGGATGCTTCTCAGAAGGAGCGCATTGTAAAAGCTCTTCAGGATGCGGGGATTAAGTTCTGGGCGTCGGATCAGAACGTTGTGGACCTGGGGATTATCCGGACTTGTGAGCTTTCTGATACAGAGAGCGATGTCTTGACAACTTACGCTGTACGGACTGAGGATGCCCATCGGGCAATAGAAGCGATCATGGGAGCCGCCGGATAAGATTCGGTTTGTCTGCTGAGAAGGAGTTCTGCAATTTGATATGCTGCCCCCAAGTAGGACATTGGAAGATAAAACCTACTTGGGGGTTTTTCTATGTTCGGAAAAAGCGAGATTGATCTGGTAGAAAAGGTAAGGATCGTTGAATGTTTACTGGCAGATAAATCAGTGTTTTTGAGGCTGCGGCAATAAGACCGGCCTCTTAGTTAGCATAAAATTAAGAAAAAGAATGAATTAGGGAAGTCAAAAGGACTGAGCGAAGCAATCGAGAGGATAAAGGTAGCGAAATTTGATAAAGGTCGTATCAAAATTCCGGTTGTGCAGGTCTTTCTGACGGAATATACTAAAATCAGATGCTTATATTCGTAATAATGCACGATGGCAGGAGGACTAAGTAGTATGCGAGGGATAGAGACAACCGACAAAGCCAAGCTCCGCAGGCGTGTTTTTGAGGAAATTGCACGGCTGGCGTATACGGGCGGGGGGCCGGAAAAACTGGACGAGCTGCCCTACAAGATTATACCGGGTGAGATCGGGACCTATCGGGAGAATATTTTTATCGAACGCGCAATTGTAGGAGAGCGGCTTAGGGCGGCGATGGGCATGGGCTTTCGGCCGCTTTCGGAACATACTCTGCTCTCGGACGGCATTGAAGAGAGCATGATTGCCGAAAAATACTATGAACCGCCCCTGATTAACGTGATCCGTTTCGCCTGCCACGCCTGCCCGGATAAGCGGGTCTTTGTGACAAACGGGTGCCAGGGCTGTCTGGAACATCCCTGCACGGAAGTCTGCCCCAAGGACGCGATCCACATCGTCGACGGTCATTCCCTGATCGATGACAGCAAGTGCATCCGCTGCGGGCGCTGTGCCGACGCCTGTCCCTACCATGCCATCATCCGGCAGGAGCGCCCCTGCGTTGCAGCCTGCGGAGTCGGCGCCATCGGCAAGGATGAGTATAATCGGGCTTCCATTGATCCCAGGAAGTGTGTCGCCTGCGGTCAGTGTCTGGTCAGCTGTCCCTTTGCGGCGATTGTGGATAAGGGTCAGATCTATCAGACCATTCAGGCAATCAAGTCTGAGACCCCGGTCTACGCGATTGTCGCTCCCGCCATTGCCGGACAGTACGGTCCCAAGCTGACACAGACCAGGATGCGGTCCGCCTTTAAAGCTTTGGGATTTAAAGACGTCGCGGAAGTGGCGGTCGGGGCGGATCTCTGCACGATTGAAGAGAGCGGGCATTTTCTGCGGGAAGTGCCGGAGCATATGCCCTTTATGGGGACCTCCTGCTGTCCGGCCTGGTCCATGATGGCAAAGAAGCTCTTTCCGGATTACGCGGAGACCATTTCCATGGCGCTGACGCCCATGGTTCTGACCGCCCGGCTTTTGAAGAAGCACCATCCGGAGTGCAAGATTGCCTTTATCGGACCCTGCCTTTCCAAGAAGCAGGAGGCGAGCCGCGGTTCGGTCAAGAGCTTCGTGGACTTCACGTTGACATTCGAGGAAGTAGCGGGTATGTTTGACGCGAAGGAAATTGATTTTGAGCAACTTCCGGAGGACGAGCCCTTAAATGAGGCAAGCTCAGACGGCCGCGGATTTGCGGCAAGCGGCGGCGTCGCGCAGGCTGTCGTCAATTACATTAAGAAGGTCGATCCGGACCGAGAGGTCGGGGTTGTGCAGGCGGACGGTCTTGCCGAATGCAAGAAAATGATGATGATCGCCACCAAGTCCAAAAAATACAATGGCTGCCTGCTGGAGGGCATGGCTTGTCCGGGCGGCTGTATCGCCGGCGCGGGGACCTTAAAGCCTGTCGTCCAGTCCAGGACTAACTTGAAAAAGTCGATGGATGAGGCGAATTTCAAACAGGCGGCGGAGACGACTTACGCGCATTGGATTCCATCTCTTCAGAATCTGGAGCATGATTTTGAGGAAATGGAAAAGCTGGGCCCGGAAGAATAAAAAAGAAATGTGGGCATAGATGGTAAAAATTGATTTAATTACAGGGTTTTTGGGATCGGGTAAGACGACTTTTATCAAACAATACGCCAGGCACCTGATCGACAGCGGAAAGCGGATCGCGATTGTGGAAAATGATTTCGGGGCGATCAACGTCGATATGATGCTGCTGGCAGATCTGGAAGGCCCCAACTGTGAACTGGAAATGGTAGTGGGAGGTGAAGACTACGACTGCCATAAGAGGAGGTTTCGGACCAAGCTGATCAACCTGGGCATGATGGGCTTTGACCGGGTCCTGGTCGAGCCTTCGGGCATCTACGACGTCGATGAATTTTTCGATGTTCTGCACGAAGCCCCGCTCGATCAGTGGTACGAGATCGGCAGCATCATTTCCATCATTGACGCCAGACTGGAGATAAAGCTTTCAAGAGAGTCTGACTATGTGTTGACCTCTGAAATCGCGGACGCCGGCGTGGTCGTACTGAGCAAGACCCAGCTGGCTAAGGATGGGGAGATCAAAGCGACCGTGGCGCATATGAATGACGCCCTTGCCGCCTTCCATTGCGACCGGGAGTTTGTTTTGGGCAGGGATGTCCTGGCGAGCAGCTGGGAGGACTGGAACGATGAGGACTATCAAAAGATTGAGGCAGCAGGGGTCAGTCTCCACGACCATCTGAAGCTGCCTATCTTTGGAAACGGCAGCTTTGAGACCGTCTTTTATATGAACCAAAGCTATCCGGAGGAGGAGCTGAGGGACAAGATCGGTGCCTTGATGGCGGATCCTTCCTGCGGCAATGTCATGCGGATCAAGGGCTTTATGAAGCGGGAAGACGGCAGCTGGTACGAGGCGAATGCGACCAGGAACCGGATCGATACGGTGCCGATCGAAAAAGGGCAGGAGGTCCTTATCGTAATCGGGGAAAAGCTGAATAGGCAGCAGTTGAACCGCTACCTGGGTGTCGACCCCTTGACTGCCCAGAGAACGGAAGATATGAAGTGATCCGGTTTTAAAGCCTATGATGCTGTGTTGGAAAACGAATATTTTTGTATCTGTTGCTTTAGAGGGGGGAGCTGCGCAGCATAGATAACGCCTGAACGGTGGAAAACCGGATGTCCGGAGTGACAAAGGCAGGGACCCGGCGTTATAATATGATCAAGTAAGATCGATACTTGGTATATCAAATCAGTGATTGGGATCTTTGTTTTTATCAAAACTTCTGTTTTGCCGCTTTTTCGTGGCGGCACATATAGGTTTTCTTAGAGGAGGCAGACGGATGAAGGACTTTGAAGAACTGAAGGCTACTGTTAAAAAGAAGGGATTTGGGACCGCCCTCTATGGCAATGTCAATGGGGAGCCGGTCTATCTTTCAAGAGGAATTCGGGAAGAATTCATGGGAGATGAGGACCTGCAGAAGGTGATTGACGCGGTCGCCTCTTTCCAGGAAGGAAACTATGGGGATGCCGCTGATCATGGAAAGGTCTCCCGCCCGGGGCATGAGTACGGCCGCTATGAGATCTCCTCTTTGGAAAGCGTCGGAGATGAGGATACGGCTGTCTGGGTTCACAAGGCGGAGGATGCCGTCCTGGTCTATTTCAAGTTTGAACGGTGACAAAAACGGCAGCAGAAAGAAAGGCAATGAGCCTTGCGTGATAGCTTGGGACGGACGCAGTTGTCCATCTTAAAGTTATTGCGATAGGCAGACAACAAAGGAGAGACCGCAGCTTTTTCCTGTGATCTCTCCTTTGCTTTCTCCAGGGGTTTACAAGCAATTCCATAAAGACCTTACAAACCCCGGTAGTTTAAAGCTATGACAATAGTGGCTTCATGGTAATGATAACTAGCCCTACTTGAGATATCTCCGGTTCCGGACCAAGAGAGAGGTGACGCCGTTATAGATGAGGGCAATGCCGATCAGCATGACGATGGTTTCGACTGTTTTGAAGGGGTTGATCAAAATGAGCAGTCCCAAAGCGATGGCAATGACGCTGATCAATACGTCCCGTCGGGGATCATAATTCATGGCAAAGCGGCCTGTCCAGGCATAGTAGAGATTGCGGCCGCCGCTGACGACCATGCCTAGGCCGACCAGGATGGGAATAAAGGCGACGAGCAGTCTGGGAGAGCTGATAAAGAAGATGCCCAGGATGATGACAGGGATGCCTGCCAGGGTCAGGGCTTCACTGCCAGCCATAATGCCGGGAATGAGGGCGCTGATACCGCCCAGGATCAGTCCCCAGCCCAGCAGCGTCACGAGAAAATTAAGGGTGTGACCCGGTGCCAGCAGCAGGATCAGTCCCATGAGGATCATGATGCCGGGAATAAAGATCTGATTGGTTCTTGTTTGATTCATCTGTCTGTCTCCTCCTTATGCTTTCTTTATTATAGTCAGCCTCCCTTTAAATGAATAGGATTTTTCTTTGACATTTCAGGAAAAACAAATAGAATAGATAAAAACAGAAAGGAGCCTTTGTCTATGAGTAATATAAATCCTTTTGATCCGAATGAAGGGGATCGATCTGATTTTAAACAAAATGACCGGAATTTCCGGACTTATCGGGACAATTCCTTTGATCCTCAGGGAAATGATCCATTTTTCGCAAATGGCAGGGGATCTTCCGTATTTGGAAGTAAAGATACCTTTTCCATCTATATGGCGAAGACTTTCGCCTGGATGGCAGCCGGTCTCTTTTTGACCTTTGCCGTCGGCTTCTGGCTTTATATAAGCGGGACAGCCATCAGGCTATATTATTCCTTCCCCATGGTCTGGATGGTCCTTGCGATCGCGGAACTGGCTGTGGTCGGGGTCATGGGCTTTCGGGTCCGCAAGCTGTCGGCAGCCGGCGCAACGGTCCTCTTTTTCCTCTATGCCGCTCTGAACGGCTTCACCTTTGCCATGCTGTTTCTGACGTATCAGTTTGATACGATGATTTACGCCTTCGGTCTGACCGCCGTTTTCTTTGGCGGTATGACCGCGGTGGCGACCATTTTCAAACTGGATCTGTCAAGAATCCGCAACTACCTCTTTGCATCTCTGATTTTCCTTCTGATCTTCGGCATTTTCGCCGCAGTGACCAGGGTGCCGGGGCTGATCGTAGCGGAGTGCTATCTGGGAATCGCTATTTTTATCTGCTACACCGCCTACGATGTCCGCAAGATCGCTGCTGACTACCAGTACTATAGCTCCCAGCCCGAGCTTTTGCGGAAGGCGTCCATTTACTCGGCGCTGAGCCTGTATCTGGACTTCGTCAACCTTTTCATTCGGATTCTCCGGATCTTCGGCAACAGCCGCAGACGATAAGGAAAAATTAAATGGAGAAAGGGACCCTTGTCAGGCAAGAGTCCCTTTTTCCTTGAGGAGATCTCTCATATAGGTGACGAATAATTTTACCAGGATGGAATTTTGCGTCGGCAGCGTCGCGATTCCGATATTGCGGGATTCGGCAGGCGAGAGGGGGCGACGGGTGATGTCGGATTGCTGGCTCTTTAAAACCAGCTCCGGCAGAATACTGATGCCCAGCCCGCTGTCGACAAAGGACAGGATGGAAATGTCGTCCCGCAGGTTGTAGCGGATGTCGTAGGGACCGGACGCCTTGTTCAAAATTGCCCTCATATCGATGTTGTAGCCCTCCGGCTGCAAAATAATAGGGTAGGAGACCACGTCGTCAAGGGTGACGACCTCCTTTTGAGCCAGGGGATGGTCCTGGGACATGACAACCAGGAGGGGATCGCGGATCAGTCCATGAAAGATGAAGCTGTCCTCGACCTGACCCGCCAAAAAGCCGGCGTCGATTCTGCCGTGGCGCAGCCAGTGCTTGATATCCGCGTAATTTCCGTCCACAATTTCCAGCTCCACATCCGGATAATTCCGGTGGAAGTGGGCGATCAGCTGCGGCATCCAGAGAGTGGTGGCGGAGGTGAAGCTGCCGATTCTCAGCTTGCCGCCGACCTGGTGGTTGATGTCGAAGACCTCCTGCTTTAAAAGCTGCTGCTGGTTGACGATGTTCTGGATGAGGGGCACCAGCTTGCGGCCGTTGTCGGTCAGCGCCACTCCGTTGCTGCTGCGGACAAAGAGCTTGAAACCAACACTCTTTTCCAGGGCGGAGATGACATGGCTGATGCCGGACTGGGTGTAGTCGAGCGCCTCGGAGGCTTTGGAAATGTTGCCGGTCTCGACGACTTTCAGGAAAATTTCATAATGGTTGGGCGTATCTTTCATGATAGTCACTTTCATTTAAAATATGACGAACATACATATATGCTATTAAAAAGTTTCATAATTCCGTTTCTATTATCTCAAAAATCAGAAATTAGTCAAGGTGAAAATCCTTTCAAAAGAGGCAGAATCCAACCCCTTTTGAAGGGGTTTTTGACGTATAATGGGAGCAGATGAAAAAATGGAAGGTCCCGATGACATGAGTCAATATCAGAATATTTCCGAGTGCAGGGGTATATCGCAAATAAGAAGCTTACAGATTAAGGCGAAGCTTGCGGCGAATCTGTTTCCTTAAGGCGAACAAATATAACTGGAATCATAATACTGTTTAAACGATAGGAGAATAGAATACAATGCAGATGTCATCAGATCACAATATTCATGAAACCGGGTATTCCCGGAAGATTCGGGTACTTTCGGTGCTGGTTTATTTGCTTCCAATGATTGCGGCTGTCATTGCAGTGCTGATCGAGCATGGGAAACAATATATCTATTCAACGTACAGTATTCTCTATGTATTGGGCGCTATGCTTGGCGCCTTTGGAATCCGGGCATTCCTTCTGCGGAGGATTCGTGCGCATGTAAGAAGGAAAACGTTTGAGCCATCGAAACACAAGGCACATTCTTTCCATATCTGGGAGAAGCTTGCCTGTATTCTGCTGGTAATATCTGTCTTCTGTCTGTTCTGGTTTCAGATGGCGCCAAATCCTGATTATCGGGATGTCCTGGTCTCTTATTCTTCCGGGAAATCTGGCGGCGATCTCAGTGCAGAGACCTTAGATTCGCCCGAAATGAAGTGGATTTTGAAGGTGACCGGATTTTATGGGTATCAGACAGGTACTGCAGACCAGATTGCCGGCGTTGATTTTTCCTATCCTGTTAATCTGCCGGATGTAGAGAACTGGCTAAAGATCTACTGGGGCATTCATGATCGTGAGGACGCAATCGCTGTCATTCATTCCATGCAGGAATATGGGCATCGTGCAAGGCTTCGCGCATATACGCGGGTGAATCCATGGTTTTCTGCCTATTATCATAAGCATCATGGCTCAGATGCGTTGCAGGCAACCTTGGATATTAAGGATCCTGGACTCTATGATATGGACAAGAAGTCCTATTATTTTGCATATTCACGGACGCATGAGATGCTGTTCAATGTGGTGAAGCTGCAGGGGGCGCTTTCGGCTGTCGAGCAGTCCGGGCTGCGGAAGGGTCTCATGGCTTATGATTATATGCGGCTTATGCGCGTAGCACAGATGTGTTATCTGGCAGGATATTTTTCCGGAGATGAGATGCTAAAGACCTGCCTTCCCATGGCGCGTACCCTGCAGGAAAATTATGATTCGTTTGAAGAGATTCATATGAATTATCTCTATGGCGAGGAATTTCGGTCGCAAAGGCGGTTTAGTGAAGCTTCGCGTCATGTTGGGGAACTCGGCAGGCAGATTTCAGACATGAAGTTCTATGGGTATTACGAGGATACCAAACCTGCAGATTATCCTTTTGATGACTTCGTAGCGGTGGACTATGATGTGAATCTTACGGCTGAACAATAAAAAGGTGCCTTATGAATGTCAGGTGGGCGTTTGTGGGCTTTGATTTTGAAAATAACGGTTGACAGATAAGGAACATATGATAATATATTCATATGAACAGAGATTCATGAAAAGAAGGCGAAAAGAAAGATGGAAGAACGAGTACTCTATGATGAAAAGGCGATCAATCACCTGATTGCAAATGTATCCGAGGATGAGCTTTGCAACCTCGCGGAACTGTTCAAGGTCTTTGGAGATTCCACAAGGATCAAGATCCTCTATGATCTCTTTGACGGAGAGAAAAATGTGACGGAGATCTGTGAGGATCTGGAGATGAACCAGTCCGCGGTTTCCCATCAGCTGAAGATTTTGAGGACCTCCAAGCTGATCGGCTCCAGAAGAGACGGGAAGCAGATGATCTATTTTCTGGCGGATGATCATGTCAAGACCATCATCGCGATGGGCAAGGACCATATCGAAGAGTAAGGAATTGAAGCATTTTCCTGAATTTCTGTAGAACTAAAAAATCTGGGAAGAGGATGAGATCATGAAGAAGAAATTTAAATGCGAAATCGACTGTGCCAACTGTGCAGCCAAGGTGGAAGACGCGATCAAAAAAATGGATGGCGTGATTGACGCAAAAGTCAACTTTATGATGCAGAAGTATACACTGGAAGCCGATGAGGCACGGTTCGATGAGATCCTCAAGGAGTCGGTCCTGGTGGGCAGAAAGATTGAACCGGGATTTTCCGTTGAACTATAAGATAGAGCGCCGGTGGAAGCCGGCGCTTTTTTTGAAGTCAGGAGGAGCTGCTATTGACAGCGAAACTAAAAAAAGAACGAAATAAGATTTTGATTGCGGCGGTCGTATTTTTCGCCCTGATTATTTTAGAACATCTGGGAGTCTTTCCACGGATCTTTAAAAGCCGGCCTCTGGCACTGGGACTCTATCTGATTCCCTACCTGATCTGCGGTCTGCCGGTGATCAAGAAGGCGTTTCTGGGGATCAAAAATCGCCAGCCCTTTGATGAGTCCTTCCTCATGGTTGTTGCGACGGTCGGAGCCCTGGTGACCGGGGAGAATTCGGAAGCGGCGGCGGTCATGCTCTTCTACCAGGTGGGAGAGTGGTTCCAAAGCTATGCTGTCGGCAAGTCCAGGCAGTCGATTACAGACCTGATGGACCTGGCTCCGGACTATGCCCATGTCGAGCGGGGGGATCAGAGTATCGAGACGGTCGACCCGGACGATGTGAAGGTGGGAGAGGTCCTGGTGATCAAGCCCGGAGAGAAGATTCCGATCGATGGGACCGTTCTTCAGGGGGATTCCATGGTCAACACTGCCGCCTTGACGGGAGAGGCGGTTCCCCGCTCGGTCCATGTAGGAGATGCGGTTGTTTCGGGCTGCGTCAACGGGGAGGGGCTGCTCAAGATTCGGGCGGACAAGGAATTTGAAGATTCCACGGTCAGCCGGATTCTGGAACTGGTCGAGGAAGCCTCCGAGAAGAAATCCCATACGGAAAATTTCATCACCCGCTTTGCCCGCGTCTATACGCCGGCAGTCGTGCTGACGGCGGTCGCCCTGGCTCTTCTGGGCGGCATCCTTACCGGTCAGTGGATGAGCTGGATCTACCGCGCCTGCACCTTCCTGGTCATTTCCTGCCCCTGCGCCATGGTCATCTCCGTTCCCCTCGCTTTCTTCGGAGGAATCGGGGCTGCCGGCAGAGATGGTGTGCTGGTCAAGGGTTCCAACTATATGGAGCTTTTGGCAAGGCTCGATACCGTCGTTTCGGATAAGACCGGAACCTTAACCGAGGGCAGCTTTGAGGTAAGGGAAGTCCTGCCTGCCCCGGGGATCGAGCGCAGGGAGGTCCTTGGAAAGGCGGCTCTGGCTGAGGGTATGTCGACCCATCCGATTGCTGCCTCTATCCGGCGGGAACTGAAAAATGAGGACCCGGACGCACAGATAGGGACGGCTCTTCTTTCTGATACAGATATCATATCCGGTCAGGGTCTTATTGCCCATGCCGATGGACATAAGCTTTGCATCGGAAATGCAAGAATGATGGAGGCAAAAGGCATACCCTATATCCCCGCCTCGGACCGGGCGGCGACCGTTTCCTATGTCGCTGAGGATGGGAAATTCCTGGGCGCAATCCTCATTCGGGACCAGGTCAAGGACGAGGCCGGTCAGGTCATTGCCAGTTTAAAAAAGCAGGGGATCCGTTCCTTTGTCATGCTGACCGGCGATCGGAAAGAGGCTGCTGAGGCGGTCGGCAGGGACCTGGGGGTCGATGCTGTCTACGCCGATCTGCTGCCTCAGGACAAGGTGAGCAAGGTGGAAAATCTTCTGATCGAAACCCATAGGGAAGATAAACGATACCTTGCCTTTATCGGGGATGGTATGAATGACGCGCCTGTCCTCATGCAGTCCGATGTCGGGATTGCCATGGGGTCTCTCGGCTCCGACGCGGCAATTGAGGCGGCGGACGTCGTCATCATGGACGACGATCTGAAGCGGATCCCGGCGGTGATCCGGATCGCCCAGAAGACGGTGGGCATTGCCCGCCAGAATATCTGGTTCGCCCTGCTGGTCAAGCTGCTGATCCTGGTCCTGGGAGCCCTGGGGATCGCCAATATGTGGGCAGCGGTCTTCGCCGACGTCGGGGTCGCCGTCCTGTGCATCCTAAATTCGATGAGGCTGCTGTTGAAGAAACGATATGATTGAGGGCTGTCAAAGTCTGAAAAACGATTTGATTGAAAGTTTTGCGAGTTGATTTTACTCCTGCCGCGCGGATCACCGCGCGGCATTTTTTGCATAATAGATCCTGAATTTACCGTTATCTGAGCACCGGCAGAGATCAAAGGACCATACAGGCGAGACTGGCTTAGGCAAGTCAGGACCGACCGGATCTGACTGCGAAACCTGACGAAATGTTATTGGATCGGGATGAGATTTTTAGCAGATTTTACTTTTCATGTTGAAATGGCGTGTATTTTCACTATAATTATAGCTATAACTAAAGTATTTCAATATTAATTAAAATATCGGGCAAGAAAATCTATTCAAAACGAGGTAAGGAAAGTGGATCGGGAATTACAGTACAACAAACCCTGGATCATGCAGAGGGCGGACCCCTATGTCTGTCAAAAGGACGGCGTCTATTATTTTACGGCGTCGGTCCCTGCCTATGACCGCATTGTCCTAAGGCAGAGCAAGACCCTGGTTGGCTTAAAGGATGCCGGGGAACGGACCCTTTGGACCAGGCATCAAAGCGGTCCCATGAGCAAGCACATCTGGGCTCCGGAGCTGCACTACATATTCGGCGGCTGGTACATCTATTTTTCCGGTGGGCAGATGGAGGATGAGTGGGAGATTCGTCCCTACGTCTTAAAATGTACCGGCCCTGACCCCATGAAGGATGACTGGGTTGAGGCGGGGCCTATGCAGGGGGCGGATGGGGATGAATTTTCCTTCCGCGCTTTCTCTCTTGACGGGACTATCTTTGAAGATGGGGGCAGCCTCTACTACGTCTGGGCGGAGAAAGTCGGCGTCGGCAAGCAGATTTCCAACCTCTATATCGCCCGGATGGAGTCGCCGACCAAGCTGGCGACGGTCCAGGTTCTTCTATCGACACCGGACTATGACTGGGAACGGGTCGGTTTCTGGGTCAATGAGGGACCGGGCATGCTCAAGCGGGGGCAGAACCTCTACCTGACCTACTCCGCTTCCGAGACCGGAGCAGCCTATGCGGTCGGTATGCTGTCGGCGAAAAGCGGGACCGACCTCCTCGACCCCAGGACCTGGACCAAGGAGCGCTACCCGGTTCTAAAGACCGATGCGGTAAAAGGCGTCTACGGACCCGGTCACAATTCCTTTGTCAAGGATGAAGAGGGGCGCGATATCATGGTCTGCCATGCGCGGACCGAAGAGAAGATCGAAGGCAATCCCCTCTACAATCCCAACCGCCACGCCTTTCTCCTGCCTGTTAAGTGGGACCGGGACCGCCCGGTCTTTTCCTTTTAAGAAGGGGGGAAAGATCATGAAAACACCGGATTTTGGTGATAGAGCGTATTTTGGCAGTTCCGGCATAGGACCGCAGACCAACATAAAAGGGAGCGGACAGAGCAGTTCCCTTCTCCCACAGGAAATAAAAGTCTTTCCGGCAGATAAGGGGCTTTCGGAACTGAAAGCCGGGCTGCAAAAAAGAAGCGGAGAAGCGAAGAAGCGCAAGCAGGGGAAAACCCTTGCTGCATATCTTTTGACCGGAATCTTAGTCATAGGAGGAATCTTGATGACCTTAACGGGCTGTGGGGCGGGACCTAAAACCTTGCCTTACGATCAAATCAAAAAGGGCAATTACAAGGCGGAGATTTCCTGCCACGATCCCCAGATCGTGCTGGGAGAGGATGAGACCTACTATATGACCGGCAGCCATCAGGTCATCGCCTCATCCCAGGACCTGAACAAGTGGACCTATGTCGCCAACGGCAACCGTATGTTTGACAACATTTTTGACGGCGATCTGCCCGCTTTTGCCTATGTCGGAAAAAATGAGGACAACGGCTATTCCATCTGGGCGAGCAGTACCTTCTATAACCCCGTCATGAAGAAATATGTGATGTATTTCTGTACGACCAGTTCCTATATCAAGTCCAATCTGACCATGGCGGTTTCGGATACGGCGGGCGGTCCCTTTACTTATACGGACACATTCCTTTACTCGGGCTTTGATCAAAAGAGCGTCGATCAGACCAATCTGACGGAGGTCCTGGGCAAGGACGCGGACCTGTCCCGCTACTTCCGGTACGGGGCCTACGACAACAAGGCCTGGCCCAACTGTATTGACCCTGCCGCCTTTACGGATAAGGACGGGAATATGTGGCTGGTCTACGGTTCCTGGTCCGGCGGCATTTTTCTCCTGAAGCTGGATCCCAAAACGGGACTGCCGATCCATTCGGATGCGGGCGGTCAGGACCCCTACTATGGCTACCATCTCGCAGGCTGCGGTCACCACGCGGTTGAAGGGCCCTACATTGAATACGATCCTGATACGGATTATTACTACCTCTTTGCCTCCTACGGCAATTTGACGCGGGAGGGAGGCTACCAGATTCGGGAGTTCAGAAGCAAGACGCCGACCGGACCCTATGAGGACCCCCAGGGGCATACGCTGGGAGATCAGGAGGATTATTTCAATTACGGTTTAAAGGTGATGGGCAATTACACCTTCCCGTCTCTTGAGACCGCCTATATGGCGCCGGGCGGTCAGTCCATTTTTAAGGACAAGGACGGCAGATTGAATATTGTCTACCATCAGCGCTTTGATAAGGGCAGCGAGGATCACGAGCCCCGCATCCACCGCCTCTATGACAATGGCGAGGGCTGGCTTTTGGAAACGCCCTTTGAAAGGAATGGAGAAGAGCAGGAGACAGAAGATCCTGAGATTGGCGGAACCTACTATCTGCTCAATCACGGCACCGGCGTTGACAGCAAGATCTCTGAGGCGAAGGAGACGGAGTTCCAAAATGGGGCCATTTCCGGCGGCATGAAGGGGACCTATCAGGCGGAAAAAGGGTCCAACCGCATTTTACTTAAAATAGACGGGAACACTTACCATGGAGTTGTGGTGGATTCTAAAGATGAAGCGGGAAATGCTGTCCGGACCATCCTGGTGTCGGGCAGCAACCTGACCTCCATCTGGGCAGTCCAGTATCTCAAATCATAAGAAGAGGAGAGCGGATGAAACTTTATATCAATACTAAAAAAGAAGAGGGTACCATCAATCCGGAAATCTACGGACATTTTTCGGAACATCTGGGCAGATGCATCTATGGAGGCATTTTCGTCGGCGAAGACTCGGACATTCCCAACGTAAAGGGGATGCGGACCGATGTCGTTGAAGCCCTAAAAGAGATTAAAATTCCGGTCCTGCGCTGGCCGGGCGGCTGCTTTGCCGATGAGTACCACTGGAAGGACGGGATCGGTCCTAAGGAGCAGAGAAAGCGCATGGTCAATACCCATTGGGGCGGCGTGGTGGAAGACAACAGCTTCGGTACCCACGAGTACTTTGAACTGGTGCGTCAGCTGGGCTGCAAATCCTATATCAATGGAAATGTGGGCAGCGGGACCGTGCAGGAGATGTCGGAGTGGGTGGAGTATATGACCTTTAACGGCGTCTCCCCCATGGCGGATCTGCGGAAGGCAAACGGACACGAGGAACCCTGGACGATTGATTACTTCGGCGTTGGGAATGAGAACTGGGGCTGCGGCGGCAATATGAGACCCCAGTACTATGCGGACCTCTACCGGCGCTACCAGACCTACGTGCGAATCTATGATCCGGACAAGCCGATCAAAAAGATCTGCGGAGGCGCCAATGTCGCGGACTATCACTGGACGAAAACGGTCCTCGATACCTGCTTTGACCATACGCCGGATTTCCTCCACGGTTTTATGGACGGACTCTCCCTCCATTACTATGTCCACCCGGAGGGCTGGGAGATCAAGGGACCTGCCACGGAATTTGATCAGGAGGTTTGGTACAAGACCCTGGGCAAGGCTCTTTATATGAAGGAACTGATTGAGCGCCACGGCAGGATCATGGACCAGTACGATCCCGAGAAGAAGATCGGCATGATTGTCGACGAATGGGGTACCTGGTATACGGTGGAGGCGGGAACCAATCCGGGCTTTTTGTATCAGCAAAATACCGTCCGCGACGCTCTGGTCGCCGGCGTGACGCTGAATATTTTCAACAAGCACTGCGACCGGGTGAAAATGGCTAATCTTGCCCAGATGGTCAATGTGCTGCAGGCTGTCCTTTTGACGGAGGGCGATCAGATGGTCAAGACGCCGACCTATCACGTCTTTCACCAGTACCGCTACCATCAGGGAGCCAAGCTGCTTCATTCCGACCTGACGGGCGAAGATCAGATCGGGACTTTTGACTGGAGCGTGCCGGAGGTGACGGAGGCGGTCTCTAAGGCTGAAAATGGAGTGATTACGGTGACCCTCAACAACCTGTCCTATGATGAGCCCAAGAGACTTTCGGTCTATCTGACGGACGGCAAATGGGAGGTGGAGGAGGCGACTGTCGTGACGGGCGAAGTCCACGCCCACAACACCTTTGAAGATCCAGAGACGGTAAAAGAAGTTGCATTTACAGACTTTGAATCGACGGAAGAGGGACTGACGGTGACCTTGAGTCCTGCCAGCGTGACCATGCTGAGGTTGGTACAGAAGGCATAAGACCAGTTTGGGTGGTCGTAGAGTAGCGTGAACGGAAAGTCCCTCTTGCAATAAGCAGAAAAGGTTCTGTGCAGAAGTGAAGTTTTCTTCTGCACAGAACCTTTTTGACTTTTCAGGAAGTTGCCCCTTATCATATCGGCACGTAGCTAATGGATACCTTGATATCCTGGGCGTAGTTGCCGAAGGAGCTGCCGAAGATGGTCAGTCCCCCGACATGTTGGGAGGTGTCCTTGACGGACAGGCGGAACTGCATCTTGGACCGGTAGTCGAGGTCGAACTGGTTGATGCTGACGTCGGAGATCTTAAGCCCGTCAATGTAGGTGCCGGATTCGTTAATGACCAAGAGCTTTAAAAGACCGTACTGGTTCCAGTTGGGGAACCACCAGTCGGGTGTGAAGATGCCGCGTACCTCGCCAAAGTCGCCGGGAGCTGTCCAGATCCCCAGATCGGTGCCGTTCAGCGAGAAGGTGATGTCGCTGGGCCAGACGGAGTTGACGCCGGGCGCTTCGGAAGAGAGTTCGGCAGAAATCATGATCTGGGTGATCTTCTGGTTGAAAGGGATGAAATTGGGAATCTCATATTCGACAAAGCCCTTGGTAAACCAGAGGATGTCCGCATTGTAGCGGTCCGGATGGCTGAAATAGCGGGTGTCGTCGACTTCCCCGATCAGCTTTTCATGGGTCGCGATGCCGCAGGTCGGATAGACCTTGTAATCGCTGTAGTGACCAACCTTGATATCGACGTTATAGACGTTCTGAATCTCTTCGGCGGTTTGGAAGTCCAGCAGGATCTTGTCCATCCTAAGGGAGCAGAGTTTCTGATTTCCATGACCGGCAGCATCATTTTGGATGGTGATGATGCCGGCGGTTTCCATTTTCCTGATATGGCTGGTCAAAGCGCCGTTGGTGATATTGAGGCTGGTGGCGATCTCATTCATGCTCATCTGCTTGTTTTTTAAAAGGAGGCTGATGATCTGAACCCGCACGTCCGAGCCTAATACTTTGAACAGTTCTAGTCCCTCTTCGGGGGAGGTGATTCTTAACATAGTATTCTCCCAAGATTCCCTTTCGGAATCTTTTTATATCCTTTAATATAAGACTTGCCGCCTTATTTGGTCAACGAAAAAGAAAAGTGATTTAGAAAAATTTAGATATTATAGAAAGATAAAATAAAGTAAAGTAATTTAAAAAAATGTAAAATACTTATTGACATCCCCCAAAATGCCATTGTAAAATGTGTACATAAAACAAAGAGAACCGAGCTGAAACCGATTCATTTTCCACAAAAGCGGCGGCGCGCAGCTGCTTATTAAGAAAAGCGGTCGGAGCTGCGAGGGGATCCGTGTATACCAATGATGCAGGAGCAAGATGAAAGAGATATGACGCAAACTATTGGATGCATCTTGCCTCAAGTAAAGGAAGGTCAATCAAATGAAAAGAAAAAAATTGTTGGCTTTGGGTCTGGCAGCCCTGATGGGACTATCTGCTCTGACCGGATGCGGGGTAACGACAACATCGGAAGAGGGTGAAAGCACCAGTTCCGCGGCTACCAAGACGGAAATGACCGGCGAAGGCAAGGATGAGATCAACGTCCTCATCTATGCCCAGGAGCATGAAAAGGCGGCTTACGAGGACCAGATCAAGAAATTTACGGAAGCTCACAAGGATCAGATCAAGAAGGTCAACTTTGAAGTAACTACCCAGGACGAGTACGGAACCAAGATGACGGCTGCGATGACAGCCAATGATCTGCCGGATATCTTCTATGTCGGTCCGGACGCGCTCAGGTCCTACGTCGACAACGGCTATGTCCTGCCGCTTGACGACTATGTGGACCAGGCGACGGTCGACAATCTGTGGCCGGAAATCAAGAGTGCTTACCAGTACGACGGCAAGGAGATCGGAAAGGGTTCTCTTTACTGCCTGCCCAAGGACCTGTCCTGCTTCGCGCTGGCTTACAACAAGGACCTCTTCGATAAGGCGGGACTTGCTTATCCGGATCCCAAGAAGCCCTATACCTATGATGAATTCCTGGATGTCTGCAAGAAGCTGACCCAGGATACCGATGGGGACGGTGAGATCGACCAGTGGGGAGTCGCCAACGCCAATGCCTTCGGCATGACTCCCTACCTCTTCTCCAACGGCGCCAAGTTCTTAAATGATGACCTGACCAAGGTCAACATCACGAACAACAAGAACCTCAAGGATGCCTTCCAGTATTACGTCGACCTGACCGCCAAAGAGGGCGTCACCCCGACGGTCGAGCAGGATACGGCTCTAGGCGGTTACCAGAGATGGCTGGACGGTCAGATCGGGTTCTATGCCTGCGGGACCTGGGACGTAGCGGCTTTCATGGATCAGGCGACCTTCCCCTATAAGTGGGACCTCTGCGGCTGGCCGGTAGGTCCGGACGGCGACGGCAAGTCGACGACCTGGCTGGGATCTGTCGGATTCGCTGTTTCCAAGAATACCAAATATCCGGAACTTTGCGCGGAACTGATTTCTTCCTTATCTACCGATCTGGAAGGACAGAAAGCACTCTCCGGCGAGACCACCGGCAAGTCCATGCAGATCCCCAACATCCGCGATTACGCCCAGAGTACCTTCAAGGACAAGGTTGCGGACGGCACCATCCCCTATGCCTCCAACCTGGACGTCATCTTCGGCTATATCGAGGGCAGCGACCAGTACAAGGGAATTTTCCCGGAGACGACCTACACCTACAATGCGGAATGGTGGGATACGTTCCTCGAAGGGATTCCCAACGTACAGAACGGCTCCATTCCCGTCGACGACTATTTCAAGGAAGTCGAGCCCAAGATGCAGGAAGCTCTGGACAACGCGATTGAACTTCAGAACGCCGCGACCAAGTAAGCCGGCAGGCGGTCTTAAGAAAATGATCCCCGACTTGGGATCGGGATAAGCGGGAACGCAGTTGGTATGGCCCCACTAAAGATTCTTTAGCGGGGTCATTTTTTAAAGAAAGAGAACAAATATGATGCAAAAAGCAGTGACGAAAAAACATCAGATTTCTGAGATGGCAAAAAGGGAAGAGCGGTGGGCCTGGCTCTTTATCGCGGCTCCTTTTGTGGGCTTTCTGTTCTTTATGGCATATCCGATCGGCTTTGCCATCTTTGCCAGCTTCAGCAGATGGACCGGGGTCAATTCCCTGACCGGCAATCTGGTGGGTTTTAAGAATTACGCAGACATCTTAACAGACGCCAAGTTCTGGAAGTCTATGGTCACGACCCTGATCTACATGATCGGCATTCCGATCGGCATGTTCTTAGGGTTGGCGATCGCTATGGGACTCAACCGGATGAAGCACACGAGACGGTTCTTTACAACCGTCTACTATGTGCCGGTCGTATCCTCCCTGGTGGCGGTCTCGATCCTTTGGGCGTGGGTCTTCAACTACGACTACGGTCTTTTAAATTCCATGATTAAGGCTCTGACCGGCATCCACGGTCCCAATTGGCTGGGCGATGAGTTCTGGGTCAAGGTCGCCATGATCATTTTCATGACCTGGAAGGGGCTGGGCGGATCGATCATTTTGTATCTGGCGGGGCTTCAGAACATCCCCCGTGACTATTATGAGGCGGCGAAGATCGACGGCGCCAACGGCTGGCAGCTCTTTAAAAATATTACGATTCCCCTGATCTCGCCGGTCACCTTCTACATCCTGATCACGTCTTTGATCGGAGGCTTCCAGGTCTTTGTTGAAGTCCAGGTCATGACCGGCAACGGCGGAACGAATTACAGCGCGGCGACCATTGTCTTTTACCTCTTTGACAAGGCGTTCAATAATTCGCAGCTGGGTTACGGCTGTGCGGTTGCCGTCATTTTAGCTCTTATCATTTTCCTGATCACGGCTCTTAACTTCAAGGGCCAGGATAAATGGGTCAGCACCATGGATTGAGGAGGAAGCAGCAAGATGAAACAAAGAAAAGATTTATCCGATCACTACATGAAATCCAAGAAGCAGAAGATCGGGGACGTGGTGGTCTTTATCCTCCTTGCTATTGGGGCGGTCGCCATGATTTTCCCCCTCATCTACATGGTCGCAACGTCCTTTATGACCAAGAACCAGATCCTGTCCGGGACCTTAACCCTCTTTCCGGACCCCATCCTGATCGGCAAGTACCGGGAAGTCCTTTCCAAAGGGCAGTTTATCAGCGGTATCTTCAATACGGTCAAGGTGGAAATTCCGGTCCTTCTCTTCGGCGGCTTCACCTCCTCCCTGGCGGCTTTTGCCTTCGCCAAGATGAACTTCCGTGGGAAAAATGCCTTCTTTATGGCTCTCTTGGCGACGATCATGATCCCCTTTGCCGTCGTCATGATTCCCCAGTATGTGCTTTTTACCAAGCTGGGCTGGACCAACTCTCTGCTGCCTTTGATCATTCCGGGCTGCTTTGGCAATGTCAGCATGATCTTTTTCTTAAGGCAGAACCTTTACAGTATCCCCAATGAGCTGATGGACGCCGCCAAGCTGGACGGCTGCGGCTACTTCGGGACCTACTTCCGAGTCTTCCTGCCCCTCATGAAGGGGGCGCTGGGAACCCAGCTCATGCTCTGGTTCATGGGGATCTGGAACGACTATCTGGCTCCGACCATCTTCCTTAGAAGTGAGAAGAACTGGACCCTGCAGGTCGTCATCCGGTCCTTCAACAGCTACTATGCGATTCAAAGCGACTATGCCCTTATTATGGCGGCTTCGGTCATTGCCATGATCCCGACCCTGCTCTTATTCTTCATCTTCCAGCGGATCATCATCGAATCCATCGCTATCTCAGGCATCAAGTAAAGCAGGACTTCCCGTCCTGTTTCAAGGAATGGATGAGTCGGTCAAATCCGACTCATCCCCCCTATGGGGAGAAAGCAGAATCCAAAATGAACAGTAATCTTGCCTATGACAATGTAGTCCTTCGTTTTTTTAATAAGGTGACCGACCTGGTGGTCTTAAATCTGCTCTTTTTGCTGACCAGCCTGCCGGTCTTCACCATGGGCACTTCCCTGACTGCTCTCTACGCGGTAAACCTTCGATCCATCCGTTATGGGGACGGCTATGTCGTAAGGACCTATTGGGGGGCTTTTAAGAAAAATTTCCGGCAGGCGACCCTCGCCTGGCTGTTCCTTTTGGCAGCGGGAGGCATCCTCTTCTTGGACTACCGTTTCTGGAAGAGCTTTGGGGGCGGGACCTTCAGTCGGGTCCAGCTGGTCCTGATCTTTGTTCTTGCCTTTTGTTTCATCCTGGTCGGGACCTGGCTCTTTCCAGTCATCGCCAAGATGGAGGGGAGTCTGAAACATCAGATCGGGACCGCCGCCAAGATGGCAGTGGGATATTTTCTGCCCTACACGTTTTTCGCCCTGACCCTGACGGGACTTGCGATCGTGGCAGCCTTTTTCAGCATGGGCGGTCTGGTCATCATGGGTGTCCTGGGGATCGCCTTGGTCACCTATTTGCAGTCCTTTTTCTTCTATAAAGTATTTGCCCGGCATATCAGGGAGGAAGCTTTAGGGGCGGATGATCCCCTCTACGGAGGATCTGACCATGAATGAACGGCACTGTCGAAAATGTCTATTATCCGGGTTGGGGGAGGAAGAGGCGAAGTCCATCCTGACTTTCCGGGACCGCATCCGACCCTGGGATCGGGTGTCGGATGACGCCTACCGGAAACGAATGGAACTCTGCCGCCTGTGTGATCAGCTCTTAGCCGGAACCTGTCAGGCCTGCGGCTGCTATGTGGAACTACGGGGGATCGCTGTCAGATCCCATTGTCCGCAGAAAAAGTGGTGAAAGATTGACAGAATCTTAAGATTCCATTAGAATTTTCATGACGCGAACGAGCGGATTGCATCAAATTGAAAGAAGCAGAGAGGCAGATATGACCAGAGAATACGCATTTGCAAAAAAAGTAACTGAGGAACAGACAGAGCAGATCTTAAAAGAGGGCAACGAGCTGGAGAAAGCCCGGAAGGTTGAGATTGTCAATGATGGGATGGCTCTGGATGTTACCGTGGAAGAGACAGATGATTTTCAGGTTGTGATGGAACGCCTGGTCAACATTGTGGCGCGTCTTACCGGCGGCAATACATTTTCTTTTACCAGGCATATCTATCACGATTGATCATAAAATAAGAATAAGAAGATGCAGGTTCGATGACGGGAGCGATTACCTTTATCGAAGCTGCGTCTTTTTTCTATCAAAGACAAGTTGTATGGAGCTGAGAAAAATAGGAGAAAATTTTATGTGGAGAAAAATGCGACGGTGGAAGCAGCAGCTGACCGATGAAGAGTGCGTCAAAATCTTAAAGGAAGAGCCGCGCGGCGTCCTGGCGATCAACGGGGATGACGGCTATCCCTACGCCCTGCCCCTTGATTTTATCTACGATGAAGAGGACGGCAAGCTCTATTTTCACTGTTCCAAGGAGGGGGCAAAGATCGATCTCTTAAAAAAGAGCGAAAAGGTTTCTTTCTGCGTCATGGACCAGGGCTATCGGAAAGAGGGCGAATGGGCGCTCAATATCAAAAGCGTTATCATCTTCGGGCGAATTGAACTGATCAGGGACCAGGAGCGGGCGATCGACCATGTCCGCAAATTGGGGACGAAATATTCTCCGACGGTGGAATATGTGGAAGAGGAGATCAAAAATGCCGCCAGCCGGGTTCAGATGCTGGCTCTTACCATCGACCATATGACCGGCAAGCTGGTCAATGAGTCCTGAAAGAGGAGGAGATTGAGGATGCTGACAGTCAGAACGGCGACGACGGAAGATCTGGATCGGATCTTAAAGATTTATGAAAGGGCGAGAGGCTTTATGCGGGACCATGGCAATCCCAGACAGTGGGGGGACAATTGGCCGCCCAAAGAGCTGATTGAGGACGATATCCGGCAGAAAAAGATGCGGGTCGTGGAAGCGGACGGACAAGTGGCGGGAGCCTTCTTCTTTGATGTCTGCGACGACCCCAGCTATCGGGTGATCGATAAGGGCAAATGGCTGGATGATTCCCCCTATGGTGTCATCCACCGGATCGCCTCGGCGGGGATCGCCAAGGGGGTCGGCAGGGCTGCAATCGACTGGGCGTCTGACCAGTGTCCCCACCTGCGGATTGATACCCATGCCGACAATCTGGTTATGCAGAACATGCTGAAGCAAAACGGCTTCCGCTACTGCGGCATCATTTATGTCCGGGAGGATTCCGACCCGAGACTGGCTTACGAAAAAACGGGCGGCTGACTATGGCAAAGAAGTATAAGTGCAGGACCTGCGGGGCGGATCTGACCTTTGATCCCAACCTGGGAAAATTAAAGTGCGAAAGCTGCGGCAGCAGTTACTATCCCTTTGATTACCGCGACAAGATGGCGGAGCTTACCAAAGGGGAGGGGGAGATACCCGAAGAGGACTATATGGTCGCCTATCGCTGCCCCCACTGCGGGGCGGAAATGATCACGTCCAGCATGAGTCTGGTGACCCGCTGCGTCTACTGCGACACCAGGACTTCTCTGATCGGGGATTTAAAGGACCGGTTTCGACCGGGCCGGATCGTTCCCTTTGAGATCAGGCGGCAGGAGGCGGTCGACGCCTACCAAAAGATTGTGTCGGAAGCGCCTTTTATCCCGGCGGCATTTCTGGCAGATTCCCAGATTGAAAAAATCCAGGGCGTCTATGTCCCGGTCTGGCTCTTTGACTTTGCGGCCGACCTTGACTGTGACGCCATTTTCCAGGATACCGACCGCGATCAGGTCCATACCGAGGAGTGGGGGATCGTCCGGAACGTGGTCAGCGGCAGCGCATCCGTCCACAGTGTGGGGACGGGGAGATACGACTGGGTCGCCGAGGACGGTCTAAGGCTGCTCGACGATCGGATCATGGAGTGCGTCGGTCCCTATGATTTCCGCAACAGCGCCTTTTTTAATTCCGCCTACCTGATCGGTTTTCAGGCGCAGCGGTGGGATGTGCCTGAGGAGGAAATGGAAGAAAGGGCGAGAAAGCGGGTGACGGCGAGAGTGAAAGAGGATGCCGCCGACCGGATTCAGCTGGAGGGTCCGGCGGCAAGGATCACGGAGAACCACCATCCCAGGCTGTCCGCGGTTCACTTCAGGACCTGTCAGATCAGGAAGGAAAACTCCGCATACGCCCTGGCGCCGGTCTGGATGCTCTATACGACCTATCGGGGCAGGCGCTACCTGTTCGCCGTCAACGGTCAGACGGGAAGGGTCGCCGGCAATTTGCCGACGGACCGGCTAAAACTGGGGCTTTCCCTGCTCCTTCACGTCGGCTTGGCGGGGCTTTTAACCTGGCTGATGTTCCGATTAGGGACATCCCTCCGCCTACAGGGCGGCTCCGAAGACCTGCTCAATGAACTTGCCCTGGCTGCGGCGATTGCATCCGTCTTTCTCGTCGGTCGTTTTATCCGCCTGCTTCGACGGCAGAGCCGGACCAAATTGACCAAGCGGAATATCGAGCCCCCTAAGATGGGCTTTTATACCGAGACCTTGCATGAACAAAAGGAGGACTGACCGGTTTGACTGATATGCTACCCCCAAGTAG
>DFIU01000023.1 GCA_002371465.1 Lachnospiraceae bacterium UBA3689 | reverse complement strand
TGACGGTGAATAATTGAGGATAAAGATTGAGATCTGCTTATAAAGGCGGACGGACAGCGGCTCAAGACGGGCGGAGGCTGTCCGTCTTTTTTGTGTGGATGCATCTTTGAAAATAGTGATTTGAAAATGGTTTCATAAAAAATATTTAACGAATATCATGAATATAAATCGTTAAGAATGACGAAAATAAAATGATTTATTGACTTTGTTTGAAAAGGGTCCTAGAGTATGACTGTAATAATTGAAACGCGTTTCAAATATTGCGGTCAGATCCATTCTTGAACGGAACATAACGGACAGGTAAGATAAAAGAATGATCTGGAGGATAAAAAAATGGCAGGAATCAGAGATGTGGCCAGAATCGCCGGTGTGTCTCCTTCTACAGTATCGAGGGTTATGAATGGGACCGCCAATGTTGATGATGAGAAGCGGCGGAGAGTCTTAGCTGCAATCAAAGAGACCGGTTTTAAACCCAATGAATTGGCCCGGGCTCTCTTTAAAAAATCGTCAAAAATTATCGGAGTCATTGTTCCGGATATTGAAAATCCATTTTTCAACGAATTTGCCAAAGCTGTCGAAGAAGAGGCCTACGGCAGCGGCTACCGGATTCTACTCTGTAATTCCAACAATGACGCGGAAAAAGAAGTGACCTACATTGAGACCCTGGATCAGATGAATGCCGATGGACTGATCATGGCGACACAAAATGACAGCATGACCAATGAGCTGAAAGTTGGCATGCCCATTGTGGCAATCGATCGCAAGATGACCAATGGCGCGGAGATCGCCTGTATTGAGTCAAATCATTACAAAGGGGGGCGGCTTGCCGCGGAATGCCTGATTAAGGCAGGCTGCAAAAAGATTATCAATGTCCGGGGACCCCAGATCCTGACCAGCGCCCAGATGCGGTTTAAGGGCTACCAGGATGTCTGCGAGGAATACGGGATCAAGCAGTATGTTTTAGATTCCTCCTACAGCTATGAATCCGGGTTTGAAGTCGGAAAAAAGATTTTGGAAACCTATCCCGATGCGGACGGCATCATAGCCAGTAATGATATGGTCGCCATTTCCATCTATAAGGTTCTGCATCATGCGGGGAAAAAAGCCCCCAAGAATTTTCAAATTATTGGCTTTGACGATATCCGCTTCAGTCGCCTGATGACGCCGGAGCTGACTTCTATCCGACAGCCGATTACGGAGATGGGCAAGTTGGCGGCTCAGATTATTTCCCGCTATCAGCAGCACCAGGATTTCCAAAGAGAAAATATCTTTGATGTCTCCTTAGTGGAGAGAAAGACAACGAAGAAGCTCAAAACAGGAAAATGAAAGCAATAGCCTAACGATAAGGAGCAAAAGACAGATGAAAATTGCAGTAGTAGGAAGTATCAACATGGATATGACGGTCACTGCCGAGCGTATCCCCTTAAAGGGGGAGACCGTTCACGGGGACAGCATTCGTTATATTCCGGGAGGAAAGGGTGCCAACCAGGCGGTTGCCATGGCAAAGCTGGGAGCTGAAGTTGAGATGTTCGGCTGCGTGGGAGCTGACGATCATGGAAAACGACTGATTGAAAATCTGAAAGTCAATCAGGTAAGTACCGACCATATCAAAGTTCTAACCGGCATTCCGACCGGTATTGCCATGATTACGGTCGGAGAACATGACAATACCATCGTTGTTGTGCCGGGCGCGAATGGCTGCGTTGATCAAACCTATGCAGATGGGATCAAAGAGGAGCTGGTCAGGTTTGACATGGTTGTTCTGCAGCATGAGATCCCGCTCGAGACGGTCTGGTACCTGGTCCATTTCCTAAGCCAAAAGCAGATCCCGGTTGTTTTAAATCCGGCGCCGGCATCCAAGGTTCCTCAGGACATCATCGACCAGGTGACCTACCTGACGCCAAATGAACATGAAGCCCTGCTGATCTTTGGCGGGGACCGCAGCACGGAAGAGCTTTTAAAAGCTTATCCGGAGAAGCTCATTATCACGCAGGGGTCCCGTGGAGTGACGACCTGTCTCAAGGACGGCACAATCCTCACAGTCCCATCCAGAAAGTCAGCTGTCGTCGATACAACCGGGGCAGGAGATACCTTAAATGGAGCATTTTCCGTAAAAGTTGCGGAGGGCGCGGATATCAAAACCGCCCTGACCTATGCCAATATCGCGGCGGGACTTTCAACTGAAAAGTTTGGAGCGCAGAGTGGGATGCCGACCGCTGCAGAAGTGGAGCAGGAACTGAAGAACATGAAAGGGGAGTCATAAGTTGAAGAAAAAGGGAATTCTGAACAGTGATATTTCAAGGGTGTTGTCCTATATGGGACATACCGATCAGATCTGTATTGGGGACTGCGGTCTGCCCTGTCCGGATGAGACGGAGCGGATTGATCTGGCTGTCAGGTTGGGAGAACCTGGTTTTATGGATGTTCTTGAGGCTGTCGGGGACGATATGAAAGTGCAGACGATCTACCTGGCAGAAGAGATGAAGGAAGAGAATCCGGAGCAGCTGGAGAAGGTTCTTTTTTATTTTGAAAATCTTGAAAGCGGTTTCAAACCCATACTTGAGTTTATTCCTCATGAGAAATTAAAGAAAATGACCAGGAAGTGCAAGGCGGTGATCCGTACCGGAGAGACGACGCCCTATTCCAATATCATATTGGAAGCGGCTTGTATCTTTTGATGATGCAAATGGAAAGGAGGGAGCGTTATGCAGATTGAGGTGCGGGGGATCAACAAATCCTTCGGTGGAAACCCGGTTTTAAAAAATGCGGGCTTTGTACTGGATTCCGGTGAAATTCATGCCCTGATGGGAGAGAACGGCGCCGGCAAGTCGACCTTGATGAAGATCCTGACCGGAGAATATACACGGGATGCCGGCACGGTCGTTGTCGATGGACAGGAAGTCACTTACCGCAATGTCCAGGAAGCCGAAAAAGCCGGGATCGTCTTTATTCATCAGGAACTGAATGTCCTATTCGACCTTACGGTTGAGGAAAATATGTTCCTTGGAAAGGAACTTACGACGAGGTTCGGGATCTGCGACAAAGGCGCTATGAGAAAAGAGTGCAGACGAGTACTGGACCTTTTGGGCGTCGAGATCAATCCGGCAGAAAGAATGAATCGGCTTTCCGTCGGTCAGCAGCAGATGGTTGAGATCGCGAAAGCCCTGATGGTGGATGCAAAGGTTTTGATCATGGATGAGCCGACTTCCGCTCTGACCCAGAAAGAGACGGAAATCCTGTTTGAAGTGACCAGATCTCTCAAGGCAAGGGGGGTTTCGGTCGTCTACATATCCCATCGGATGGAAGAAATTTTTGAACTGTGTGACCGCATCACGGTTCTGCGAGACGGCGAGTACATCGGGACAAAGAAAATTTCCGAGACCAACATGAATGAGGTCGTCAAGATGATGATCGGCCGTGAAATCGGAGAGCGGTATCCCGAACGAAAGGCAAAGATCGGGGATGTGGTCTTTGAAGTGAAGAACCTCACCTGTCCCGGAGTCTTTGAGAACATCTCCTTTCAAGTTCGTGCCGGACAGGTGTTGGGCTTTGCAGGACTTATGGGCGCCGGACGGACAGAGATCATGGAAGCCATTTTCGGATATCGGAAGCCGGTTACCGGTCAGATCCTGATCGACGGCAGGGAAGTTCACAACAGCTCACCGGAAGCGGCGATGAAAAACGGCATCGGGTTCATCACGGAAGACCGTAAAGTGCAGGGCCTGATGCTGGACCAGAGTATCGCAAAAAACATTTCCATCGCCAATCTTGGAAAGATTTCCAAACACGGTGTCTTAGGAAAAGAAGCGGAAGACCGGCTGGTTAAGCAGGGAATCAAAGAGCTGAGCATCAAATGTTTCAGTGAAAGGCAGCATACGGTCAATCTTTCAGGCGGCAATCAGCAGAAGGTCATCTTTGCGAAGTGGATCTATACGGATCCGAAAATTCTGATTCTTGATGAACCCACCCGGGGCGTCGACATTGGAGCTAAGAAGGAAATTTATTCCATCATCAATGATCTGGCATCAAAGGGAGTCGCAGTCATCATGGTCTCTTCGGAACTTCCGGAAGTCCTCGGTATGGCGGATCAGATCGTCGTTGTCCACGAAGGGACGATTACCGGTTTTGTAGATCGGAAGGAAGCCAATCAGGAAAATGTCATGATTCTTGCAACAGGAGGAAAGATAAAATGAAGAGTAAAACAGTATCGAGCCGTATCCAGGACTTTGGCGCTCTGATCGCGCTGGTCCTTCTGGTTGCCGTCATCGGAATCATCAGTCCGGAATTCAGAACGGTAGGAAATTTCCTGTCTTTGTTGAGACAGTCTTCCATTAATGGCTTTATCGCATTCGGCATGACCTGTGTCATCCTGACCGGCGGCATCGATCTTTCCGTCGGCTCTGTTCTGGCACTGACGACAGCTTTTTGCGCAGCCTTCATCAAAGGCGGGATGCCGGTTGGTCTGGCCTTTATCCTCGCGATCCTGATCGGGATTGGATTCGGCTGCATCAGTGGTCTTCTCGTTACAAAGGGGCGCCTTCAGCCTTTCATTGCAACCCTGGTAACGATGACAGTATTCAGAGGTCTGACCATGATCTTTATGGATGGAAAACCGATCTCCAATCTGGGAGACAGTTTTGCCCTGAAGTTTATGGGAAAGGGAAATCTATTTGGAATTCCATTTCCGGTTATCCTCTTTATCCTTGCCTTTTTGATCTTTATCTTCCTGCTTGAGAAAACGGTCTTTGGACGCAGAGTCTATGCAGCCGGTTCCAACCCTGTTTCAGCTAAACTTGCCGGTGTCAATATCGACCTGACAAAATTGACGGTATATGCCATTTCCGGAGGTATGGCTGCTCTTTCCGGTCTGATCCTCCTGTCCCGACTTGGCTCGGCACAGCCGACTCTGGGAACCAGCTACGAAATGGATGCCATTGCATCGGTCGCGCTCGGCGGCACTTCCATGAGCGGCGGCAGGGGCCGTGTATGGGGAACGTTTGTCGGTGTATTGATCATTGCCGTTTTAAATAACGGTCTCAATATCCTGGGAGTTTCTTCCTATTATCAGGACGTTGTGAAAGGAATCGTCATTCTGATCGCTGTCTTGTCCGATCGGAACCGGTAAGAAAGGATGCTTTCCGGCTTTTCCGAAAATGGAAAGTCGGTCAATCAGTACCTGTAAGGAGAAAAGAGTCAGGCAGGTGCTATCTATAAAATAAAAAGGAGAACGATTATGAAAATCAAAAAACTTGCAGCGCTTTCAATGGCAGCGGTAATGGCAGTCGGATTGGCAGGTTGTGGAGCCGTATCGGTAGATGGAGAGAAGACTGAGACTAAGACATCCGCCGCAGAGGCGACCAGTACGGCTTCTGGAACAACTCAGCTTGCAGGCAACGGTGGGATCGGGTTTTCCGTCTCAACCCTGAATAATCCATTTTTTGTCACTATGTCAGATGCGGCAAAAGAGCAGGCTAAAAAAGATGGGCTGGATATCGATGTGGTCGACGCAGGGGATGACGCGGCTAAGCAGACTTCCGATATCGAAGATCTGGTTTCAAAGAATATCAGTGTCCTTCTGGTCAATCCCGTTGATTCCGATGCCGTTGCTCCTGCTGTACAGGATGCGATCGCAGCAGGCGTTAAGGTCATTTCCCTTGACCGTGTTGTAAATGGCGTGGACGTAGACTGCCAGATTGCATCAGACAATGTCGCCGGAGCTAAGATGGCTACGGAGTATCTGGAAAAGCAGGTCGGTCAGGGCGCAAAAGTTGCTGAAATCCAGGGAACGACAGGCGCCAGCGCAACGATTGACCGTGGGGAAGGATTCCACCAGATCGCTGACAAGGACTTCGATGTGGTGTCCAGTCAGACAGCTAATTTCAACCGTTCGGACGCAATGACGGTTATGGAAAATATGCTGCAGGCAAATGGCGATATCAAGGGTGTCTTCGCTCACAATGATGAAATGGCACTGGGCGCAATTGAAGCAATTGGAGAAAAAGACATCAAGGTCGTTGGCTTCGATGCTACCGATGATGGTCTTGCAGCCGTAAAAGATGGCAAGATGGCAGCAACGATTGCTCAGCAGCCGGATCAGATGGGAATGACGGCTGTCGACACCGCTCAGGACTTGATCAATGGTAAATCGGTTGAGAAATCGATTCCGGTTGAAGTGAAGCTGATCACAGCTGACAACCTCGACGAAGCATAAATGCCAGTAATGCTGGTAAAAAGGACCTGGCAGAGGTCTTTTCAGATCAGACATTGCAGTTTGAATAAAAAAGTAATGCTTCAATCGTTTTAATGCGACTTATTGAAGGTCCCCTTCGATACGATTGATAGAACTTGAGAAAGCAACATGTATGGTAAGCCCCCGGGACAAGTGCCAGTTATTTGGTGTGTCCCGGGGGCTTTTGTGTGGCATTTTCTCATTTTAAAAGGTCGATATAGGGTTCAAGGTCGGAGCATTTTTTGAGTTGGTGTAAAGATTTTTTAGAGAATTTTTCTTGGCATTCAGTCATACTTCTGTTAGCCTGATTTTATGCAATTAGTTTGCGCGAAAAGAAAACGCTGAAGACAGTCAATAAAGTAGGCTAATGAAGCAAGCCAATGACGAAAGCTACGAAGGAAGCTAATAAAGAAAGATAATAAAGGAAAACGACAAGCAAGGCGATGATAATGAAGGATCAGATCTTACATCTCTACCATGCCGGAAAGGACCGGATTCCCAAGCCGGATATCCAGATCGGCAGGAAAAATGCAGATTTCGGGCAGGGTTTTTACCTCTCCCCGGATAAGGAATTTTCTTTACGATGGGCGGGGCGGGATACCTATATCAATGAATATGAACTACATACAGATGGATTGACCATCCAAAACTGGGATCGGGATCAGGACTGGTTTCGCTACATTTTCGGCAATCGCAGGGCAAAAGACACCTGCCGGGCAGACCTGGTAGTGGGACCGATCGCAAATGATACCCTCTATGACACGCTCGGCATTCTGACCAGTGGGCTCTTATCTGATGAGGAGGCGCTAAAGCTGCTGGAAATCGGTCCCTGCTACATCCAGGTGGCGATCAAGTCTCAAAAAGCGGTTCAAAATCTCAAGTGGATCGGAGCGGAACATTTTACAGAGTTCGGCCACTACCGGCGGTTAAGGGCGGAAGAGGAGAGGCGCTTCCAGGCGGAATTTGCCCGGGGACTGCACAGTCTTTCTTCTGCCGAGAAAATCGAAGATTTGCTAAGCTAAGACAATACGGAATTTGATAACAGCACTCTATAATATTTAAAAACGTCATATTAAATAGTGTTTGCTGATTAAATAAACAT
>DFIU01000005.1 GCA_002371465.1 Lachnospiraceae bacterium UBA3689 | reverse complement strand
CCATGCTTCGTGAATAATTCAGGCTAATACTACTTTAATAGAGGAGAACCGAAAGAAAACCGTAAATATTGATGAAGCGGTAGAGAATATAAAGAATGGGCTGATAGATATCGGAATTACGGACTTTACTATAGAAAAGTATTCTGAGGAGGAAGCATTATATAGACTAAAGCGCGAGGATTCGGATGAAGATGTCTTTAAAACCTTGAGCGAAGGCGAAAAAATGGTAATAAGCTTTCTCTATTTTATTGAATTATGCAAAGGGGAATCGACTGCTGAAAAATCTTCAAACAAGAAGATAGTAGTAATTGATGATCCTATATCCAGCCTATCTCACATTTATGTTTTCAATATTGGAAGGTTAATACATAATGAGTTTTTAAGAACTGAAAGATATGATCAACTTTTTATTCTGACTCATAGTCTATATTTCTTTTATGAGCTGACTAATACGAATCATAAAGAGCGGAAGGAAACCCAGAAACTCTTTAGGATTTGTAAGAATACAGAGAGTAGTTATTTCGAAGATATGAAATATGAGGATATTCAAAACGATTATCAGGCATATTGGCATATTATTAAAGATGAAAAACAGGCTCCTGCATTAATAGCGAACTGCATGAGAAATGTAATGGAATATTTTTTCAATTTTGTGGAAAAGCAAGACTTTGCTCAAGTATTCCAACGACCGGAATTGCAAGGAACAAGTTATATGGCCTTTAATAGGTACATGAATAGGGAATCGCATTCGAAAGGTCAAAACATTTTTGATATAAAGGAATTTGATTATAATAGTTTTCGACAGGCTTTTAAAAAGGTATTTGAAATTGAAGGATACATTGATCATTATAATAAAATGATTAGTACATAACGGTGAGGAGTGGGAAAGATTGATATCTGTAGAAAAAATCAGGTCGCTTACGGTATATGCAACCGTTAGTTGACAGATTTCCAAGGGTAGTTGGTGGAGGGCAACCGGGCAGGATTGTATCCTGAGATCATCAAAACACGCCAGATGGCGCCTGTTACCAAGTTCTAAGTCTGGTTCAAACAAAATGATGGAGGGATGCACATGACATTAGCAGAGAAAATTATGAGCCTGAGGAAACGTGCTGGATTGTCTCAGGAGGAACTGGCGCATCAACTTGGTGTCACCAGACAAGCTGTATCGAAATGGGAAGCGACTTCATCCATACCGGATGTATCTAAGATCGTCCGGATGAGTCAGTTATTTGGGGTGAGTACGGACTACTTGCTTCGTGATGATATGAGTGATGATGTAGTCTCAGATACTTCAATCGAAGATGCCTGCACAGGTAAATCCGTCTCTATGGAAGAAGCGACAACATTTATGGATCTGATGAAGTCGATCTCCGGTAGGATGGCAGCAGGGGTGACCCTGTGTATCTGGTCTCCAATTCTCCTGATCCTGCTTGCTGGATTTTCAGAGAAGCAGTTGCTCCATGTTACAGAGACGGTTGCTGTGGGGGGCGGACTTGCGGTTCTTCTGATTATGGTGGCAGCTGCCGTATTTGTATTTGTGATGATCGAAGGAAAAACAAAGGCCTATGAATACTTGGAAAAGGAACAGATTTCGCTTCAATATGGGGTTGAGGCCCTGGTCAGGCGCAGGCAGGATGGCTATAACGAAACGAGGCATCTTATGACAGGGATCGGTGTCGCCCTGATTATCGTGGGGGTAATTCCTGTGGTCGTTTCCGGGCTCTTGGACAATGATCTGTATAGTGCACTTTCCGTTTGCCTGCTCCTGTTTCTCGTGGGGGTTGCCGTAAACTTTTTTGTAAAGAGCGGAACGATTAACGAAAGTTTTCAGAAGCTTTTACAGGAGGACGAATTCTCACCAGTAAACAAGACGGTAGATAAAAGGATCGGATGGTTTCCCGGAGTATATTGGAGCGTGATCACTGCGATCTATCTTGCCTACAGTTTTGTTACTTCAAATTGGGAAGGGTCCTGGATTATATGGCCGGTCGCCGGAGTTTCTTTTGCCGCCATCTATGCTGTTTTTCAGGCAGTCGCAAAGCAGGTGGTTACGAAGGAAAAATAATTCCCGGAATTTAGAAAAATACCGATTGCCGTGTGAGAAAATACAATACTTCTCTTTTCGTCCCATTATATTTGATTCTGGACGAAAGACCAACGGATTGGACAAAAAAGAGTATAGAGCAATAAAATATGCCCTTCCTTTAAGGATAGTCGGAATGAACTCTAACCTGGATACTAATTGGGCAGTATAAGTCCAAAACTCCATTCAGGGTGGAATTTCGGTTCAAGGAGAAGGGAGGCTAAGACAAATGGGAGTTTGTAAAAGAAGAGGAGGAAAACGATGGATAACGAAACCATGAATATCAAAGAGGTGGATAGACTGATCGATTGGCTTACGGCAAAGGGCATGAGCCCCCAGGAAATCAATGAGTGTATCTGCTATATTGCCGAAAGCCCTGTTATAACAGAAGGCAGGGAAGAACTATGAAAGCGGTTTATCCGGTGATTTTAACACAGGCGGATGGAGACTATCTGGTAGAGGTCCCCGACCTTGACATTCTCACGGAAGGACACGATCTATACGATGCCATTTATATGGCAAGGGATGCTATCGGTTTGCACGGGATTACCTTACAGGATATGGGCAGGGAAATTTCCCCCGCATCGGATCTAAGTGAGATCGATGTGGGGGAAGGAACATTTGCTAAAGACGGTCCGGGGCTTGTGACGCTGGTTGATATTGATTTTGACGCATATCGAAGAAGTCTCGATGAAATGGAAAGTGTGAAGGAGTCGTAAATATGATCCGACATGGAGATGTAATTATTTGAAGTTCTTTTCGAGTTTATCGAAAACCTCAGTGAACGGACGACCTTCGCCATGGAGCGACTGCTCATAGCTGTGTATAAGGTTTGCATTGGGTTCGGCATCAGACATGGCATCCAGCACACCGCCATCCGCAAGAATATTTACAGCATCAAACAACTTATCCAGATTCCTGCTTTGCTTCTTCGCCAGCTTCAGGTCTTTCTTAAACTGATTTGTGAATTTGACCTCGTACTTCATGCCTCCAGCGCCGTCCTAAGATCATCCATATTGGCATAGCCCTTTACACTGCGGTCAGAAGCGATGCGTCTGCCTTCCTCAATGGCAGATGCCGTTACCTCATTTGGCGTGTCAAGCTTCAGTGGGAAAGGAATTTCATTTTTACGGATTGTTGTTCTGAGAAATATGTTGATAGCAGTGGTCATATTCAGCCCCAGTTCGGAAAAAATCTGATCCGCCTGTTCTTTAACGTCCTTATCTGTCCATATATTCAAATTTGTGGTAGCCACTTCATATACCTCCATTTCTAATGATAGGATGCAGAATTATTCGCCGAATAGCAATACACAGTCATCATATCAGATGGATACAAGCCCCTTGCAAGCTCTTTGCTGGCGGAGTCTACAGCCAAAACCATGGGATAGGGATGTGGTTGAGGCAAATGCTTATTCCTATATTGACCACAGTGGTTCTCTTTTTTGTCCAGTATTATTTGATTTTGGATGAAAGATCAATGGATTGGACAAAAAAGATCCATTAAAGTAGACTTTGAACGTAGCTCATAAAGAGCTTAAAAAGGGGCAAGGAACAGGACGAAGAAATGAAAAAACGCAGATCTTTTTCCAGGACCATATCTATGACTTTGGCGGCTTTTGCAGCGCTGCTGGTCCTGATCATAGGAACGTTTATCGCTTATATGCTGCAAGTTGTACAGAAGGAAAATGAGCAGAATTTGAATTCGATGACCAGGATTGATTCCCATCTGCTGGATCAGATATTAAGCGTCAATGATGGCGCGCTGACCGCTATTTTGCAGAGGGCGGCGGACCTTCAGAATCTGGACAGCAATAATGAGGTGAAGCGCAGTATTGCCTCACAAAATCTTCTGAAGGAGATGGGCAATCTCTGCAACGAGAATACCAATATTCTATCCATCGTTTTGTATAATGAAAAGGCGGATGCCTTTATCGCTAAGAATCGCAGCGATTATTTATTGTCGGAGAAAATGAAGCAATCCATCAGAGAGATGATCGGCAGTGATGAAAAACGCGATATTCTGACAGGAGAATGGGAGGTGGGTCAGTTTGAGGGAGTTCCGGTCCTGATCCGAGGCTTTAGCAAATTTGGAAATGATTTTGCCGTGCTTGTCCCCATCGAGTACTGGATGGACCAGCTTGTCTACAACGATGGGATTTTTATTGGGCTTACGGATGAGAAAGGAAAGCCGCTGTATTGGAACCGGGCAAATGAGTTTGCCTCAGAGTGGGATGGAAACCTTCCGGTCCGGGAGGCAAGTTTTTGGACTGCGAACAAAAGAGCCCTCTTAGGCAGCCTTGCAGTACAGAATCTGAGGGTCTATGTTGGAGTACCGCTTCGGTTCATGACGGCTGGGACCCACGCCCTTCAGGCTATTATCATCTTGATTGCAATTGCTACGCTGCTGGTTACGCTCTGGCTGATTCGATTTTCCAGGAAGTCCATCATTGATCCGACCAATCTCCTGCTTGACACGATGCGCCATATTGAAAGCGGAGAATATGACCATCGCTTGCCGGAAACAGCGCCAAATGTAGAATTTTATAAGATCAATCAGGATTTCAACAAGATGCTCACCACCATCGTCGATTTGAAAATGAAGTCCTATGAGGAACGGATCCAGTTCGACGAGGCGACCCTCAAATATGTCCAGCTACAGATCCGGCCGCATTTTTTTCTGAATGCGCTTACCACGATTCACAGTATGACTTACCAGGACCGTAACCAGGATATCAGGGAGTATATTGAAAGGCTCTCGGAAAATGTCCGCTATCTCTTTAAAGCCGGTCTGCATACTGTTCCGCTTTCGGAAGAAATCGACCATGTCCGGGTATACATCGGGATGCAGAACATGCAATATCCCGACGCGGTGTTTGAATACATAGATATTGAAGATGTGGTCCGTGATTATCAGATCCCCCAGCTGCTCATCCATACATTGGTGGAGAACATTTACAAGCACGCAGTCTCCATCGATCATTTGACCTGCATTTTGATCAATGCAAAGGCAGAATTAAAAGACGGGCAGGAGATGTGCCACATTTCCGTTGAGGATGATGGGGATGGATTTCCTGCAAGTTTCCTGCACCAGGTGGGGCAGGGCGACGTTCACGCGGGAAAGGACGGACACGGAATTGGGCTTTGGAATCTGAAGAAAACACTTAGCTTAATGTACCGGAGAGAGGATCTGATTCAATTTTCCAACAAGGAGCCCCATGGGAGCCGGACCGATCTTTGGATTCCAAGACGGGCGAAGCGGCAGTCCAGCATATGGAAACTATAAAAACAGGGACGATTTGGTTAAGACAGGGAGAGGGACATGCCGCTGAAAGCGATCATAATCGATGATGACATTCCGACTGTAGATGTCGTTGCGGGAACTATTAATTGGGATAAGTTTGATATCGACAAAGTATATCACGCCTACAACGCAGATGAGGCAAAAAAGCTCTTTCTTTCTGAGCAGATTGATCTTGCGGTCTGCGATATTGAAATGCCTAAGGAAAGCGGACTTGATCTGCTTGAGTGGGTGAGAGAACGGCATTATAGGACACAGTTCATTTTTTTGACCAGCCATGAGCGGTTTGATTATGCCTCTTTGGCGATCCACTACAATGCTTCGGGATATGTGGTGAAGCCTTTTAATGCCGGCAGGATGGAGCAGGAGTTGTTTACCGCTATCGGAAAGATTCACCGGGAGGAAGAAATTAAGAAGGCGGAGCAGTACAGGAACTGGATTGAGAAATCGGGTCCCCTTCTGGAGAACGGCTTCTGGCTGGACCTTTTTGAAGACCATATTCTTGCCGAGAGGGAGAATATCGAAGGTGAGATCAGGCGGCGCCATTTATCCATCAATGTCGATGAGGTCGTGCGCTTTGTTCTGGTATCTTCCGGAAGAACCGACAATATCAATGAGACGTGGAACAAGGATACCGGGCTTTATGAATATGCGCTTGCAAAGCTGGAAGCGGAGATTTTGCAGAAGCGGCTCAGCACGGATCGAATTGTAAATTACCAGCAGAGGGACAGGGCGTATTCGATTGTGATCCTGCCGCGCGATGAAGCGAATATACAGGAGTTGCGTGCATCCTGCGAAAGGTTGACTGAGGCAGGCGAAGATTTTTTGCGGAATCAGCTGACCTGCTATATCAGTGGACTCCATGCTCTTTGGAAACTTACTGCTGCCCGCCTGCATCTTGAAGAGCAGGACCGGAACAATGTGGCTTCCAGAGGAGGTGTCTTTACGGAAGATGAAGAGATTGTCATGACCCGTGAAGCCGGACACATTCTGGACCAGGACCAGATTCGGGCTCTGCTTGCAGAGCGGAAAACGAAGGAACTGTTAAACTTGCTGAAGCTGAGCATAAAGAACCTCACGGCAAAGCATATGATCGATACGGAGGCTTTGCAGGAGATCAGGCAGGACCTGCTGCAATCGCTCTATGTTTATCTGAATGACAGGGAGATCCTGGCAACGCAGCTGTTTCTTGATCCTCTCTCCGTACAGATGGAACGTAAGGCCACGGATTCTGTGATGGATATGATGCGGTGGCAGATCTATGTGGTTACGAAGACACAGAATTATGTTGAGGAAGTGGAGCACGCTGATTCGATTGCAAATAAAGTGAAGTTGTATATCAGCCGGCACTATAGGGAAAATATAACCCGGACAACCATTGCAGAGAGCGTCTTTTTAACGCCCGAGTACATGGCTAAGATCTTTAAAAAGGAAATTGGCATGAGCGTCAGACAGTTCCTGGCGGAATATCGGGTGGGGAAGGCAAAGGAGCTGCTGGCTCGCCCCAACATCAGAATTAGTGATGTGGCACAGAAGGTAGGATTTGATAATTTTTCATATTTTTCCACTGTCTTTAAGAAGGTGACGGGAAAGACGCCGAATGATTATCATACGGAGATTTTTGCTCATAATTGAAAGAGATAGGCTTCTTTTTAAAAGAAGGGAAAGCCGGTCCTCCTTATAATAAAAACCAACATAAAGCTTGTGACCTGAGTTCGCAAAAAGAAAAAGGAGGAGATCATGAAAAAGAAGGTATTAAGTCTGATGCTGTCAGGCATCATGGCGGCAGGGCTCTTGATGGGCTGCGGCGGTGGCGGAGCTGCAGGTTCAAAGGAGCAGACGGACAGCAGTGCGTCCAAGGGAGATTATGAAGAGGTTACATACGCATTTGTATCTTTTAATACAATTCCTGATGACACGTCTAAAGTTGAAGAAGCCATCAACAAGATTTCAAGAAAGAAGATTGGCGTAGAAGTACATCTGATGCCGCTTTCCGTCGCTGATTATGCTCAGCAGGTAAGTCTGGCGGCACAAAATGGTGAGGTCGATATTTTCCACTCACTGGGGGACCTTTCTCAATCCATTGCAAATGATATGACGCTGGATATCACAGACATGCTTGATGAGGATGCTCCGGAGACGAAAAAGCTGATTGGTGATGAATGGCTCAAGACCACATCCAAGGATGGCAAGATCTATGGAATTCCGACCCTCAAGCCGTTTGCCCTTCAGCCCATGCTGATCTACCGAAAAGATCTGGCGGCAGAACTCGGACTTGACATGAATTCAATTAAAGATCCCAAGGACCTGACTGCCATTTTTGAACAGGTCAAAAAAGCTCGTCCTGATATCACGCCGCTTGCTCCGGTCGGTACCGGTGATTCCGGTATGTCCAGGTGGTGTGACGACGTAGACTTTCTGGGCGGAGATTATACCAAGCCGATCGGCGTGATTCAGGGCGATGATATGACCGTAAAGAGCTTCTTCTCCCTCGATCAGTTTAAAGAAAATGCAGCTCTTGTCAGGGATTGGTACGAAAAGGGGCTCATCATGAAAGATGCTGCAACGACTACGAGCGCGGCAGCGGAACTGATGTCTTCCGGCAGCTACTTTGCTTATGTGGCATCTTACAGCTATCCGCTTGAAGATACAGCAGCTTCCCTCTCTGCTCCTTCCGGCTATGATGTCGGAGCGATTGCTCTGGGCGAGTCCTATCTTGATACGACTTCGATCAATGCCATCACCCAGTGCATTTCCTCAACATCCAAGCATCCGGATGCGGCACTCAAGTTCCTTAACCTTACCTATACAGACCCGGAGGTCATCAATACCATTCTCTATGGGATCGAAGGGGAAGATTACGTCAAGAACGATGACGGAACGGTATCTTATCCGGAAGGACAGGATGCTTCTACGGTTCCCTATACAGCCCAGCTCTCCTGCGGCGTCCTCGGCAATTTCTTCATCCAGTGGCCGCTTGAAGGCTCAGGCTCAAAAGAATCTTTGGAGTGGGAGGATGAGCAGAACCATAAGGCAAAGATGTCTCCGGCTATGGGTTTTACCTTTGATGCCTCTTCAGTACAGACACAACTGACTGCTGTATCCAATGTTCTTCAGCAGTATTTCCCGGGCATTCAGTGCGGGTCGGTAGATCCGGAAGTTGCCATTCCGGAATTCGAGAAAGCGCTTAAGGATGCGGGATATGATGATATCTTGGCAGCAAAACAGGAACAGCTTGACGCCTGGATGGCAGAGCAGAAGTGATGGATGACATTCAGTATGAATAAATGACCGGAAGGTCCCTGCAAGACTGAGCGAATAGGTTGGTTTTGCAGGGACCTTTTGGCGGAAAGGAACGGTATGAAGGCACATTGGGTACGCACCTGGAGTTATGAAGTGATTGATTACAACTGTGTGCTGGGAACACTTAAGGATATGACCCTGCGGGGAATATTCCGAAACAATTTACAGGGGAAGGGGCTGCGGGTCCGCTTCAGCAATCTCTACAGCCCCCATGAGATGCACATTGAAAAAGCCGAAGTTCGTATCCTGGATGAGATTGCAGGAGAGGTAAAAGGTCCGGGGGCGCTGACCCTTGGGGGTGAGGGACAGATCCGGATCCCGGCAGGACGGCAGGTATACAGTGATCCGGTTGATCTGGAGGTTGCGCCGGGCGATGTCATTGAGATTTCCTTTTATTTCAAAGAAGTGACAAAGGTCAGAGCGGTGTGCATGAATTCTTCCGGAAAAGTCTGGTATACAGAATTAGGAGATGGAGACCAGATAGGGAAGGAGCATCTGACCCTAAATGATAGGAATGCTCTGTTTCCGGTCTTGGGGGAAGACCCCAACCAGAATTACGCGCTTACAGGCATAGCAGATATTGAAATTCTGACTGACCGGGATCCCAGGACTTTGCTTCTCTTTGGAGATTCCATCACCCATATGTCCTACGTTTCAGATCCCCTGACTTTGCTCCTTTACCGAAGCCGTCCGGGGGAGATCAGCGTTATCAACCGGGGGATATCCGGCAATCGATTTTCGCGGGATTATCCCAACGATCCAACCCTTGCCGGAAATGGAAAATTCCTGGGAATTGCGGGAAAGAACCGCTTTGACCGGGATGTATTTCAAGACGGCTGCCCGGACTATGTCTTCCTTATGGAGGGGGTCAATGATGTTGCCGCTAGTTTTATCTTTAAAGAGGCGGCGGTTCCGACCGGAGAGGAGATCTGGAAGGATATGGAGGAAGTCATACAAAAGGTACACGACCATGGAGCCAAGATCTACCTGGCGACGGTTGCTCCCTTTGGTTTTCCGGATGCTGACTGGAAGCCGGAAGCGGAACAGATTCGGGCGGAACTAAATGCCTGCATCCGGACACAGAACCTGGCGGACGGTATCATCGATTTCGATGCCCTGATGCGGGATGAGAAGTCTCCTCACTTTCTAAAAGGGAATCTGCATCTGGGAGATTGGATTCATCCTAACACCCGCGGAGGTCGGATGATGGCAAGAGCTATATGGGATAAAGGCTGGTTTTCGTAATATGGAAGAAAAATATTGGAATAATGTAAGGGAACTTAAGAGGGCTGTTGAAGAGGATGTATTTATCCGGAATGTCCGTTACCACCGACTCGCGGACGGGTCCCTTGATGTGGACGGCAATTTGAAACTTTGGAATAAGGGGATGGAACCCTTTGAAAAGACCCAGTTATGGGCCGAGGGAGCACCGGGTTATGAGAAGAATAAGGATCCGAGGCAGGATGAACCCTATCTCGTCTTTATTCCGGCAGATAAAGCAGATGCGGATACCATTCTGATTGCCCATGGGGGAGGCTTTAACTGGAGAACCGGTTCGGAGGGTCCCAATATCGCAGAGGCTTTTCATGATCTGGGGTACAACACGGCGATACTTTCTTACCGGCTGGCTCCGGCTTACTCCAGATTTGACGACATTGCCGATATGCAAAGAGCGATTCGGCTGCTGAGAAGCAAAGAAAATTCCTGGAACCTGGGAAAACGGGTTTATGTTATGGGCTTTTCCGCCGGGGGGATGATCTGCGGAAATTGTGCCACCCACTTTGATACGGGAAAGAAAGATGCGGATGATCCCATAGAACGATTTTCCTGCCGACCGGATGCGGCGGTGCTTGCCTATGGCGCTTTTACCGATGTTTCTGTAATCCATCCCTTTGGGATCCTGCCGGACGATGGGATGAATTTTGGGAAAACGGCTGCCGAAAGGCTCTTTCTGGCACCTGAGAAGTGTATCAGCGCCGACACACCTCCTATCTTTATTTGGCAGACCGCCAGCGATGACGGTCGCCTGGGCATGGTTCTTGCCGGGGCTTTGCAGGAAGCGGGAATTCCGTATGAACTCCATATTTTCAGCGGGGGTACACACGGATTGGGCTTGGCGGATGGGAAAAATGACCTGACACTTAAGCTTCCCCACATCGGACATTGGGTCGAACTTTGTGATGAATGGCTGAAGGCTCAAGGAGCGGAACAGGAGAAGAATGATAGAAAAAGAGACGATCAGTAAGGTACTGCCCTATCTTAAAAGAAACGGGCGCACCTATTGGGACGAAAACGGTGGGACTTTATACTTTGACTGGACACTCTCCGGTTTTACGGTTGATTTTAAGGGGACTTTCCTGTCTCTTCAATTTACGGCAGTTCCAGGTGTCAGAACGGAGAAGGAACAGGATCCCCAAACCCCTCTTCAGCAGAGTCTGGTAAAGATCAGGGACTGGCCCTGGATAGCAGTCTTTCTTGATGGAAATGAAGTTCCGTATTTGGAACAGCCCCTGTCCAGGAAAGACCAGGAGGTGGTTCTTTTTAGCGGGGATGACCAAAAGTCTCATCGCCTGCAGGTGGTCAAGCTTACGGAGGGAAACGGATCGCTTGTCGGCGTAAAGGGACTTCGCTGTCAAGGGGAGTTTTCCTATCCCGGTCAGGTATCCCACGGAGGAATTGAATTTATAGGGGATTCGATTACCTGCGGTTTTGGGAACAGGAGCAGGGAGGAATATAGGGAATTTCATGCTGCAGATGAAAATGGCTGGATGACGTATGGAGCTTTGACGGCGAGGGCTTTAGGCATGGATCCGACCCTTATCGCCGTTTCCGGGATCACGGTTGCCCGTCCCTTGGCGAATATCCCGCTTCCCTATACCATGGATGAACTCTATGTTTATACAGACCGACCTTTGGCGGATCAGTTGGGAAGGCAGGCGGAAGAATGGGATTTTAAAAGGCATCAGAATAAGATTGTCGTGATCAATTTGGGGACCAATGATGCAACAATGATGCAGTTGGCGGAAGACCAAACACAGGTTGATGAGAAGTTCAAGGCAGACTATCGAAGCTTTCTGAAAGAAGTCAGGATGAGAAATGGTCGGGACACCTACATCATCTGCGCCCTTGGGAGTATCGATTACTATTATTATTCCGATATCTGCAGGATTGTAGAAACATATAAGGCTGAGACAGGGGATCAACGAGTGAGCTGCTTCAAGTTTACGAAGATGATCCCGCTCTCCGATGACGTTGGCGCCTGCATGCACCCGACTGAGAAACGACACCGGAAAATGGCGGAGGAACTGACTGCCTATCTGAAAAGTTTGCGGATCTTTGACTGTTGAAGGGGACCCCCTGCTTATTTTTAAAAAGGCTTTTCTCATTTTTGAAAGCGGGAGAAGGGGGATGAACTTATACTAAAGATAAGTTGAGATTGTATTCGTAGTGAAAGAAGGAGAGTTTATGCTGGGAAAGACAAAAAAATCAAAGATAAAATATGCGAAATCCGGTCCGCTGCTCCTCATTGCGGCACCGGGCATCCTTTATCTGCTCATCAATAATTATATCCCGATGTTCGGTATCTTTTTGGCGTTTAAGAACTTTAGTTACAAGAAGGGAATCTTTGGATCGGAATGGTCGGGATTTGACAATTTTAAGTTCCTCTTCCAGACAAAAGATGCCTTTACCATGATGAGGAATACCCTCCTCTATAATCTTGCTTTCATTGTGCTCGGTACGATATTTGCGATCTTTGTCGCGATTTTGCTGAGTGAACTGGGAAATTCCATCAGAACCAAGTTCTTCCAGTCCGCTATGCTGCTGCCTAATCTGATGAGCTGGGTTGTCATCGCCTATATGGTATACGCCTTCCTCAACGCGGACAGCGGCTTTATCAACAATACTGTACTCAAACTTTTTGGCGGTCATGAAGTGGCCTGGTATATGGAGAAGGGCTACTGGCCGTTTATCCTGATCTTTGTCTACCTGTGGAAAAATGTCGGCTATATGTCCATTATTTATCTGGCGTCGATTGCCGGTATTGATAAGTCGGTCTATGAGGCGGCAAGCCTGGATGGCGCCACTAAGCTCCAGCAGATCTTTAAGGTTACGCTGCCTATGCTCAAACCTACGATTATCATTATGACCCTGATGGCTGTGGGCAGAATCTTTTTCTCGGATTTCGGTCTCTTTTATCAGGTCCCGATGAATTCAGGGGCACTTTATGAGACGACTCAGACGATTGATACCTATGTGTACCGGGGACTCATGGAATTAAATGACGTGGGCATGAGCGCGGCAGCCGGTCTGGTACAGTCGGTTCTTGGTTTCATTGTTGTTGTTTCGGCAAATGCATTAGTTCGCCGTTTCGATCATGAAAATGCACTGTTCTAAGGAGGTTCGGATGGCACAGAAAACAATGCCCTCAGAGGGCAGAACAAAAAAAGTTGTCAATGATTCAAAACGGTTTCGCCTGGTGGCGACCATTATCGGGGGGATCTTCTCAGTCCTTGCCCTTCTTCCGATTATTTTGATTGTGATTGCGTCTTTTACGGATGAAAAGACTCTTTTAGCCAATGGCTACAGCTTCTTTCCGGCAAAGTGGTCGACCGCAGCTTATGTCTATATGGCACAGCAGTGGTCGGTAATCGGCCGGGCGTATGGGATTTCTGCCTTTGTCACAATCGTTGGAACGGCGATTTCCGTTTTGATCACAACGATGATTGCCTATCCCATGAGCCGCAAGAATTTTCGCTTTAAAGGAGCGCTTGCATTTTTCGTATTCTTCACCATGCTCTTTAACGGAGGCGTTGTTCCTTCCTATATGTTATGGTCACAGATATTCAATATTAAGAACACGATCTGGGCATTAATTTTGCCCAACTACCTCTGCAGCGCCTTTAATATCTTCCTGGTGCGTAACTACTATGCCAACAGTATACCCGAGGCGTTGATTGAATCGGCGAAAATTGACGGAGCCTCAGAGTTGACCATTTTCTTTAAGATTATTCTGCCGCTCGCTGTTCCGACCGTTGCGACCATTTCACTTTTTACGGCGCTTATTTACTGGAATGATTGGGTCAATGCTCTCTACTACATTCAAAAGCCTCAGTACTTCGGGATCCAGAACCTGTTGATTCGAATTATGAATAATATCCAGTTCTTAAAGAGCGGGGCGGCGTCAGTTGCGGTCGGCGCCGGTGCGGTGACTCTCCCGGGTACGGCAGTCAGAATGTCGATGGCAGTGATTGGAATCCTGCCTATTGTCATCATCTATCCCTTTGTACAGAAGTATTTTGTAAAGGGCGTTGTCGTAGGGGCTGTCAAAGGCTGATCTTTAAAATTCAAAGCTGTTTAGAGGCAAGGAGAAACTATGACCATACAGAAGATCTTGGATCATCTTAAGAGCTACCATCCAAATCTGGGGCCGGACTACGACGGCTGTGACGGAATCAAGGTCGGAGATCCGAATGTGGAGTGTCGGGGAGTTGTATCGGCGCTTGTTCCGACGATGGAAGTTCTTGAAAAAACAGCCGCTCTCGGAGTTAATCTGCTCTTTGTTCATGAGCCGACGAGTTATTTGACTCCGGACTGGCCGGATTGGAAAGCGGGCTTTTCTTGCAGCGTCTATGATAAGAAGATTCAGTTTGCAATTGAGCATGGAATCGTGATTGTGAGGGACCACGACCATATGCATGCGCACAGACCGGACAGTATCTTTACCGGTGTCCTTAAGTATATGGGGTGGCTTCCTTATCTGGCAAAGGACCAGACCGTTCCCTATGGCTATGTCGTTGACCTGCCGGAGGAAATGACCCTTAACCGGATCAATACAGAACTGATCGAACGGATTGGACTGAATGGGCTCCGTTTTCTTGGAAAACCGGATCTGAAGATTAAACGTTTAGCCATTGCCGGACATATCTATCCGGATGCCTTTATCGAGCAACATTTTACAGAGGATGGCGATTTCACCGATTATGCGACAGAATTGATCCGGGCAATGGAAGAATCTGGAGTTCAGTGTATTCTGCCCGGGGAGATCATCGAGTGGACCCTGGTCTCCTATATCAGAGACGCGATCACGCAGGGCAAGGACCTTGCCTTAATTCACGTCGGGCACTTCAATTGGGAAGAGCTGGGAGCGCGTTATGCCGCTGATTGGCTGAAGACGCTGGTAGACGAGGATGTCCCGGTTACCTACGTGCCAACCGGAGATTTGTGGCAGTTTCAACTAAAAAAATAAACCGTCTTATTGCGGAGAGAATTGTGAAAATGGTGCAGGTGCCTTCCAAGCGACTTTCCTACCAAGGAATCGGCATCGTGTAAAAAGCCGGTGATCCGCTTGGAAAAGCCGGGAAATAAGCGTAATATCAAGCTACCGATAAAGAGCATAGGAGGAAATAAATATGGCATCTGGCAGAATGAGATTTTATTCCGTAGCCCAATCCGGGCAGACGACTTTTCGATATGTACTTCCCAATGATTTTCCCAAGGAGATGAAAAAGGGCAATCCAAACTACGACAGACCGATGAAGACCCTGTACCTGCTGCACGGTTTTTCGGGGGATGACAGTGATTGGGAATATAACGGTATGGCAGAGGACCTGGCAGGACTCTACAATCTTGCTCTTGTGATGCCGGCAGGGGGCAATAACTTCTACCTTGACCGTGCTGCCACCGGAAGAAAGTATCAGGATTTTGTAGGCAGAGAGCTTGTGGAGTATAGCAGAAAGACCTTTGGACTTTCCGATCAACGTAAGGATACTCTGATTGGCGGTCTGTCCATGGGCGGATATGGAGCGATGCACACCGCCCTTGCCTATCCGGAGACCTTTGCAGGAGCTATCTGCCTGTCACCTGCCCTGATTATCCATGAGATTACCGACCGGAAGCCGGGCTTTGATAATGGGGTCGCCAACTATGAGTATTACCATGAAGTCTTTGGTGATTTGAATGGGCTTGACCGGACGGAGGCAGCTCCGGAAGTGCAGTATCAGAAGAATGTGCAGGCAGGACGGGAGAACCCGAGACTCTACATGGCGATCGGGACAGAGGATTTTCTCTATCAGAATAATCAGCAGGTACGGACTTTCTTTGAAGAGCAGGGGGCGGATTTTTGTTATGAGGAGGGTCCCGGAGTTCATGACTGGAAATTCTGGAATGCCTATATCCACAGGGGAATTGAGTGGCTGCTGAAATGAGTTTGGAAGGGGATATAAATACGGGGATTTAAAGCACCTTAAATCTCAAACTATTGCTTGCTTTTAAGCTCCCTTCCCTTTAAACTACTTAAAAATATAAAAATAGTGGCGGGGAGGCAAATTCCCTGTCTGATAAGGAGAAGACTATGCTGCAAGCAGAGCGTTTGACAAAGCGGTTTGGCAAGGTTGTCGCCAACAACGATCTGAACTTTACCATACCGGACGGGACAATTGCGGTCATGCTGGGTCCGAACGGCGCCGGCAAATCGACGGCGATGAAGTCCATTATGGGTCTGCTTAGGCATGAGGGCAGCATCCGCATCGACGGGATGGACACCTCGACGGTAGGGGCAAAACGGCTGATCGGTTACGTGCCCGAGATGCCGTCGCTCTATCCCAATCTGACCGTGGACGAGCATCTGGAGTTTATCGCCAGAGCCTACAAACTGACGGATTACAGGGACTATAAGGAGGACCTCCTGCGTCGCTTGCAGCTCGATGATAAGAAAAAGAAGTTCGGGGATGAGCTGTCCAAGGGGATGCAGCAGAAGCTGTCGATCTGTATCGGTCTTCTGCCAAGACCCAAGTTCATTTTATTCGATGAGCCCATGATCGGACTCGATCCCCATGCGATCCGGGAGCTGAAAAATATTTTTCAGGAGCTGAAGGCGGGCGGTTCCAGCCTTCTGATCTCCACTCACATCATCGATTCGGTAGAGGGCTTCTGGGATCAGACCCTGATCATGCAGTCAGGCAGGATTGTGGCAAATGTGACGCATGAGAGCCTTATGGCGAGCGGGGAAACGCTGGAAGATCTCTTCTTCAGGCTGACGGAAGCCGGAGAGGAGACGACATGAATCTGACTCTTTATTATCTGGGTCATACCTTTCTCAATGGATTAAAGAAGATTTTCCGAACCTGGGTTGCCTTTTTCCTGATCTTTATCGTCATTATGGGACTTCTGGGCGGAGTCGTCGGCTTTTCCATCGGTCATGTGATTGAGCAGCGGGAGCGGACGGAGACCTATGAGGAAGCGACGTCACAGGAATATGAGGAAAATGAAGAAGAGGCTGTGGAAGAAAGCGAGACGAAAAGAGGCGGCAGCTTTCAAACTGAGCAGGCGAAGAAGGCTCTCCTGGCTCTTCCTCTGGTGATCATTTTAGTGACCTTTCTCTATGCCATCTATACGGCGGACAAGAGCGGCACTCAGATTTTCAACATGGCGGATGTGAATTTCCTGTTTACAGCTCCCCTGCACCCGACAGCGGTTCTGCTCTTTCGCATGAACATGCAGATGGGAGCCAAGGTTGTGGCGTCCATCTACCTGCTCTTTCAGATTCCCAATCTGGTAAATGCAGGTGTCTCCGTTCCCAAGGCGCTGCTGCTCTTCCTGGCATGGGCGGTCAATCTGATCATGTGCCAGCAGGTCGGAGTGCTGACCTATACGCTGCTGACGGGCGGAAAAAAGAAGCGGCTGGAACTTGCCAAACGGGGCGTGATTGCGGTCCTGTTACTGGTGGCAGCGGCATACTTTTTCTTCTATCGGGCAAATGGAAACAACTATCTGGCGGCTGTCAGCCAGTTCTTTGGAAATGCCAGCTGGCAGTGGGTTCCCTTGATCGGCTGGCTCGCGGCTTTCTGCATTCAGGTTATTGCCGGGGATTTGGGACTTGCATTTACCTTCCTTTTGATGACGATTGGGGGGACAGTCCTGCTCTATGTTCTGACCAGCCGTCTGCCGGCGGACTTCTATGAGGATGCCCTGCCGGGAGCGGAGCGCAATCAGGCCGTGTTGGAACGAAAGAATACCGGGAAGTCAGAGATCGAGCTGAAAGTGAAGCGGGGATTCTTATCCCGCATCTTTGCCCGGACCAGAAAAAATTTCTCCCATGGGCGGGGCGCAGCGATGTTCCTGATGCGCAGCCTGCATGACCGCCGCTATGGCTATCTGCTCGGTATGTTCACCAAGACCTGCAACACCTACCTCTTAGTGGCGGCGGGACTGATCGTTCTCAATTATTTTGCCATAAAGTCGGGATGGACGACCCTGATCATCTATCTGATCGGAATGGGCTTTATTGTTTTCCTGCGAGCCTTTGGCAATCCGCTTGCGGAGGAAATGGGACACGATTTCATTTATCTGGTGCCGGAAAGACCGGCGAAGAAACTGCTTTTCAGCCTGGCGAGCGGTCTGGTGGAATCGGTGCTTAACATTCTGCCGTCCTATCTTTTGATCTGTCTGGTCTTAAGACCGGATCTTCCGCTTGCGCTGGGCGGTTTTGTCCTGCTGATGGTCATGGATCTCTTTATGACCATTACGACCGCGATGATTTCCCTGCTGCTGCCGACCCAGTTGCCGGACATGATCCGGTCCTGGATCCAGATGATCGCGATTTCGATGACCCTGCTTGTGGTCGTCGTATTCGCGGCAGTGGGAGTCTTCTTCGGGGGTCTTTGGGGCAGCTTTATCCTGCTGCTGGTCAGTATGCTGCTGCTCTCCGCCCTGTTTTTCCTGCCCTGCCCCTATATCCTGGCGAGGGGGAGAAGATAAGGTTGAGATTATGGTTGCTAAATTTTAGCATATTGAAAATTAGAAGGTGCTTGCCGATTGGATGTTGGCAGGCACCTGTTTATTTGTCCTTTTCACGTTCAGTTTGAGGATGCCAGATTGGAAAAAGCAGTCCTTGGAATAAAGTGGAAGAGTGTCCTCTAAAGTTAAATGGGCTATAGATATTGCGGCGGGGAGAAGCCTGAAAATGTTAGCCTTTATGATGATTTTTCGATGAAGAATATCGACAAGAGTATCGTAGTGTATTATAGTGTATTATATAGAGAGGAGGCGATCCTATGAGTACAAATGGAAGGGAACTGGTGAAAGCCGGATTTGCAGCAAGCTCGGTAGAGGCTGACCAGATTGTGAATTTTCTGAAAGAAAATCAGATTGCAGCTTATGCCCAAGGTGGAGTGATGGGGATCTATGAGGGGATTTCCTCATCGGGCTATCAGATTCTGGTCGGGGAAGAGGATCTGAAGAGGGCGAAGGAGCTGCTCGATGGTTACGCCCCGATTCGGACTTTCTCTTTCGAGTCCGGCACAGCGATACCCAAACCGAACCGAACCTTGAACCGGATCATTCTGATCCTGATCATCGTGGTGATCGCTTTGCCGCTGATCCTGATTCTGATCGAAACTATGGCGTGACTTCTATTAAGCGATAGGGGACCTATGGAACTAATTATCAATCACAACAGCAGTCAGCCCATCTATGAACAGATCGTAGGTCAGATCAAGGATATGGTCATGACCGGAGAGTTACGGCCGGGCGATCCGATCACCTCCGTGCGGGTGCTGGCAAAGGAACTGAGGATCGGAGTTCTGACCGTGCAGAAAGCCTATGACCGTCTGCAGCGGGAACAGGTGATCGAAAGTGTGGTCGGAAAGGGTACCTTTGTATCAGATCGTAACCTCGCGCGGATCGAGGAAGAAAAAGACCTGCTGATTGAGGAAAAGGCGCGTGACCTGATCGAACTGTCACGAAGATATGGGTTATCGAGAGCGGAGCTGATCCGTTTCATCGAATTGCTGTACGATCAGGACGAAGGAGAGAAGGAGATAACCGATGGCTGATAGTTTGGAACTGAAAGGACTGATGAAATCTTATGGATCCTTTCGGCTGGATCACATCGATCTCACCTGTCCGGAGGGGACGATCACGGGGTTAGTCGGTCCGAATGGCGCCGGGAAAACCCTTTGTCTGTCGATGTGATCTGGGATCATGAGGCAGCAAAACTGCCGGAGGGAAGGGGGATCGTCATAGAAAGACCTTCGATAGAAGAAATCATGCTGATTATGACGAAGGGAGGCGCGGTATCATGAGCGGTTTCATTTGGAAGGACTGCTACAGCTTGAAAAAGACATTTGGGCTATATTCTGTTCTGGTTCTTGCCTTTGCGGTCATCTGCCTGATCTTGTTTGTAGGATCGGGGATATCTGCTCTGCTGGGAATGATTGGCGTGCTTATTGGATCTGCCAAACTGATTTCTGAAATTGAACTGTTCCTCATGGGGCTTGCGATCGCGATCTTTGCCGGCAGCATCTCTCTCGCCCTTTTGTGCACGTGGCGGGGAGCGGTTGAGAAGGTGGAAATGCTGACGGTGATCTCCTACGCTGCCGCAGCCGGAATCGTAATCGGCATCCTGCGGGGAACAGCCCTAATGGCGGAAGCAAGGATTGTCCGCTTCCTGCTCTGCCTGGGATCAGCCGTTTTCTTCTTCTTCCTCTCTTACGTAATTTCCGTGAAGGCATTTGAAAAAAGCGATCTAGACTGACCGTTCACCCTCTGTTTTTTGCCGCTTGCCGGAATGACCGGGACAGGATCTTCGATTTATTGTATGCTGGCATCATCAAAGAGAGGAGGGCAGGATGTGAAGGTAAGCGTAGATATTTCTGCAAAGTACAAAGAACCATACGCGGTCATCTATACCGACCGGGTGACGGACGAAATCCAGCACGCACTTGAGCTGCTCGGTACAGGCGAAACGCCGGTCACGGCTCTTCAACAGGAAGACCATATTGTTGTTTTGAAGCCGGAAGACATCTATATGATCAGAATTGAGCATGGAGCGACGATGATTTACGGAGAGAAGCAAACCTATCGCTCTTCCAAACGGCTCTATGAACTTGGAAGACAGCTGGGAAGCCGGTTTATGCAGATTTCCAAATCAACTTTGATCAACCTCTCGTATATGGATTGCCTTGAACCGGGTTTTTCAGGGACGCTGCTTCTGAAAATGAAGAATGGGTGCAAGGATTATGTTTCCAGAACATATCTGCCAAAGTTTAAGAACTATCTTGGTCTGTAGGAGGTGGATACCATGAAAGAGACGCTGAGAGAGCTGATTAAGCGAGCCTTGATCGGGATTGCCATCGCAATGGCGATCTTCTGTTTGGAGGGAATCGCGTTTGATATCCGATACGGAGGGAATTTCAGCCTTGACCATTACCGCTTTACCAAGATGATCGCAGGCTGTGCTTTGGTCGGTATGGGATTTGGCATTCCCTCTGTCGTATATCGAAAGGACAGTATCCCGATGCCGATCAGGATCCTCATTCACCTGGGGATCGGATGCATAGTGTATACGATCACAGCATTTTCGGTGGGTTGGATCGGCAACGAGACTGCGATCGGGCGGGGCATCCTTGCCGCGGCGATTCAGTTTGCAGCTGCATTTTTCATCTGGCTCCTCTTTATGCGGCATTATCGCGCAGAGGCAGAAAAGCTGAATGACAGGATTCAGGAAATGAAGTGAGACTAAAGACCTTATAGCACTATTTAAATCCTGGCATCGATGGGCAGGGAAAGACTAAGTGGAATCTCTATTGCAATATCCTTCCCATATCGCGGAAGGAAGTATAAGGCCTTGACCAGCCCGGGGGCAAATGAAAAATCTGCTTCACAGAGGCGGATTTATGGTGTCGGACCGACATGGATTTTGATAAGATAGGATAGAATGACGGGTGTATAATCAGATCTTGCTGTCTGGATCTCCTGCAGGGAAGATGGATGGAGAGTGAAGAAAAATGATGGATAAGAACATGCAAAATGATAGAGACCGGTTTCCTTTGTTTTATCGGATAAAGAGCAATCCCGAAATCAATGTTTATATCAAAGAACAGAACAGGTCTATGGATGCCATGGGATATACGGAGCATGGCTTTGCCCACATAGGGGTGGTGACGGAACGGGCAGGGTATATTCTTGACACGCTTGGAATGGACGACCACACCATTGATCTTGCTCTTACAGCAGCCTGGATGCATGATATCGGAAATATCGTCAACCGGGAAAATCACAGTCAGTCGGGAGCGTTGATGACCTTTTATCTTTTGGATAAAATGGGGGTTCCTGCCGAGGATATTGCACCGATCATCCGGGCAATCGGGAATCATGATGAGGGGAATGGGATTCCTGTGAGCAGTATCGCCGCGGCCCTTATCCTTGCGGATAAGTCGGATGTGCGCAGAAGCCGCGTCCAGTGCGATGATGTAGGAAAATATGATATTCACGACCGGGTGAATTATTCTGTCACATCATCCAGGCTGAAGATCAATCAGGGACATACTGCAATTAAATTAAAACTGGAGATTAATACAAAATTCAGTGAGATCGGGGAGTATTTTGAAATATTTATGGAGCGTATGCTGTTATGCCGCAAGGCAGCAGCTTTTTTGAATCTGGAATTTCATCTTATCATCAATGAGCAGACCATGATGTGATTTTTTTCAGGGAGATGAGATCACTGTTACAGACCATCGCCGCGCTGCCCCCATGCAGGTATCGATGGCGGCGGGGACGCCCTTTATTTGGGAGAAAGAGGGCAGGAAAAGTTTTGCGGCGTTCCTGCGCCGATACCATGAGAAGAAGCCGGCAGGGATCAGAGAAGCATACGAAAGCTGATCTCAATCAGGATATACCGGAATAAAGAAAGCGGATAAGGAGAAGAAAAACGGAAAACTTGACTTCATAAGAGGATTCTTTTAAACTTAAAAAAATAGAAGCAAATACAGAATGGAACTGAATGTGGTTATGGAGCAGCGGTTAAGACGAATAAAAGATAAAAAGGAGAAAACAGGAAATGGCGGACCAAAGCGCAGCGGAGCGGTTTTTTCAGCCGCGGAAAGATAGTAATAAGAAAGAGGTCCGGCGGCGGTTGTGGATCTATCTTGCAGTCGCCTATGGCGTCACGGCCCTGATGAGCATTCTGATGTACCTGGGATTCAGGAAAGATCTGGATCTGACCTCCTTCGTAAATGTTCAGATGATGTATCCTGCCTGCGGAGTCATACTTGGGAAACTGATTACCCGCAGAGAAGGAACTGCCCTGCCGATGGTCGGCTATGTCTCAGTCCTGCTTACAACTGCGGCGATGATGGCTGTGAGCGTCTGTTCTTTGCTGATTCCGGCAGAGCCCCTGGATCTTGGTCCGGCAGGGACAATGGATATCTGGAACCTTATTTCCCAGTTCCCTCTTATGGCAGGGTCTGTCATTACCTATATCAGCTTTCTTGCCGCAGGCAGGGAGAAAAAGGAACATGCGGGTATTCTCAGAAGGAATATCCGGCTCTCTTTGTGGATGATTGTACTCTTCCTCCTGTTGTATACAGCAAGGATGGTGCTGGTAAGCGGGATAGCGGATCTGATTACAGCTTCCTCGGAAAATATCAGGGGACTGGCAGAGAACCTGACGAATCCGAAGTCCCTCGGTCTGCTTCTTGCTCTTCCCTTCAATTTTTTCTTTGTCTTTGCTGCCTTTTTTGGGGAGGAGTACGGCTGGCGCTATTACCTGCAGCCTGTTATGCAGAAACGATTTGGGCTGAAGAAGGGGATCTTTGCTTTGGGACTTGCCTGGGCCGTCTGGCACATCGCCGTAGATTTTATGTACTATACGGTGGAGGATGGTCCCCTGATGTTTTTATCCCAGATCATTACCTGTGTCAGCCTTGCGATTTTCATTGGGTACGCTTATATGAAGACACAGAATATCTGGGTTCCTGTCATCCTGCATTATCTCAACAACAATCTGATTCCTGTTTTTTCGGGCGGGAAAATGGATGTTCTGCAGAATCAGCATGTTTCGCCGGGGGATATCCCTCTCATGCTGGCAGGGGCTCTGCTTTATGCTGTGTTTATCTTTGCGCCGGTTTACAGGAAGAACGGAAACGGACAGGCACGGGAGGGCTGATCGGTAAACCTTTCCGTTACAGGCAGATGACAGAGTCTTACCAAGTGAACGTTTCAGATACAGACAGAAGGGCCGTTTATGATGAAACCGTCATAAACGGTCCTTTTGGGCATATGAAAGTGCATAGGAGAATCAATTCTGCCGGATATTTCTTTCCGAAAAAAGTCAGCCTGCGCCCGGAATCGGGTATAATACGGTAGTATCTCAGCAGAAAGGTTGTCGAAGACATGAAAAAGAACGGGATGAACGAACGGGAAGAATTGGAAGCGGCGGAAACAGACGGCCGGATCGAAGAGGAAGAACTGCAGAAGGGGCAGCGGGAACAGCCGGAGCCTGTCGGAGAGGAATTGAAGGGGCAGCCGGAGGCTTCGGATCAACAGGAGAAGTATGAGGACAGGGGCACTCTGCAGGAGCTTGCACAGGCGGAAGATGTCAAGGGGCTGGAGCGGTACTTTAAGAGGAAGGAGCCGATTGATATCGCCCAGGAGGCTGCCGGGCTCTCGGATGAAGAACTGGCCCGGCTGACGCCGGAGCTGTCCGATGACGATCTGGCAGCGATGATCGAGGAGTCGGATGATGACGATCGGATCCGGATTGCGAGAACTCTCGATGATAAGCGGCTGCTTATGACCTTCCGCTATATGCAGAAGGATGATATCGTCGATATTCTGGGAGACTTCCCGATCGGGAGGAGAAAGACCGTCATCAACCTCATGAAGAGTGAGGACCGTCAGATCATCACTGACCTGCTGAAGTATCCGGAGGAGTCGGCCGGCGGTATTATGACGACCGGTTATATTGCGCTTCGTGAGGAACTCACGGTGGCCCAGGGACTGGACAAGATTCGGGAGGTAGGACCTAAGACCGAGCAGATTGATACGCTCTATGTAATAGACCGGCGGCGCCGCCTGGTGGGGACGGTCGATCTTCGTATTTTGCTCGCCGCGCCCCGCACGCAGAAAATTTCGGCACTTATGGATGTGCATGTCGTCACGATTGAGCCGGAGGCTGACCAGGAAGACGCGGCGCGGCTGGTTTCCAGGTATGATCTGAATTCGCTTCCGGTCGTGAGTCGGGGACAGATTCTCGGCGTGATCACCGTCGACGACGTGATCGACGTTCTGGTCGATGAGTTCGATGAGGATATGCTGCAGATGGCTGGCGTCAACCGGGAGGAAACACTGGAGACGCCGCTGATGGAATCTGTAAAGATGCGCCTTCCCTGGCTGCTGATCAATCTCCTGACAGCCTTTCTTGCCTCGGCTGTGGTCAAGGGCTTTGAAGACACGATTTCACAGGTTGTTGCGCTGTCTGCAATCATGACGATTATCTCCGGTATGGGAGGCAACGCCGGGACGCAGACCATGTCAATTGTCGTGCGGCATCTGTCCAAGGAAGATATTGATTGGAAAATGGTCGGCAAAGATCTGATCAAGGAGATGATGACCGGACTGATTGACGGCGCGATCAACGGGCTTGTGACGGGACTGGTTGTCGTTGCGATGTACGGCAATGTCTACCTGCTCGTGATCGTGCTGATGTCGATGGTCGGCAATCTGGTCATTGCCGGTCTGTTCGGGCTGCTCGTCCCCGTGGTTCTGAAGAAATGCCATGCGGATCCCGCGGTTGCGAGTTCAATCTTTCTTACAACCGCAACGGATTGTCTGGGCTTTTTCATTTTTCTCGGACTGGCAAAACTCTTCATGCCGCTCCTTATATGAGCGGTCGTCATTGATAAAAGTTATGAGAAGTATTTCGACCTTGAGTACTATCACTAAGGAAAAGAAGATCAGTGTTTTGTCTGCGGGATAAAAAGCCCCTGTTATTGAAGAAGAACTGAACTGAAACAGCCGATTTTGACAATGTAACTTGCCTTTCTTGTTCCCTCCTCTTTTCTAGAAACAGTTCTTCTTATGAAGAACTTGCCATGAATGATAGAGAATCTGACAGGCTTGAGGGCGCGGAAACGAAACTTTGGCAGATTTTCTATCCCCAGATAAATTTGGTATACTATAAAGAAGCGGTGCTTTACTGGCGGAGGGCTGTCTTTCAATAAATTATGACAAGGAGTAACCTTATGGCTAAGAAAGAACTGAGAATGCACGCGGTGGTGGCACCGACAGAGACGGTGATTGTATCTGCCTATGACGCAGAGGGCAGGGCAGATGCCTGCACACTGGCATTTTATATGGTAAGCAGCCACGTTCCGCCCTGCGTAACGATCGCGATCAACGCCACCCAGAATCGGAAGACCCTGAAAAGTATGCTGGAATCAGGGGCTTTTGTCCTGGGACTTCCGAGTGTGGATCAGGTCAAGGAGACCGACTACCTGGGCGTTGAGTCCGGCTACAGGGCGGATAAGCTGAAAAATGTCGGTTTTACAGTAAGTCCCGCCAAGACCGTCCACGCTCCCCTCATCAATGAGCTGAAGCTGTCGCTGGAATGTGAGATTGTCCATACCGTTACCGTCGGCAGCCATACCCAGGTGACCGGGGAAGTGAAGCGGATTCTGGCAGATGAGGAGATTTTGGATGAAAAGGGCAGGGTCCTTTTAAAGAAACTTCAGCCCATCATCTATGATGAGGAAGAGGGCATCTATCTGGATCTGGGCAAGAAAGTGGCGGACGCCTTCCGGACCGGCGCGGCTTTCAAGAAGAAGCTGGAAGAGAGGAAGCAGGAGTCCCCCTCCGATTAATTTTCCCAAAACAAAGAAACCTGCTATTCATCTAAGAAAAGTGATATTTTTGCCCTGTCCGATCCTGTATTATGCTCACCATCAGGACGATATTTTTAGAAAATGATCCTTCTGGTGGGAAATGAATCTGTAAATTAGAGCTTGATGCGGAGAGGGCAATGGCAAACGAACGGAAACACCTGGTTCCACGAATTTTGGAACTGATTTCAGATCTTTTTGTGTTAAATCTTCTGACGCTTTTGACCTCCCTTCCTCTTGTGACGGCGGGCGCATCCTTTACCGCCATGCACACCATCCTGATCCGTCTGGCAAGGAACGAAGAGGGCTACGTCGCAAAGTCCTATTTGATCGCTTTCAGACGAAACTTCAAAGACAGCACGCTGACCTGGCTGATCGTTCTTGCGATCGCCCTGCCGGCTGCCGGAGAGCTGATCGCCTACCGGATCGACCGGTCCATTTTTCCGGCTCCCCTGGTCGTCATCGCGGCGGCAGTGCTGCTCCTTTTATTGATGATTCTTCAGTTTTTATTTCCACTGGAAGCCTATTTTGACAATACCATAACCGGTACGCTGAGAAATGCCATGGCACTTACGGCGGCAAAATTTCCCCGGGTCATTCTGATGACCCTGATCTGGTGTCTGCCGATCGCCATGCTCTATTCGGGAAGCCTTATCCTGCTTCCCCTGCTGGTTCTATTCGGATACGCCGTGCCCGGCTATCTGTGTGAAAAAATCTACGATGGCATTCTTTTAAGCCTTGAAGAACAATCAAATCAAAACATCGGAGGTAAGGTATGAAGATTTATGTGGATGCTTCGGCAAAACGAAGCGGATGCGGGACAAGGGACTATCCCTTTAAGCGGATCAACGACGCGGCCCAGCAGGCCCAGCCCGGAGACGAGGTTCTGGTCGCTCCCGGCACCTATCGCGAGTATGTCAATCCCAAATTCGCCGGCACGGCGGACGCGCGGATTACTTACCGGTCGGAAGTCCCCGGTGGCGCGGTGATTACGGGCGCGGAGCCGGTCAAAAATTGGAGCCTGGTGGAAGGGGACGTCTACGAGGCAAGAATCCCCAACGGTATATTCGGGGGCTATAACCCCTACACGACTGTGGTCAGGGGCGACTGGTATTTTGCTCCGGACCCGGTCCATACCGGCGAGGTCTATTTAAACGGGACCGCCATGTACGAGGTCCTGGACAAAAAGGCCGTTTTTGCTCCCCAGATCTACGAGGCTTCCTGGCAGCGGGACAAGACCCTCTTCCAGTGGTACACCGAGCAGGACGACGGCTGGACCGTCATCCTGGCGAATTTTGGGGGTAAGAATCCCAATGAGGAACAGGTCGAGATCAATGTCAGACGCAACTGCTTTATGCCCAAAGAGGAAGGGATCGGCTATATCACGGTTGCCGGCTTTGTTTTAAAGCAGGCGGCGACCCAGTGGGCTCCGCCGACCGCCTATCAGGACGGTCTGATCGGTCCCCACTGGTCCAAGGGCTGGATTATCGAGGACTGTGAGATTTCGGATTCCCGGTGCAGCGGCATTTCCCTGGGCAAATATCTGCAGCCGGAAAATGACAACAAGTGGACGACCCGCTACACCAAGGACGGGACCCAGACCGAGCGCGACAACATCATGCAGGCGCAGGCGGAGGGCTGGTCCAAGGAGACGGTCGGTTCCCACATCGTCCGCAGGTGCCACATCCATGACTGCGGTCAGACCGGCATCGTCGGTCATCTGGGCGGCGTCTTCTCCATCATTGAAGACAACCACATCCACCACATCAACAACAAGCAGGATCTGGCGGGCGCGGAAATCGGCGGCATCAAGATGCACGCCGCCATCGACGTCATCATCCGCCGAAACAGGATCGACCACTGCACCCGCGGTCTCTGGCTGGATTGGCAGGCACAGGGTACCCGTGTCACCCAGAACCTCTTCCACGACAATATGCCGCCAAAGGGGACCAGGATTACCCCGCTCCTGGGTCTGGGTGAAGATATCTTTGTCGAAGTGTCACACGGACCGACGCTGATCGATCACAACCTCCTTCTGTCGACCTGCTCGGGCCGGTTCAGCACCCAGGGACTTGCTCTGGTTCACAACCTGATTGCCGGTTCCTTTACCTTTGTCGGAGCCGGCGTGGATAACGGGGGCGTCAAGCTGCCGACTCCGCGCTACACACCGTATCATATGAAGCACGATACCCGGGTTGCCGGTTTTATGACGATCCTGCACGGCGACGCCCGGTTCTACAACAACATCTTCGTCCAGCAGCCGGTCAGCGAGGAGTATATCGCTTACGCCAGGGAAAATGGCGGCTACGACCGCAGCCACTACCAGTTCACGGTCGGCACAAAGCCCTATGACGGCTATCCGACCGGAGAGGAGTATTTCGCCAGGTTCGGTCCCTGGAAGATTACCGACGAGGGCTCCAAGGACAAGTTCTATGATCACCTGCCGGTCTATACCGGAGGAAATGTCTATTTCAACGGGGCCAAGCCCTGCGATTCCGAGCGGGACGCCTTTGTGGATGAAAAAGACCGCGTGACCTTGAGCCTGAAAGAGGATGAAAATGGAGTCAGGCTTAAGACCAATCTCTACGATTTCCTGCCAAAGCGGGCGCTTAAGACCATCTCTTCGGATATCCTGGGTCAGGCTTTTGAGTCCGAACAGCGCTTTGAGAATCCGGACGGATCGGAAATTATCTTCAACGTCGATTATTTTGACCAGCCCAGAGCCGTCACCCCCTGCGCGGGTCCCTTTGAAGGTGTCGAAGAGAGCCAGAAGGACCTCTTCTAAGGATCTTTGATGAAAGTCTTTTCAATAAGTGTTTAAAATATTATGACCGCTGCATGAAACCTGTCTTTATAAGATCGGGATCATGCAGCGGTCCTTTTATTCGTCCAGGCTGTCCCGGATGAAGTCCTCGCTGTAGTTCTGCTCCCGGTACTTTCTGGGAGTCTGGCCGGTGTACTTTTTAAACTCCCGATCCATGTGACTCTGGGAGGAAAAGCCCAGGTAGGCTGCGATGGCGGCGAAGGAGTAGTTGGAATAGGTCAGCAGGTTTTTGACCAGGTTGATCTTCGCCTTCATGATATATTCCTTAAGGGAGATATGCTCGCTCTTTTTAAAGAGGGTCGACAGGTAGTTGACGTTGAGCCCGATGGCGGAGGCGATCTCGCTGACCATGATCTTGCCGTGCAGGTGGGTGTAGATGTAGTCCTTGCAGTGGGAGATGTGTTTATTTTCCAGGTCCTCAGGAAGGCTGCCCTGGGGGAGCTTTAAATCCCGCACCATGGAGGCATATTTAAATTCCGTGTTGTGGTAGATCTGCTTGACAGTCTCCACATCCGTACATTTTTCCATGCTCTGAATGGTGATATCGCTTAAATAAAAGGCGGTCTCGAAGTGGACCCCTCCGGATATGGCGGCACGGCTGGCGATGGTGACCGCGACGATCCCGATATCAATCTCCTGGCGGAGGGGATTGGAGGCAAGAACCCCATAACGACCCGTAAAATCTTCCGACAGAACCGTCCTCAGCGCCGCGACATCTCCCTGGGCAATCGCATTCCGTTCCCGGATTTCGTGGTTGAAGGGATTGTGGACTCTGCCATCCTCGACATTTTCAAAAATGGTCTTGGACAGTTTCTCGTCAATCTTGTCAATCAGGACCTGGTTGACACAGTTTGCCTTGATCAGGTCTGCCTTTTCCAGGTAGGGGTCCTCCGGCGTTCCCTTCTTAGAGACATTGATCAGAAGGAGCAGGGCGGACAGGGTCTCCTGGAAGTCCACGACCGGAACGGACCGGATCCAGTCCTCCAGTTGAGCAAGGGGGGTGGCGATCTTCAGATCCGCCAGGGTCAGGGTCTTTTGGACAAAGACCGGAGTTTGGAAGCGGAGGGGACCGATCAGGACAAAGCAGCCGCCGTCCTTTAGGAGGGCGTAGGAGAAGGCCCCCGCGATGGAAAGGATCAGGTGGGACCGGTCCTCCATCAGGAGGGCGGATCGGTCCATGACGGCGGTCCCGAAGGGCTGGTCCGAAAAGTCCACAATTAAGTCGTAAGATTTGCAGTGGGGGATCGCCTCGGGCAGGTATTCCCTGACCAGGGTATGGAGGGTGGCAGCGGCGTGTTTTAATATGTAACTGTTGAACATGGAATCCGGTCTCCGTTCATAAAACTTGTACAAAAACCACAAAAACTGAGATTTGTATAAATTATAACATGATTGTGATATATCGGAAGTTTTTTATTTTGTATAGTACGAATAACAAAAGAGAAATCAGAAAAATAGCGCTAATTTTTTAATTTCTTACCGAACTTGTCAACGAAACCCTTAAGATGAGAAAAAGGAGAAAGTAAAATGAAGAAGATTTTGACTCTGATCCTTTCAGCGGCAATGGCAGTCAGTATGCTGGGAGCGTGTGGAAAACAGCCGGCTGCAGCAGGCGGAGAAGCAGGTGGAGCCGATGCGGCTTCGGCGAAAGCGACGGAAGTATCGAGCGACGACAAGACCATTTCCCTCTGGGATATTGCAACGGATGAACCGGATAAGACCATCTGGACCTGGTCCGTCGACAAATATAATAAGGAAGATTCTAAGACTTCCGGCTATACGGTCAAGCAGGTGGCTACGGTCAACGACCAGTACAAGCAGAAGCTGTCCGTCGCTATGAGCGCCGGCAAGTGCCCGGACGTCTATCTGAACTGGACCGGCGGTCCGCTTAAGGAATATGTCAAGTCCGGCTATGCCCAGGACATCACGGACCTGGTCGACAAGTATGGCTTAAGAGATAAGTATAACGAGGCAGCTCTCGAGCAGACCATGATCGACGGCAAGATCTACGCCCTGCCGATCAAGAACCAGTCTGTTGCCGTCTTCTTCTACGATAAGAAGATGTGGAAAGATAAGGGCTACGAAGTCCCCAAGACTCTGGACGATCTGGAAGCCCTCTGCGACAAGATGGTCGCCGACGGCATCACTCCTTTTGCTCTGGCTAACAGCTCCCAGTGGACCGGCTCCATGTACTACTGCTACCTGGTCGCCCGCTACGGCGGTCCCCAGATCATCACCGACGCTTACGACCAGAAGGGCTCCCTCGTCAACGATGCGACCAAGTTCGCGGGTGAGAAGATCGAAGACTGGGTCAAGAAGGGTTACTTCCCCGAAAGTGTCAACTCCCTGTCTCCGGACGACGGTGAAGACCGTGCCCTCCTCTATAAGGGTGCCGGCATGATGCTGCACGGCTCCTGGCAAGTCGCTTCCATCAAGCAGGAAAATCCGGAATTCTATAAGAACCTGGGCGCATTTGCTTTCCCGACTCTTCCGGATTCTAAAGCGGATCAGACGACTGTCCTCGGAACTTTAGGCGATAACTTCCTGTCCTTCAACTGCACCGGCAAAAAACTGGAAGAAGCGGTCAAGATGGCTGCTTACTATGCTTCCGATGAATGGATGAAGCTCGATGTTGAAAACGGCAACCTGCCGCCTCTGAAGAATGCGAAGTCCGAGGAACCGGCTTGGCAGGATATCATGGAAATGATCAACAACGCGTCCGGCGTCCAGCTCTGGTGGGATCAGTACCTGCCGGCGTCCGTTGCGGAAGTTCATAAGTCCGCTTCCCAGAAACTTTTCGACAATTCCGAATCTCCGGAGGATGTCGCCAAGGAACAGCAGGATGCTTTGGACGAATACTTCAGTGAAAATGGCGGAGATGCCTCAACCCAGTCATAAAAAGTTCTGAAGTCATCATGAAAGAAACGGGCTGCTGCGGCTGGTCCGATCTCTTGCGGAGAGTCGGGCCGAAGCAGCAGCCTCGATTTTAAAGGAGAATGAGTCTATGAAACGGGCATCACTGAGTTTAAAAAGGCAGAGATCGATTGCCGTCTGTGCGGCTGTTTTTCTGATTCCGGTTCTGATCCTGATGACAGCCTACATTCTGTATCCGATTATCGCGACCTTCCGAAACAGTTTTACGCAGTGGAACGGCATTTCATCAGCCAGAAAAATGATCGGGCTCTACAACTGGAACAAGCTGATCCACGACAAAAAATTCTGGACTGCATTTCTGAACAATGTCAAGGTGATGTTCCTTTCCCTGATCGTTCAGATGCCGATCGGCATTTTGCTGGCGACTTTCCTCGACGCCGGCGGCAAGAAGTTCAACGTCTTTAAGGTCATCTGGTTCCTGCCTCTTTTGATGAGTTCAGTGGCAGTCGGCTACCTCTTCCACTATGCGCTTGCCACTAACGGCGGTCTCTTTTCCTCTATCTCCAATCTCTTCGGCGGAAAGAATATCGACCTTCTGGGCAACCAGCGCGTCGCCCTCTACGCGGTCATCGGCGTTATCTGCTGGCAGTTCATACCCTTCTACATGGTCTATTATATGGCGGGCTACTCCAGCATCGACGAGACCCTCTATGAGGCGGCGATTGTGGACGGCGCGACGAGAGGGCAGTACATCCGGAAAATTGCCCTGCCGCTTTTAGTCCCGACCATCCGCAATGCCATCGTCCTCTCCATCACCGGTTCTTTAAAATACTTCGATCTGGTCTACGTCATGACCGGAGGCGGACCCGGTGAGTCGACCGAGTTGATGGCAACCTATATGTATAAAGAATCCTTCAGTAAATACAACATGGGTTACGGCTCAGCGGTCGCTGCGGGTATGTTTATCCTGATCACGGTCATTGCCGCAGTCGTCATGAGATTGATGAACCGGAAAGGAGGGGAGATCTGATGAGCCAAAAGAAGCAAACGGACTCGCTGAAAAAGTCCAAACGAAAGAGCCTGGGAGCCTGGATTGTCGTCATGATCCTCGCCATCTTCTGGATCCTGGTCGCCTTCGTCCCCTTCCTCTTTATGGTCGTCACCGGCTTTAAACAGAAGATTGAGACGATCATGTACGGTGCCTTCCATATGCCGGAAAAGTTCTTCCCGGACAACTACATCTCCATTGTGACGGACCCCCAGTTCTGGAACTATTTCAAGAACAGCGTCATCGTGCTGATCATATCCCTGGTCATCCTGCTCTTTATCTCTGCCTGCGCGGCTTATCCGCTCTCCCGGTTTAACTTTAAGATGCGGACTCCCATTTACTTTATGATCGTAGCGGCGATGTCCGTGCCCATGCATGTGACCTTGATTCCGGTCTTTCAGATGACCATCGGCATGGGGCTTTATGATACGATCTGGGCGATGATTCCGCCCAATGTCGCCTTCGCCACCCCGATCTCGGTCTTTATCCTGACCGGCTTTATGGACAGCATTCCGAGGGAACTGGAGGAGGCAGCCGATATCGACGGCTGCGGCCGTTATAAACGCTTCTTTCAGGTTATCCTGCCCCTTTCCAAGCCTGGGCTGTCCACACTGGCGATCTACAACGGCGTCAATATCTGGAACGAGTTCATCTTTGCCTTCACTCTGACCCAGTCCGAGGAAAATCGGACCCTGCCCCTAGCTCTTTGGAACTACCAGGGACAGTACTCGACCAACACCGCCATGATTATGGCCTGCCTGACCTTATCCGTCCTGCCAATGATCATCCTCTTTATCTTCATGCAGGATAAGCTGGTCAAGGGCATGATGGCAGGAGCGGTCAAGGGGTAAAGAAAACCAAAATATAAAGGTTTTGGATATTAGCCTTGTTAAACCCTCCTGGTAGGAACTAAGATAAATTCATGCGAATATGCCTCTGCTCGGGACAAGAAGATCCGGCAGCCGCATCGTTCGCATGAATTTTTGTGGAAATGGGGGACTTCTTATGTGGTTTATCTTTGCACTTTTATCCGCCGTCTTTGCGGCTCTGACTTCGATCCTGGCTAAGGTTGGCATCGAAGGCGTCAATTCCAACCTGGCGACGGCAGTTCGGACGGTCGTTGTGGTGGTCCTGGCATGGGGCATGGTCTTTTTGACCCACACCCAGAGCGGGCTTAGCGCCATCAGTAAAAAGAGCTGGATCTTCCTGGTCCTTTCGGGGCTTGCAACTGGGGCGTCCTGGCTCTGCTACTACCGGGCGCTACAGATCGGGGAGGCGTCCAAGGTTGTTCCGGTCGACAAGCTGAGCGTCGTCATCACCCTGATTCTGGCTTTTATCTTCCTGCATGAGCAATTCACGGTCCGGTCCCTCCTGGGCTGTGTTCTGATCGGGGCAGGAACTTTAATTATGGTTCTTTAACTTGCCAGGATCAGGGCAATGGGCAAAATAAAAGAGACAGCTTACCGCCTGCTGCCCCTTCCCGGGGTCAAACAGAGCGAGAAGACTGTCTCTTTTTTTTATCTTCACCATTTCATTGGCGGTTGTAGGCATCGCAGATCGCGTTGGTATTCTTCAGGAGAATATCGATGCCGATAAAACTCCCGATACCGCACAGGAAGGCGCCGAACAGGACCCAGAGCAGAACGGTCGTTCCATTTTCCGGGAACTGGAGCCCATAGCGAGGGGCATTGGCGGCAAGGCGGTTTCCGACGCTGTAGTACCAGTAGAGCTGGTAAATTCCGCAGGTTAAAAGACCGAACACGATGAATTCCACCATGCCGGGGGTCTCTTTCCCATCGCCGCTGCAGGCAATGTTAAGATCCCGGGAAATGGTATAAAGGACGTAGTAATCGTAGATCCCCAGGGTGATCAGTCCCAGGAAGATATAGGCAAGGAGACTGCGGTTGGTGGTAAGAGGATCGTGTTTGAAATATGTCTGTCTGTAGGTATTTGCGCGTTGGTAAAGTTCTTTGTTTTCCATAGTCCTCCTTAGCATTGTGGGTGTGCGGATGAAATGAAAATACCTCTAAATATTGTACTATTTAACTTATACAGCATCAGATGCCCCTCGTCAAGTAAGGTAGGAAATGCCTTTACACCGGTAAATACAGCGGGCAGGACGAGGATGCCGCTGAAACGGGTGAACTTTACGGAAGTCCCCGGGAAGGGTATAATGGACCATATCAGTGCATGAAGGGCTCAGTCTGCCCTTATGCGTACGGAGGTCGTGAATATGAAAAAAAAGATACTCGCCTTATCTTTGGGGCTGATGATAGTGCTTTCCCTGGGAGCGTGCGGAACCGATCCGGATCAGATCTGGTATGGAGTCGTGTCATCGGGAACTTCTGTCTCACAAAATACAGCCATCCCCGAGATAGGGGCGGGGGTGACAGCTTACGGGCAGGAGACGGGGCACAAAATCAAGACCTATACCGTTTCCGGCAACAGTGCCAAGGCATATGAGAAGACCTTTAACGAAGCGGCAAAGAAAGATAAGGTCAAGGTCCTGGTGTCGGCGGGTAAGGAGCTGGAAATCCCACTCTACCAGGCTCAGAAGAAGCATAAGAAGACCAAGTTCGTTCTTTTTGACGGACAACCCAGAAAAGAAGAGGGCGGGAATGCCGGCATCCGCAAAAATACGCTGAGCGTTCGCTTTGACCAGGAAGATATTGGCTTTATGGCGGGGTACACCGCGGTTCGTGTCGGCTACCATACCGTCGGTTATATAGGGGGTAAGCAAACAGCTTCTTCCAAGCGCTATCTGAAGGGCTTTACCGAGGGGATGGACTATGCGGCAAAAGAAGCAGGAATGACTAAAAACAGTGTCGTGCTCAACTACGAATATGCCGGCAGCGACCAGCTGATTCCCCTTCGGATGACGGATGCTATGAAGTTCTATCAAAATGGCGTGGAACTGATTGTGACGGATCAGGAGTCTCTCCTGCCCGCCCTTGTAAAGGCTGCCGGAATTTCTCGGAAAATGGTAGCGACAATCGGTTTTACAGCCTCTGAACCTTCGGGAAACATCCTTTATTCCACGGAAGCGGACTACAGCGGCGCGGCAGCGGCAGCGCTGAAACGGGCGGACGACAAGCTGGATGGCGGTCAAACGGAGACCTTTGGATTTAAAGAGAGCGCGGTTCGCCTTAACTGTGATTTTGCCAGAATGACGAACTTTTCTAAGCAGGAGTATCAGAAGTTCCTGGCTTCAGCCAAGGATGGATTTGCCGTTAAGGATGACGAGAAACAGGATCCGATTCTTTTAACCAATGAGGTACAGCCGACAGCGCCGGATCCTTCAGCCGGACTGGAGGCTGCTTCAAATGCCGGGGGAGGCACCGAAAGTCAGGCAGCTGCGGGTCAAGCAGATTCAGCCGCAGCGCCGGCTGCTTCCGGCAAAGCGGTGATCGAAGAAGATACGGACGATACAGATCAGTCCCAATCGTCTCAGACAGCCAGCCTGGCTCCTGTCGTCGATGTGGGCTAAGGCAGGATGGGCTTATGAAAATTTTGCTGCATGACCTCCCGGAAGAGGCAAATGAGGCGCTCTTTTCCGGGAAGTTTGATAATTATTTAATCTATGGGGATGACAATTCCATCCATCAGTGCATCGGCTGTATGAACTGCTGGTATCGGACGCCCGGAGTCTGTTCATTTCGCGACAATGCCGCCGGAATAGTGAAGAATCTGGCTGAGTGCGACGAATTGGTCCTCATTTCCGCCTGCACCTTCGGCAGTGTCAGTCCCCATATCAAGACCATTTTGGATCGCGCCCATCCGCTTTTACTGCCGACTCTGGAAGTCAGAGAAGGCCGTGTCAGCTACCGCCCCCGCAGTAAAAAGCGGATGAAGATTCGCGCCTGCTTCTATGGACCAAAGAGGGAAGATTATGAGGAAACGGCGGTTCATTTGATGAAAAATGTGGCGGCAGAGTGGGATGCGGACAGTCTGACCGTTGAATTTTATGAGGATCCGTCCGAGATTGGAGGCGAGCCGGTATGATGAAAACAGCCATGATCAATGCCAGCCCCAAGCTTGTCATGCAAAATACTCTTCCGAGCGCTTCACATTCTCTGATTCAGATCGTGAAACGATCCTTGAGAAGAAATCATATTCATGACATCGAGGACTTTCATATTAAAACCGGCAAGGTTCCTAACGATGAGATGCGGGAACTTTTGAACTGTGAGACCTGGATTCTCTCTTTTCCTATCTACAGCGGAGGCATTCCTGCCCACCTGATGCAATTTCTGGAGTCGGTTCGGAACCTCTCCACCTCTTTTCCGGAAAAAGGAAGACCTACGGATGCAGAGCATCCGATTCGGGTCTATGCCCTGGCAAATGGGGGACTCTATGATGGAAATGAGGCGCAGGTTTCCTTTGAGATCCTGGAGCACTGGTGCCGGGAATGTGGTTTTGTCTGGGGCAGCGGGCTTGGCGTCGGAGGCGGTCCGACCTTTAGTTCGGCGCACAACGTCGGCGACCGGTTCAGACTCCGCCGGTCTTTCAGCCGCTCTCTGCTCTCTTTTTCGATGGCAGTGTCCCGCCAGACTTCGGCAGGGAATTTCTACTGTTCGCCCAATATTCGCAAGGGAGCCTATGTCATTCGCATGAACCGGCTGGCAAAACGGCTGGGGCGGCAGCTCGGTTCACTTTAAAGGAGTGTCCTTTTTGGGGCATTCCTTTTTTGATCGTAAAAGTTAATGATAATCGTTAGGGAATAGAAGTAAAATAGAAGGGGACTCGATTTTCTTTGAACCGATAGAGGATCTGTATCGAGAATCCGGGATGACTCAGCCATGCGAAGGAGAAAAGAAGAAATTAGCACTCTTATCTTGACAGTGCTAACAACGAGACCTATACTCACTATAGTGTTATAGAAAACATAGCACATCACTATGAATGAAAGACTTTCAGTAGAAAAAGAAACGAGGTGAATGAGATGGCACTTGGAAGAGTGGATAAGCCGACGCAGACCGCCGTCAAAATCGTGCAGGCGGCCCAGCAGCTGGCAATGGAAAACGGCAACCCCGAGATCGGTCAGGAGCATCTGCTTGCCGCCATGCTGGGGACAGAGGGCTCGATCATCCCGGAGCTGCTGCAGAAGATGAATGTCAACCCGGCTTCCTTGGAACAGGAGACGGAAAATCTGATTGCCGATATGGTCAAGGTCAGCGGCGGGGCACAGCCCAATTATTCCCAGGATCTCAACCAGGTCCTTTTGGATGCCGGAAGCGAAGCGGCCCGGATGAAAGATGAGTATTTTGCCCCCGAGCATCTGTTTCTGGCGCTCCTAAATCACGCCAATTATAACCTGAAAGATCTGTTCCGCCAGTATGGCATCAAGAGGGCAGCCTTTTTGCAGGCTCTTGCCGACGTCCGCGGCAATCAGACAATCACATCCGATACGCCGGAGGCGACCTACGACGCCTTAAAGAAATACGGAACGGACCTGACTGCCCAGGCGCGGGAGCAAAAACTTGATCCGGTCATCGGCAGGGACGATGAGATTCGTCAGGTGACCCTGATTCTGACCCGTAAAACCAAGAATAATCCGGTTCTGATCGGTCAGCCCGGTGTCGGCAAGACGGCGGCGGTTGAGGGGCTGGCGCAGCGGATCGCGGCAAAGCAGGTACCTAACAACCTGCTCGATAAGACCATTTTTGCCCTCGATATGGGGGCTCTGGTCGCCGGCGCCAAATACCGGGGCGAATTTGAAGAGCGATTAAAGGCAGTCCTTAGCGAAGTGAAGAAGTCGGAGGGGAAGATCATCCTCTTTATTGACGAGCTGCATCTGATCGTCGGCGCGGGCAAGACCGAAGGCGCCATGGACGCCGGCAATATGTTAAAGCCCATGCTGGCACGCGGGGAACTGCACTGCATCGGCGCGACCACCCTGGACGAGTACCGGGAATATATCGAAAAGGACAAGGCGCTGGCGCGCCGCTTCCAGCCGGTTACGGTCAGTGAGCCGTCCGTTTCGGACACCATTCAGATTCTCCGGGGACTCAAGGAGCGCTACGAGAACTACCATGGCGTCAAGATTACGGACAATGCCCTGGTCTCCGCAGCGGAACTGTCCGCCCGCTACATTTCCGACCGTTTCCTGCCTGATAAGGCGATTGACCTGGTCGACGAGGCGTGTGCCCTCATCAAGACCGAGATGAACTCCATGCCGACCGAGCTGGATGAAAAGCGCAGGAAGCTGGACAATCTGAAGATGGAGGAACTCTCCCTTAAAAATGAGGAAGATACCTTGAGCCGGGAGCGGCTCGAAGACCTCTGCCGGGAGATCGCGGACCTGCAGAGCGAGTACGACGCCCAGTTTGCCAAGTGGGAAAATGAGAAGAAGGCTCATGAGGGACTGCAGCAGTACCGCGAAAAGATCGAGGAAATCCAGAACCAGATCGAAATTGCCAAGCGGGATTACGACCTGGAGAAGGCGGCAAAGCTGCAGTATGTCGACTTAAAGCAGGCACAGGAGGCGCTGGCAGCGGCGGAGAACCTGTCTTCGGACCGGTCCAGCTCCCTGGTCCATGAGGAAGTGACCGAGGATGAGATCGCCAAGATTGTCTCCAAGTGGACCGGTATTCCGGTCAATAAGCTGACCGAGGGAGAACGCGCCAAGCTCCTGCATCTGGATGATGTCCTTCATAAGAGGGTCATTGGGCAGGATGAAGCGGTCCGCAAGGTGGCGGATGCCATCCTTCGATCCAAGGCAGGCATCAAGGATCCCAAGCGGCCGATCGGCTCCTTCCTTTTCTTAGGCCCGACCGGCGTCGGCAAGACGGAGCTTGCCAGAACCCTGGCTGCGACCCTCTTTGACGATGAAAACAACATGGTGCGGATCGACATGTCGGAGTACATGGAGAAATATTCCGTCTCCCGCCTGATTGGAGCGCCTCCGGGCTATGTCGGCTACGATGAGGGCGGGCAGCTGACGGAAGCTGTCCGCAGAAAGCCGTACTCTGTCGTCCTCTTTGACGAGGTGGAGAAGGCTCATCCGGACGTCTTCAATGTCCTCCTGCAGGTTCTGGACGATGGGCACATCACGGACAGTCAGGGCAGGACGGTGGATTTTAAGAATACCATCATCATTCTGACCAGCAATATCGGGTCCCAGTATCTCTTAAACGGCATCACGGAAGATGGCGATATCACGGAAGAGGCAAAGAGTCAGGTGACGGCGGACCTGAGGGCTCATTTCCGACCGGAATTTTTGAACCGGCTGGATGAGACCATTCTCTTTAAGCCTTTGACCAGGGAAAATATCAGCGGCATCATCGAGCTGCAGCTTGCTGACGTCAACCGCCGTCTGGAGGAGCGTCAGCTCAGGATTCAGCTGTCGGATGAAGCCAAGCAGCTGGTCGTCGACCGCGGCTACGATCCGATCTATGGGGCGCGCCCACTGAAGAGGTATTTGCAGCAGAGTGTCGAAACCCTGGCGGCACGGCTCATCCTCTCACAGGATATCCACGAGGGATCGGTCATTCACATCGAAGTTCAGAATGGAGAGTTGACCGGTACAGTAGAAGCGCCTGAGGAATGACCATGAAAAAACCTCTCGGCTCACAAAAGTGAACCGAGAGGTTTTTTGAATAACCAAAGGATATTTCTGCCACCCGTAGGAACGTTCAGATCTTTTCACCCCTTCTGTACTTATCGAGGACCCTGCGGATCCGGTCGACCGGGTTCAGAAGTCCGGACAGGGAGGCGTTGTGATTTAAGGTATCAATGATCAGCGCAACATACTTGCTCATATCGCAGCTGATATAGTAGTCCCTGGACTTCAGCTCACCGGTCTGGTAGATCAGGTTGGTCGTGATCAGCTTGTCGAAGAGACCTTCTTTATATGCCTTGTCGAAGGGAGCGGTTCCACCAGTCATGATGCCGAAGGTCGCGCAGATGAAGATCCTGCCAGCCCTGCGTTTTTTCAGCTGTTGGGCCGTTTCTAGGGCTGTATTTCCGGAGGAGATCATGTCATCGATGATGATGACATCCTTGCCTTCAATCTCCGGTCCCAGGTATTCGTAAGCGGCGAGCGGGTGGGATCCGTTTTCCAAAGTCGTATAATCGCGGCGCTTGTAGAACATACCCATGTCGATGCCAAGTACATTCGCCAGATAGATGGCGCGGCGCATGCCTCCCTCGTCCGGGGAAACGGCGATCAGGTGGTCGCTGTCGAGCTGAAGATCCGGCACATAGCGAAGGATATTTTTAATGAACTGGTAAGTCGGGCTGACCGTCTCAAAACCTGCCATGGGAATGGCGTTCTGAACCCGGGCATCATGGGCGTCAAAGCAGATGATGTTGTCGACGCCGAGGTCGGTCAGCTCCTGCAGGGCGCTGGCGCAGTCCAGGGATTCTCTGCCGTTCTGGTGGATCTGTCTGCCCTCGTAGAGGTAGGGCATGATGACGTTGACCCGCTGGGGTTTCTTGCCGGCAGCGGCGATGATACGCTTTAAGTCCGCGAAATGGTCATCCGGGGACATAATATTTTCAAAACTCTGCATCTTGTAGGTGCAGCTGTAGTTCATGACGTCTACCAGCAGGTAAATGTCGTCGCCGCGGACGGTCTCGGAAATGGTTCCCTTACCTTCGCCGGACCCGAACCGCGGGGTGTCAGCCTTAATGATGAAGGAATCGCGGGCATAGCCGTCGACATCGGCGTTGATGCCCTGCGCCGCCCGGTTCTTTCTCCACTCGACCAAAAAGGCGTTGACCTTCTCGCCGAACTCCGTCATGCTGCGGGCCGGAATGAGGCCGAGCCGCCCTTCCGGTACGGAGTCAAGGACAGGCTTTGCCTGGGTATCAGTCTTATCTGTGATCATACTTTATCCCCTTTCAGCTTCTTGCGAATCCGGATATCCCTTCCGGCCAGCTTCTTCATTTTAAAACTGCTGGCAATCCGTGAAGAGATGCGTTCCGTGTAGGAATCTCTCAGCTGATTGGGCGAGAGGTTCGTGGAAATGATCGTTGAGCGGTTCCTGGTGATCCGCTCGTTGAGGACCTGGAACAGTTGCGAAGAAGTAAACGCGTTGGTCAGCTCCGTTCCCAGATCATCGATGATGAGAAGGTCGCAGGTCAAAATCATGCGGCCGTAGGAATGGGCTTCCCGGCTGCGTCCAAATGCGGAGGACGCCAGCAGGTCGAAAAAGTCTCCGGCTGAAAAATACAAAACGGAGGCGCCGCGATCCAGCGCGTCCCTGGCGATACAGTGGGTCAGAAAGGTCTTTCCCGCTCCGGTATTGCCGTAAAGGAGGAGGTTGTTGTCCGCTTTACCCAGGTTCCGGGCGAAAGGAAAAGCCGCCTGATATGCGGCTTTGGCAAGCTCCAGCTCCGTCTTTTTCGTCGAATCGTCCATTATTGTAGCAGAATACCAGGAAAATGAAAAGTGGTCAAAATTCTCGCTTTCAAGGACCTTTCCCAGGCTGTAACGGCGGTATAACAGGTCGGTTGCGGCTTTTTGAAAACAGACGCAGTGCCTGCCGCCCACAAAGCCCGTATCGTGGCAATAGGGGCAGTCGTACTGCATCTCTAAGGCGTCCTTGGGATAGCCATGAGACAAAAGGAGCTGCATCCGTTCTTCCCCCAGGTCCTTCATATCCTTTTGGTAGCGGTCGCCGGCAGTCACATCGCCGGCAATCTTTTGGCGGGCGGCTTTGACGCTTAGTTCCGCTGCCCGGTCGGCAAGCTCCTTGATCCGGGGGATTTCCCGATAGATTCGCTCGGTTCGTTCCCTTAGTTCCTGCCGGTGCTGTTCCCGAATCTCATCGTAGTGGCGCATAATCGCGTCATACTGTGCATTTTCAAGTGCCATAGGCTGCTCCTTAATTGTTGTCGGAATCTGCCATCAGTTGCTCCAGCTCATCATAGTCCAGATCGCTCTGGCTGAAATTCCGAAAGGGATTCCGGCTGCCTGCGCCCCCCTTCGCGGGCCGGGCGGCTGCCGCCGCACTGCGGGTTTCGTGCTCAGCGTCAAGCTGTTTGATGTCATCGAGGGTCTTGACTCCCCGCGTATGCCAGCGTGAGAGGATGGAATCCGCGTATCTGAGGGATGGTTTAGTAGCCGTCATTACGGTCCGGGTACACGCCTCCCGGATGATCTCCAAGGGAAAATGGTAGCGCTCCAGCCACTTTTTCATGAGCTTGATCTCTTCCGCGACCGGATGGTGGTTGTCGACGCCCAGAGCCTTTAAGATGTCGTAATATTCCTTATGGTAGCTCTCCACGCTCTTTCTGGCGCTGTGGACGGAGACGATGCCCTCTTCGTTCCAGCCGAAGGCAACCTTGTCGATATAGTGGAAGCTGCTGTGTCCCCGGCTGATGCAGTACTGGAGCAGGTAGTCCACCAGGTCCGGGCTCATGTGCAGGTTGTCGTAGTAATAGCAGATATGCTGCATCTCCGCCCGACTTAAGGGGTGGTTCAGATACTGCTGGGCGATAAAGAAGAGTTCCCGGATCTCATCACGCTGACCCAGTTCCGCCAGTCGTTCGGTTGTAATATCCGAAGGTTTGGGCAGGGGAGCTGCTTCCTTCTTTTCTTGCTTTTCTTCCTGCTGATTTTGTTTAGGGCTGACAGGCTCGGGATGGTGTGCCCGGTCGGAGACCGGTCCGCTGGGGTTGTCCGGGGAAAAGCCCGGCGCGCAGAAGCTGGTGAAGGCGATCTCCCCAATCTCGCCCCTGTCATTCTTCATCAGGCGCAGAATTCCCTCTTTTTCCCAGTAGCGGAGAGCTCGGTTTACGTCATTTTCCGTGCAGTTCATCCGGTCGGCAATCGAGCAGAGGGTCAGAGCGTCGTTTTCTGTCGAAGCGGACCGCAGCAGGTACAGATATATTTTAACAAAATCGCCGTTGGCGTTGGGCAAAAAGCGATCTAGAAAGTCGTTGGAAACGACCGTTACATCCTGGGAAAAGCAGGACTTGATGCGAATATGTTCCATAACTGTCTCCCCAAAAGTTCCTTGGATTTCTTGCAGAGATCAGTATAGCATAGGAAAAAATCAAAAAATCCACAAAATAATCCACATCGTATCCACGAAAACGGTGGATAAACGATGTGGATTGTGTGAGTTCGGTGGATGGATTCATGCCTGCAGCAGATTTTCTCCCACTTCTACGATATTTCCGGCACCCATAGTTATCAACAGGTCGCCCGCTTTGACATGTGATTTCAGATAGGTCTCAATCTGATCAAAGGTCGGGAGATAGACGGCGTCCGTGCCCTTGTCGGCGATCTTCTGCCGCAGATCCTCGGAGGAAATACCGATGGTATTGGTTTCCCTCGCCGCGTAGATATCGGCAAGCACCACATGGTCGGCAAGGGCGAGGACCTCCGCGAATTCCGGCAGGAGAGCCTTGGTCCGGGTATAGGTGTGGGGCTGGAAGGCGACCCAGAGGTCCTTGTGGGGATAGTTCCTCGCCGCCGTCAGGGTTGCCCTGATCTCCGTCGGATGGTGGGCGTAGTCATCGATGATGGTGAAGCCGTTCAGCATGCCCTTAAATTCAAAGCGGCGCTCCGTGCCCTTAAAGTCCAGAAGACCCTGGGAAATGACTTCATAGCCGATGCCCATTTTCCGCCCTAAAGCGATGGAGGCAAGGGCATTGGCGACGTTGTGTTCTCCCGGGACATTTAAGGTGAACCGACCCAATTTCTTGCCATGCTCGATGGCGGTGAAGCTGGCGCAGCCCTTCTCGTCGTAGGAAATGTCCTGAGCCGTGTAATCGGCGGCAGCATCCTTCATACTGTAGGTGATGATCTCCGCCTTGATGCCGTCGACTACAACCGGATATTTGGGGGTATCCTTGTCGATGATCAGCGTGCCGTCCTGGGGCAGAAGCCGGGCAAACTTGTGGAAGGAGTTGGCGATGTCATCGATATCCTTAAAGAAGTCCAGATGGTCGGCGTCGACATTTAAGATCAGCTCGATCTTGGGGAAGAAGGATAAGAAGCTGTTGGTGTATTCACACGCCTCCGCGATGAAGTTCTGGGAGTGACCCACCCGGATGTTTCCGTGGATAGCGGGCAGAATCCCGCCGACGGTGATGGTCGGGTCCAGGTCCGCCTTCATCAGGATGTGGGAAGCCATGGAAGTAGTCGTCGTCTTGCCGTGGGTCCCGGCGACGGCGATGGGAACCTGGTAGTTCTTCATGATTTCCCCCAGCAGCTGGGCCCGGGTCAGCATGGGGATGCCGGCGTCCTTTGCCGCCTTCATCTCCGGATTGTCGGGATGGATGGCGGCGGTGTAGACCACCACGTCCGTGCCCGGCAGGATATTTTCCGCCCTCTGTCCGTAGAAAACTTTAGCCCCCAGATCAGTCAGGTGGTCGGTCAGATTACTCTCCCTGGAGTCGGATCCTGTGACATGGAAGCCCCGTCCCAGCAGAATCTCCGCCAGTCCGCTCATACTGATTCCGCCGATTCCGATAAAGTGGATATTAATGGGCTTATTAAAATCGATCTGATACATAGTCGATACCTCTTTTATCTGAAAATACTCTGGTATTTCCTTGATTATAACACTGAATGGCCGATCCAACAACCAAGGAGGCCGAGCCCAAGGCAGAAGAAAAGTATAAATTTTGTGACAAAATTACGAAAAAAATGGAAAGGAAAGTCCTTTTATTGTAGAAAACTTCACCTGAAATGCCCTTTGTGCTATAATGATAGACACGAAATAAGCCTTTTGAGGACGTGAGGTGAGCTTATGATTAAGAAGGAAATGATAGCGATGCTGCTTGCCGGGGGACAGGGGAGCCGACTGGGGGTCCTGACCGACAATGTGGCAAAACCGGCTGTCTCATTTGGCGGCAAATACCGGATCATCGACTTTCCCCTCAGTAACTGCATCAACTCGGGGATCGATACGGTCGGCGTCCTGACCCAGTACCGTCCGCTGCGCTTGAATACTCATATCGGAATCGGGATTCCCTGGGACCTGGACCGGAATGTCGGCGGCGTTACGGTGCTGCCGCCCTACGAAAAGACAACCAATACGGACTGGTACACCGGGACGGCAAATGCCATCTACCAGAACCTGGAGTATATGGAGCAGTATAACCCGGATTATGTCCTGATTCTTTCGGGGGACCATATCTACAAGATGGACTACGAGGTCATGCTGGATTACCACAAGGCTAGTGGGGCGGATATCACCATCGCTGTCATGCCGGTTCCCCTGGAAGAGGCATCCCGCTTCGGCATCATGGTGACCGATGAAAAGGGACGGATCACGGATTTTCAGGAAAAGCCGGAACATCCGGCCAGTAACCTGGCTTCGATGGGCATCTATATTTTCAGCTGGCCGGTCTTAAAGGAGGCTCTGATCAGGCTGAAGGACCAGTGCAACCTGGACTTCGGCATGCACGTCCTGCCCTATTGCCGGGAACGGGGGAAGCGGCTCTTTGCCTATGAATTCAACGGCTACTGGAAGGATGTCGGAACCCTCGGCTCCTATTGGCAGGCGAATATGGAACTGATCGACGTCATTCCGGAATTCAACCTCTACGAGGAATTCTGGAAGATCTATACCAGAGGGGATATTATCCCGCCGGACTACATTTCCTCCGACGCAGTCGTCGATAAATGCATCATCGGCGAGGGAGCGGAGATCTATGGAGAGGTTCACAATTCTGTTATCGGACCGGCTGTTCGGATCGCGCCCGGGGCGGTCGTCCGGGACTCCATCGTCATGCAGGAGAGTGTCATCGGCGAGGGAGCCCTTCTTGATAAGGCGATTATCGCTCAGGGAGGCGTTATCGGCGACCACGCCGTGGTTGGCTTCGGAGAGGATGCTCCAAATGAGTATAATAAGAAGGTTTACGCCTTCGGCCTTGCGACAGTCGGGGAAAATGCCGTCGTGCCCCCCAAAGTCAGGATTGGACGGAACACCGCTATTTTGGGAGAGACCCTGCCGGAAGATTACCCGGATGGAGAATTAAAGAGCGGCGGTTCGATCATTAAAACAAATGAAGGAGAGGAGGCAGGCAGATGAGAGCGGTAGGCATGATTCTGGCAGGCGGAAACAACAACCGGATGCGGGAGCTTTCTAATAAGAGAGCCATCGCTGCCATGCCTATGGCGGGCAGTTACCGCGCGATTGACTTCGCCCTGTCCAATATGACCAATTCCCACATCCAGAAGGTGGCGGTTCTGACCCAGTACAATGCCCGGTCCTTAAATGAGCACTTGAGCTCCTCCAAGTGGTGGGACTTTGGCAGAAAGCAGGGAGGGCTTTACCTCTTCCCGCCGACCATTACCAACAAGAGCAACTGGTGGTACCGGGGAACAGCGGACGCCATCTATCAGAACCTCAGCTGGCTCAAACAGAGTCACGAGCCGTATGTCGTGATCGCCTCCGGCGACGGTATCTATAAGCTAGACTACAACAAGGTTCTGGAGTACCACATCGCCAAACGCGCCGATATCACCGTCGTCTGCACCGAGTGCACCGATGACGATGTCAGCCGGTTCGGCGTTCTGAAGATGAATGAGGATTGCCGGATCGGGGAATTTGCCGAAAAGCCCATGGTCTCAAAGTCCAATGTCATCTCCGCCGGCATCTATGTCATCCGCCGCCGCCAGCTGATCGAAATGATCGAGCGCTGCGCCCAGGAGCAGAGGTGGGATTTTGTCCAGGACGTTCTGATCCGCTATAAGGATTTGAAGCGGATCTTCGGATACAAGCTTGATACCTACTGGAATAATATTTCCACCGTGGAGTCCTATTTTCGTACCAATATGGATTTTCTGAAACCGGAGGTACGGGACTATTTCTTTCGGCAGGACCCGCAGATCTTTACCAGGATCGACGATAACCCGCCGGCAAAGTTCAATCCGGGCTGCGTGGTGAAAAATAGTCTTATTTCCAGCGGCTGCATCGTAAACGGCACGGTCGAGGACTCAGTCATTTTTAAAAAGGTCTTTATCGGCAATAACTGCTGCATCAGGAATTCTATCATTCTTAACGATGTCTACATCGGGGATAACACACATATTGAAAACTGCGTCGTAGAGAGCCGGGACACCATCCGCGCCAACTCCTATCACTGCGGCGAGAACGGCATCAAGATTGTCATCGAAAAGAACGAGAGATACGTCATCTGACGGAAGTCAGATAGAAAGTTCAATGAGAGGTTGCCCCATGAATATCACAGACGTAAGAATCCGAAAAGTATCCAAAGAAGGAAAAATGAAGGCGGTCGTCTCCATCACGCTCGATGATGAATTCGTGGTTCATGACATCAAGGTCATCGAAGGGGAAAAGGGACTTTTTATCGCCATGCCCAGCCGCAAGGCGTCCGACGGCGAATACCGGGATATTGCGCATCCGATCAATTCCCGGACAAGAACTGAGATCCAGACCATCATCCTCAACAAGTACCGGGAAATGCTGGCGCAGGAAGAGGCGGAAGAGGAACTGGAAGGACCGGGAATCTGATCCGGAGAATCTGATCTGGGATTTTAAAGCATTCCGGGCACAGCAAGGCTGGAATGTGCTATGGCAGGTTCAGACTGCTCCTGGGGCTGGGCATTAAAAGTAAGTAAAGATAGAATGAGATAAAACGGGCGAATTTGCCCGTTTTTTTTATGGTAAAGATTACGGAAGTGTTAAATTGAATGTTACAAAACGAAATAAGTATGATATACTCTGTAACATATTGGAGTGTTTTTAAGCAGTGAAAGGAGCGTTACCGCTTGAAATTAAAAGGAATCAAAGCCTATACCGGAAAATTTATGGCAGCCGTTTTGACGGCGGCAATGACTGCCTCTGTGGCACTTCCGGCATACGCAGATACACAGACGGATCTGAAAGAGGCAAAGGAACGGCAGCAGCAGGCGGAGTCTTCTCTTGACGCCAAGCAGGACAGCATCAGTTCGCTTCAGACGGAAAAGGGAAATCTTGAATCCTATCTGGGCGATCTGAATACACAGTTAAACGACCTGTCCAATCAGCTGACGGAAGTATCCAACCAGCTGTCTCAAAAGGAGACAGAGATCGAGCAGACCAGGGCTGCGGTTGAGCGTGCCAAGCTGACCGAGGACCGTCAGTATGAGCAGATGAAGAACCGGATTCAGTATATGTATGAAAATGGACAGGATGATCTGCTGGTCACCGTCCTTAGTTCCAAAAATGTAACGGAGATGCTGAACCGGGCGACTGAATATGAGGAAATTACGACCTATGATCGGAACCAGCTTCATGAATACCAGGAGGCTAAGGAGGCAGTCATCGAGCAGGAGGCTTCTCTTGAAAAAGAAGAGGCAAGCTTAAAGACCCTTAAGGCTGAGCGGGAGCAGAAGCGGACAGAAGTCCGGAATGTCGCAGCCCAGACTGATCAGAAGATTCAGGCTTATACCGCAAATATCAGCCAGGAGGAGCTGGAAGCATCCTCTTTGCAGCAAAAGATCAAGGAGCAGAAGGAAAATGTAGCGGCGCTTCAGCAAAAAGCTGATGCGGAAGAAAAAGCCCGCCAGGAAGCAGCCGCTAAGGCAGCGGCAGTTGAAAAACTGGCGGCTCAAAAGGCAGCGGAAGATAAGGCTGCCAAAGAGGAGGCAGAGAAGGAGCAGAGCCAGGAGCCAACGGGCACAGAGACAGAGAGCAAAGAGGAGACAAAAGAGACTCCTGTTGAGACCGGTGCGGCAAAGAAGGCAGAAGCCGATCCGGTACGGGAGCAGGAAGAAGCAGAGCCGGAGGAACAGGAAAAGCATGACCATGCTGCCAGTCAGGGTAAGTTTCTTGGAACCTTTAAGCTGACCGCCTACTGTCCGTGTGCAATTTGCTGCGGCAGGGCAAATCAGCCGACGGCATCCGGCTCTATGCCGGTTGCCGGTCACACCGTTGCGATGGCAGGCGTTCCATTTGGCACAAAACTCCTGATCAACGGCACCGTCTATACGGTTGAAGATCTGGGAACGCCCTACGGTCATGTCGACATTTTCATGAACAGCCACAGCCAGGCTTTGGCGTTCGGATTGCAGTACGCAGATGTCTACCAGGTTGGCTGAGACAGAATCAGAATCGTACACTTACGGAGATTTTTAAAAAAATAGAGATTTTATCTACGCGTCCTGTCGCAAAGTGGCGGACTATGTACTATAATGAATCTGTTGCCACCAAAGACTGGCTTTCATATTGGGCAGGTCCAAAGGCAGCGGAAATGACACGATCAACGATTTTTTACAGGAGGAAACGAGCATGTTCTGTCCAAATTGCGGCAAAGAGATTCCTGACAACAGCGCTTTTTGCCCGGAGTGCGGCACCAATCTTCGTGAAGCGTACACCAATCACGCCGGCACGGGAGCTGCGCCAAACTCCGGACAAGCAAATCAAACTGTCGACTATCGGAATCAGACCACAAATTCTACCCAAGCCGGTTCGGCTTATACCCAGAATCAAGGTGACGGTTATTCCAAGGCGAATACCAATGGGTACAATCAGGCTGATGGCTATACTGACCCGAATGCAAACGGGTATAACAACCAAAATCAGTTTACGAGTCCACAACCCTATGGAGGAAACGCAGGCGGCTACCCGTCCGGCAGAGGGACCAACCGCAGCATCGCGCTCTGCATCATCTTATCCCTTGTGACCTGCGGTATTTACGGTCTTTACTGGATGGTCAAAATGAACGATGAGATCAACCTGCTCGCCGATGAGCCGGGAGCTACAAGCGGTGGTATGGTTGTCCTTTTGGCCATTGTCACCTGCAACATTTATACGTGGTACTGGTGCTACAAGATGGGCGAGCGCTGCGACCGGATCAAGAGCAAGTGGGGAGAGGCGTCGAGCAGCTCCGTCATTTACCTGATTCTTGCCATCTTCGGGCTGGATATTGTCGCTTATGCCCTGATGCAGGATACCATCAACAAGGCTGTTGACATGGGGCTTTGATTGATCCATGTCAGAGGAATTAAGTGCAAGCAAGGAGCAGCCGCTGATCCGGCAGATTTTAAGACGCGTCATGCCCCTTCTCCTTCTTGGAGGGGGCTATTATATCTGGTTCAGTGTGACACATGTGGGAATTCCCTGCGTCTTTCGTACCTTTACAGGTTTTCTTTGTCCGGGCTGCGGCGTTACCCACATGATGATGGGGATTTTGAAAGGAAATTTCAGTGAGGCGTTTGAGGCAAATCGATTTTTGTTCGTGACGCTGCCCTTTCTGGCGGGAGAACTGATCTATACTGAGGTATGTAGAGCCCGCAAGTGGAAAATGTCTGCCTTAAATCATGTGCTTCTGATCGGCTATATAGTCTGTCTTTTTGGCTTCGGCGTCCTTAGGAATATCATTCATCTGTAAGATCGATTGCAGAGCTGATCCGGTATAATCAAATTTGTTTTCAAAGGTCTAAAGATCTGATGAGCCTTGGTGCTGTTGGATCAAATGTTTGAAAAAGGGGCTTACGAATCAAGTATCTGGAAAATAGCGAGGTATGAATATGGGCTTTTTGGAAGATCTGGGTAAAAATATCAACAAGGGGATCAACTCAATCTCTTCGGCCGGCAAGGATACAGCAGAGCAGTTGAAACTCAAAAATGATATCGCGGGCGCACAACGAGCGATCAAGGAGCAGTACGCCATCATCGGGGAGCTGGTCTATAGGCAGGTCAAAGAGGGCGGCGAGCAGCCGGATTACTCTGCGGCAATCGAGGCGATTGATGAGCATAAGGCTTCAATTGCAAAGGCAAATGAGCAGATCGCGAATCTGAAGAGCCAGATCAAATGTCCCAACTGCGGCAAGAGTATCGCGCCCGGACATAAGTTCTGCCCCTTCTGTGGAGCAACCCTGGTCCAGCCGGCCCAGCAGCCGACCCAATCCCAGCCCGCTTCTGAAGAGGCAACCGTGGGTCCGGTCTGTCCCAAGTGCGGAAGCCCGGTAAGAGCAGGATCCAAGTTCTGTATGTCCTGCGGGCAGAGCCTTGAGGGAATGTGGGATGCACCTGAGCAGTCGGAAGCTCAGGGCGAGGAAACTCATTCTGAAGAAGAGAAGACTGACGCCCAGCCGGAAACGCAGGCAGAGACGACCGTGGAGGCAACAGAGACAGACCCCTCTGTTGAGAACTGAGATGAGGAAGGGACAACATCTTACATTTGAGTACCGGGTTCTGATTCAAACTCGCTATTCTTGACACTCCCCTTCTAAAAAGTTAATATAGAAACAAGATTGCTGCACGCTTGCGGCACAGGAAAGGAGCTTTGATTATGAAGCACATCATGACATTAAACACCAGAGATATGAAGAGATCCGAGAAGAAGGGTGGATGCGGCGAGTGCCAGACATCCTGCCAGTCTGCTTGCAAGACAAGCTGCGGTATTGCGAACCAGAAGTGCGAAAACGAAAACGCATAAAGTATTTTTGCTGGACGCTGCCGGGGTGAAAGCCCCGGCTTTTTTGGGTCTTATTGTCGGTATCTTAAAAGTCTACGGCAAGCTTTGTCGCCAATCGAGATAGGACAGGATTTGAATTTACAATGAGCTGTTGTCCTCAGGATGCAGTTTTTAAGGAGAATAAACTTTCATGATTCACCAGTATAAAATGAACGGTTACAACGTGGTTCTGGACGTCTACAGCGCGAGCGTCCATGTGACGGACGATCTCGCTTACGACGCGATCCATTTTCTCGATGAGGGAAATGATCAAAAGGAGGCACGCAAAAAGCTGGCAGCCCAGCATCCGGAGGCTTCGGAGGAAGACCTCGATGATACCTTTTCCGATATCCGGGAGCTAAAGCAGGCGGGCAAGCTTTTCACGGAGGATGTCTATGAAAGGGCAGCGGGCTATCTGAAGCGCCGCTCGACCGTGGTCAAGGCGCTCTGTCTTTTGGTCGCCCACACCTGCAACCTCAACTGCAGCTACTGTTTTGCGTCCCAGGGGAAGTTCCACGGCTCAGAGGGGCTGATGGATTTTGAAACCGCCAGGCGGGCAATCGATTTCCTGGTTGAAAATTCAGGCAGCCGCCGCAACCTGGAAGTGGACTTCTTCGGCGGCGAGCCTCTGATCAATTTTGAGGTCTGCAAAAAGACCGTGGAATACGCGCGTTCAATTGAAAAGGCACACAATAAGAATTTCCGTTTTACGCTGACGACAAATGGCGTCAATCTGACCGATGAGGTAATCGAGTGGGCGAACCGGGAGTGTTATAACGTCGTCCTGTCCCTCGACGGGCGCAAGGAAGTCAACGACCGCTTCCGGGTTGACCGGGCGGGAAACGGTTCCTACGACCGCATCGTGCCGAAATTCCAGAAATTTGTCAAAGAGCGCGGCGACAAGGGCTACTATATGCGCGGGACCTTTTCTCATTTTAACCCGGACTTCACCAATGATATTTTTCACATGGCGGACGATCTGGGCTTTACCGAGCTGTCCATGGAGCCGGTTGTGGCGGATCCGACCAGCCCCAGCGCCCTGACGGAGGAGGACCTGCCCCTTCTCTATGATCAGTATGAGCATCTGGCTAAGGAAATGCTGCGCCGCGAGAAGGATGGGAAGCCGATCACCTTCTACCACTACATGATCGATCTGGAACACGGTCCCTGCGTCTATAAGCGCGTGTCGGGCTGTGGTTCCGGCACGGAGTACATGGCGGTGACGGCAGGCGGCGACCTCTACCCCTGCCACCAGTTTGTCAACGATCCCCAGTATAAGATGGGAAATATCTGGGACGGCGTCGACCGGGAAGATCTCAGAGACCAGTTCAAGGAGTGCAACGTCTACACCCGCCCGGAGTGCCGGAAATGCTGGGCGCGTATGTACTGCGCCGGCGGCTGTGCTGCGAACGCCTACCATTCGACCGGGGACATTCACGGAACCTATGAGTACGGCTGCAGGCTCTTCCGCAAGCGCATGGAGTGCGTGCTGATGCTGAAAATCGGGGAAGCCGAGATGCAGGCGGAACATGCCTAATGGGGACGAGCAGCCTACACAAGTAAGAATCATTAGAATTTGTACTTAAAAAGAACATAGAAATGGAATCGGAATCATTAAGCCGGGATGGAAGTCTCTATCAGGATTTAACGGAATATAAAAAGCGGGATCTCTACCCGCTCCATATGCCCGGTCACAAGAGGCGGTTGTCGACAGTTCCGGGACAGGCGGTCGCCTATGACTTCACGGAAGTGGAGGGCACGGACGATCTGCACGCTCCGACCGGGATCCTGCGTGACGCCATGGACCGGGCAGCTGATATGGCGGGGGCGGATCGGACCTGGTTTCTGGTAAATGGCAGTACTTGTGGGAACCTGGCGGGAATCTTTGCCATGGTTCCCTACGACGGGGAGCTGATCGTAGCCCGTAACTGCCACCGATCCGTTTTTCACGCCCTGGAACTGAAAAATGTCACGGCACACTGGCTCTTTCCCCGCTATGACCGGGAGTTCGGTATTGCGGCGGATATTGATCCACAAGACGTTGAACAGATGCTGGAAAAATATCCCAAGAGCAGAGGCGTGATGATTACCAGCCCGACTTACGAAGGGGTGGTGTCCGATATTGCTGAAATTGCCCGGATCTGTCATGCCCACGGCGTGCCGCTGATGGTGGATGAAGCGCATGGGGCGCATTTGGGATTGGTTCCTGATGCCCATTTTCCGGACAGCAGTATCCATTTGGGGGCGGATCTATCTGTCCAGTCGGCGCACAAGACCCTGACCGGTCTGACCCAGACCGCATTTCTTCATTTGAAGGGGACGCGGATTGATCCTAAGGAGATCGAGGACCAGCTCGATATTTTCGAGACGTCTTCGCCCTCTTATCCGCTGATGCTCTCGCTCGACGGTGCCGTGCAATTTGTAAAGCACGAGGGGCAGGAACAGTTTTTGAAATGGAAGGTCATCCTTGATGAGTTCGATGCGCGGATTCGAGAACTGCGCCATTTTCGTGTGCTATGTCATGGACAGGATGAACTTGGAAAGCACGAATTTTTCGGCTTTGATCAGAGTAAAATTCCGATCAGCACCCGACATGCGCACGTAAGCGGCGCCCGCCTGGCGGAGATCCTTCGCAAACGATTTCATTTGGAGACGGAAATGCAGTCGGGCAGCCTGGTCCTTGCCATGACCGGACCGGGGGACGAGAGGGAAGGCGTGATGGCTCTGGCGGACGCTCTGCTAACTCTCGATCGGGAAGAGGAGACCCTCGCAGACGCCCGGGTAACTTCTGATGTTTCTCAGCAACAGGTACAAAGGGCGGCGCAATCTGCTTGTGATGCTGATCCTTCTGACAGCTCTCAGGGACTGGAAAAAAGAGCCGGACAATTGGATGGTGATGGTCAGGAGTCTGAAATTAGGTTTGAAGATCTGCTTCTTCGGAAAGATCGGCAGCAGATTTATTCCCTCCGGGATGCGGCAAGGCGGATGCCCCGCGAAGAAGTTCCGATCGACCAACTTGCCGGCCGAATCTGCGCCCAGTACGTCTACTGCTACCCGCCGGGGATTCCCTTCCTCCTGCCGGGGCAGCTGTTCGACCGCGAGGATGTTGAGATGCTGGGAAGATTAGCGCCTGTGATTAAGGTCACAAAGGTGCGGTGCGTGAAGGGGGATTGCCAATCTGTTCAGTGACCTTCTGGGCGCCGAGAAGGTGCTAGCCCTTCCGATATAGGAGTAGTTCCTTGAACATCCGATCAGCTATGTGCCGCAATGAAGGGAGAAATAAGATATACCGGCAGGATGCCCGATGTAACTCGAGCGTCCTGCCGGTATTTTTATGTGCTGACAAAGTTATGTTTTAAGGCTTATAAATCTGCCATTCATCGCCGCTTGAATATTAGATTGCTTCAAAGTTCCACGACCGCGACCTGGTAGCCCTCCAGGCTGACGGAAGTTTCGTCGTATTTTACGGAATCGAGATTGCTCAGCAGCACCTTTTTGACCGTCCCCGGCAGCGGAAGCTTGCGCGGCTCACTCTGATAATTGGCGATGACCAGCAGTTTCTGCCCCTCTGTCTGGCGGAAATACGCCATGACGTTGTGCTGATCGGCAAGATAGGGAACCAGGTCTCCGTAAACAAGCGTGTCGCCGTACTTCTCGCTCTTTCTGAGCCGGATCAGTTTCTGATAATAGTGGAAAATGGATTCCGGGTCCTGCTCCTGGTCAGCGAAGTTGATCTCCGGGTAGTTGGGGTTGACCCGCAGCCAGGGCTGACCGGTTGTAAAGCCGGCATGGTCAGAAGTATTCCACTGGAAGGGGGTCCGGGCGTTGTCGCGACCGTATTTTTCGATCATGCGGAGGGCGTCCTGCTCAGATACTCCGGCCTTGAGCGCGACCTGGTAGGAATCGATGGAGGAAATGTCATCGACCTCATCGATAGAGGAAATCTTCAGATTCTCCATGCCGATTTCCTGACCCTGATAGATCCAGGGCAGCCCCTTGAGCAGGAAATAGACGGTCGCCAGCATCTTCTTGCTGACCGGTGTGATATCGCCCTCCGGAATGTAGCGGGAAACGCCGCGCGGCTCGTCGTGATTTTCGATGATGTTGGAAATCATGCCGATGTCCGCAATTTTCTTCTGAGTGGCGAAGACACAGTTGCGGTAATCGTCGGGTGTGATGTCGCGGTTATCCTGCCAGCCCTTCTGACTCTGCCCGAAGACCGTCTCCAAAAAATCGTACATGGAGGAAAAATATCCGTTATCACCGATGAAATCCGGGAGCTCCTCCTCTTTTTCATTGAAAACCTCGCCGACGGTAAAGGCGTTGTGAGGCTTGAAGCAGCGGTCGCGCATTTCTCCCAAAAATGCCCCGATGCCCTCCGCGTCGTGGAGCTGGGTCGTGCAGGCAGCCAGCCCGTCGTCGCGGTCAGCCGGATAATTTTTAAAGGGCAGCGCCTTCTTGATATTGATGATGGCGTCGAGGCGGAAACCGTCCAGCCCCTTGTCCAGCCACCAGTTGATCATTTTATAAATGTCCTCGCGAAGCTCGGGATTTTCCCAGTTGAGATCCGGCTGCTTCCTGTGGAAGACGTGCAGGTAGTAGTAATCCTCGTGACCGGGCAATTTCTCCCAGACCGAGCCGCCGAAATAGGATCTCCAGTTGCAGAGGGTCGTCGGATCGGAGGTATGCTCCAGATAGAAATACTTTCCATATTTCCCTTCCGGATCCTGGCATGCCTTGCGGAACCACTCATGCTCGTCGGAGCAGTGGTTGACGACCAGATCCATCAAAATGCTGATACCGCGCTTGTGCGCCTCCTTCAGCAGCTCGTCCATGTCGTCCATGGTCCCGAACCGGGGATCGATCCGGTAGTAATCCGCGATATCGTAGCCCTGGTCAGCCAGGGGAGATGCGTAGATCGGAGAGAGCCAGACGATGTCCACGCCCAGCTCCTTTAAATAATCCAATTTTCCGATGATGCCGCGAAGATCGCCAATGCCGTCTCCGTTGGAATCGGCAAAGCTCTTCGGATAGATCTGATAGGCAACCTTCTTGTGCCACCACTGCTTTTTCATCTGCTTGTCCTCTCAATTCCGGGGACTGTGCCCCAGTTATAGGTGCGATTTTTGAAACTATTCTGACCTTGTATGGTTGAAACGCTGCGATTGCATTAAAAATAAAGTGCAGTTAGGCGTTGCGGTACTCCAGGGGTTTCATCCCGGTGGAGCGTTTGAAAATCTTGTTGAAGTGACTGACATTGTCGAAGCCGGAGGCAGAAGCGATGTCCAGAACGGAGAGGTCCGTCTGCGTCAGGAGCGAGACCGCGTGCCGGATGCGGACTTCGTTGATGTATTCGATCGGCGTACGCCCGACGGCCCGTTTGAAGAAGCGGCTGAAATACTGCACGTTGAGATTCATGATATCGGCGAGCTGTCGGATATAGATCTTCTCCGTGTAGTGGCTGCCGACATAGGTCAGAACGGATTTCAGTGCCTCCGCCTGGGGGTTGGGTACTTTTTTGGCGGCGGTCAAAAGCCCGTTTTCCGCGAAAAAGGCGATCATCAGCATCACATAGGATTTTGCCTTCAGCTGGGCAATTGGCGTGTGCAGGGTATACTGATCACCGTGAAGATCATGTTCCGCAGCAAACAGCGCTTCCGTGCTTCGATAGGCGAAATCGAAATGTTCAAATCCCTTCATATCCGGCGTGATCAGAGTCGGGAGGGTAAAATCCCCATTCATCAAAGGCGCCACCAGCCGATTTTCCGATGCGTCCATGTTCCTTGTCGACAGGATGGACGGATGAAAGAGCAGGGCGGATTCGTGATAAAGGGCGTCGCTTTGGATCGAATGCAGGAGCCCGCTGCCCACGACCGCATAGCAGTCAGAGCTGATGGTGTCCGTCTTCATATCGATGCTTAAGTGAAAGGTTCCCTTTTTAAAATGAATGAATTCGATCGCTCCGTGCCAGTGCGGCTTGGTCAGAAAGGGCACATGCTCCTCATCTGCCGGATCGTCCGCAAAATACATGGAGCAGGGGAACGTTGCGTATCCCTGCTGTCTTGTTTCTTCAAATTCCGGCGGACGCTTCGGAATCTCTGTACGAATGGTCATCAGTGAAGAATCACTCGCGCTTCATAGGGCTGCAAAACGCCGACCTTGTGGTCCGTGTAATTCGAGATCAGCTCCTCGCCCTCGATGCCGTCCAGGACGTGACACTCCACTTCGCGATCGGTCCAGTTGCAGGCAACCGTCAAAGTCTGTCTATCCAGCGTTCTTTCATAGGCATAGACGCAGTCACTGTCCTCAAGCAGGGGATGGAAAACGCCGTAAACGATAATCGGCGTGGTGTGGCGAAGATAGATCAGCTTCTGATAGTAGTAGAAGACGGAATCCGGATCCGCAAGAGCCGCTTCGGTATTAATTTCCTTGTAATTCGGATTGACGGTAAACCAAGGCGTCCCGGTCGTGAAACCGGCATGTTCTTTTGCGTTCCACTGCATGGGTGTTCTTGCGTTGTCCCTGCCGATCGCATCGAAGCACTTCAGCATATCTTCCGATGAGATCATATGATGGTCCACGACGTACTGCTGGTAGGCATTTTTCTCTTCAATATCGTTGCAGTCCTTCACGGATGAGAAATGCATGTTGGTCATGCCGATCTCTTCTCCCTGGTAGACATAGGGCGTGCCTTTTTGCATGTGCAGGACAGTCGCGACCATTTTTGCGGAAAGGACGCGCCACTTGGGATCGTCATTGCCAAAACGGGAGACGGCGCGCGGCTGGTCATGGTTGTCCCAATAGAGGGAACCCCAGGCTTTTCCTTCCAGCTCTACCTGCCATTTATTGAGGATGCCGCGGACATAGCTGAGCTTGGGCGGATTGTAAGTCCATTTTCCGATGATGGAATCGGAATTGGCGGAGCCATCGGTGTGTTCAAAATGAAAGACCATGTTCAGTTCAGACTCATTGCTGTTCGCGTACTTCTTGGCTTCATCGATCGTGACGCCTGCCGCCTCGCCAACCGTCATGATGTCGTATTTGGACAGAACCCGGCGGTTCATTTCCTCCAGATATTCGTGAACGTGAGGCCCGTTGCAGACGTAAGGATTCAGATCCCCGTATACGCCGTCATTGACCGGACCATCCGGGTAAGCCGGATCCTTGCTGATCATGCTGATGACGTCCATGCGGAAGCCGTCGATGCCCTTTTCGCACCACCAGTTCATCATGTCGAATACTTCGTCGCGCACCTTGGGATTTTCCCAGTTGAGATCCGGCTGCTTCTTTGAAAAGCAGTGGAGATAGTACTGACCGGTCGCCTCGTCGAACTGCCACGCGGAGCCGCTGAAGCAGGACTCCCAGTTGTTGGGCTCTTTCCCGTTTTTGGGATCCTTCCAGATGTAGTAATCACGGTAGGGATTGTCCTTTGATTTGCGGCTTTCGATAAACCAGGCGTGCTCGTCGGATGTATGGTTGACCACGAGATCCATGACGATCCGGATATGATGGCGGTGTGCCTCCTTGAGCATCCGGTCGAAGTCCTCCATGGTCCCGAACTCTGTCATAATGTCCCGATAGTCCGAGATGTCGTAACCGTTGTCGTCGTTAGGGGAACGGTACACCGGTGACAGCCATATTACGTCAATGCCCAGCTTTTCGAGATAGGGCAGGTGCTCGGTGATTCCGTTCAGGTCGCCGATGCCGTCGCCGTTGGAATCCGCAAAGGAACGTGGATAGATCTGATAGATTACGGCTTCTTTCCACCATGTATGCTTTTCTTGAGCCATGTGATACCTCCAGGATATAGATTTTGAGTTCGCTTGAAAGAGCGAAAGAGCAATTCTTTTGCTGCCCGAACTTCTAGCTATTAATAGTTTATGACAGGGTATTGGAAATATCTCTTATTAATTTGACAAAAAATGATGCTATTTTGATATTGTAAAACATAAATTGTGAAATTGCAGCAGGAAATAGAGCCCTGAAACGGACAAGGTTTTCGGGAAAAAGTAACATTTGAAGAAGATTCTTTTGGAAAAAGCTAGTGCCATAAAAATGCAGATGGTATAGTTTTGGTGAATGAATATAACACGATATAGAAAGAACAGAAGATAGCAAGTCATGACCATCAAAGAAGTTGCAGAAAAACTAAATATGAGCCCGACCACGGTTTCCAATGTGATTCATGGGAAAACAAAAGAAGTCTCCGAGACGACGGTCGAAAAAGTCCGAAAGTACCTCGATGAGATTCATTTTGTCCCCAACCAGAATGCACAGAATCTGGCTCTTCAGCGATCCAATATCATCGGGGTGGTCCTTAAGGCTGAATACTATGAGCATTATAATATTTTTGAAGATCCCTTTGTCTCATCCCTGATTGGAAGCCTTGAGACCGCTATTCAAAAAGCCGGTTATTTCATGATGCTCTACATTTCAGACAATACGGAAGAGCTGATCCGCTTCGTTCATTCCTGGAATGTTGACGGGCTGATTCTCTTTGCCATGGAAGAGGGAGATCTTTATCAGTTCAAACGTGCCTATAAAAAACCGATGGCGCTGGTGGACACCTATCTGACCAGTAAAAAAATTATTTCGGACGGGAAGACGGTCAATATCGGGCTTGATGATGAAAAAGCGGCGTATGACGCGGTCCGGTATCTGATCAGTAAGGGACATCAAAAGATTGCCTTTCTTACCCGCAATCTGCTGGGAACCGATATACACCGCTATGAGGGCTATAAAAAGGCGATGGAGGATGCCGGTTTTGCTAAATCGAATCAGGGCTTTTTCAGAAGATTCCGGGAAGGAAGTGCGGAACCCGGGAAGTATACAGACTTTGCCCATGCCATTTCGGCTGGCTACACGGCAGTGTTTTGCTGCGATGACAGCTCCGCCATCCATCTGATGAATGCCTGTCGGGAATCAGGGATCCGTGTACCGGAGGATCTGTCTGTGGTCGGATTTGACAATAATGCCGTTGCCGACCTGGCCAGCCCGGCTCTGACGACGGTCAGTCAGGATATTGCAGAAAAGGGGCGGCTGGCGGTTCGTACCCTGTGCGAGATGATCGATGGAAAGAGGGCGCAAACCAGCATGCTGAATCTGGGAACCAGGCTGATTGAAAGGGACAGCGTCCGAACCCTTTCGGAAAAGTAGTTTGTGAATTTGAACAAATTTAAGAACCTGTTTTTGTGCTAATCGTGAAAACATGGAGCTGAACTGCCTGAATTTTACTTTGAGTACTTGAAAATTTTGGCTGGTTTGGTATTTTAGAAATAACTTAAGCGCAAAAGTTTCCAGTATAAATTGGAATTACATGGCACTTTTGCATAAAAGAAACGCATGTTTCAGCTTGAAAGGAGAAGGAGACTTATGAAAAAACAGGTTTTGGCACTTGCTTTAGCCGGCGTCATGGCAGCGGGGCTGGCAGGCTGCGGCGGCTCATCAACAAGCAGTACGGCGGCATCCGGCAGTACAAAAGAGGCTTCCAGTACAGCGGGCGGCAGCGGAAAATCACTTCGTCTTGTAAATGGCAAGATCGAAGTCGATGCCCAGCTCAAGGAACTGGCGGCAAAGTACAAGGAAGAGACCGGCGTCGATGTCCAGATTGAGTCAATGGGCGGCGGCGTGGATATCCAGGGAACCCTGAAGGGGTATTATCAGGCTGACAATATGCCGGATATCTTTGTAAACGGCGGCGCGACAGACTTCGCTAACTGGGAAGGCAAGCTGGCTGACATGTCTGATCAGGCATGGGTCAAGGATACGGATGCAGCCTACACGGATGCTGACGGCAAGGTAATCGGTTTCCCGTATACAACGGAGGCAATCGGTCTGGCTTACAATGCAGATGTTCTTGAAAAGGCAGGCGTTGATCCCAAGTCGATCACCGGTCCGGATTCCATGAAGAAAGCTTTTGAGACTATCGATGCCAAGAAGGATGAGCTGGGGCTGACAGCCGTGATCGGTTATTGTGCAGAGGCGACAAACCTTTACTGGTCAACCGGAAATCACCTCTTTGGCGTCTACGAAGACGGCGGTCTTAAGCGTGATGACTCCACTTATTACGATATGCTGTCCAAGGACGGCTCCATCGACAAGGATCGTTTCGGCAAGTTCGCGGATATGGTAGCCCTGTTCAACCAGTACTCCGATCCTGCAATTTTGGTGTCCGGCACCTATGATCAGCAGATTCTGAATTTTGCATCCGGCAAGTATGCCTTTGTAACCCAGGGATCCTGGATTGGCGCAACCATGACCTCTGACGATAAGGAAGCTTATGATGCGGCAGGCGACTTTAAGGTTGGCATGGTTCCCTACGCATTTGAAGAGGGACAGGATACCATCCTGACCAATTCTCCGTCCTGGTGGGCTGTATTCCAGAATGATAATACGGAAGAGGCAAAGAAGTTCTTACAGTGGTGCTCCGAGGACAAGGGGCAGGATATTCTGGTGAATAAAGCCGGATTTGTTTCCCCATTCAAGTCCTGCACCTATGTCGCGTCAGATCCCTTTGCTCAGACCATCACGGACTATACAAAGGCAGAAAAGACTTCCTCCTGGCACTGGCTTGGAAATAAGGAAGGTCTTGCCCAGAACGCGCTCGGTGTTGTCTTCCAGGATTTTGCAGCAGGAAATATTCCGGATGCTGAGACCTTCGCATCAACGATCGAACAGGTTTCCAAACAGTACTACGCTTCATAATAAGAAAAAACTTTTGTAAAGTATGAAACGGGCGGCGGTCAAAACCGCCGTCCGCTTTTTCCATAAGCTTCTTGGCGATGTGCATAAAGCGCATTGCCCAAGCCAGAGGAGGATTGCAGTATGAAAGCAAACACAGTGGCGTCTAAGGCGTTATCCATCGCCGTTATGGCAGCTTCACTGATTCTGCTGTTTGCCGCTCTTGCCCTGGACTTTACCGGTTCGGGCTTTAAGGGGCGCGGCGCGCTTTTGGTGGTGGGAATGATTGGCTTCTTTGTGGGGCTCTACCTCTTTCCGACACCTAAGAATCACAGAAAGATTGTCTATATTATATTTCTGTTTCCGCTTCTTTTTACCTTTGCGGTGACGGTTATCATCCCGCTTGTCCTCGGTATCGGCTACTCCTTTACCGACTGGACCGGTGTCGCGATTACAAAAAATGTCGGATTGGCGAATTACTCCACCATGTTCCATGATCCCGCATTTCTGTACTCTATTTTAATCACCTTCATCTTTGTTGTGTTAAATATGGTACTGATCAACCTGGTCGGCTTCCTGTTGGCTCTTCTCTGCACATCGGCGATTAAGGCAACCGGATTCTTCCGGGCAGCATACTTCCTGCCCAACCTGATCGGCGGCATTGTCCTCGGTTATATCTGGCAGTTCGTGTTCAACAACGTTCTGACCAAGATGACCAACACTTCCGCTTCCATCCTGTCTCAGTCAAAGCCGGCTCTGATTGCCATCGTGGTTGTCTACCTGTGGCAGTACGGCGGCTATATCATGCTGATCTATATCACGGGGCTGACGCAGATTCCCGGGGATGTGCTGGAGGCTGCCGCCATTGACGGAGCAAACGCAAGACAGACCCTCTTCCAGATTAAAATCCCCATGATCGCGTCCACGATCACGATCTGTACTTTCCTGACTCTGACCAGTGCCTTCAAGCAGTTCGATGTCAATATGTCTTTGACCAACGGCGCCGGATCGGTTCCGAATTTCATGGGCAGTTACCTGTCAAACGGTACCCAGATGCTGGCTCTTAACATCTATAATACGGCGATCGCAAAGAACAGCTATGCGGTCGGGCAGGCGAAGGCAGTCCTGTTCTTTATCATACTGGCAGTGGTGTCTCTGATCCAGGTTCGGGTATCCAACAGTAAGGAGGTTGAGCTGTAATGGTAGGAAAGAAGAAAAGAAATAACGGCATCATTCTGACCCTGGTCGGGATTCTGATTGCCGTTTATATCCTGTTTCCGTTTTATCTGGTTGTTATGAACTCGTTTAAGAAGCAGGCCGCCATTGTCGCCAACCCGATCTCCGTGGCAAATGCTTCATTTGCCCAGTTCAAGACCAATATCGATACGGTTGTCAACAATTCAAACTTTAATTTCTGGTACGCGTTTGGCACATCGGCGCTGATCACGATTCTATCCCTGGTCCTCTTAGCTGTTCTGGGGGCGATGGCAGCGTGGGTTATCAGTCGGAATAACAAGAAGAAATGGGCGACAGCCATCTACATGGTTTTTATTGCGTCCATGATCATTCCCTTCCAGGTTGTCATGCTGCCGCTGATTTCCACCTTCCGGGATGTGGGGAAATTTGTCGGAATTTCCATGCTGCAGTCGGTTCCGGGTGCCATCTTCGCCTACTGCGGGTTCGGCGGTGCCATGACGGTCTTTATTCTGACCGGCTTTATTAAAGGTGTCCCCTATGACCTGGAGGAGGCGGCGGCAATCGACGGATGCTCTCCGGAAGGGACCTTCTTTAAAATAATTTTCCCGCTTCTGACGCCGGTTGTAACGACTGTCACGATTCTGAACGGCATGTGGATCTGGAACGATTATCTGCTTCCGTCCCTGATGCTGGGACAGAACGGTAAAGTCAAAACTCTGCCGGTCGCCGTGCAGGCATTTGTCGGTTCCTATGTCAAACAATGGGATCTGATCCTGACCGCCGCCCTGCTTGCCATCCTGCCGATGATTATTGTCTTCCTGATTGGACAGAAACAGATCATGCATGGTATGGTAGAAGGCGCAGTCAAGGGCTGATCAAAAAATACGTTACGGGAGGCTGCTGTTTACTGCGGCGCCTCCTGTTTTTTTATGGGAATCATTTATGGGACATCTATTTGATACTGACGGACCGCTCATGCGGGCGATGCGGGATTTGATGAATCTGGTCATCTTAAATTTGCTGACGATCCTATGTTCTCTCCCTCTTATCACGGCGGGGAGCGCGCTTGCGGCACTTCATTTTGTTCTGATGCAGATGGCGGAGGGAACGGAGGGGCATATCGTCACGACTTATTTCAAGCAGTTTAAAGGCAACCTGAAAAATGCGACTCCCTTGTGGGCCCTGCTGCTGATCCTGTCAGTCGGACTTTATCTGGAATCCATGCTGGTATCCGGGCAGACTGCGAGCGGAAAAATCTTTACGGTTCTCCTCTATCTGCTGGTTTTTTTCCTTGCGGCTCTGAGCGTATGGATCTTCCCTCTGACGGCAAAGTTTGTTTACTCGACCGGGGCGTGTATCCATAACGCCTGTCTGCTTGCCGTATCGAAGCTTCCGCGAACCCTTCTGATGGTGGCAGTCAGCGCAGTTATTCCTTTTGTCCTGACTCAGGACATGAGGCTGCTGCCGCTCGCCTTTTTGCTTGGGATTTCTTTGCCTTCCTATCTATGTATGCTGCTCTACTTTCCTGTATTTAAAAAGATGATTGGAAACTAGTGGTCCATACGACCGTGACGCCGGGAGGTCAGTTCCCGGACCTCCGTCGCCTGGGCGGAACCCAAGTGGCAGGCGGCTCATCCCTGCTCGGTGCTGTCCCCGACGATTGCCGATGCGGACTACAACAGCTACACGACGCGAAAACCGATCTATGACGCGATCCACCAAAAGATCGGGCAGATGATCAAAGAGGGAGTCGTGGATCCGGGGCGGGTCTATCTGATGGGCAACTCGTTTGGCGGTCTGGCAGTGACCGAATATCTGCAGGATTATCCGGACGACGCGGCAGGAGCCTGGCTTGTAGCGGAAGAGAGACTGGCGATCATCCGGCTTTCCTGATCGGCATCATAAAGCTCTGGAAGGTGCAGCAGATCGTTCCTGTTGATTTAAAGGTCTATACGCCAGCCACGGAAGCGGACCCCTACAGCTATAATCTGGACCTGGTCTACTACCAGCATGATGGAAAGCCTTACACCAAGGATTTGATCGATATTGAGGGCTGGGTGATTGAGCACGGGGTTGCGGCTGAACCCGCCCCTTCCAAAATCCGTGTGATTTTAAAGGATCAGGAGACCGGAGCAGCCTACGGTCTGCCGACCGCTGTCTTTGCCCGACCGGAGCTGACCGGGTTCTTCGCTGACGGGACCAATTATGATGATTCGGGGTTTAAAGTGGGAATTCGACATAGCAAAACCATCCATCCGGATGACAGAGATTATGGGATCTTTCTGCTGGTTAATTTTTAGGGTAAAGAGAGGCTGATCGATACAAAGACGTCTCTTTATACCTGGAAGAAGGCCGATTCTTAAAAATAAATGCAAAATACGACCATTTATGGTATGATGCAGAAAACCATAACGAACATGGAGGGTGTCGGATATCCAAGGATATCCGGTGAAAAGGGAAGCAGGCGCAATTCCTGCACGATCTCGTCACCGTGATTCGGACGTTTTGCGCGGCAAATGCCACTGGGAAACCGGGAAGGCGCTGGACGCAAGTTGCCGATCAGTCGGGAGACCTGCCCTGCATGGTACACGAAGCGAAAGCTTCAAGCCACGAGGACTTGGCGGTACGAAAGGAAGATCAGGGGATGACCGGCAGCTACTGGCGGCGTTCTTTTGATGATCGATCGACCAAAGACCTCCTAAGGAAGCAGGAGGCCTTTTTCTTGCCTTATTTGTGGCAGAAGGAGGAGAAGATGAAGAAACATTTGGCACTGGCAGCTCCCTTTTTATTGACGGCGACGCTCCTTATGGGGTGCGGAGCGGGAAATACAGCTGCAAATAAGACCACGTCATCCGCGGCATCAACCACGGAAGCCTCATCGGAAGCAGTATCGACGGCTGAAAGTGGGACAGCGCTCAAGGATGGCACGTATTCCGCGGAATTTTCGACGGACAGCAAGATGTTCCATGTAAATGACGCCTATGACGGCAAGGGAACGCTGACGGTCAAGGACGGGCAGATGACCATTCATGTGTCGCTGACCTCCAAAAATATCGTCAATCTCTTCCCCGGAACGGCAGCGGACGCTCAGAAGGAGGGCGCTGTCCTGCTGCAGCCGACCAGCGATACGGTCTCTTTTGACGATGGAACGACGGAAGAGGTAAATGGTTTTGACATTCCGGTCCCAGCCCTTGATCAGGAATTTGATCTGGCTCTGCTGGGAACCAAGGGAAAATGGTATGATCATAAGGTTTCCGTTAAGAATCCGGTCCAGGATTTGACGGAAGGAAATGGTGCAGCCTCTGACGCCGCAAAGGCGGAGGGGGCTGCATCCTCCATTTCATCCGATCCCGATCAGGCTGCAGCCGATCGTGCCGCGGCTCTTATTGACTCCATCTATGTGCAGGAAAAGACCGATCAGACCGAAGAACAGTGCAGGGAGGCGAAACTGTCCTGGGACGCCCTGACCGATAAGCAGAAAAAATTGGTTCAGGGTCAGTATGCCGATCCGGATTATTTCGGGCTCAATACGGGGGATGCATCCAAGGACGATCCGTTAAATGGAGATGAAATCGGAGAGAAGGAGCTGCTGGTCGTCAGTTTCGGAACTTCCTTTAATGACAGCCGGGCGGAGGATGTCGGGGGCGTGGAGAAAGCCCTGCAGGCAGCCTATCCCGACTGGTCCGTCAGACGTGCCTTTACCTCGCAGATCATCATCAACCATGTGCTTGCCCGCGATGGGGAAGCGATCGACAACATGGATGAAGCCTTAAAGCGGGCGGTGGACAACGGAGTCAAAGATCTGGTGATTCAGCCGACCCACCTGATGCATGGTTCGGAATATGATGAGTTAAATGAGACACTTGCCGCTTACAAGGATAAGTTCCGGTCCGCCAAGGTTGCGGAGCCCCTTCTGGGTAAGGTTGGCAAGGACATCAGTGAGATCAACGCGGATAAGGAAGCCGTCGCCAAGGCAGTGGTCGCCCAGGCTGTCACGGATGCCGGCTATGAGGACCTGACCGCCGCCGCTGCGGATGGCACGGCATTTGTGCTGATGGGGCACGGCACGTCTCACGAGGCAAGCATTTCCTATAGTCAGATGCAGACCGTAATGGAGAATCTGGCTTATAAAAATGTATTTGTCGGAACAGTCGAAGGCAAGCCGGAGGACACGGCTGTCGACACTGTGATCGAAAAGGTCAAGGCTGCCGGTTACAAGAAGGTCGTTCTCCGTCCACTCATGGTCGTCGCAGGGGATCACGCCAACAACGACATGGCGGGGGATGATGAGAATTCCTGGAAGAGCAAATTTACCGCAGCCCAGGTCTTCGATCAGGTTGAGCCGCAGATTGCGGGCATGGGCAGGATGCCGGAGATTCAGAAGATCTACGCCGACCATGCCAAGGCTGCGATCGGATAAGTATGTGGGTGATTTAGGAAATCCTGCACTATTATATGGAATTTGCAGGGATGCACACGGTTAAGGCACTATGTTTTGTGCAAAATCTGTGGTTAGTTGAACTATCAAAGAGCAGTTTTCTATTGAATATAAGTAGCTCTTTTATAAGAGCAAACCATATATAATAACTATATGAAGAAACTGAATCGAACCATACTGTTACTGATTTCCATATTGCTGATGGTGGCTGCTGTCGGATGTAGGTCCGGCAGCAGTTTGAAAAATGGGACCTATCAGGTCTCTGTTTCCCTGGAGGGGGGCAGCGGCAGAGCCAGTGTCACAAGTCCCGCTGCCGTAACCGTAAAAGATGGGCAGGCGGCCGCTCGCATCATCTGGAGCAGTCCCCACTATGACTACATGATCATGGATGATGAGAAATATCTGCCTGTCAACGAGGACGGAAATTCGGAATTTGAAATCCCGCTTAAAGACCTTGCGGAGAACTTTGAGGGAGAACTTGAAGTTCAGGCGGACACGACGGCTATGGGGGAGCCCCACCTGATCGACTATACATTGAAATTTTCGGGGCTTGCGGATGCAAGTTCTGATACAAATCAAGAAAGTCAGAATCCGGATCAAGCAGGCGATGATGCTGACCATTCTGAGTCGGTTGCTTTCAAGCAGAAAGATTTGGAAGTACCTGGCACTGATCAAGCGAAGGCTGACCTGCCGTCTACAGAGAACTCTGACGCGAAAAGTGCTAATTCCGGAAGCGGGAAGAGCAGGAATGTAGGCAATTCTTCAGAAAGCACAGCTTCAGATAAGAGCAGGGCAAAAGGCAGCGGCACAAAGCAGCCTGCTTCGGAAACTGTCGGCGGGCAGATAGCTGATCCGCCTGAGTTATCAGGGATTTACTATCTGTCGACGGATCAAAATGCCTACGCCTCCTGTTACCGTATCTACCGCTATGCGGATGGATATGCTTCTCTTGCGGTCGATGACGGCAGGGTCTATGTCATTGTGCCGGGGGGGAAGGCTGTCCCCAAAAAGATCAGCGCCCAGGGAGCTGATGTGACGGTTTTGCAGCAGCCTCTTGATCGGATCTATCTGGCTGCATCCGCTGCCATGTGTCAATTTGATACGATTGGGGCGATTTCCGACGTCAAGCTGTCGGGACTAAAGGAGGACGGCTGGTATATCGACGCCGCCCGGCAGGCAATGAAAAATGGGACTATGAAGTATGGCGGCAAATACAGCGCTCCGGACTACGAGACCATCCTGGAGGATCAGACCAAGCTGGCGATTGAATCCACCATGATTCTGCACGTTCCCAAGGTGAAGGAAAAGCTGGAGGAACTGGGAATTCCGGTTTTGATCGAGCGGTCCAGCTATGAGACGGATCCTCTGGGGCGGTGCGAATGGGTAAAGGTGTTCGGGCTTCTTGTCGGTCGGGAAGAAGAGGCAAAACGGGCATTTTCAGAGCAGGAGCAGTATGTCAAGGACCTGCCCCAAGGTCAGGTCAGCGGCAAAAAAGTTGCCATTTTTTCCATCAATTCCAATCGGCAGATTGTGACCCGGCGACCGGAGGACTATTTTGCAAAAATGATCGAAGTATCTGGCGGAACTTATGTGACGCCGGTCAAAGCCGGGACGTCCAAGACCAGCACGGTAGCGGTCAGCGAGGAAGAGTTCTATCGGACCTGTGCAGACGCGGACATTTTGATTTATAATGGAACGATCGAGGAGGTTCCGACTTCCGTCAAGTCCCTGGCTGCGTCCAACCGGGTATTTTCTGATTTTAAGGCTTTTCAAAATGGACAGATATGGTACTCGGACAAGTCCTTTTATCAAAATGCGAACGCGACGGGAAAGATAATCGACGACCTGAACGTGATCCTGTCCGGACGAAAAGAAGAGCCGGAGTATTTTAAGAAGTTGAAATGAGGCTGAAATGGCTTATAATCTGATGATTCAGGGCACCATGTCCGGTGCCGGCAAGAGCATCCTGACGGCGGGAATCCTGCGCGTCATGCGGCAGGATGGCTACCGGGCCGCGCCCTTTAAATCCCAGAACATGGCGCTCAATTCCTTCATTACAAAGGAGGGGTTGGAAATGGGCCGGGCGCAGGTCGTGCAGGCGCAGGCGGCGGGGCTGGCTCCGTCCGCGGATATGAATCCCATTCTCTTAAAACCCATGGGGGACACTACGTCCCAGGTCATCGTGGGGGGCAGACCGATCGGATCGATGAAGGCGAAGGATTATTTTGCCCGGAAAATGGACCTGGTTCCCGACATCCTTCGTGCCTATCATCATCTGGAGGAGTGCGCCGACATCATTGTGATCGAAGGGGCGGGCAGCCCGGTGGAGATCAACCTGCGGGACCGCGACATCGTCAATATGGGTCTGGCGGAACTGGTCGACGCGCCGGTTCTGCTGGTCGGAAATATTGATCCCGGCGGAGTCTTTGCCCAGCTTCTGGGAACTCTGAATCTGCTCTCTCAAAAGGAGAGGGACCGGGTTAAGGGGCTTATCATCAACAAATTCCGCGGCGACATTCATCTTCTTGGGCCGGGACTTGAGATGTTCCGCAGTTATTCGGATATCCCCTTCGCAGGGGTCGTTCCCTACACGCCGCTAGACCTGGAGGAGGAGGACAGTATGTCCGAACGTCTGATGAATCGGCGGGCTCTGCCCGGCGATGATTCCGGTCCCTGCGTCGAAATCGCCGTGATCCGCCTGCCCTATATCAGCAATTATTCGGATTTTACGCCGCTTGAGCATACGCCGGGTGTCAAAGTTCGGTATGTCAGCTCGGCGGAGAAATTATGCGTACCGGATTTAATCATTATCCCGGGGACCAAAAATACGATTGGCGACCTGCTCTATCTTAAATCCAGCGGCTTAGCCGAAAAGATTCAGGCCCTCTATCAAAAAAAGATCTGCCCGGTCCTGGGTATCTGCGGCGGTTATCAGATGCTGGGGCAGTCCGTATCGGATCAGGAGGGAGCCGAACATGAGGGGACTGTGGAAGGTCTGGGCATCCTGCCGGTTCGTACCCTTTTTCATGCTGACAAGCGGACGCGGCAGTCGTCGGGCAAGACGGCGGAACTTCCCGGATTTTGGAAGCCCATGTCTGACCTCGATGTGGAGGGGTATGAGATCCACATGGGGCAGACGGTCCGTGCGGGAGATTCAACGATGAAACCTTCTTCTGTAACCGGAAGTGGATTGGAATTTGGCGAACAGACAAACGAAAAAGGTCAATCTTTTATCCTTTCGGAAGGTGGAGGATCTGACGGCTGCGTGACGGATCTGGCTCTCGGAACTTATTATCACGGCATCTTTGACAGTCCGAACTTCCGAAATTCCCTTCTTGCGGAGCTGTTTCGCCGCAAGGGGCTGGAAGCTCCGGCATTTCCGGAAGAAGATGAGTTTGTTTACCAGGAGAAGCAGCTGGATCATTTGGCGGACGTCCTGAGGGAACATCTGGACTTTGACCTGATCTATCGGGCTGTTTTTCAGAAAAACTGAAGGAGGCTTAAATGGTTCATTTTGTAGGAGCGGGACCGGGAGCGCCGGATCTCATTACGGTCCGGGGGCTTCGACTCTTAGAGGCGGCAGACGTCATCATTTACGCCGGATCGCTGGTCAATCCGGAACTTCTAAAGAGTAAAAAAGAGGGCTGTCAGGTCTACGACAGCGCGAAAATGACCCTGGAAGAGATTACGGATGTCATGATCCGCGCCGAAGCGGAGGGAAAAATGACCGTGCGCCTGCAGACGGGAGACCCTTCGCTCTACGGAGCGATCCATGAGCAGATGGAGGTCCTGCAAAAGCAAGGGATTGCATTTGATTCGACGCCTGGGGTCAGTTCCTTTTGCGGGGCGGCAGCATCTCTTAACCTGGAGTATACACTGCCCGGCATTTCCCAGAGCGTGGTCATCACCAGGATGGCGGGGCGGACGCCGGTTCCTGAGCGGGAGTCGATCGCGTCTTTTGCCGCCCATGGGGCAACCATGGTCCTCTTTTTAAGCGCGGGTAAGTGTGGTCAACTGGCTGAGGAACTGATCCGCGGGGGTTATCCGGCGGATACGCCCTGCGCTATCGTCTATAAAGCGACCTGGCAGGACGAGAAGAAAGCGGTCTGTACGCTTGAGACGCTAAAGGAGACGGCTGAGGCAAACGGTATCAGTAAGACGGCTCTCATTCTGGTCGGAAATGCGGTCAATCCGCAGCAGTATGAAAAATCGAAGCTCTATGATGCTGCTTTTACGACGGAATATCGGGAAGCTGCAGCTGCCGCAAAAGAAAAAGCGAAAGAGTAAGGCAAAGAGTAGAAAATTACAAGAAAATTCGACCTGAAACCTTAAAGCGTAATTGGAAAAGACCTTAAGATCGGATTTGCAAGTTTAGAATATGGATGAGGTATCAAACCGAAGTTTGTAACGGTGTCAGGGCCAGGAAATAGACAGGACTAAGATCCTGTAACGGTTAAAGGAAATCCGTAAGAAGGCAGCAGATTAAGACTCTAGGCGATGAAGATGGATAACTTGAAAGGGATGAGAATGTCGGGAGATAGCAGGAGCGGAAAGGGGAAGATGGATCAGCGGAGCAGGACCGTCCTGATTTTTGCGGTCCTGATTTTTGCCGCCCTGGCTGCTGCCGCCTTAAATCTCCTGCTCGGCAACCTGAAAATCCCCCTGGGAAGGTTGATCGAAATTCTGTTTTTCAGAAAGGGCAGCTCCGAGGAACTACAGATCATCTGGACCATCCGTTTCCCGCGCATGATCGCGGCTGGAATCCTGGGAGGGGCGCTCGCCCTGTCCGGCTTTTTGCTGCAAACCTTCTTCCACAATCCGATTGCCGGGCCCTTTATCTTAGGGATCTCTTCCGGCGCAAAATTTGCCGTCTCTTTGATTCTGATTGTCCTCATCGGGAGGATCGGCTACGCTTCCAACAGCCTCCTGGTCCTGGCGGCATTTGCCGGATCCCTTCTTGCGACTGGTTGGATCATTCTCATTTCGCGTTACGTCCGGCACATGGCGTCCCTGCTGGCGGCGGGTATCATGATCGGCTATATTTTAAACGCGGCGACGGATTTTCTGATCACCTTTGCCGATGATTCGGATCTTGCCAATCTGCACGGCTGGTCCCAGGGGAGCTTTTCCGGGATGGATGCCTCCGCGGCGGCATTCTCCGCGGTGATCGTTCTGGCCGCGTCAATCCTGACATTTTTGCTGAGCAAGCCGATCGGGGCGTTTCGCCTGGGTGAATCCTATGCGGCGGATATGGGGGTAAATGTGCGGCGGTTCCGCCTGGTCCTGATCTTGTTATCCAGCATCCTGTCCGCCTGCGTCACCGCCTTTGCCGGACCGGTCTCCTTTGTGGGGATTGCCGTGCCCTACCTGTGCCGCCTCATTTTAAAAAGTTCCAAGCCGATTTTGCTGATCCCGGCGTCCTTTTTGGGAGGCGCAGCCTTCTGCCTGATCAGCGACCTGATCGCGCGGCTGGCATTTGCGCCGACGGAGCTGAATATCAGCACGGTGACCTCGCTGATCGGCGCGCCGATCGTCATTTTTATGATTATCCGGATGAGAAGGGGAGATTCATGAAAGAGTTGCTGAAAACAGATCGGTTGACCGTCGGCTATGGTCGGAAAGTGGTTTTAAAAAATATCTCCTTTGCGCTGAAGAAGGGAGAAATTCTCTCCCTGATCGGTCCGAACGGGTCGGGAAAATCGACCGTGTTAAATACGATTCGGGAAGAGCTGGAGCCGCTTGAGGGGACCGTCTTTCTTGACGGCAAAGCGACCGGAAGGTTTTCCCGCAGGGAGCTGTCGCAAAAAATGGCGGGCGTCCTGACTTCGCGGGTCAAGACCAGCATGATGACAGCGCGGGAAGTCGTTGCGATGGGGCGCTATCCTTACACCGGGGCGCTGGGCTTGCTGGGTGAAAAGGATGAGGAGGCGGTCGGGCATGCCATTCACCTCATGCGGGCGGAGGTCCTTGCCGATAGAGAATTTGACCGCTTAAGCGACGGGCAGAAGCAACGAATTTTGATCGCGCGCGCGATTGCCCAGGAACCGGAGGTCCTCATCATGGATGAGCCGACCTCCTATCTCGATATCCGCTATCGGCTGGAGCTGATGGATGCTCTGCGACAGCTGGCAAAGGAAGGCACGGCAGTCATCCTTTCGATTCATGAGATCGATGAAGCTCTCCGCCTGTCCGACCGGGTCATGTGCGTGTCGGATGAGGGAGAGGTTTGCTGCCTGTCTCCGTGCGGGGTCATGGAAGAAAAAATGATCCAAAAGCTCTTTGCTTTAAGCGATGCCGCCTATGAGCAGCAGTTTGGAGCCCTTGAGGAAGAGATTTTGAGATCAGGGAATGTCTGGTCTCAGAATCCCAAGGCTTTCTTGAGTCAGGACCAGAAAGATGGAGATCAGAATGGCTTAGCATCCCAGCCACCCCAGGATCAGGTTTCCGGTAGGTCCCTGAACTTGGATCATGAGAAGATGAAAGGGGAAGCCCGGAAATATATTTCCCACCTGGCGATGCCGCCGGGCAGCCTGGGCAGGCTGGAGGATCTCGCTGTTCAGATCAGTGGGATCACGGGCAAGCTGCGTCCGGACCTGTCCAAAAAGCGGGTGATCGTTCTGTGCGCGGATAACGGCGTGGTGAAAGAAGGGGTATCGAGCGCGCCGCAGAGTGTGACGGTCATGCAGGCTCTCAATATGACCCGCGGCGTGACCGGTATGTCGGCGATCGCGGGCGGCTTTGGCGATGAGGTCCAGGTGGTCGATGTGGGAATCGCATCTCCCTATCGGTCGGACCGTATTATAAATCATAAGGTCCGACCCGGAACTGCTGATATCCGAATCGGACCGGCTATGACGCGAAAAGAGGCGGAAACTGCCCTTTCCATCGGAAGATCGCTTGCAGCAAATGCAAAGGAAGAGGGCGTCGGCGTGGTGGGCGTCGGTGAGATGGGAATTGGAAATACGACGACTTCCGCAGCGGTTCTGGCTGTTCTGACCGGTCTTTCCCCGGATCTGGTGACCGGGCGGGGAGGCGGAATCTCGGACCATGCCTTTAAACTTAAAAGACAGGTCATTGCGGATGCCATCGCGGTCAACCAGCCTAATCCGGACGATCCTCTGGATGTCATATCGAAGGTGGGAGGACTGGATCTTGCCGCCATGTGCGGCGTCTTCCTGGGCTGTGCGGAGGTCGGGCTTCCGGCTGTGACGGACGGCTTTATTTCCGTGACGGCAGCCCTTCTTGCATTTAGGATAAATCCTTTTGCGCGGGATGTTTTGATTCCGTCGCACGCATCGACGGAGCGGGGCTACCGCATCTGCATGGAAGAGCTGGGAATGAGCCCCATTTTTGACCTGGGGATGCGGCTGGGAGAGGGCAGCGGCTGTCCTCTTACCTTCCGCGTGATTGACGCGGTCTCTTCCATGATGAACCGGATGGCGAGTTTTGACGGAGCGGGGATCGATGACGGCTACTTGGCGGAGGTTCGGAGCGATGAGAAATTTCAGGAGTAGGCAGTGATGGATCTTTTAAAATGGCATATCGTCACCAGTGCCTCGTTGGGTTTTTTCCTGGATCTTCTGATCGGAGATCCGGAGAACTTTCCTCATCCGGTGCGCCTGATGGGCAAGCTGATCACATTCCTGGAACGACATTTAAGGAAAGAGACGGATCATCCAAGCGTTCAAAGGCGAAAGGGGGCGCTGCTGGCAGGTCTTGTCCTTGTGATCACGGGTGGGACCACTGCCGGAGTCCTTCTTGCCTCCTATCGGATTCATCCGATCCTGGGACTTGTTTTGGAAAGTATCTGTGCCTGCTGCTGCCTGGCGGCGCGGAATTTGCAGGATGCCGCCAATTCCGTCCGCAAGCCGCTGGAAGGCGGCAACGTTGAAGGGGCGCGGAAAGCCGTTTCCATGATCGTCGGTCGCGATACGTCTGTGCTGGACCGGGACGGAATTACCCGAGCAGCGGTGGAGACGGTTGCGGAAAATACAGCGGACGGCGAAATTGCCCCCCTTTTCTATCTCTTTTTATTTGGGGGCGTGGGCGCCATGGTCTACAAGGCGATCAACACGATGGATTCCATGCTGGGTTATAAAAATGAAACCTACCGCTGGTTCGGAACTGCCGCCGCAAAATTGGATGACGCAGCCGGTTTTCTGCCCGCCAGACTATCCGGTCTTTTTATCATAGTGAGCGCCTTTTTGCTTCGCTATGACGGTAAAAATGCCTGGCGCATTTTCAGGCGGGATCGTTTCTCACACGCCAGCCCCAATTCGGCTCAGTCCGAGAGCGCCTGTGCCGGTGCCCTGAGGCTGAGGCTGGCAGGGGACGCCGTCTATTTCGGAAAAACGGTGAAAAAGCCCTGGATCGGAGACCCGATCCGACCCATTGAGACGGAAGATATCAGGCGGGCTGTGCGGCTTATGTGGGGCGCGTCCATACTGATGTTTGCAGTGCTGCTGGCGGTGAGGATTCTGGTGAAGTTACTTATCGGTTAAATATGTAGATCAGCAAAGTTACCCTGATCACTAATTGTGCAGTTAGCCGTAGGTCATTATCAATAAGTCTTATGAGGATTAGAACATAAAGAAGATGCTCCATGAAAGTTTTTAGAAAGTGTAAGCGGACAGATGGATCAAACTAAGCTGGGAGAAAATTTAAAGGTGACCTGTTTTACACCCGCCGGAAGAGAGCTGGCAGGGCGAATCCGGCAGCAGATGGGGGTGGAAATCCGATCTGAAACCGAACCGCTTTCAAACTGGGTGCGGGAATATTTCAGGTCCGGAACGATCCTGCTCTTTATAGGAGCTGCCGGAATTGCGGTTCGCAGCATCGCACCCTACATCACCCGCAAGGATCAGGACCCTGCGGTCCTGGTCATGGATGAAGCTGGGCAGTATGTGGTCCCTCTTCTTTCGGGGCATCTGGGCGGCGCCAATGAGGCGGCTATGGCTCTATCTGCCCTGGTGGGAGCGGCGCCGGTTCTGACGACCGCGACGGATGTCAATCGCCTGTTTGCAGTTGACTTGTTCGCTAAGCAAAATAATCTGGTGATTACGGATTTATCAAAAGTAAAAAAGGTCTCTGCCGCCCTTCTTCGCAAGGAACAGGTGACCTGGGGCATAGCCCCGGAGCTTGCGCCATTTGTCAAAATAAATGGACCTGTACCCAAAGAACTCCGTCAGGCCGCAAGCCTTGAAGAGTGCGGGGAGACTTCTTTTGTGATCACCCTGAAGCAACTGCCGGATCGGTACGGTCTGTCTCTTATCCCCAGGTGCATCGTGGCGGGAATGGGCTGCCGGCGCGGGAAGGAAGAAGGGGCGCTAGCCGACTTCTTGAACCGGGTGTTTGGGAAAAGACAGATCGCGCCGGAAGCCCTGTGCAGCCTTGCTTCGATTGATAAAAAGGCGGATGAAGCGGGGCTTTTGGAACTTGCCGAGAAGCTTCAGATTCCATTTTCCGTATTTTCCTCGGACGAACTGAATGCGGCAAAGGGGAACTTTTCGGAGTCGGACCTGGTCAGGCGGACGGTCGGAGTGGGAAATGTCTGTGAGCGGGCAGCGGTCTGTGCCGGGGCGGAGAAGATCCTGGTCCCTAAGACGGCGGAAAACGGGATGACGGTGGCGCTTGGCATTCGGAAGGTGGACCTTGTGTTTTAAGGAGGAGCAAATGAGCGGAATTGTATATGTGACCGGGATCGGTCCGGGCAATCCGGAGGCGATGACGGTGCGGGCGCAGCAGGTGCTGGCGGGCTGTGACGTGATTGTCGGCTACAGCGTTTACAACGATCTGATGAAGCCCGCCTATCCGGATAAGACTTATCTGACCACTCCGATGACCAAGGAGGAAGAGCGCTGCCGGATGGCGCTTGAGGAGGCGGACAAGGGTCAGTCTGTCGCGATGATCTGCAGCGGGGATGCGGGCGTCTATGGCATGGCGGGGCTGATTTTGCAGCTGACAAAAGACTATCCCCATGTGGAGGTGGAGGTTGTACCGGGCGTGACGGCGGCTCTTAGCGGGGCGGCTCTTCTCGGCGCGCCCCTCATTTCCGATTTTGCCGTGATTTCCTTAAGCGATCGGCTGACGCCCTGGGAAGAGATTGAACGCCGACTCCGTGCCGCGGCTGCCGGGGATTTTTCGATCGTCCTCTACAATCCCTCCAGCCATAAGCGGAAGGATTATCTGGCGCGCGCCTGCCGCATTTTACTGGAGACTCTTCCGGAAAATCGTCCAGCCGGAATCGCGGATCGGATCGGGCGGGATGGAGAACGTGTTCGTGTGATAACCTTGGGCGAATTGGAAAATGCCGATGCGGATATGTTTTCGACGGTCTTTATCGGTTCATCTGCCTCGGAAATCGTAAATGGAAAGATTGTGACAAAGCGCGGATACAGGAGTGAGCGGTCTTGAGGATTTTGATTACCGGAGGCTCGAAAAATGGCAAGACGGAACTGGCTCAGGATCTGGTTCTTGCCTTGGGGGATGAAGGACGCCGCTATTATCTGGCGGCGATGATCCCACACGACCAGGAGGATCGGGAACGAATCCGAAAGCACCGACAGCAAAGGGCGGGACTTGGATTTAAGGCCGAGGAGTGCGGAGCTGGACTGAACGGATTTTTGACGGCAGATCCCAAAGGCGCATATCTGCTTGACAGCAGTACAGCTCTCCTTTCCAATATCATGTACGGCTCGTCCTATCGCCCGGATGCGGGTCAGATCGTCGCGGAGGATATTCTGGGATTTTCAGCCCAGGCGGAACATTTTATCCTCATCAGTGACGCCATCTATTCCAATGCCCGGCAATTTGATTCTTATACAAATGCTTATGAGCGGGCGCTCGCCGGGATTGATCGGGCTTGTGCTAAGCAGTTTGATCTGGTGCTGGAGTGTGTGGCGGGACTTCCGATCGTTCGGAAGGGGAGAGCGGAAGTTATCTCTGCCCTTCAGAAAGGAAACCCGGAAAGTTTTCGGGAGGAAAGCCGGAATCAGGAACTGAAAGAGGACATGAAGACTAAGTTTGTGTCTAAGTCAAGTGGGGAGGAGAGAGCATCCGTGGAGCAGCCATATCAGATTCTGGAACTCTGTATAGGCGGAGCTTATCAGGGAAAAATGACTTATATCAAAGAGAAGTACCACCTCCCCGATCCGACGATTACCTGTGTGACGCATTTGGAAACCTATGTGAGAACCTGTGTGGAACATGGGGATAGTCCGTCGATTCCGAAGGACTGGTGTGGAAAAATGGTTGTCATCTGCGACGACATTTCTTCCGGGATCGTTCCCATGGATCCGGTGGACCGAAAATGGAGGGAGGAGACAGGTATTTTCCTTAGGAAAGTGGCAGCAGAAGCGGACCATGTGACCCGGGTTTTCTGCGGGATTCCGGAGGCCCTTAAATGAAGCGGCAGATTCTACTGATTCGGCACGGACTGACAGCCGCCAACGAACGCCACGCCTATTGCGGCGCAGGGGATCTTCCCCTGTCGCAAAGAGGCAGAGAGGAGCTTTGTCAACTGCGGGATGCTTATAGGAAAGCTCTTAAACAAATAGGGCAAAGACAAAAGGTGTTAGATCAGTTAAATCAGAAGTCATTAGAGCAAACATCAGCAGATCAAAGGGTATTGAATCAAAAGGCACTGGATTTGAACACATCCGGTCAAAACTTGTCTAACCTGAATCAAACAGAACAAAGTGATATTCCGGGCTTTCGGTTTTATAGCAGCGGAATGAAACGCACCAACGAAACGCTGAAGCTTCTCTTTGGAGAGGTTCCTATTTTTGAAGTTCTGGGTATGAGAGAACTTGATTTCGGCGACTTTGAAGGATTTACCTATGAGACGCTAAAGGAGCGGGAAGACTATCGGGAATGGCTCTCCGACCGAAGTGAGAGGGTTCGCTGCCCCCATGGGGAGAGCGGACAGGAAATGAGGGTGCGGGTATGGCAGGCTTTTCGAGAGTTTGTTTGCTCTCAAGCTGGGGGATTGCAAATTATCGTAACTCATGGCGGTCCGATTGCCGCGATTTTGGAAATGCTGACCGGTCGGGATGGGACTTCCCGCTACGAGCTTCAGCCTAAGCCGGGGCAGGGGCGGCTGCTGACTCTTGAAATTGCAGGACCGGAACAGGACCAGATCCCGGATGATGCCGGGATTCAGCTTTTGAGTATAGAAAAGATTCCCTAAATCCGTAAAGGAGGAGAAATGAGAGCAGTCAGGGCGTTTTGTATCGCATTTTCCATGTATTCCCGTCTTCCCGTGCCATCCAAATTTGAATGGAAGGAAGAGGATATGAAATACGCGATCAGCTTCTTTCCCTTAACCGGCATCGTGATCGGGGCGATTTTCTATTTCTGGTATATCCTATCGGCGGTTCTGCCCGGCAGATCGGAGCTGGCGGATACGCTGATCGCGGCGGTCATTCCGGTTCTTGTGACCGGGGGAATCCATCTGGATGGATTCATGGACACCAGTGACGCCCTTTCTTCCTGGAAGGGAAAAGGGGAGCGGCTGCAGATTCTTTCCGATTCGCATATCGGGGCATTTGCTGTGATTCGGACGCTGCTGCTGGCGGCGGTCTATCTGGCGGCGCTTCTGACCTTAAATGGAAGGTATGCCGAAATTCTCGCTCTGGGCTTTGTCTATGCGCGTGCGTTGAGCGGGATTTCCGTTGTGACTTTTCAAAATGCGAAAAAAGAGGGAACGCTCTACAGTTTTGCGTCGGCGTCCCGACTGGATCGGAATGTCAATCTGGCACTTTTGATGTTTGAAGCGGGGGCTTCGGCGGTACTGATGATCCTGCTGAATCCAAGAGCAGGTATCGCTGCGGCAGCGGCGGGGCTTTTGACCTGGCTGTATTACCGGTGGAGGTCTTACCGGGACTTCGGCGGCATCACCGGGGATGTCGCCGGCTGGTTCTTGTGTAACGCAGAAGTTATTATGGCTTGCGCCTTGGCAGTCTGTTTTCGCTTGGGGATTCTAGGATGACGGTATATAGAATCGGTCGAGGTGTGGATTGAAGGTAGGTCTTCGTCTGGAAAGTTTGAAAGGATCGTATTCTATCTTGGATCTTGTATGGATGGCGGGAAAATCGATAAGGGCTCTCTAAGTCCCTGAAATCGGATTTAAGATTAACTTTCAGAACGAAGTATATGTAAGCCACTTTAGGAACAGGTATATTGAATTTTAGCGGGGAGTGTTGGCATGATGGTTCATGGAGGAGAAATCAGGGACAAGCGAATCAGGCACGATTTTTCGATCAATGTCAATCCGCTCGGCATGCCTTCGGAGGTTGGGGAGGCGCTGATACAGGGACTTTCTTCTATAGAATGTTATCCGGATCGAACGGCTGAAACCCTGCGCCGGAAAATGGCGGACTTTTTATCTATCCAAAAGAATCAGATCCTCATGGGAAATGGGGCATCCGAACTGATTACGGCAGCCGTACGAGCATTAGAGCCTAAGCGGGTGCTGATCGCGGAACCGACCTTTTCCGGCTACGAACGGGCAGCAAAAGCGGTAGGCGCGGAAGTGATCCACTATTTCTTAAAGGAAGAGGCTAGCTTTTGGGTGACGGAAGATTTTCCTATTTTCCTAAAGAATTTAGGAGAGAGGGGAGATCAACCGGACCTGATCTTTCTTTGCAATCCCAACAACCCGACCGGAGCCGGCATCGGTCCGGATATTTTGACCCGCATCCTGACTGTCTGTGAAACTTACGGCATCTTTGTCCTTCTTGACGAGTGCTTTCTGTCCTTTCTGCCGGATTGCCGGGTAAGAAGCAGGGTACCGGACCTCGTGTACTATCCCCACCTGCTGGTACTGGGAGCTTTTACCAAGATTTTTGCCATTCCGGGACTTAGGCTGGGGACGATCTGTGCTTCGGAAGAGCTGATTGAGCGGATGGCAAGGCAGGTCAGTGAGTGGAATGTCTCCTCCCTGGCGCAGATCGCCGGAATGCGGGCGCTCGACCTTTCGGATTACCTTAAGGATACCTGGCAGGTTGTCCAAAAGGAGCGGGACTACTGCATGAAGGATCTTCGCGAAATGGGGATGCAGACTTATGAGGGAGAGGCGGATTTTATCCTATTCCGGGGACCGGAGGATCTGTTTCCCTATCTGCTTGAGAGAGGAATGCTGATTCGGACCTGCGATGATTTTCCGGGACTTAATTCGACCTATTATCGGATCGGGGTGAAGGGTCATGAGGAGAACTATCTTCTGATGCAAGCGATCCGGGAATTTGTGGCAGGATAAGTATCCTAAAATTTGGAAGATGTCGGAGGCTTGAAGCGATTGGTAGAAAGCAGCTTATTCTGATATTTTAAATTGCAATTCAATCTCCCACTCCTTATAATAGGAGCGGAAAAGTTAATCATTTTAATGAGCAGAGTAGATGTCGAAGCGTTAAGTGCCCGCTGAACAGGGAGTTGTCAGTGGGACGAAAAGTGTAATCTTGCGGTTTCGATGTCGCATCCCGCTGCTGCATTCGGGGATACGAGGAGCCTCCTTTGTAGCATGGAAAAACTGCAAAGGAGGTATTTTTGATGAAACAGATGGCAACCAGGCAAAATGTCCCCAAACCCCTTCTTCGGAACACCAGGGTGCTGACGACAGCGGCATTTTTGACGGCACTTGCCGTGATACTGGGATTTTTCAAAATTCCGGTCACCAACCTGATTGAGATCCGGTTCCAGAACGTGCCCGTTGCAATCGGCGGTATGCTGTTCGGACCCATGATCGGCGGCTTGATCGGCGGACTGACGGACATTCTGTCCTATCTGGTCAAGCCGACCGGTCCGTTTTTCCCCGGCTTTACGGTAAGTTCCGTCATAACCGGTCTGATCTACGGGCTGATGCTGCGGAAGAATCCGTCCATTTTGCGGATCTTTCTGGCTCAGGTCCTCTATATCGGAATCGTGGGGATTTTCCTCAACACCTACTGGCTCTCGGTCGTCTACGGCATGCCCTTCCGCGCGTCCCTGATCACCCGCCTGCCCAAGGAGCTGATCATGATCCCGATCAATACCGCGATCTTTGCTGTGATTTTAAAGCCTATCTATCGGCTGGTGACGAGAGAAGGCTGGCTCTGATTGAAAGGAGCTTGGTAAAGGAAGCTTTTGGGGCGATCGCCTGTTCCAAGTAAACTGAAACATCGACGACTCAGGAGAGAGGAGGAAGGATGGACACCCTGTATATCGTAGCGCCGGCTTATAATGAGGCGGAAAATATCCGTCAGTTCCTCGCGGACTGGTATCCGGTCATTGAGCGTCATGGGGAAAATGGTTCCCGCCTGCTTATCGTAAATGACGGCAGTCGGGATGACACCGGGAAGATTCTGGAAGAGGCAGCTGATCAGTTGCCTCTTCTTGTTTTGATCAATCAGGAAAATGCGGGACACGGACCGACCCTGATGCGGGCATACCAATATGCCCTGTCTCAGGGGGCGGACTATGTTTTTCAGACGGATACGGACGGGCAGACCTCTCCTCTTGAATTTGAATCCTTTTGGAGGAAGCGGCACGAGTACGACGCCATTTTCGGACGCCGCGTCCACCGGCAGGATGGACTGGGGCGGATTTTTGCGGAGCGCATTTTGTGCCTTCTGCTCAAAATTTATTTTCAAGTCAGTCTTCCGGATGCAAATGCCCCCTATAGGTTGATGCGGGCGGATTTCCTGAAGGAGAGCCTGGCTCTTTTGCCTCCCCGCTATCGCCTGCCCAATGTTATGCTGACCGTGCTGGCGGTTAAAAATAAAAAATGCTATCGGTTTATTCCGATTCATTTTGGTGCCAGGAGAAGGGGAAACAGTTCGATTGGCTTTCAAAAACTGGTAGGATCGGGACTTAGGTCCCTGAGGGAATTTGGAGCATTGAAGAAGCTGTTTAAAAAATTATGACAAATTTGAAAATTCCCCTTGACGAGGCAGAGATCCCGCGGTATGATAGCATCCGTTCGCGTCACGGACCATTGATCCGGGCCGAACAAAACATGGCAGGAAAGCGATTGAGAAATCTTAAAACTTTCTAAAAAAGTTGTTGACAAACGTCACAACGAGCCATATACTATTTCTTGCTGTCGACGAGAGAAGACAGCAAAATAAAACCCAAGTTCCTTGATAACTGAACAGTGAAACACATACAAAACTCGAAAATTTCTTTACAGTTTCTTGAAACGGAAACAAAAACAGTAAGTATGGAAACGAATGAGAATAGCGAAAGCTAACGCTCATCCGAGAAGAATCAGAAATCTTTAAGAGAGTTCGATCCTGGCTCAGGATGAACGCTGGCGGCGTGCCTAATACATGCAAGTCGAACGGAGCACCTTGGTGCTCAGTGGCGAACGGGTGAGGAGAACATAGGTAACCTGCCCCTCCGAGGGGGACAACAGCTGGAAAC
>DFIU01000007.1 GCA_002371465.1 Lachnospiraceae bacterium UBA3689 | reverse complement strand
CCATGCTTCGTGAATAATTCAGGCTTAGAGATAGAATTTCAGTTTGCAGTTGAGTTTTAAACACGCATGCCATCCATACGATCTTTACGCCTCTTTTGGTTCTTCATCTGTACTAAATTTGTATCCCATGCCCCAGATGGTCTTGATCAGAGCGCCCTTCTCCCCCAGCTTGCTTCTTAGCTTCTTGACGTGGGTGTCGATCGTCCGGGCATCTCCATAGTAATCGTAGTTCCAGACGGCGTTTAAGATCTTTTCCCGCGACAGGGCAATGCCCTTATTTTCCACAAAATAAGTCAGAAGTTCAAATTCCTTAAAGGAAAGATCGATGGATTTTCCGTCGATAGTCACCTGATGAGCCGCCTGGTTGATGACGATTCCGCCCGCCTCGATCCGGTCCTCCTTTGCAGCACCCGACCGGCGGAGGATCGCTCCGACCCGGGCGACCAGAATCTTGGGGGAAAAGGGCTTGGAGATGTAGTCGTCCACGCCCAGGTTATAGCCGGTCAGTTCGTCCCGTTCATCCCCCCGCGCCGTCAGCATAATGATGGGAATTTTGGAATACTGGCGAATCTCCCGGCAGACCTGCCAGCCATCCATCTTGGGCATCATCACGTCCAGAATGATCAGAGCCAGGTCCTTATTGGCAAAAAATTTATCGACTGCCTCTTCCCCATCGGAAGCTTCCACCACCTGGTACTGGTTCTTTTCCAGAAAGTCGCGAACCAGTTTTCTCATCCTGGCTTCATCATCGACAATCATCACTTTCAGCTGATCCATTTTCCGCATCTCCCTTCCGGCATCAAACCTTGATAGCGTAACGATAGCATAAGGGTATGTTCGATCTGTGAACACATTAAAAAGGTTCACTGCCCGTCTTTAACAGGTCCCAGCCGGTCGAGCATCGCCTTTGCCTCCTCATCGTGGGTCAGGCTGTAGACAATAGTTAGAAAATAGGCCGCTGACCGGGCATTTCCCTCTTCAAAATCATGCTTGCCCGTCGACCAGGCAATCCCGATCACATCGGGATCCGCATGGGTCAAAAAGCCGTAGCGCTTCTCGTAGCCGGCAAAATCCTCCGGCTTTGGCTGATGCAGGTCCAAGCCCTCCTCCCTGGCGGAGTTTGAAACATAGTCCAGTTCATGCATGGTCTCCTCATCGTTCTCATCGAAGGTGAGGGAGAGGAGGTTGAAGTCATAAGATTCCTGCCAGAACCCCTTTTCCGCAAAGAAATAGGCAAGGTTGCGGAGGCAGGCAGCGATAGTCTCTTCCTTAAAGGCGTTGCGGAAGACTCCCATGGTCTCTTTTGCAAAGCGGTTGAGCTTGCCCTCCTGCTTGTAGGTATCCGCGATCTGCAGACCGATGGAGGCGCTGACTGGGTTAAAATGCTGGGCTTTTTTCAGCATAGCCCTTGCCTTGCCCATCTCCGCATGTTCCGCCAGCAGGTAGCCGTAAAGAAAATAGAGCCGCTGCAGACTCTCATCCGCCCTTTGAATGCGGCGCTTCGTCCCGGACCGGTAGAGGTAGAGGGCCTGCTCAAACGGCTCTTCAAAGGTCCTATATTCCTCCCCGGTCGTATCCTGGTAGAGCTTGTAGGACTCCACTTTTTTAACCGCAGCATCGAGGATCTGACGAGCCTCCTTCATGTGACCGACCGACATCTGCTTCTGGGCGTCCATCAGAGCCTCATTGACTTCCTGATCCATCTTCATCAAAAGATCCAGGGTCTTCTGCCCCTCTTCAGGGATCATCTGCCGAAGCAGGTCGGCACAGCCCCTGGCGATTTCCTCGGCATATTCCGAGTCCTGGTACTGTTCCACCATCCGATAGAGGTAGTGGGCGTCCCGGTCCCGATCCCCCGTAAGGCCGCTTTCGATCTTAGCCATAATCGTTCTTGCGTTCAATAATTCTTCCTCCCTCTTCCGGTTCTGTTTCCTACTATAAACAAATATTAACTCTGCATACTACTTCTATTTCAATGATCTCTAGAGTCTGTTCTAAGCTGTACTATCCATTCTTACTTATCTATTGCCCTAATTTTAACAGGTTTAAGCTAAAGCTATCGCTTCCGTCCTGGCAGCAGATCCTGGAAAATAGATTAGACCCGCTCCGGGCAAGAAGAGCTAAAACAGCAAACCAACCACATATCAGCCTCTCTCCTGATAACTTTTTTATTTTAACAGATACCGGCGTGTATGCGCCTTAGATAGATTATATCGTTCCTGAAACTTTTATAAAATATTCTGAAAATCCCTGTCGGAAATATTGTGCAACACTTCCATGTTTGCTATACTGTCTGCGGATTTATTTATTGTATTTATACAATAGCGTACAGAATAATTACTAATCATCTTATTACAAGGAGGTTTCTTTTATGTACAACTTCAAATTCTCGATTCCGACAACGATTTACTTCGGCAAGGGACAGATCTCCCACCTGGACGATCTGAAACAGAGCGGCGACAAGGTCCTTTTGGTCTACGGCGGCGGCAGCATCAAAAAGAACGGCATCTATGACCAGGCCCTCAAAATCCTGGAGGGTGCGGGTATCTCCGTCACGGAGCTTGCCGGCGTTGAGCCCAACCCCAGAATCGAAACCGTCCGCAAGGGCGTCGACCTCTGCAAAACAAATAACCTGGACATGGTCCTGGCAATCGGCGGCGGCAGCGCCATCGACTGCGCCAAAGTTGTGGCAGCCGGAGCAAAATACGAAGGCGACGCCTGGGATCTGGTTATCCATCCCGAAATGATCAAGGCGGCACTTCCCATCTATTCCGTCCTGACCCTCTCCGCGACCGGTTCGGAAATGGATGAGTTCGCCGTCATTTCCGATATGACCAAGAACGAAAAATGGGGCACGGGTGCGGAATGTATGAAGCCAACCATGTCCATCCTGGACCCATCCTACACCTGCTCGGTCTCAAGAAAACAGACCGCTGCCGGAACCGCGGATATGATGAGTCACACCTTCGAGAACTATTTCAGTTTTGAAGAGGGCGCGGATGTGCAGAAGCGGTTCGCCGAAGGACTCTTAAAGACCATGATCAAGTATGGTCCCATCGCCCTTGACGATCCCAACAACTACAATGCCCGTGCCAATCTGATGTGGGCAGCGACCCACGCCATCAACGGTCTGATCAGCGCAGGCTGCTCTCCTGCCTGGTGCATCCATCCCATGGAACATGAGCTGTCCGCCTTCTATGACATCACCCACGGTCAGGGTCTTGCCATCCTGACTCCGGTCTGGATGAAGTATGTCTTAAACGAAAAGACCGCTCCCGTCTTTGCCGATTACGGCAGAAATGTCTGGGGCCTTGAGGGCGACGACGATATGGAGCTATCCGATGCCGCCATCGAAAAGACCGCTGATTTCTTCTTCAAGACCATGGAGATCCCGAAGAATCTGCGTGAAGTCGGCATCACCGACCAGTCCAACTTTGAAAAGATGGCGGAAAAGGCAGCTGCCGGCTCTGTAGGCTCCTTCGTCCCTCTGACCAAAGAAGACATCATCGAAATCTATAAGGCTGCCTTCTGATCAATATTTAAGATCACCATCAGCCTGTGCATGGTACAGATTGCTTTCATCCGGTCAATCTTTATCTGTAAAACTGCCTGTGTACGGATCAATATTGATTAAGCTTCAGCAAAAAGGAGATGCGGCCCAGCCGCATCTCCTTTTTGCTTTCTCTTCCATAAATCACGGTGCAGCCTTAAAGGCTCCTGCCATTGCAATCATGGACCTGTTGAGTTCTGTACCTGCCTTCAAAGCTGCTGACAGCATCAATCTCCAGTTATCAGATCTGCTGAACAAGCCAGTTCTGCTCACCGATCTTTTCAATCAGCTCAAGCTGACTCTCTGCCCAGTACAGATCCTCTTCCTCGTCCTGATAGTAAGCCTTCAGAATATCATAGGTCGTATAGTCGCCCAGGGCAGCATCGGTCAGGTCTTTCAGCCAGGCAAGTCCGTCTTTGGAAACCTGAAGATCATACTTGATCCATTCGACCGGATCCTTGCACACCGGAGCTTCCTTCTTTGCTTCCAGCTTGACTTCCGCTCCCAGGTCAATCAGTCTGTCAATGCACTTGTCGACATAGCCGCGCTCCTCAACAGCATGCTCCGCATACTTCTCTTCCAGCTTCGAAAAACCCTGGCTTGCAAAAATTCTGGACTGGATCGCATGTCCGTCTGCCTGCTGTGCCAGATCTGTTACAATGGTCTGAAGACCGGCGATTATTTTTTCATTTGCCATGATAGATACCTCCGTATGCTCTGTTTGCTTTTTACTTTTATTATTTTCGGTTCGTGCTATCATATTGCACGCAACCTATAATCATAGTTTACTGAATTTTGGAAAATTCTCAATAAAGAATCCGGATATACCTTATCATTATGATAGATTTTCCATGATTTATCTATTTTATTGCAAGTACGGAGCAAGGGGAGAGGGAACTGAATTCCTGCATATCTCCGCCAGCGTCTCGGGCGGCACTTGAAAACGGCCAAGTATCCATTCACAGATCAGACTGACTGTCCCCAGGCAATAGATCCGAATATACATATCCATTTTCTCATCAAGCTCTCCTCCGGGAACCCTGTCCCGGATATACGTTTTCAGAGCCTTATCATTGATCTCTGTCATATAGATGGCAAAGGAATCCTGGCCACTGGTATGCAGGAACAGATTTGCCAGATAGTCCCTTTCCTTTTGAAACCATTTCATACCGGCAAGCAGGGTGTCTTCCCAGTTGGGGGAACCCTGCTCCCGCCCCATAAAAGCAGCCACAACTCTGGTATGATCCCAGGCAATCAGGTCATATTTATCCCGAAAATGCCGGTAAAAGGTCGCCGGAGAATAGCCGCAGTTGTCCGTAATCTCCTGGACAGTAATTTTGTTAACCGCTTTTTGCTTCGACAGTTCCCGGAAGGACTCTGCCAGAATCTCTTTCGTCGTTTTCCGTTTCAAGGTCCGTTCTCCTACAGGACTCGTTTTTTCAGCATTGAACATCTGACTGCATCATCATTCAGATGCGGCACACCATACAGCAAAATAAAAAAGCCTGTAAAAACAGGCTTTTTGGCGTGGACCTGGCGGGAATCGAACCCGCGTCCGAAATCCTCTCCCTCGTGGTGTCTCCCATCACAGCTGCTTCTTTACATTCCCTCCGTTATGCGGCAGGCAGCAGCCTCATAGCGTCAGTAGCTTCATCTTACGCCTGCATGCTCAAAGCTTTGCATACATCGTTTCCCGTAATCATAATACCGGGAACCGGAGGTACGGGTACGACCGGGCGGCAAGCAGCGCTCAGGCTGCTACTGCAACAGTATTGTTGTCAGCGTTTAAATTTAAGTTCCGGTTATATCGCAGTCCGGCCTGCGGATGGCTGCCCCGACTTCAAAAACCCCGTCGAAACCAGTACAAGCCCATTTCAAGAAACCTCCACTTTTAGTCTCTTGGCACTTGCACCCTTATGATAACCACAAATAGTCAATTTTGTCAAATGGCCCGCTGGATTCAGTATGAAGAGATGACCACCCATCTTGGATACCTCTCTAAACATCCGTCAAGTCCGGGATCACAATCGATATTGAAGCATAAAACAGGGCTCCCTCACTATCGCTGATGGCAGTGTGGGAACCTTAGTCTATCTTATTCTTCTGTTAAGATGGCTTGAAACTTGGTTTCTTCCGCTAATAAAGCGATTGCAAAGGCCTGCTTTGCGCAGGTTTTGAAGATCTTTTTAGAAAGCGATAGAATTATTTTTGAAAAGCAGAGTAGATATTTTTCTCTGGTTCTTAGTGTACTGTCTTCTTACGAAGAGTTACCGGGGCTTTTTTTATCACCTGATGCCTTTTGTCTGCTCATAAATAACATCTTCTTTTCATCTCAGCCAAAAGAAGGACTTCTGTTTTTTTCTGGACTTTCCCAATACAAAAGCGGAGGCAAACTCAAAGCTGTTCCACCTCCGCTATAAATCTTTTTCCTATAAAGTTAACATTCATCTGACTTATCTAATGGAATCGTTTCAGGCTGTTTAGCAACTCAGATTTTCATTCTCTTATTCACCCGTACAACATAGCTGTTCTGTCTGTAAAATCATAAGGGCGGAAGCCGGGTTTTGTTTTAAACCGGCTTCCGCCCCATATTATTTCATATGAAATTGTTCTTTAAGAAATTCCTTATTTCCTTATTTCCTTTTCTCCTTTTTCCGTCTTGCAGCCAGTAACATAACAACCGCTGTCAGAGAAGCTGCAAGCAGCGCCCCATACAGGAGAAGATTTGCGGAATCCCCTGTCTTTGGAGCCCCGGTCCTTGTTGCCCTGCTGCCGGTTGAAGGGGTTGGCCTTGAGGGCTGGTTGTTCGGTGTATGTGTATCGGTTGGTGGGACTGGTTTCGGCGGCTTGTTGTCCGGCGTGTGTGTATTCACTACCGTAAAGCCCTTTGTTTCGTCTCCGGTAATGGATGTCTGATATCCGGATACCGCATCTTCCGTAACGCTATAGTTGATTTTCTCCCCATTTGCGTAAAGATCCAGATTGGTAAAGCTGCCGGTCCACTGATTCTCCCCATTCAGTGTCAGCACTTTCCCGGTATCTTTTCCATCCGCCAGCAGATGAATCGTGGCGCTCTTCGGACGAATCCTGTCTTGATTATCCCTGTCGTTCCATACTTTGGAGACGCTGATGCTTGTTTGGCCCGGAGTGTGCGTGTTCGTCACGTTTGCGCCATCGTAGCTTGTGCTGTAATCTGTAACGGCATCTTCCTTCACCGAGTAGGTAATTTCCACACCGTCCTTATATTTCGGCAGGTCATTAAAGGTCCATGCCCACTTGTCAGCTGCCGTGATGTTCTTGGTATCTACCTCTTTACCATTTGCCAACAGGCGGATGGTGATGCTGTCAGGCCTTGCGCCGTCCTGGTCGTTGTTGTCATTCCACGTCTTTGTGCCGCTCACTGAGGTGGTTTCCGGTTTATGCGTGTTTGTTACGGTATATCCGGTCTTCGCATCGCCTGTGATCGCAACGGTATAGCCTGCGACCTCAGCTTCTTCAACCGTGTAGACAATCACTTTGCCAGCCTTCTTCTCGTCCAGATCCTTGAAGGTACCGGACCAGTTATTGGCTTCGCTCAGCTCAACAGTCTTTCCGGTATCCTCGCCGTCTGCCAGGAGGCGGACGGTGACACTGGTCGGACGCTTGCCATCCTGGTTGTTATCGTCATTCCATGCCTTGGTGACCGCAACGCTGGTCTTGCCCGGTGTATGGGTGTTGGTCACATCATAGCCGTTGACATCGGTAGTGTAGCCTTCGACTACATCCTCAGTGATGGTGTAGGTGATCTCCTCACCATTCTCATACTTCGGAAGGTCCTTAAAGGTCCATGCCCACTTGTCAGCTGCCGTGATGTTCTTGGTATCTACCTCTTTACCATTTGCCAGCAGGCGGATGGTGATGCTGTCCGGTCTTGCGCCATCCTGGTTGTTGTTATCGGACCAGGTCTTTGTGCCGCTGATGTCAGTCGTCTCGGTCTTATGCGTATTGGTAACTGTGAAGCCGGTCTTGGCATCGCCTGTGATCGCAACGGTATAGCCTGCAACCTCAGCTTCTTCAACCGTGTAGACAATCGCTTTGCCAGCCTTCTTCTCGTCCAGATCCTTGAAGGTATCGGACCAGTTGTTGGCTTCGCTCAGTTCAACACTCTTTCCGGTATCCTCGCCGTCTGCCAGGAGGCGGACGGTGACACTGGTCGGACGCTTGCCATCCTGGTTGTTATCGTCATTCCATGCCTTGGTGACCGCAACGCTGGTCTTGCCCGGTGTATGGGTGTTGGTCACATCATAGCCGTTGACATCGGTAGTGTAGCCTTCGACTACATCCTCAGTGATGGTGTAGGTGATCTCCTCACCATTCTCATGCTTCGGAAGGTCCTCAAAGGTCCATGCCCACTTGTCAGCTGCCGTGATGTTCTTGGTATCTACCTCTTTACCATTTGCCAGCAGGCGGATGGTGATGCTGTCCGGTCTTGCGTCATCCTGGTTATTGTTATCCTCCCACGTCTTTGTGCCGCTCACTGAGGTGGTTTCCGGAGTATACTTATTGCTGATTTCAACTTCTGCAGTTTTCCCTGACTCAACAACAGCTTCGCCATTATTTACGCCATAGGTTGTCTCTACTGTGTAACCAGGGAGTTCTGCCCCTGTTTCTTTTACCATATACGTTCCCGGTGCAAGATCAGAGAGGGTAAGGATACCCTCTTCCATATCTGCAAGCGTGACGGTTTTGCTATACTGGTCAGGACCAGTAATCTCAAATATAACTGCACGCTTCTGAGCCTCACTCATCTCGGCCAGATTCAAATCGCCCAGAATGGTCTTCCGGATTTCAAGCTTCCCTTGAAGTTTCTTATTGTCAAATGTGATATCAGAAGCTGCTTGCCCATCTTTTGTAATCTCAGGATCAATTTCCAGAATGCCATTTTGATCTTCATCCTTCGGAGTTACTTTGATCGTATAAACAGCTTCATCCTTCGTAAACCCATCCGCATCAGAAGATTCCTTTACAGTATAAGTATGTTCCTTGCCTAAATCCTCTTTGTCATAATAAATCTTATCAAAGACAATATTGCCCTGCGCATCATTTTCCTTCGATTGAAGAATCTGTCCTGCTTCGTCCATCAGCTGGAACTCAAATTTCATATTGCCAGGAGCCGCACCGTCCACAGTCTTCCGTGCATGTAATTCCAGTTCTCCCTTGTACTTCAGTGTGTGAACAGTGTTCCCGACAGTGTTTGTTACATCTGTTCCTTCAGGCACATTCGAAAAGTCTGTTACGATTGTCACAGTTCTCTTACGGTTTCCATCTACAGTCTGATTATTGACCATATGAACCGTGTGCGTTGCCTCGTCGTAACTCACATCATACGCGCTGTCTCCGTAGGAATACAGATACTTGACATACTCATTCAGCTTATCTTCCAACCGGAGTTCTCCCGCTGCAAATTCCTTATCCGGATCAAACGTGATCGTGTATTTTACAGTCTGGTCTTCCGGATCTCCCGAAACAACGGTTTTATCAACGCTTTTATAAGCATCTGCCGCACTGTACCCATTTCCGGGCTTTAACTGGAATCGGTCAATGACGGTTTCGTTTTCACCTGTCTGAGAAGTATAGTCAAGCACAGCATTGTTATTGATCTTAAGTGTTGTGCCGGCCTTGATCGTGACAGTATAAGTCAGTCTGGGCTGCTGATCACTCGACAGATGGTCAAAGGAAACACTGATATGATTGGCGTTGGAATGATTTGTATAAACTGCCCCATTCAGATTGTCAATCTGCAGGTCATTGTTATAAATAACACCATCCATCACGGGGACATCATCCGCAACCGTTACATTCCACATTTCCTGTCCGTTATGATTTACATCAATATGGAATTTCGCTGTTACATCCGAGCTTGGCGTATAAATACCTATTTCCGTTGCGTCTTTGTCTGCCCCGGTGGAGTAATCATAGCCCCCATACTGAATGGAAGAACCATCGTAAGCACTCTTCTCTATGGCTTTTTCTATTCCACTCCCTGACGGAGTCAAACCGGAGATCGTAATAGAGCTCTTTGTTCCATTAACATCTACGGTGGCCGTGACAGCGGACGTCGTTTCATTGCTTGCTGTCGCGTTCAAAGAAAAGCTTCCGGCTATTCCATCCGCGTTGTCATTGAAAATCAGATGGTAGCTCCCATCCGCCTGCTTCTCATATCCCTTGAAATGCCTGGGGTCCAGCTGAAGATCCACATCTTTCAGACTATCCGGGATCGTCACCGTAATATAGTCATCTTCGTGAATGGATCCATGATCAACCTGATATTTTACGGCAAAGCTCACGTATTGTCCGTTTGAAACCGCTGTATTTTCAGTTGTAACCGTGCAGTGTACATGCGCCCCGGCATCTACTCCGCCGACTCTGTTCTCTGCCGGCGCTGCCTTGCGCTGTGGCTGTACCGCTGCTTTCAGGCAAAGGTACGTGGAAAACTGCGTTGCGCCTACAGATAGCTCTGCAGATTCCCCCTTGGCTGGCGCAGATGCATTCGCCATCTGTTCCGCACTGTTATCGTTCTTTATATGATAAACTTGTAATGTCGCCTGTTCCTCATCCGCTTTGGCCAGCTTTGAGGTTCCCGCTACCGCAAAGGTAACTTCTACCTTTTTCCCATCGGCAGGCTGTATTTTTTCTCCGGTTGCGCTAAAGAAGCTGATATCAAAAGCAACCGCTTCCGACCCAGGGAGAATACTCTCTGCAATTTCATCCGCAGATTCCTGACTCAATGCCGTAATAGTAAGATTGGTTCCTTCCGGGAAGCTTCCTGCCGGCGCATTTACCTGAACTGTGACACCATCACTTGTTTTGCTCCCGGTGATAGGATTCGTATTGTAAGCGACCGTATCTTTGTCCGTTTGAACTTTTTCAGAAGATTCCGGAACATTTTCTTTTTCTTTCGTTCCTGCTGACTGACCGGCTTTTTCCGTAGATTGGGACTGATCAGTTTCCACATTGGATGCTGACTGGCTGGGTTCCGCAATGGATGCTGCAGAACTGTCAGCTGCAGAATCAGACTCTTCACCGCTTTTCATCGTCTCATTCTGCTTTTTCTCAGGGACAGGCGGCTTTTCCTCAGAAGCTGCGGGGGAAACATCTCCATTCTTATCCACCTGATCGTTACTTGTCGCATCCTCAGAATCCTCCTTACTCACATTCGGAGCGGGGCTTACAGAGGATGCTGCCGCTGGATTGCTGTCTGCACTTTCAGCAAACACGCTTTGCGAGCTGATGCTGAACAGCATGGTAACCGCAAGCAGTATACCTAACAGTTTCCTTGCCCTTTTCATAGATCACCATTCCTTTCTATATGATTCAAAATAGGGTCTTTACATCCTCTTTTCAAAAATGTAGACTTTCCCGCACATCTGGGACTATAATAAATCTGTCAATCTACACTCCTCTTTTCGGATGTTAAGACCCTATTTCTTCATCTCTTTTGATGAACCTTCACCGTGAAATAAAGTCTACGTTTTTACACGATAAACGTTCACAAATTTTTACACAGCGGCAGCTTGCTGTGTCTTATTTCGATCTCAAATATGGTGAAGAAAAATGAAAGGGGATGATTTTGTTGGCAATGGACACACAGACAAACATTGCAAATGCACTTTTGGATCTATCTCTTGAGTATCCATCGCGGTCTGATTTTTCCATGGACGAAATTGCCGTACGGGCGGGAATGACGCGACAGGACCTTTATCAACAGCATTTCAGGAGCAATAGGGAGATTGTGGAATATCTCCGACAGACGATGGGCACTGAGATCAATGCTCTGTTTCAGCAGTATAATCCGGCCACCGGTCAGAATCCCCTGGACTATTTTGTGAACAACATTCTTCCAATGCTTTATAAGAACAGGAAACTGATCCGCTGTTTCTGCACAACGGAAATTGATCCAACATGGCGTCCTTTTATTCAGAAGATCTATCTGGAGTGGGGACTTAACAACTACAATACCAGCGGAAATGCATATCACCTTTCGGATCGGGCCATGACAAAGCTGTTCGTAAAGTCAACGATGGCTATTGTTGAAGCCTGGCTCTGCCAGGAAGATCCTGCTCCGATAGAGGAATTTCGTACAGATTTTTTGCGCCTTACAAAAACTCCAATCTATGAGCTTCTTACAGTAAAAACCAGCTGATCGTATCCAGTTTCCTGCTTTTATGGAAGTTCAAGAAAGTTTTGGCTTGCATAACTATTGGGGAATCCTGATCGCACCTTCCGCGCTCCCGATAGCAGACATCTTTTGAGCAGTTCCTGGTATGACAGATGCATGATATGTTTCTGAATGATAGATCATTTTGAACCCATTTTTTAAAAGTCCCGTGGGAGACGCCGGTGAGTCTGGCAGCTTTTCTCAAGCTGATCTGATTCGTTTCCCATAAATCTCGCACCCTGAAGAAATTATCCGGAATCAGACGCTCCGGTCTGCCGAACCGGATTCCCTTCTTTTTTACTTCAGCAATCCCTTCTACTTAAGTTTTTGCGGATATTTGCTTTTGAGCCTTGACATCAATACTACTGCCTTGACCCGGCTTGAGTGCAGCTAAAGCAGCACGGCTGTCCCACTCATCCATAAGGCAAACGTTTTTACAGATTCCGGATCTTGAAATCCCGCTCCGCTTCCCGCTTCATGTCCTTCTTCTGGATATCCGCCCGCTTGTCATAGAGCTTCTTGCCGCGGGCGAGACCGATCTCCACCTTGACCAGACTGCCCTTAAAGTAGACCTGGAGCGGAACGATAGTCAGCCCCTTCTCCCTGACCTTCTGCATAAGTTTCAGGATCTCGCTCTTGTGCATCAAAAGCTTTCTGGAGCGGAGCGGGTCCCGGTTGAAAATATTTCCCTTTTCGTAGGGGGAAATATTCATGCCCTCGACGCGCACCTCGCCGTTTCGGATCTCTACATAGGCTTCCTTGATTGAGCAGTGCCCCTGGCGGATTGATTTCACTTCGGTTCCGAACAGCTCGATCCCCGTCTCATATTTTTCAAGGATAAAATAATCATGATATGCCTTTTTGTTATTGGCAATCAGCTTTACCGACTTCTTTTCCGGCATTACGCTTCCTCTTCCGTCATACTAAATCAAAATCAATGGTTCGCGCCATGAGATCGGTCGCTGCCACCTTGACCTTCACCCGATCGCCCAGGCGATAGGTCTTCTTGCCGAGCCTGCCGACCAAGGCGTAGTTGGCTTCATCATAAAGGAAATAATCTTCGTTCATGTTGACGATGGGGACCAGACCCTCACAGGTGTTGGACAGCTCCACATAAAGTCCCCAGCCGGTAACGCCGGAGACCAGACCCTCGAAGACCTCGCCGATATGGGCGCTCATGTACTGGACCTTCTTGAGCTTAGTGGTCTCCCGCTCGCACTCATCGGCGCGGCGTTCGGTCAGGGAAGCCTGGGTGCAGACGTCCCCCAGAATCTCCTTATAGTGGCGGATCCGGTCCGCCTTCATCCTGCCCCTTAAGGTCTCATGGATAATCCGGTGGATCTGCAGATCGGGATAGCGGCGGATGGGGGAGGTGAAATGGCAGTAATATTTTGCGGCAAGGCCGAAATGCCCCGTACAGTCTGTGCTGTATTTTGCCTGCTGCATACTGCGAAGGATGATACGGCTGATCTCCGCCTCCTCGGGCTGACCCTTGACCGCCTTTAACGCCTGCTGGATCTCCTTGGGCGTAATCTTCTGGTGTCGTTTTTCGATCTTAACTCCCTGCTTGCTGACAAACTCCAGTACCTGCTCGACCTTATCCGGGTCGGGATCTCCATGGACCCGGTAGACAAAGGGGATCTTGCGTTTGACAAACTCCTCCGCAACGGTCTCGTTGGCGCTCAGCATAAAGTCCTCGATCATCCTGGTCGCGCAGTTTGCCTCCTGGGGTACAATGGCGGTCGGGATGCCCTTATCATCTAGGACAACTTTCGCTTCCGGGAAGTCAAAGTCGATGGCGCCGCGCCGCTCTCTCCTTGCCCGGATCAGATTTGACAGCATTTGCATACGCTTCAGCATGGGGAGATAGTCACGATAGCGGTCACACAGCTCCTTATCTCCCTCTTCCAGCATGGCGCGGACGTCCGGATAGCTGAGCCGCTCCCCGACCCGGATCACGGACTCACAGATCCGGTGATCAATGATCTTGCCCTTTGGGTTAAAGGTCATAAGAACGGTCAGCGCCAGCCGGTCTTCCCCGGCGTTCAGCGAACAGATCCCATTGGACAACTGGAAGGGCAGCATGGGGATGACCCGGTCCGCCAGATAAACTGACGTCCCTCGCTTTAGGGCTTCGTGATCGAGGGCGGAACTTTCCTGCACATAGTTGGTCACGTCCGCGATATGAACGCCCAAAAGGTAGGTCCCATCCTCTCCCTGAGTCAGACTGACCGCGTCATCCAAATCCTTGGCGTCGGGACCGTCGATCGTCACCAGCTGCCAGTCCCGCAGGTCCTCCCGCCCCTGAAAATCATTGGAGATGACGCTCTTTTGACAGCGCTCCGCCTGATTCATCTGCCGGACCGTAAATTCCATGGGAATGTCCATGGATCTGGCAATGGCGAAGATGTCCACGCCCACCTGGTCCCGGCTGCCGATCACTTCCGTGATTTTGCCGGTCGGACTCTGGTGTTTGGTCCCGTACTCCAGGATCTCCGCGACCACGACATCGCCGCCCTTGGCGCCTGCCATATTGTCCCTGCCGATAAAGATGTCCTGCTGAAGTTTCTGATTGTCCGGCACAACAAAGCCGTAATTTTTACTGAGTTCAAAGGTCCCGACGACCTCCCGGATCTCCCGCTTTAAGATCTTTTTGACTACGCCCTCTTTTTTGCGGCTGCCCTTCTGGGGCAGAATTTCCACCTGGACATGATCGTGGTTCCAGGCCCCCAGGGTCTCATCCTCGCCGATAAAGATATCCGGCACGTCCTCTTCCCCGTCGGGCGTCACAAAACCAAAGCCTTTGCGGTTAGCCTGAAAGATGCCGGTGATCACCTGACCCTTCTTCTCCTTATGGGGACGGTGGGCCTTCTTGGATCCGGTCTTCCCCTTGCTGTTCATTTTAAAATCTTTCTTTTTTCTCATAATCTCCTTTGTCCTATACGGAGCCCTTGCAAAATCCGGTCCTTATAAAAAAGCCCCTGCCGTCAGGCAGAGGCTCGCGAAATTGTCTGATTACTTTGTCAGAAAACTCATCGAAAGGACGACAGACAGGACAAAGAAAATGACAACCATCACTCTCGTCGCCTTAATCAAACCGCCTTCCATGGACCTTCCTTTATTCTGTCCCCAGTAGGTATCCGCCGCGCCGGCAATCGCGCCGAGACCGGCATCTTTTCCCTCCTGCATGAGGACAATGACCGTAAGCGCAATACAGTCGATGACGTAAACGATGGTCAGAACAATTCTCAGAATATCCATTTAAAACATACCTCCGTATCAAGACCGAAGAAGATTTTACCACAGACAAAGCCTGTTTTCAATTCCCAAACGGCTCTTAGCGGATTTACTTTTCAATCAGCAGGGACTCTCCGGTCATTTCAGCCGGCTTTTCCATCCCCATGAGGTCGATCAGGGTCGGGGCGATATCGCAGAGTCTGCCGCCCTCCCGAAGGCCGTACTTGGGATCGGCATTGACCAGGATGAAGGGAACCGGATTCGTGGTATGAGCCGTAAAGGGTTCGCCGGTCTCATAATCCACCATCTGGTCGCAGTTGCCGTGGTCCGCGCAGATGAACATGGTTCCATCGACCTTCATCAGTGCCTCATAAGCTCTGCCGACGCACTTGTCGACCTCTTCAACCGCCTGAATGGCAGCGGCTTCTACGCCGGTATGACCGACCATATCGCCGTTGGCAAAGTTGATGACAATGACGTCGTACTTCCGGGATTCAATCGCCTCGACCAGACCGTCGCAGACTTCCGGCGCGCTCATCTCCGGCTGTAAGTCGTAGGTAGCGACCTTGGGGGAAGAGACCAGCTTTCTGTCCTCCCCCTTAAAGGGAGCTTCGACGCCGCCGTTAAAGAAAAAAGTAACGTGAGCGTACTTTTCCGTTTCCGCTGTACGAAGCTGGGTCATGCCATGGTCAGCCAGCCATTCACCAAAAATGTTCTTCAGCTCCTGCTTCTTAAATGCCACCAGCTTATTTTTGATTGTCACATCATAATCGGTAAATGTCACAAAGGTAGTCTGCTTTCTGGCTCCTCTTTCAAAATGATCGAAGCCCTCGTCGCAGAAGCAGCGGGTCAGTTCACGGGCGCGGTCCGGACGGAAGTTAAAGAAGACGACGGAATCGTTGTCGCTGATGACTGCGACCGGCTTGCCATCCTTTTGAACCGCAAAGGGAACGATAAACTCGTCCGTAACCTGGTTGGCATAGGAAGCCTCCATGCCGGCGACTGCGGAAGCGGCGGCATCGCCCTCTCCCTTGGTCAGGACGTTGTAAGCCTTGACGACCCGCTCCCAGCGGTTGTCGCGATCCATAGCATAGTAACGACCGGACACCGAAGCGATCTCACCAACGCCGATCTCCTTCATCTTCGCTTCCAGTTTCTCAATATAGCCCTTGCCGGATTCCGGCGGAGTATCGCGGCCGTCCATGAAGCAGTGGACATAGACCTTTTTTAAACCGTTCCGCTTTGCCATCTCCAAAAGACCATAGAGGTGGTCCTGGTGGGAATGGACGCCGCCCGGAGACAGCAGACCCATAAAGTGGATGGCGCTGTCATGCTCTTTTGCATTTGCGGCAGCCCTTAAAATCTCTTCATTTTCAAAGAAATCCCCATCTTTAATCGCCTTGGTGATCCGGGTCAGTTCCTGATAGACCACGCGGCCTGCGCCGATGTTGGTATGGCCGACTTCGGAGTTACCCATCTGACCGTCCGGAAGCCCGACATCAAGGCCGGAAGCCCCGCCCTTGACAAAGGGGTACTTCTCTTCCAGCATATCCATAACCGGCGTATTTGCCTCTGCAACCGCGTTATGAGCCGGATTCGGATTAAGGCCGTAGCCGTCAAGAACCATTAAGACGTATGTTTTTTTTGCCATTCTATTCATTCTCCTTTACATAAGAGATAAAGGTCCCGCAAGTCCCGGGCAAATCGCCCCCTGTGGCAGGAGGACCTTGTTTACACTTCCCCTATCATAACAGCAAAGGACCGGGGAAAGCAAGCTTTCCCCGGGTCCGATTTGAATCAAATGCCGCCAAAAAGGCAAGCGATCTCTTTATTTTTCGTAGTTGACAATGCCGCCGAAGTCCGGAGTCAGGGAAGCGCCGCCGACAAGACCGCCGTCGATATCTTCCTTGCCGAAAAGTTCCGCCGCGTTGCCCGGCTTGACAGAGCCGCCGTAGAGGATACGGGTCGTCTCCGCGGTCTCATCATCATAGAGTTCCCGAAGCAGGTCCCGGATGCCCTTACAGACTTCTTCCGCCTGATCGGAGGTAGCCGTCTTGCCTGTGCCGATAGCCCAGATGGGTTCGTAAGCGATGACGACGCCCTTTGCGTCCTCAGCTGCTACGCCCTGTAGGGCGATCTTGATCTGCACCCGGATCCAGTCGAGGGTTACGCCCTGCTCTCTCTGCTCTAAGGTCTCACCGCAGCAGATGACCGGAACCAGCTTGTGTTCGATTGCCTTTAAGACCTTCTTGTTGACCATCTCGTCGGTCTCGGCAAAGTACTGTCTTCTTTCGGAGTGGCCGATGATGACATGGGAAACACCGGCGTCAACCAGCATAGCCGGAGCGACTTCGCCGGTATAAGCGCCGCTTTCCTCAAAGTACATATTTTCCGCACCGATCTGGATATTGGAATCCTTGGCAGCTGCAACGGCAGCCGGGATATCGATAGCCGGTACGCAGAAGAGGACATCTACGGTATCGGATGCACAAGTCTTCTTCATTTCCTCAATCAGAGCGGTTGTCTCTGACGGTGTTTTGTTCATCTTCCAGTTGCCTGCAGCTAAAATTCTTCTGGCCATGTTTTTTCTTTCCTCCCTGTTATCCTTCTTGTATCCCTTTCGGTCGCTGCCAAAATCGGCAGGGACCGAAAAAGGGGCATTCTTACTTAATTCAGTCCTTATCATCCGCTGCTGCAACGCCCGGAAGTTCCTTGCCTTCCAGGAACTCCAGAGAAGCGCCGCCGCCTGTGGAGATATGGCTCATCTTGCTGCCATAGCCCAGCTGATTGACTGCCGCCGCAGAATCACCGCCGCCGATGATGGTCGTCGCATCGGTCTCGGCAAGGGCTGCCGCAACAGACTTTGTACCGGTTGCCAGGATTGGATTCTCAAAGATCCCCATGGGGCCGTTCCAAACAACGGTCTTGGCGTTCTTGACCGCGTCGGAGTAGAGTTCGATGGTCTTGGGTCCAATGTCCGCGCCTTCCTGATCAGCCGGGATCTGGTTAGCCTCATAAACCGCTGTCGCAATCGGAGTGTCGATCGGGTTGGGGAATTCCTTGATGCAGACGGTATCGATCGGAAGCAGGAGTTTCTTACCCAGCTTCTCAGCCTTTTCCATCATTTCCCTGCAATAGTCGACCTTGGTCTCATCGAGCAGGGAATTGCCGACTTCATAGCCCTTAGCCTTAAGGAAGGTGTAAGCCATACCGCCGCCGATGATCAGGGTGTCACACTTCTCCAGCAGGTTGTTGATGACGTTGAGCTTATCGGCGACCTTGGCGCCGCCCAGGATCGCGACGAAGGGACGGACCGGAGTCTCGACCGCATTGCCCAGGAAGTTGATCTCCTTCTCCATCAGGTAGCCAACCACATGAGCGCCCTTGACGAATTCCGTTACACCGACATTGGAGCAGTGAGCGCGGTGAGCGGTACCGAAAGCATCGTTGACGAAGACGTCAGCTAAAGAGGCAAGATCCTTGGAGAAAGCCTCTCCGTTCTTGGTCTCTTCCGGACGGAAGCGGGTATTTTCCAGTAAAATGATGTCGCCGTCCTGCATAGCCTCAACAGCTGCCCTGGCGTTGGGTCCTACGACTTCCGGATCCGCAGCGAACTTGACTTCCTGACCCAGCAGTTCGGAAAGACGGGCTGCAACCGGTGCTAAAGTCTTGGTCTTCTTATCCTCTTCCGTCTTGACCTTGCCCAGGTGGGAGCAGAGGATGACCTTGCCGCCGTCAGCGACCAGTTTCTTGATGGTCGGAAGAGCCGCAACCAGGCGGTTTTCATCTGTAATCCTGCCGTCCTTCATCGGAACATTGAAGTCGCAGCGGCAAAGAACTCTCTGGCCTTTTACGTTGATATCATCAACTGTCTTTTTGTTTAATCCCATGATCTGTATCCTCCTGTGAATCTGATTTCTGAAAAAGCACATCTTCTATGCTTTTTGCGAATATCCTAAGATCAAAAAACGGGTCCGGTCCTTTTCGACCGGACCCGTTCAGGCCTTCATTGAATTTCCTTCTAATAATTACTTGTTAAGGAACTTAGCGAAGTACTTGATTGTTCTGCACATGTTGGATGTGAAGGAGTTCTCGTTGTCATACCAGGATACAACCTGAACCTCTGTCAGATCATCAGATACCGGAAGAACCATGGTCTGTGTTGCATCAAACAGAGAACCGAAGGTCATTCCGACAATATCCTTGGACACAATCTGGTCTTCGTTGTAGCCGAAGGACTCATTAACAGAAGCCTTCATCTTCGCGTTGATCTCTTCTACGGTAACCTTACCCTTGACAACAGCTGTCAGGATAGTGGTGGAGCCGGTCGGTACCGGTACACGCTGAGCAGAACCGATGAGCTTGCCGTTCAGTTCCGGAACGACGAGACCGATAGCCTTAGCAGCGCCGGTGCTGTTCGGAACGATGTTCTCAGCAGCTGCGCGGGATCTTCTGAAGTTGCCCTTTCTCTGCGGACCGTCAAGAACCATCTGATCGCCGGTGTAAGCGTGGATGGTAACCATGATGCCGGACTGTACCGGAGCCAGCTCGTTAAGGGCCTTAGCCATCGGAGCCAGGCAGTTGGTTGTGCAGGATGCTGCAGAGATGATATCGTCATCAGCTGTCAGAGTCTCATGGTTGGTGTTGTAAACGATTGTAGGCAGATCATTTCCAGCCGGAGCGGAAATAACGACCTTCTTAGCGCCGGCATCGATATGAGCCTGTGCCTTAGCCTTGGATGTGTAGAAACCGGTGCATTCAAGGACAACATCGATATCCAGATCCTTCCACGGAAGGTCGTGAGCATCTGCTTCCTTGTAGATTTCGATCTCTTCGCCGTCAACCGTGATGGAATGATCACTGGATTCAACGGTATCAGCCTTAGCGTAACGGCCCTGAGAAGAATCATACTTCAGCAGGTACGCAAGCATCTCCGGGGATGTCAGATCGTTGATTGCAACGATATCAAATCCCTCTGCCTTGAACATCTGACGGAAAGCCAGACGGCCGATGCGGCCAAAACCATTAATTGCAACTCTTACTGCCATAATCGTGTTTCCTCCTGTGTCTATTGATTATTAACATTGAGTTAAATAATTACCCTTGTCTATTGTATCGAAGTACCCATAAAAATACAAGTTTTTTTTCCTTCCTTGTCACTTGAGACGAACGAAGACGGGCTCATGTCTGACAAAGCAGCAATAGTGCGTAAAACCACAGGATTTGAGGATCTCTTCTGCCCGGTCAAAGGCATAGCCCAGATAGTGGGGCTTATGGGCGTCCGACCCGCAGGTTACAAGGGTCCCGCCCAGTTCCCGATAACGTTTTAAAATGTCGGGATGAGGGTTGGGGAAACCCAGCTGCTTGCGAATGCCGCAGGTATTGATTTCAAGGGCAATATTATAGCGGACCAGGAGTTTTAAAATCTCATCGATGACATTGGCAAAGTCCCGGTAGCTGTAATCCCGTGCCCGATGTCTGCCGTAGCGGACCACATAATCCAGGTGTCCCATGCTGTCAAAGTCATGGAAGGCGCGAATATCTTCCAGCATATTTTCAAAATAGGACCGGTAGACCTCGCTGTCCTCTTTTCCTTCAAAGGTCTCGGGATAATAGGGATCCTTGCCTTCGACCAGGTGCTGGGACCCGATGGAAAAATCAAAGTCCCAGTCCTTTAGGAGCTTTTGATAGCGGTCCCCCAGCTGGGGCTGAAGACCCAGCTCCACGCCCTTTAAGATCCGGATGCGGTCCCCATAGGTCGCCTTTAAAGAGTCGATCTCCTTAAAGTAGTCCCCGATATCAAAGTCAAAGGTCAGTCCCTCAACCGGATAGTCCCAGTCAATATGGTCGGTCAGGCAGATCGTCGGAAGTCCCAGGTCAATCGCCTGCCGGATCACATCCTCCGGTTCCGCCTCGGAATCGGTCGAATACCGGCTGTGTACGTGCAGATCCGCGATCATAAAATCGTCCCCCCGCCTAAGATGACTCCGTCCCGGTAAAAGACCGCTGCCTGACCCGGAGTAATGGCGCGCTGGGGATCGTCAAAGGTACAGGTCATGGTGTCCTCTCCCGCCATTTTGATGACAGCCGGAGCCGCCTGATGGTTGTAACGGATCTTTGCCATGACGCGCTCTTCCCCCTTAATTCCCGGAACTGCCATAAAATTCAGGTCCTGGACCGCCAGGGTCCGGCTGAAGAGGGCTTCATTTTCCGAAAGGACAATTTCGTTAGTCTCCGGATGGATCTCCTTGACAAAGACAGGGTGACCCAGGGCGATGCCCAGATGCTTTCTCTGCCCGACCGTGTAGCAGGCGATACCCCTGTGCTGCCCCAGGACCCTGCCCGTTTCATCGACAAAATTGCCGGGCATAAATTTCCTGCCGGTATCCCGCTCGATAAAACCGGCGTAGTCCTTGTCGGGAACGAAGCAGATCTCTTCGCTGTCCGGCTTGTGGGCAACCGGAAGATTCGCCTCTTCCGCGATCTTTCTGGTCCGATCCTTGGTGTAAGCTCCGATCGGCATGAGGGTATGGGCGAGCTGATCCTGGGTCAGGTTGTAGAGAGCGTAGGTCTGGTCCTTGGTCGTCTCAACCGTCCCCGCCGCCGTATGGAGGGTGTACCTGCCGTTGTCAAGCCGCTCCACCGTCGCATAGTGACCGGTCGCGATATAGTCCGCCCCCAGAGCCAGGCTCTTCTTAAGAAGGCTCTGCCACTTGACATAGCGGTTGCAGGCGATACAGGGGTTGGGTGTGCGGCCGGCCAGGTATTCTTTGACAAAATAGTCCATGACCTTGGATCGGAATTCCTGCTTGAAATTCATCACATAGTAAGGAATCCCGATTGCCTGGGCGACCGCTCTGGCATCTTCCACTGCCGAGGTGCCGCAGCAGCCTCCGTTTTCCTCAATCCGGCAGCTGTCTTCATCCTGCCAGATCTGCATCGTTACGCCGATCACGTCGTAGCCCTCTTCCTTTAAGAGGTAAGCGGCGACGGAACTGTCTACTCCGCCGGACATGCCGACGACTACTTTCTTTCCCATTTCAGTTCTCCCTGAGCTGCAGGACAATCTCCTTGATTGCGTCGACAGCCTGATTGATGTCAGTTTCCGTATTTTCGTGTGAAAGCGTCAGCCTGATGGAACAGGTCGCCAGATCCTCCGGCACTCCGATCGCCGTCAGGACATGGGAGGGGTCGAGCGATCCCGACGTACAGGCAGACCCGCCGGAGGCACAGATGCCCCTTTGATCGAGGAGGATCAGCATCACCTGCCCCTCCGCCCCCTTGATACAGACATGGATGTTGTTGGGCAGGCGACGGGTCCTGTCGCCCGACAAGGTGACGCCGCTGATTTCACCTTCCAGTCTTCCAATCGCCAGATCCCTCAGCTTTCTTTCATACCGCGCCCTCTCTTCCAGAGTCCCTGCCGCAATCTTGCAGGCCCGGCCGAATCCCACGATACCCGGGACATTTTCCGTCCCAGCCCGGCGGCCCCGCTCCTGAGCTCCGCCGCGAATGAGGCTTCTGATCTTAAGGCCTTTTTTGATATAGAGCAGCCCCACTCCCTTGGGTCCCCCCAACTTGTGGGCGGAGGCACTCAGGAGGTCAATCTTCATCTCCTTTACATCGATCGGAATGTGACCGAAAGCCTGCACGGCGTCTGTGTGAAAGAAGACCCCGTGCTTGCGGCAGATTGAACCGATCTCCGCAATCGGTTCAATCGTTCCGATTTCATTATTTGCCGTCATCACCGAGACCAGGACCGTCTGGTCCGTGATCGCAGCCTCGACGTCTGCAGGATCGACCAGACCATTCTCATCAACATTCAGATAGGTCACTTTGACGCCCCGCTCTTCCAGATACCGACAGGTATTAAGGACGGCGTGGTGTTCCACTTTCGTGGTGACGATATGGCTGCCCCGCTTTGCACAGGCTTCAGCCGCCTCCAGCGCCCAGTTGTCCGCCTCCGATCCTCCTGACGTAAAAAAGATCTCAGAGGGGTCCGCATGGATGAGGGCAGCCGCCTGCCTACGAGCCAAATCCACCGCCGACCGGCTCTTAGCCGCAAGCGAGTAAATAGCGGAGGGATTGCCGTACTGATCCTTCAGGTATGGCAGCATGGCTTCTAAGACCTCCGGCTCCATCCGGGTCGTCGCCGCATTATCCAGATAAATTAAGTCCATCAGTTGATGCACTCCCTGGTATTTAAAGAACCCGAGCTTTCCTTCTTCCGGCTCTCCTTAACCAGCTGGTCGAGAAAAATGGAGTCGACAGCCCCTTCAATCGCGGTATTGACCTTGTCCCAGACCAGACGGGTCACGCACCGCTCCGCCTGCTCGCAGGCAGGAATGGTGTCATTGCCGGTCGAACAGGATACGGCTTCCAGATTGCCCTCACAGGCGCGAAGGACGTCCCCTACGGAGATTTCCGAGGAGGGTCTTGCCAGCTGATAGCCGCCCCCGGCGCCCCGGACGCTGTTGACCAGACCCGCGGTTCTCAGCTTTCTGACCAGCTGCTCCAGATAACTTTCGGATATATTCTGCCGTTCGGAGATGCTCTGGATACAGACCGCCTCCTGATTTTCCGCATTTAGAGCCAGATCGAGCATAGCCCTTAATCCATAACGGCCCTTCGTCGATAATTTCATTGATACTACCTCTCTTATCTCTTATCGCCTGTAAAAGCCAGGCTGCCACAAAAACCCGGGTCTAGAGTCTTCTCCATCCCCGCGCAAAAAGTCCTACTATTTTAGTCTGCTTTTTGATACTGTAGCACACGTCAAAACCAATGTCAAACGACCGTCCGAACAGCAAAAAACCGCCCCGGATGACTCCGGAGCGGCAGCTTATCTGCGGGGATGCGCTTTGCCATAGACATCCCTGATTCGATTCAAGTTCAGATTCACATACATCTGCGTCGTGGAGATATCCGAGTGTCCCAGCATCTCCTGGACAGCCCGCAGGTCCGCCCCATTTTCCACCATGTGGACGGCAAAACTGTGGCGCAGAGTATGGGGCGTAATATCCCCTTCTATACCGGCGGACAGGGCGTAGCCCTTCAGGACCTTCCAAAAGCCCTGCCGACTCATGGGTCTGCCCTGGCAGTTAGTGAAAAGGACGTCGGTCTCGCCGTGCAGAAGGAAGGAGGCGCGTGCCTTATCCAGATATTCAGTGACCGCTTTTTTGGCAGAACTGCCAAAGGGAATGATCCGCTCCTTGCTGCGGTCGATGCAGGTGATAAAACCCAGCTGCAAGTTGACATCCTCAACCTTAAGTCCGACCAGTTCCGATACCCGGATCCCGGTCGCGTACAAAAGCTCCAGCATGGCGCTGTCCCGCAGCCCCTTGTTGGTCCGAAGGTCCGGCTGGTCCATCAGAGCCGTCACCTGCCGAAGGCTCAGAATCTCCGGCATCTTCTTCTCCACCTTGGGGGGCTTTAGCTCCTCAGCCGGATTGTAAGAGACCAGGTTCTGCTTCCTTAAGAACTGGTAGAAGGACCGCATGGAAGCGATGGTTCTTGAAATCGAGGAGGCGGCATAGCCTTCCCGCTCCATATAGAGCATGTAGGCATTTAAATCCGTCTCGGTCGCCGAAGACCAGTTGCAGATTCGGCGCGCCGAAGTCAGATACCGGCTCAGCTTCTCGATGTCCCTGCGATAGGACACCTCGGTATTGGGCGATATTTTTTTGGTTTTTCGGAGATACTCAATAAACTCCAGAATTGCATTCTCCATGAATACACAACTCCAAACAATGTATTTGTAGAAGGCAATTCACCCTTCAACCATAGCCTTATCAGCCGGGTCCCCACTCGGCATGGACTACATTATAAGCAGGCATTAACATAAAATCAAACAAAATTTTCCCTTAAACCCCTGCAAAAGTGCCTGTTTATGGGCATTTTTCGCCTCCTCATCCAAATATAGGGTTGACATAAAGTTCTTTTCCACCACATCTTGCGTTTTTTTCCACAAAAAAAGAGGAAGAATCTTTTTTTGATTCTTCCCCTGCTTTTTTACAGAATTTTCATTTTGCGTAGTCAACCGCCCTGCTTTCGCGGATCACATTGACCTTGATCTGCCCCGGATATTCCAGTTCCGATTCGATCTGTTTGGAAATGTCACGCGCAAGCAAGACCATGTTCGCGTCATTGACCTGATCCGGAACGACCATCACGCGGACTTCACGGCCCGCCTGAATGGCAAACGACTTTTCAACGCCCTTAAAACCGTTGGCAATATCTTCCAGCTGCTTCAGTCTGTTCGTGTAATTATCCAGCGTCTCCCGACGCGCGCCCGGTCTCGACGCCGAAATCGCGTCGGCTGCCTGAACCAGGCAGGAAATCAGGGACGTCGGCTCGACATCGCCGTGATGACTTTCAACCGCATTGATGACGACCTGATTCTCCTTATACTTACGGCACAGGTCCGCACCGATCTGAACATGGGTACCTTCCACTTCATGATCGATCGATTTTCCGATATCGTGGAGAAGGCCGGCGCGTTTGGCAAGTCTCACATCACAGCCGCATTCGCCCGCCATAAGTCCGGCAAGCTGGGCGACTTCCACGGAGTGTTTGAGCGCGTTCTGACCATAAGAGGTCCTGAAGCGCATTCTTCCGAGAAGCTTGATCAATTCCGGATGCAGATTGTGGACGCCCACTTCAAAAGCAGCCTGTTCGCCATCCTCGCGGATCTGCGTTTCGACTTCTCTCCTGGCTTTTTCCACCATCTCTTCAATTCTCGCCGGATGAATTCTTCCGTCTACAATCAACTTTTCCAGAGCAATCCGCGCTACTTCCCGTCTGACCGGATCAAACGCGGAGAGTACGACCGCCTCCGGCGTATCGTCGATAATCAGATCGACACCCGTCAGCGTTTCAATTGTGCGGATATTCCGTCCTTCACGGCCGATAATCCGACCCTTCATTTCATCATTAGGAAGCTGTACAACAGAAATCGTCGATTCCGAGACATGATCCACAGCACAGCGCTGAATAGAATTCACAACGATCTCCCGGGCCTTCTTGTCGGCGTCTTCCTTTGCCTGACTGACCAGTTCCCGGTACATCTTGGCAGCATCAACTTTCACGTCATCCTGGACGCTCTTCAGCAGAAAATCTCTAGCTTCGTCGGAGGTCATACCGGAGATCTTCTCCAGTTCCTTTACTCCCTTTTGATGCAGCTCGTCAACCTGTTTCTGTTTCTTCTGTAAATTAGCTTCTTTCGCAGCGTAATCCGATTCCCGCCTCTCCATCGCTTCCGTCTTACGGTCAAGAGTGTCTTCTTTGGACTGAACTCTTCTCTCCTGCTTGGAGATTTCCGCTCTTCTTTCTTTAATTTCACGGTCGACTTCATTTTTCTGAGCAAGCGACTGTTCCTTCACTTCAAGAAGAGATTCACGCTTCTTGTTTTCAGCTGTCTTAATGGCATCGTCAATGATGCTTCTGGCTTTTTCTTCAGCTGAACCGATCTTCTCCGCATCGTCTTGGGCTTTGCGTTTGAGAGCGGCATTCCACGTGAACGGAAGTGCAGCGATCAAAAGGATTACGAGGACTACGAGTACCACCAGCACAACGACTAATGGATTCATAGGAGCACCTCCTTATATTAAGTTTTCATTGTACAATATTGCTCAATACAACTATTTAACTATATCTGTTTTTGTGGCCAAAGTCAAGACAGGAAACCGCGGAGAAAGTTCCGGTTTCCGGTCCTTCCACCCGCGGTTTTGGGTCCCTATTCCTCTGTCTGCCCCTCCCGCATCTTGCTGATGACGGCAAAGACATCATGGGAGGAAAAGCCCTTCCTAAGCAGGAAGCCCGCCAGCTTATCCCGGCTCTTGGGATCGGTCAGATCCAGGGTCCTCGCTTTCTTTTTTGCCAGCTTTTTGATCAGGGGCTTTTCATCATAATCCCCCTCTTCTTCAAAGGTCCGGGCTATGATCTCCTTGGGGACTCCCCTCTTATTCAGATCGAAGCGGATGCGCTTTTTGCTGCGGCTGAGACTCATCTGCTCCAGATAATGGGAGGCATACCGGTCATCATCAATGTAGCCGTAGTGCTTGACATAAGCCATAGCCTTCGCGATGGTCTCCTCCGAGTAACCGGTCTTTTTCAGCTTCTCATAGAGCTGGGCCTCCGTCCGGTCCATATCCGTCAGCAGGTAGAGCGCCCGCTTTTTTGCCCGGGTCAGTTCATCCATGGAAAGCCTTAAACCTCAGGCAGAGGATCTTCCCCAAGTCCTGCGGCACTGCCCGTCTCCTCTGCCTTTGGAGCCGGCAGATCATCCAGGGGCAGACCATACGCGCCGCGCACCTTCTGCTCAACTTCATACATAATCTGAGGATTTGCCTCCAGATACTTCTTGGCGTTCTCACGGCCCTGACCGATCTTCTCATCGTTGTAGGCGAACCAGGCGCCGCTCTTATCGATGATATCGTTGTCGACCGCCAGATCCAGGATATCTCCGGATTTGGAAATTCCCTTACCGAACATGATATCGAACTGGGCTTCCTTAAACGGCGGCGCGATCTTGTTCTTGACGATCTTGATTCTGGTCCGGTTGCCGATCACTTCGCCCTGCGCCTTTAATGTCTCGATTCGTCTGACATCGAGGCGGATGGAGGCATAGAACTTCAGCGCCCGACCGCCGGTCGTCGTCTCCGGATTGCCGAACATGACCCCGATCTTTTCCCGCAGCTGGTTGATAAAGATGACGATGCACTTGGTCTTGCTGACCGCTGCCGTCAGTTTCCGAAGAGCCTGGCTCATCAGCCTCGCCTGCAGACCGACATGGGAATCCCCCATCTCTCCGTCGATTTCCGCCTGGGGCGTCAGAGCCGCAACCGAGTCGACTACGATGATATCGACTGCGCCGGAGCGGACCATGGTCTCCGTGATTTCCAGAGCCTGCTCGCCGGAATCCGGCTGGGAGATGTAGAGATCGTCGATATCGACCCCGATATTCTTGGCGTAGACCGGATCGAGCGCATGCTCCGCGTCCACAAAACCGGCGATACCGCCCCGCTTCTGCACTTCCGCCACCATGTGGAGAGCTACGGTGGTCTTACCGCTGGATTCCGGTCCGTAGATCTCAATAATTCTGCCCTTGGGGATTCCTCCCAGGCCCAGAGCAATATCAAGGGACAGGGAGCCGGTCGGTATGGTCTCGACGTTCATGTTGGCGGAGCTGTCTCCCAGCTTCATGACCGCTCCCTTGCCGAATTCCTTCTCCAGCTGGCCGATTGCCGCTTCCAGCGCCCTTTCCTTTTCGTCACGGATTTTATCTGTCTTTACATTATTGTCCTTTTTCACAATGATTCTCCTTTGGTTGTCGAACTTGAGTTCTTACGAACATCCGTTCGCATCTGTTGATACGATACTACAGTTACTTTTAAAAGTCAACGCAAAATCGAATCAATCCATCAGAGAACGCAGAGGCTGCCCATGATCAGCCGATCAGCCAGTCGTAGAGTTCCTGGTACTGGAGGGCGGAGTGCTGCCAGGAGAAATCCTGCTCCATGGCGCGGTCCACCATCTTGTTCCACTCCCGTTTCTTGTCGTAGTAGACTTTCTCCGCGTAGCGGACGGTCGCCATCATTTCATGGGCATTGTAGTTGAGGAAGGAGAAGCCGGTCCCGGTTCCCTCGAATTCGTTGTAGGGCTGAACCGTATCCTTAAGTCCCCCTGTCTCCCGGACGATCGGCAGCGTGCCGTAGCGCAGGGACATGAGCTGACTTAAGCCACAGGGTTCAAACTGGGAAGGCATGAGGAAGGCGTCCGATCCGGCGTAGATCTTGTGGGACAGCCCCTCATTGTAGTAGATCTGGGCAGAGACCCTGCCGCCGTACTTCCAGGCGAAGTGGCGGAACATATTCTCGTACCGCTCCTCTCCGGTTCCCAGAACCGCGAACTGAACCGCGTCCTGGCACATCTCATCCATGACATAGGCGATCAGATCAAAACCCTTCTGATCAGTCAGGCGGGAGACAATGCCGATCAGCATAGCCTTGGGATCTTCATTTAATCCCAGTTCCTTTTGCAGCTGGACCTTGTTTTTGACCTTTTCCTTGCGCCAGTTCTTCAGATTGTAGTGCTGATAGATATTGGAATCAGTCTCCGGATCAAAAGTTTCGTAGTCGATGCCGTTGACGATGCCCCGCAGGTCATGCTCTCTTGCCCGCATGAGACCGTCCAGTCCCTCGCCGTAATAGGGCATCTTGATCTCCTCCGCATAGGAATCCGAGACCGTCGTGATGGCGTTGGCGTAGACCAGACCGCCCTTTAACATATTGGCGTCCTTGTGGAATTCCAGCTTGTCCGGAGCAAAATAATAGTCCGGCAGGCCCGTGATATCCCGGATGGTCTTGACGTCCCACACGCCCTGGAACTTAAGGTTGTGGATGGTCATCACGGTCTTGATGCCGCGGTAGAATTCGTTGTCCTGGAAATTGGCATTGAGATACACCGGAACGAGCCCGGTCTGCCAGTCGTGACAGTGGATGACGTCCGGTCTGAAGCCGATCGTCGGCAGAATGGACAGGGCCGCCTTATCGAAGAAAGAGAATCTTCCGATATCGTAAGGCATACCCGCGTAGGGTTTGTCACAGGTAAAATAGTCCTGGTTGTCGATGAAATAAAAACGGATCCCCTCGTAGACACATTCAAAGATCCCTACATAGCAGCTCTTCCAGTTAAAATCCATGTAGAAATTGGTCTTGTATTCCAGCATGTCTTTCCACTTTTGAGCCATACAGGAATAGTAGGGAAGAATGACCCGACAATCGAAATAGCGCTTATCGAGCGCCTTGGGAAGGGAGCCGACGACATCGGCAAGACCGCCGGTCTTCATGAAAGGAGCCCCCTCAGATGCGATAAACAGTATATTTTTCATGGCAAAATCCTCCAAATCCCGCACTTGGATGTTTACTCAATTATAGTTCATTCATTTTGTAATGTCGACACATCTCTTTCATTTCACGGGCGGAATCCAGGGTGTGGTCCGTGATCTTTGCCCCTCCCAGCATACGCGCCAGTTCGGATATGGATTCCTCTTCATCAAGAGATTCGATCCGGGTAATCGCCTCGGATGCGGACAACTCCTTGGTGATGCCGTAGTGGGTGTCCGCCATAGCCGCGATCTGGGGCAGATGGGTAATACAAAGAACCTGGTGCCTGCCGGCGGCCTGTGCCAGCTTCTCCGCCACCTTCTGGGCAGTCCTGCCGCTGATTCCGGTGTCAATTTCGTCAAAGATCAATGTATCGGTTGGGTCACCATCCGCGAACATGGTACGGATACCCAGCATGATCCGGGACAGTTCGCCTCCCGAGACGACCTTGCCCAGCACTCTTGGTTCCTCTCCCGGATTGGTCGCGATCATATAGTCAGCCCGATCCGCTCCGTTTGCCGTATATCCGATAAGCGGATGCAGGGCGACCTCAAAATCGGCGCGGGCAAAATTGAGGTCCTGAAGCTGGGCTGAAACCGCCTTGGCAAAGCCCCCGGCACAGTCCCGGCGCAGATCCGTCAAACGCGCAGACGCCTCTTTTAACTCCTCCTCCGCTGCCGCCAGGTCCCTCTCCAATTTAGCCCGGTTCTCCTCGTAGACCTCCAGGTTCTCCAGTTCCCGCGCCTTATCCGCCCGGTAGGCAAGGATCCGATCTATCGTTCCCCCATACTTGACTTTGAGGCGGTTCAAGAGGTTGAGCCGCTCCTCGGTTTCCTCAAAGGCGCCGCCTTCAAAACTCAGATTATCTCCGTAGTCGCTGACCTGGCGGTTAAAATCATTTAAAAGGCTGTCGATCTCAGCCAGCTGATCCGTCAGGTCCTTTAAGTCCTCATCATACTCGCTGACGCTCTCCAGCTTTTTCAGTGCCCTGCCGATCAGGTCCCCTGCACTGGCCGGGCCCTCGTAGCCGGTCGCGTCATGAACCTCGTCCACAGCCTCAGCAATCTTTCTGGCATGGGACAGCTTTTTGTAGGCAGCTTCCAGCTCCGCGTCCTCGCCCTCCTTAAGAGCGGCGTCATCAATCTCCTTAATCTCAAACTGCAAAAAGGAGATCCGTCTCGCCCGCTCTTCGGGAGATACCGCCTCCCCGCCCAGGGCTTTTCTGATCTGCGCCCAGCGGCGGTACTTATCCGCAACAAGGTGCTTGGCAGAGGCGATTTCTTCCCCTCCGTACTGGTCCAAAAGGTCCAATTGCACGTCCGGCCGAAGCAGCTTCTGATGCTCGCTCTGCCCATGGATATCCAGCAAAAATCCTGCCATTTCCCGGACGTCCGAGGCGGTCCGGGTCTCCCCGTTGACCCGGCAGATGCTCCTGCCGTCCCGGATCTTTCGCGAGATCACAATGACGCCGTCCTCGGCGGAGACATCCAGTGCCTCCAGATCCCGGATGGTCTGTGGATTTGTCACCTCAAAGACAAGTTCAGCCAGAGATACCTCCCCTTTCCGGGTCATATCCCTGGCTACGCGTCCGCCCAGCGCCAGACCGATCGAGTCGATAATGATCGATTTTCCGGCACCGGTCTCACCGGTCATGATGTTGAGCCCCTCCGCAAAATCGACGTCGATCTCCCGAATCAGGGCAAGATTTTTAATATGCAGATTTCTAAGCACGTCCCTACCTCCGCATTTACTGAATGATAGAATCGAACCGCTCTTTTAAAGCAGCCGCGTCAGCCGGACTCCGAAGGACGACCAGGATGGTATCGTCGCCCCCGATGCAGCCCAGGACTTCTTTCCAATCGAGGGAGTCAAGAGCCGCCGCCGCTGCCATCGCCATACCCGAGACCGTCTTGATCACCAGCAGATTGGAAGAAAAATCCATGGAGACGAAAGCATCCTTTAAGACCCGCTGGTACTTACGGCTTAAGTCCATCTTGTCCCCGGCTCCGGCGGAATAGCGCAGCTTACCCTTCTTGCCGGTGACCTTGACCAGCTGCAGCTGGCGGATATCGCGGGAAACGGTCGCCTGGGTCACTGCAAAGCCGCTGGCATTTAAAAGTTCAGCCAGCTCCTCCTGGGTCTCCACTTCCCGTTCCGCGATCAGCTTTAAAATCTGTTCATGTCTCGCGTTTTTCATTATTGGTCCGCCATCTTTCTCCTCAGCACTTCCAGAAAGCTGATATTGTTGATCTTGATGAATTTTGTGAGTTTGCCGGACTTGCGGATCTTGACCACATCCCCGGTCGTCAAAGACACGACGTTGCCGCCGTCGAAGCTGACCGTCGCCGCATCCTCCATCAATCCCGACCGCCCCTCGCCGATCTCAATCTGAATCCGGTCGCTGCCCGATAAAATGATGCTTCTTGAGATCAGGGAATGGGATGCGATCGGCGTCATCAAGAGGATAGCCGCCCCGGGGGAGACAATCGGACCTCCCGCCGACAGGCTATAGCCCGTCGACCCGGTCGGCGACGCCAGGATGATCCCATCCGCATGATAGGTCGCCAGATAGGCGCCGTTGACATAGCTGCGAAAGACATAGTCCCGCATCTGGGTCCGCCCGTGGATGACGATATCGTTGAGGGAGACGTCCGTGTAGACGCGTTTGGAATTGTGATAGACGGTTCCCCGGACCATCATCCGGTTTTCAATCGTAAAATCATCCGCCATCAGCTTATCCAGAGCCGGATAGATATTTTTTACATCGACCTCAGCCATATAACCCAGATTGCCCAGGTTGATGCCGATGAGGGGCATCTGCCGATCGAGGACGACCTTGGCGGCGCGAAGCAGGGTCCCGTCTCCGCCCAGTACGATGGCGCACTCGGTCTCAGCGGGCAGGTCCGCTCCCGTCACGGAAATGGCGCAGGTCCGCCCGTTCGCCCCCAGATAAGCCGAAATCTGATCGGCATAGGAGGCGGCGAGCGCTTTATCCGAATTTCTGATGACGCCAAAATGTCTCATTGTTCAATCGCCCTTCCGGTCCAGTTCCTCATGCGCCCTTGCAACCACCCGGCTGATGACCGCATCCGTCACCAGACCTTCCGCCTGTGCATGATCCTCTTCCTCAAAGCCCTGCAGCTTCTTTAAATGACAGAGATATTCGATATTGCCCTCCGGTCCTTTGATGGGGGAAAAATCCAGCTCTTTGGCTGAAAAGCCGATGGACTCGGCATAGGAGACCACTTTTTTGAGGACCTCTTCGTGGACAGCGGGGTCCCGGACGACGCCGTGCTTGCCGACCTTCTCCCGCCCCGCTTCAAACTGGGGCTTGATAAGGCAGACGATCTCTCCTTCGTCAGTCAAAAGATTTCTTGCCGGCAGCAGGACCTTGGTCAGGGAAATAAAACTCACGTCGATACTGGCAAAGTCGACCGCCTGACCGATATCCGCCGGAACGACGTAGCGGATATTGGTCTTTTCCATGCAGGTGACCCGGTCGTCATTTCTGAGCTTCCAGTCCAGCTGACCCCGACCGACATCGATGGACCAGACGTGGACCGCTCCGTTTTGCAGCATACAGTCCGTAAAACCGCCTGTCGAGCTGCCGATGTCCATGCAGTTCCTGCCGGCAAGCGTGATGGGAAAGACCTGCAGAGCCTTTTCCAATTTGTAGCCACCCCGGCTGACATAGGGCATCTTCCTGCCCCGGATCTCAATCTCGCAAGTCTCATCAAAGGAAGTTCCCGCCTTGTCGCATCGGATGCCTTTGACATAGACGATGCCCTCCATAATGAGCGCCTTCGCCTTCTCCCGGGAGGTCGCCAGCCCCCTTTCCGTCACCAGGACGTCAAGTCGTTTCTTCATGCCTGTCTGCCTCTACCGTAAGATCCGAAGTCGTCCCATCCGCATTTAAGAGCTGGATCTGCTTTTCAACCCGGTCGATGGTGCCGTTGACCTCTTTTAAAAGCTTCATACCGTCCTGATAGATCTGAAAGCTCTCTTCCAGGGTCACATCGCTGCTCTCCAGCTTTTTCACCATCTCATCAAGAGCCGCGAAGCTTTCCTCCACGCTCATCTTCTTTTCTTCAGCCATCTGCCTTTGTCTCCTTTACTTCCGCCAAAATGGTGCCGTCCGTCACATGAACCGTCAGCTGGTCGCCAACCTCAACCTGGTCGATCTTTGTGACCGCCCGTAGGCTTTGGTCACTGACATAGGAATAGCCATGGGTCAGCTTCTCCAGGGGATTTAAGCCCTTAAATCGCTCAACCAGTAAATTCAGGCGGTTTCTCTTTGCCGTCAGCTGATTTTGCATCAGAAGTTCTAAATTGGCGGCACGTTCCGCCTGCCTCCTTAAAGCCTCTATCCGCCGGCTCATCAGAAGATCCATCTTCTGCGCCAGATCATCAGCCCTGTGCCGTTCTTCATTGATTAAGGCAGATGGACTTCTGCCTCTTAAATATTCCCGATAGTAAGCCATGCGGCTCTTTACAACCTGCATCCGGTGATTCCATCTTACATCAAGGGCATCCTGATAGAGATTTAAGCGCCGGTCAAACTCATGGATATCAAAGATCGCCGCATCGGCTCCAGCCGAAGGCACGTTGCAGGAAAGATCCGCCACATCATCAGTGATCACACGGTCCCGCTCATGCCCGACTGCCGATATGACCGGAGTCTGACACTGAAAGATCGCCTTGGCGATATCCGGATCGTTAAAGACAGACAGGTCCTCCTCCGAACCTCCCCCGCGGCCCACGATGATGACGTCGACGCCGTACCCATCCAGATAACGGATGCCGTTTATGATGCTGTACTTGGCAGTTTCGCCCTGGACCAGAGCCGGATAGAGAAAGACGCTGACATAGGGATTTCGCGCATGATAGTGACGATCAATATCGGTGATCGCCGCCCCTGTCGCCGACGTCACGACCCCGATCCGGGTCGCATAGGTGGGAATCGGCTTTTTATAACGGGGATCAAAATAGCCCTCTTCCTTTAGTTCCCGGTAGATCTGCTCGTACCGGGCCCTTGCCGAGCCGATCCCCTCCGGAAGAATTTCCTGAACGTTGAGATTATAGGTTCCGCCCTTTTGATAGACGGAAATGCGGCCTGCCACCAGGACCTGGTCCCCATTTTTAAAGGGCGTCTTGATCTTAGACACCTGGCTGCGCCAGAGGGTACAGTGGACCAGTGCCTGCTCATCCTTTAAATCAAAGTAGACGTGCCCTGTCCGGGACCGGCTCAAATTGGTTACCTCGCCCCGGACCAGGAGGGAAAAGAGCATGGGGTCCCGCTCCAAAGTACCCGCGATGTAGGTATTCAGCTGGGAAACCGTTAGAATCCTTCTCTTATCCATTCAGCTCCGTCTTTTCTGTCTGGTCAGTCTCTTCTTTTACTTCTACTTCCTGATCGGCTACCGCCTCTTTCACGCTCTGGTCAGAGCCCTTTATCTGGTCCGCTGACTTCTGCTCTTTCTGATCAGGATCATCTGTTTTCTCTTTCATCTCAGGGGTCTTAGGCTTATCGTTCTGGTCAGCAAGCTTGGAATTTTCTGCCGGCTTGTCACCATCTACCCGGCTTCTTGCGATATGCCCCAGGACTCCGTTGATAAAGGAGGGGGAGTCGTCCCCGCCGTACTTCTTGCCCAGTTCGACCGCTTCGTTAATCGCCACGCCCACCGGAATGGAATCGTCAAAGAGCATTTCATAGACCGCCAGTCTTAAGATCGCCAGGTCACAGCTGGGGAAGCGGCTGGTTTTCCAGCCCTTTGCCGTGTGATTTAAAATATCGTCGATCTCCGTAATCTTGGATGTTACGGCTGCCCAGCGCAGCTTAAGGAAGTCCCGGTCTTTTTCCGTCATCTGTTCTTCCCGGTCGCCCTCCTCAATCTCCTGCTCCGCCTCGTCGAGGTAGAAGCTGACCTGCTCCGGCATTTCCTCACCGGAATTGAAACCACCAAGGTAAATCAATTTAAAAAGATGTTCACGAAGTGTTCTTCTGGTCACGTCTTTACTCCATTTTTCTATATTTGCATGGAACAACTGTTCCGTTTACATACTAGGCTGATTATACACTATTTCCCCAGTTTAAAAAAGCACCTGGCGAACCGGACGCAAAAAGAGACACCCCGCCGGATGCCTCTTTCCATAAACTTTTATGTCGACTTACTGCTCTTCTACCGCAACGTCGGAAACCCGGACGTTCACATCAGTCACTTCCATACCGGTCATGTTCTCAATGGCACTTTTGACCTTCTCCTGCACTTCCGTTCCGACTTCCGGAATGCTGTAGCCATAGTCCAGTTCCAGAGCAAGATCAACCGTTACGAGATGGTCCTGAACATTCACTTTCACGCCTCTGCTGAGCGCCTTGATCCCCTTCTTGGCGACCATGCCGTTGGTAATGCCGCCGGCGATGGAGGCAACACCCTTCACCTCAGTTGCTGCAAGACCTGCGATAACGGCTACAACTTCATCTGCGATCTTCACGGTTCCGATTCCTCCGTCTTCCTTGATTGTATAAGTATTGCGATCTTCCGCCATGTTCTTCACCTCGTATTCAAAAGACTTATAAACCACATTCATTATAAACAAAGGTCGGGCGAATTTCAATATAACCAGACCTGCAAAGCTCAAACCCAAAGCCGCAGTTCAAAGCGACAGCCCCAACGACAAAGCTGCCCACCGGAAGAAATTCTATCCGCTTCACACCGTAGGTCTTGTCGAATCTATTCGTTCATCAACACAATCTGCCAATCGCCAGAACCCATGTAGGCAAATCTTTCTCCCTCCAGGATAGCATCAACATGGTTTTGGAAACCACTTCTTCCGGTTTTCGTCTTGACATTTTTGGGATCTATGTTATTCTCTAGATATATTTAGTTAAGTATTTTTATATTTCTAGATTTTCAGTTGCATTGTTATGGATTTCAGTTTTTGATTTTACTTTCAGTTGCAAGCACTTTATTCAAAAGGAGGAAGCAGATGCAGATTCATCATAAGCAGTTGACCGTGCCGGTCCTGCAGGGAGGCATGGGAGTTGGTGTATCCCTGGAGAAATTGGCAGGAACGGTCGCCTTAAACGGCGGTATGGGAACGATCAGCACAGCAGACTGTGGCTATCGGGAGGCAGATTTCAGGGAAGCTCCCGAAAGAGCCAATCTCCGAGCCCTGCGCCGGGAAATAAAGGACGCACTGAGCATCTCCCGCGGCAAGGGGCTGGTAGCTGTCAACGCCATGGTCGCCACCCGCCAGTATAACGATGCCGTAAAGAAAGCGATTGACGCGGGAGTCGACGCCATAGTCTCCGGAGCTGGTCTCCCCCTCAATCTGCCGGAACTGGTCCCGGAGGGCGCAGCCCTCATTGCCCCGATTGTCTCCGGTCCCCGCGCCTTGGGACTGATCTGCAAGGTCTGGTTCAAACGCTACCACCGCTATCCCGATTTTATCGTCCTTGAAAGCAGCCGGGCTGGCGGTCATCTGGGTTTTTCCAGGCAGAACCTGATCAGCGGAACCTGCGCGTCCTTAAAAGACCTGATCAAATCCCTGCTTGCCCCCATCCGGGATCTGGAGCAAAAAGCCGGCAGGCACATTCCCCTCTTTGCCGCGGGTGGCATCTGGTCCAGACGGGATGCTGAAGAGGCACTCTCATTTGGCGCTTCCGGCGTCCAGCTCGCGACCCGTTTTATCGCAACGAAGGAATGTGATGCCTCAGATTCCTATAAGTCCTATCTGCTCCGGGCATCCAAGGATGATCTTACCATCATCGAAAGTCCGGTCGGGATGCCGGGTCGGGCAATCACCTCTCCCCTTCTGACCCATCTGAAAGACGAAGGGCGGATTGCCCCTGTGCGGTGTTCCCGCTGCATCAAAACCTGTGATCCCTCCCGCGTCCCCTACTGCATCACGGATGCCCTGATCGCAGCCGTCAAGGGGGATTTGGAAAACGGACTCTTCTTCAGCGGAGACAATATTGATAAACTTGACCGCATAGAGACCGTGGAAGCCATCTTAAATGAGTTTCGGGGACTACCTGTACCGCTGTAACTTCAGAAAAATATGGTTCATGCAACTACCAGTTGACTCGTCTTATTTTCCGAAGAGCTGCACTACACCTGCTTAATAAACCTGCTGTACCTTTTGAAGAGCTGCACTGGCTCTGTGTTTAATCTTCTTAGTAAAACCAAAGCAGCCATCCCCCATATCCCTACAAATGACAGCTACTCCCTCTTTCCAGGATCAGCTTGCAAAGTATTTAGCAGACAATTTCACTCAGTCTCACTTTTATCAAGACAGCAAAACGGGACTGCTTTCGCAGTCCCGTTTTGCCCCATACCGGCGGGTTTTATTTGCCCAGCCAGGTCTTAATCTGTTTGTAAACGCCCTCGCCGTCGAGTTCGTACTTATGAAGCAGTTCAACAGCCGGTCCGGATTCACCGAAACGGTCATAGACACCGATTCTCTTCATCAGGGTCGGAAGCTTCTCGGAAAGAGTCTCCGCAACAGCTCCGCCCAGACCGCCGATGACGTTGTGTTCCTCCACGGTCACAACCTTGCCGGTCTTCTTTGCGGACGCAAGGAGCAGGTCCTCATCGAGCGGCTTGATCGTGCAGATGTTGATAACCTCTGCGTCAACGCCGTCATTTTTCAGAGCTTCCGCTGCCTCAAGAGCAGCCGCGACCTCCAGCCCGGTCGCCACAATGGTCACATCCTTGCCTTCTTTTAAGACTTCGCCCTTGCCGATCCGGAACTGGTAGTCATCCCCATGGATAACCGGAACAGCCAGGCGTCCGAAGCGCAGGTAGACAGGACCCACATACTCAAGAGCAGCCGCGACAGCCTTCTTAGCTTCGACATCATCAGCCGGATTCATGACAACCATACCCGGAATTGCCCGCATTAAAGCCAGGTCTTCCAGACACTGGTGGGAAGCTCCGTCCTCACCGACAGAGATACCGGCATGGGTCGCTCCGATCTTGACATTTAAGTGGGGATAGCCGATGGAGTTTCTGACCTGCTCATAGGCACGGCCTGCCGCGAACATGGCGAAGGTGGAGGCGAAGGGAATCATACCCGTCGTCGCAAGACCAGCCGCAATGCCCATCATATTGCCTTCCGCGATACCGCAGTCGATGTGGCGGTCCGGATATTTCTTCTTGAAAATGCCTGTTTTTGTGGCGCCTGCGAGGTCAGCATCGAGAACGACCAGATTGGGATACTGATCAGCAAGTTCGGTAAGAGCTTCGCCGTAACTCTGTCTGGTTGCAATCTTCTTTACATCGCTCATAATGTTTCACCAATCCTTTCCAGATCCTTCATGGCAATCTCATACTGCTCATCATTGGGTGCCGTGCCGTGCCAAGCGACCTGATTCTCCATAAAGGAAACTCCCTTGCCCTTGACGGTCTTCATGATGATAGCGGTCGGCATGCCCTTGGTCTCACGCGCTTCCTTAAAGGCAGCCCGGATCTGATCAAAGTCATGACCGTCAATCGAAATGACATGGAAATTGAAAGCTTCAAATTTTTTATCCAGTGGATAGGGATTGTTGACTTCCTCAACCGTACCGTCGATCTGCAGATTGTTGTTGTCGACAATGACGGTCAGATTATCCAGCTTCTTAGCGCCTGCAAACATAGCAGCTTCCCAGACTTCGCCCTCTTCGCACTCGCCGTCACCTAAAAGGGTGTAGGTCCGGTAGTCCTGCCCCTGAAGCTTTGCTGCCAGAGCCATGCCGACGGCCGCGGAGATGCCCTGTCCCAGAGATCCTGAACTCATGTCAAGTCCCGGAAGATAGTTCATGGAAGGATGCCCCTGCAGTCTTGAGCCGACATGACGGAAGGTCTTCAGCTCTTCTTCCGGGAAATAACCCCTCTGTGCCATGACCGAGTAAAGTCCCGGTACGGTGTGTCCTTTAGAGAGAACAAAACGGTCACGGTTGGGATCGTCTGTCTTTGCCGGGTCAACGTTCATTTCCTCAAAATAGAGGAAGGTATACAGATCTGCCGCGGAAAGCGACCCGCCCGGATGGCCGGATTTTGCTGAATGTGTCGCTATCACAATGCCCTTGCGGACTTCGTTGGCGATCTTCTTTAATTCCTTGTTATCCACCTTAAATCCTCCTTAGATTCAGTGATATTCACTAATTTCTGGATTGTATTGTTGCTGAAAAATACTTAAAATATCATAAGTTAGAAGGCAGCAATTGTCAATCTGTCCAGTATTTCTTCTATAAAAATTTTTGTCCTATTTTTATTTATTCTGCTCTTCCTTCTTCATCTCGTTCAGCTTCTTCTGCGCCATCTTAAGCGCCGTCACCTTAGCCTCTTCCCAGGCGTCGGCGGTCCGGGTCGTCTGAGCGTAGTTGTCGGAGAAGGGGTTGACGACAAAACCGAAGAGCTTAAAGGTGTGGAGCAGGCGGACCGTATCGTCAAAGCCGATCACCACATCCGTCGCTTCAGGATCCTTAGCCGTCTGCCACTTGGCAAACTCCTCCGCGTCCGTAAAAAGGGGCAGGAAATGCTCGCCGTTGTCGGACTTTAAGGTATAGGCGCTGATCTTAGTCCCGGGTTCCAGCTGAGCCTGGCCATTTTCCACCCGGACCGGCTGCTTATCGAGATGCAGGCAGGTCAGAAAGCGGCCCCGCATAACGATCTCATCCGCCAGTTTATTGGTCAGGTCCCGGATCTGATGGTCCGTCACCGCGGTCGCCCTCCAGGAAAACCACTCCTTGAGCTTGGGATTGACCGGTTTCTCTTTTGCGTAAAATACCATGGTATCTGCCTTTCTTTATCTGATCCCGGATAAAAGATGGTCCTCAGTCGTTGTCGTTTTGCTCGTCCCAGCCGCCGAATTCGCTCAGCTTGAGGTTGGGATTGCGGTCCAGCGTCATGCCGATGCTCCACTCGTGCGCCCACAGAAGAAGCGGGTTGCCGTGCATATCCTTGACCTTCTTCAGATCGGACGTGCCCTCCAGATTTTCGATATCCACCTCGTCCGGATTTTCGATCCAGCGGATGTACTCGTAGGGCAGGGTCTCCATCCGGATCTCGACATTGTACTCATTTTCCAGCCGGAACTTGAGAACGTCCAGCTGCAGAACGCCAACCACGCCGACCACGATCTCCTCCATGCCGGTGTGGAACTCCTGGAAGACCTGGATCGCGCCCTCCTGGGCGATCTCCTCGATGCCCTTGGTGAACTGCTTACGCTTCATGGTATCGACCTGGCGGACCCGGGCGAAATGTTCGGGCGCGAAGGTCGGGATGCCGCCGAAACGGAACTCTTTGCCTGGCAGACAGACCGTATCTCCGATCGAGAAGATGCCCGGATCAAAGACGCCGATGATATCCCCCGCCCATGCCTCGGATACGACGTGGCGCTCCTCCGCCATCATCTGCTGGGGCTGGGACAGGCGCTGTTTCCGCTGGCCCTGCACGTGCCAGACTTCCATGTTGGCATCGTAGTGACCGGATACAATCCGCATAAAGGCGACGCGGTCCCGGTGATTCTTGTTCATATTCGCCTGAATCTTAAAGACAAAGGCGGAAAAATCGTGGGTCTCCGGATCAATGAGCCCGTGATCGGACATTCTCGCCAGGGGCTTGGAGGACATCTGAAGGAAATGCTTGAGGAAGTTCTCCACGCCGAAGTTGGTCAGAGCCGATCCGAAGAAGAGGGGGGAAATCTGTCCGTGGTCCACCTGGTCCTGGTCAAAGGCGACGGAGGCACCGTCAAGCAGCTCGATCTCCATCTCCAGCTGGTCCCGCTCCTCTTCGGTAATATAGTCTGAGATAGCCGAATCATCGAGGGCGAGATCCTCTTCCTTGCCTTCCCTGGTCCCCTTTTGCGTATCGCTGAAGAGCTGGACCTTCTTGGTCTCCCGGTCGAAGACCCCTTTAAAGCCCTTGCCGGACCCGATCGGCCAGTTGATCGGGCAGCATGGTATCCCCAGTTCCTTTTCAATCTCATCGATCAGGTCGAAGGAATCCCGCGCGTCCCGGTCCATCTTATTGATAAAAGTAAAGATCGGAATGTGGCGGCGGGCGCAGACCTTAAAGAGCTTTCTGGTCTGGGGCTCGACGCCCTTGGCACCGTCAATTACCATGACAGCCGAGTCAGCCGCCATCAAGGTCCGGTAGGTATCTTCAGAGAAGTCCTGATGCCCCGGCGTATCCAGGATATTGATGCAGTAGTTGTCATAGTTGAACTGCAGAACAGAGGAAGTGACGGAAATTCCTCTTTGCTTTTCAATTTCCATCCAGTCGGAAACCGCATGTCTTGCAGTCGCCTTACCCTTGACGGAACCTGCCAGGTTGATGGCGCCTCCGTAGAGCAGGAATTTCTCGGTCAGTGTCGTCTTGCCGGCATCCGGGTGGGAAATGATGGCAAAGGTGCGTCGTTTCTCAATATCATTCATCACAGTCTATTTCCTCTATTCTAAGGTTCAGCGCCTGTCCCGCCCGGACCGCGCAAACGCAATGTTGGTCAAAATCAAGAAAGCGGGACCAGCCGTCCATGGGCAGGTCCCTTAAGGAACGGGATATCCCCTCCCCGGTCCATTTGACATAACTTTCTTTTAAAACCCAGTACTTAAAAAAAGTTTCTTTGGGGTCGTCGGAAGCGAGAAGGTCCCGATATTCCGCCTCGGATAAGATGCGCCTGCCCAAGCTTCCATAATCCAGGTCCCGCATGACCTGGATGTCGATGCCGACCGGCACCTGAGCCAGGATAGCGACTACGAAAGAGCCGGAGTGGCTGATGTTAAAATGGGGCAGGTCCGTCCCCTGGGCAAAATAAGGCTTGCCGTGGGAACCGGTTCTCACCTGGGAGGGATCAAAGGACCTTCCGTAAAAGCGCTGTAAGCCGCAGGACACCAGATCCCAGCCCCTTTGGCTGACCTGGCTGTGGGAAAGCGCCGCTGATCTTTCATTGGGTTTCGTCCCGATCAACTTGGGGGTTTCCTGCCCTAAGACAGGCGTCCGGCCCTTTCCCAGCCTTTGATACAGCACAAAGGCTTCACTGCTGCGCATAAGCTTCCAGTTTCCTGACTGCCGCTTTCAGCCGCGTAAGGGACTCCTCTTTTCCCAGCACTTCCATCAGCTGGGTCGCCCCGCCCGGCGTCATCGCCTTGCCGGAGACAGCTGTCCGGATGGGCCACATAACCTGGCCGTTCTTGTAACCGTGGTCCTTGGCAAAGGTCTTCAGGTCCTCAAAGAGGGCGTCGTTGGAATAGTCCTCCTGGTCCTTTAAGTTGGGGATAACCGCCCTTAAGATCTCCAGGGAAAGGGCCTCTGTCGTCTTCATCTTCTTGTGGACGTAGAGACTGACCTCATAGTCCGGAACTGCCTTGAAAAAGCCCAGCAAATCTACGATATCCAGGAAAGCCTCAATTCTGGACTGCGCCATCTCGGCAAGCTTTTTGTAATCCCAGTCCCGGTCCTCTCCAACCGCCTCTTTGATATAGGGCAGAGCCTTTGCAAAGAAGGCGTCGGGGTCCATTTTCTTGATGTACTCGCCGTTCATCCAGCGCAGCTTCTCGATATCAAAGACAGCCGGACTCTTGCTGATTCGCCTGTAGTCAAACTTGCGGGTCAGCTGGTCCAGATCCATGATCTCTTCGTTGTCTTCCGGATACCAGCCCAAAAGAGCCGTATAGTTGACAATGGCTTCCGGCAGAAAACCCTGGTCCACCAGATCCTCAAAGGAGGAATGACCGGACCTCTTGGAGAGCTTGTGGTGCTGCTCGTCCGTGATCAGAGGGCAGTGAACATAGACCGGCACCTGCCAGCCAAACGCTTCATAGAGGCGGTTGTACTTGGGGCTGGAGCTCAGGTACTCATTTCCCCTGACGACATGGGTAATGCCCATCAGATGATCGTCGACGACGTTGGCAAAGTTGTAGGTCGGATAGCCGTCCGACTTGATGAGGATCATATCATCGAGTTCCTCGTTGTTGACCGAGATATCCCCGTAGATCTCATCGTGGAAGGTCGTCGTACCCTCATTTGGCACATTGAGGCGGATGACATGGGGCTCCCCGGCAGCCAGCTTCTTTTCGATCTCCTCTTTGGACAGGTGCAGGCAGTGCTTGTCATACATGAAGATTTCCTTGCCGTTGACCGTCGTCTTCAGGGACTTTAGCCGCTCCTTGCTGCAGAAGCAGTAATAGGCATTCCCCTGCTCGATCAGCTGCTCGGCATATTTCCGGTAAATGCCCTGCCGGCAGCGTTCGGACTGGACGTAGGGACCGACGCCGCCGTCCTTGTCCGGTCCCTCGTCGTAGGAAAGCCCCGCGTCCTTCAGGGTCTCATTGATGATGTCGACGGCTCCCTCTACGAACCGTTCCTGATCGGTATCTTCGATCCGCAGCATGAAATTGCCGCCCTCGTGCTTGGCGATCAGGTAGGAATAAAGGGCTGTCCTCAAGTTGCCGACGTGCATTCTTCCCGTCGGGCTGGGTGCAAATCTAGTCTTAACCATAGTCATCTGTAAATCTTCGGCAATACGTCCCTGGGCTTACCGTGGTAAACCAGGTCGGCGGCATTGTCCGAATAGTCCTCCTCTTCATTGATTAAAATAATCCGGCTGCCCTCAAAATATTTGATGCAGGTCTGGGTCAGGGTTGCCTTCATGGTGCAGCCCAGCACCAGGAGGGTGTCGGCGCGTTCGACCTCGCCCGCCGCCTCGGTGATCAGATGGTTGGGGATCATCTCGCCGTCCAGCACGATATCCGGCCGAATGGGATTTTCGCAGCTTTGACAAAGCGGAATCCCTTTGGTCTTTAAAATATGGTCGATTGTATAGGTCCTTCCGCAGTGCGCGCAGTGATAATTATATACAGAGCCGTGCATGGCGACAACATGTTTTATGCCCGCCCGCTGCGGCAGCCCATAGATGGACCGGGTGATGACCGCCCGGACCTTCCCGTCGTCCTCCATTTTCTTTAAGGTCAGAAGGTCCGGCCCGGGTTCCCCGAGTTTTCCGAGAATCTCTTCCCGGTAATAGTCAAAAAATTGTTTGGTTCTGGTATTGAGAAAGGCCGCGGAGAAGATCTCCTCCGGAGAATAGCCGTAACGCTCTTCTACATCATAGGAGGAATCTCTGTCCCGATAGTCGAAACACCCGCAGTCCGTTGCAACGGATAAACCAAGAAGGCAGACGATATGCCTGCTGTCGCGAATTGCATTTTCCAGGTTTCGGAGTTTCATGATCTTCTCCTCCTTTCTTTATTCTTCTATTCCATGCTCCTTCAGATAGGCGATGACATCTCCCACCTTGGTCATGCCTTGGAGATCCTCAACCGGGATCTCGATGCTGTACTCATCCTCCAGATTCATGACCAGCTCATAGAGGTCGAGCGAATCCGCCCCCAGATCTTCCTTAAAGTCGGTCTCCGGCGTGATCTCGCTCTCGTCGATATTGAGCTGATCGGCAATGTAAGCCTTCATTTTCTCTAACATAATGATTCTCCTTTCCTTATATGATCCGCCTCTCAGCGGTAAAGCACTTTAACCTACGACCTCGCCCCAGAGATCCCGCTTTCTTTTATGGGGCCTGATGCGGCGGGCAACCGACAGGGCGATCGCCATTTCGATCATCAAAAAGACGATGGAGGTTCCGCCGTAACTGATAAAGGGCAGGGTGACGCCCGTCGTCGGGATCAGGTTTAAGGCGACGGCAATATTTAAAATAACCTGGGAGGCGATGTGGGCGAAGATTCCGACCACCATCAGCGACCCGTAGAGGTCCGGCGCATTTTCCGCGACGAAGAAGAGGCGGTACAGGAGGGCGCCGAATAAAATAAGAACAATGACCGCCCCCAAAATCCCCAGTTCCTCGCAGATGATGGAGAAGATCATATCGTTCTGCGCCTCCGGCAGGGCCCCCAGTTTCTGAGTGCTGTTGCCCAGGCCCTTGCCCAGAAAACCGCCGCTGCCAAGGGCGTAGAGCCCCTGCAGGATCTGATAGCCGCCGCTTGAGGCATACAGCTCCGGATTGAGCCAGACCTTGATTCTCATAAAGCGGAAGCTGCCGCCCGACCCGTTGCCCGCTGCCGCCACCTGCAAAACGGCCATGGCAGCAAAGGCGAGGACGCCCCCCACAAAGATCAGAAAGCCCAACGTCTTGGGATGGGCGACAAAGACGATGGCGAGGCCGATCAAAAAGATGATGATCGCTGTACTCAAGTTCCGGGTCAAAAGGTAGGTTGCCGCTGCCTGTACAAGCGCCGGCACCATGGCGGTTACAGCCGCCTTGACGCCCTTGTAGTGCCTGCCCATCTTTTTAATGAGGACGGGCGTATAGGTCAGGACCGCGATCTTGGAAAGCTCCGAGGGCTGAAAGGTGATCCCGCCCAGGTCGATCCAGCGGCGCGCCCCGTTTAATTCAAGTCCCAGGGCGGTAAAACGGACCAGCAGCATCAGAACAAGAGCCGCGATGTTGATGCCAAAGGCCAGACGCTCCAGAATGTGGTAGTCCACAGGGAAGATCTTGGTAAAGATGACGATCCCTGCCAGCATCCCCAGGCAGATGAGCCCCTGACGCCGAAAATAGTACATATCGTCGTGCCGCTGGATTCCGGCGGTATAGGAACTGGTGCTGTAGAGCATGACCAGTCCGAACCCGATCAGCAGGATGATCATCGCGAGGATGTCGTAATAATATTCATCTTTCCCGCTCTGAAGAACATGGAACTGTTTCTGCAAACTGCTAAACCTCATTTCTTATGGTAGATCACGGTTGGGCCGCCGCTCGTTTTCAGCTGCATCAGCCGGATCCGTCTTGCCGCTTCCGCTGCCTTTGGACTGCCGATCTTCTTGGTTCCTTTCCGTAAAAAGACCTTCTTGATATAGCGGATCGTGTAGTCCTCCCCCATCTCCGACCACATACGGAGCAGGTACTCCATCTGCCGCTTGGTCGTCGGGTGGATATACCAGGAACGGTCCTTGCTTCTTAGGAAATACTGGAGGGGCTGATCATCCGTATACCGGTCTCCCAGATAGTTCCTGCTGGCGCTGACCCGGTCAAAGATCATCTCCGCCACATACCTTCTGGGCATCTTAGCCCCTCCCAAGCCGTTTGACCCGGGTTCAAAGGAATAATCGATCCAGTACTCGTAGTGGTGCTTGTTCCGTCCCTTGTGGTGCAGCCATGCCGTGGAGAGGCCGATGTCCTCCCGCTCCGCGTTGTTGGGACTGCGGATACCCTGGTAGTACCTGGCTCCGACCTTAAACTCCGTCGGGGACAGTTTGCTGAGATCGTGGGTCAGCCCCTGCCAGTAAAGACCGGCTCGGAAGCAGTAGCCGCAGACCAGGTTGTGGTGGTGTGTAATTGTCTTAAAATGTTCCCATGCCTTATTCATCATCTGTTTCCCCGTCCGTCCTGCTGCCGACTAAGATCAGCACGGACCGCGGCTCTGCCATCAACAGTTTCTGATCGGCGACCGCATTTTTCCCGGAGGGCTCGGTAAACTCCTGCCCCGCCTCCGCTGCGGTATTGACGACCAGGTGCCACTTGTAGCCCGCCGGCAGGTTGGGAAGACCAAAGACGTGGCTTTCCCAATAGGCGTTGAAGGCGGCATAGATAAAATCATCCGGCGTCCCATCGCTCTTTTTTGCGTAGAGTCCGCAGTAGAGGACGCCCACGCTCCTCGCCCCGCGATCGGTATTGGAAACCCAGGCCTTGGAGTCATGGTAGGAAATATCCGGATAGCCGATATTCTTATAATCGATCCCCTTTAACGCCTTTTCCATGTGCAGGATGGGGTGAGCCTTCCGAAAGGCCAGCATCTTGCGGACAAAGTCCGTCAGAGCAAGGTCCGCCTTGCTGCTGCCCCAATCGAGCCAGCCTACGCTGTTGTCACTGGAATAGGCGTTGTTGTTGCCGTCCTGGCTGTTGCCGTTTTCATCACCCGCCAGCAGCATGGGGACACCCTGCGCCATCAAAAGGTAGGTCAGGGCGTTGCGAATCTGCTTTGCCCGAAGCCTTATGACCGCCTTTTTGCGGGATTTTCCTTCTGCCCCGCAGTTCCAGGTATAGTTGAATTCGGTTCCGTCCTGGTTATCCTCGCCATTTGCTTCATTGTGTTTCCAGTCATAGGAGACAGAATCCGCCAGAGTAAAGCCATTGACCGCAGCCATAAAGTTGACGATGCCGATCTCATCCGGCTGCCGCCTTAAATGTTCGGTGAAGTCCGAAACCTGACCCTCGTCCCCCTTCAGGAAACGTCTGGCATTTTCCATAAAGGACTGATTGGATTCGAGCAGGTTCTTATGCCTGGGGACTCGCCCCCCATAGACCCAGCCGGTATCAATGTAGTCAAAGACCAGCTTGGTCGACTTGAGCATAGGATCCCGGATCAAAGCCTCCATGGGAACGCCGGATCCGACGAAGCGGAAGCCGTCGATATGATAGACCCTCTTCCAGTAGCGGACAGCCTGATACGCCTCCATAGGAGAGGTCCGCTCCGGAACATAGATTTCCATCACCACTTCCATCCCCGCCTTATGGAAGGCGCGGACCATTTCCTTGACCTCCCGGACAGAGTCTTTGCCGTAGGAAAACTTCTGCTTGGGGGCAAAGTAAAAATTATGGTCCGCATAGCCCCAGTAATTGCGGGGAGAGGTGACCTTGTCGATGCTGACCCCAGCCGGTGTCGCCTTGGCAAAGGGGGGCATAACGCTCAAGCTGTCGTCCCACTCATAGATGGGCATAAACTCGACCGTGTTAAAACCCAGTCCCTTGATATAGCCGATCTTTTCCGTCACGCCGCGGAAGGTTCCCCTCGCCTTGACGCCGGACTTTGCCTTCCTGGTAAAGCCGCGGACATGGAGCTTATAGATCGTCATCTCATGAAGAGGAATCCTGGGAGAGATATCCCCCTGCCAGTCAAAATCCTGCCTGACACAGCGGCAGAGTCCGTCCACAATCTCCCCGGCGTAGGGATCGAGGATCTTCTTCCCCCCGATCAGATAGTAATAGCCGGTCTCCTCCGGTCTTAAGCCGTCGACACGAATGGCGCTGATCTCCCCAATCCGGTCCTTGGCCGGAAGGGGTATGTTCCGCTCCTGCCCCTTTACACCCACCAGTACCAGCTCCGCCTCTTCATCGTCCGGCACTTCCACGGCAAAATTCATACCGCCCGGAATCGCCCTCGCTCCAAGAATCTCCGGATCGCCGAGTCTTATGCCAAGTTCATCAAGTCCCATCTTCACTCCTCCGATTCCTCATTCTTAGCCGGGGACCTCATTGTTTTAATTTCCCAAGCCGAATGCGTCATCTCCGCAGATTCTTAACCAGCAAAGAGATACAGAATTATTATAGTCTTTTTGGGCTCAGATTTCATCATCTGATTCACTGACATTCCGATTGCGGATTGGTTCTCTTTCTGCTATTCTGACAATAACGTTCAAAACCATTCAAAAAGGAGGCCCCTTATGGCTGAAGATACCAACATGACCGAAGGACTCGGAACTGTCACTTTGACCCTTGAAGACGACCAGGAAGTGGAATGCATGATTCTTTCCATCTACCCGGCTGCCGAAAATGAATACATCGCCCTGCTGCCCTTAGGCGACGACGGCGAGCCCGATGAGGATTCCGAAGTCTATCTCTACCGCTACATCGACCACGGCGAGGACCAGGATCCTGAACTCCAGAACATCGATGACGATGAGGAATATGAAGCTGCCGCTGACGCCTTCGACGAGATGCTGGACCAGCAGGAATTTGAAGAAGCGGACGCTTCGGAAGAAACTTAAGATTGATACAAAAAAGCAGGGGACTCTCCCCTGCTTTTCCTGTATCGATCCAATTCCGACCGGCTTATTCCGATCTCTTGAACGATTTATTTTTTTCCGGTCGATCCGAAACCGTTCGTGCCCCGCTCGGTCGTGCTTAAGGAATCCGCCTCTTCAAATTCCACCGGCAGATAGGGCATGACCACCAGCTGGGCGATTCGCTCTCCCGGCTCTATGGTGCGGACGACACTGCTGTCATTGTGGAGCCCGATCAGAAAGGGCCCCCGGTAATCCGAGTCCACGACGCCGACGCAGTTGCCGGGACGCAGTCCCTCTTTCATCGCCAGCCCCGATCTTGCGAAGATGGCTCCGAAGTAGCCCTCCGGCAGCTCCATGGAAAGACCGGTCGGGAGCATTTTTGTCTCCCCGGGACCAATCTCAGTCTCCTCTTTCAAATCCGCATAGAGATCATAGCCGGCTGCCGAAGCGCTTCCGCGCGTCGGCAGTTTTGCCGTATCCGTGAGCTTTTTTACCTGTATTTTCATACCGATCAGTCTTCCGGACCTGCGGAAGCGACGATTCTGCCGACCGTATCGACATCAGGCTCTTCCCTGGGGCAGTCCTTGATGGAGAAGGAGATTCTTCCCATCTTGTCCTTGCCCAGGCAGATGACGCGGACCACATCGCCCAGATGCAGGACATCTTCTACCTTATTGATGCGGGTATTGGCAATCTTGGAGATATGGACCATACCCTCCTTGCCCGGAGCGAACTCCAAAAAAGCACCGAATTCCTTGATGGAGACAACCTTACCGGTCAGGATCTGATCCTTCTGGAACTCGGAGACGATGATTTCAATCGCCTTCTCAGCCTGTTCCATCTGATCCTTATCCGTGCCGCTGATGGAGACAGAGCCGTCGTCGTCGATGTCGATCTGAACGCCGTAGGTATCGATCAGGGTGTTGATGGTCTTGCCTCTCTGGCCGACGACTTCGCCGATCTTCTCCGGATTGATCTTCATCTGGATGATCTTGGGCGCGTACTTGGAAACTTCCGCTCTCGGCTGGGAAATAACCGGCTCCATAACCTGGAACAGGATGTATTCCCGGGCCTCATGGGTCTGGCGGATCGCCTTCTCCACGATTTCCCGGGTCAGACCGTGGATCTTAATATCCATCTGGATCGCTGTGATGCCGTCGTGGGTACCTGCCACCTTAAAGTCCATATCGCCGAAGAAGTCCTCAAGACCCTGGATATCGGTCAGAACGATATAGTCGTCATCGGTCTCGCCGGTCACCAGACCGCAGGAAATGCCGGCAACGCTCTTCTTGATCGGAACGCCCGCTGCCATGAGTGCCATGGAAGAGGCGCAGATGGAAGCCTGGGAGGTCGATCCATTTGACTCAAAGGTCTCGGATACGGCGCGGATGGCGTAGGGGAACTCCTCTTCAGACGGAAGAACCGGAACCAGGGCGCGCTCAGCTAAAGCACCGTGACCGATCTCGCGGCGTCCCGGTCCTCTGGACGGCTTGGTCTCACCGACAGAGTAGGACGGGAAATTGTACTGATGTATGTACCGCTTCTTGGTGATGAAGGGATCGAGTCCTTCTACCTTCTGGGCTTCGGACAGGGGAGCTAAGGTTACGCAGTCGCAGATCTGGGTCTGACCACGGGTGAACATGGCAGAGCCGTGGGCTCTCGGGATCAGGTCGATCTCAGCTGCCAGCGGACGGATCTCCTTAATGTCACGACCGTCCGGTCTCTTGTGGTCCTTGAGGATCATCTTCCGAACCGTCTTCTTCTCATACTGGTAGAGGGCGTCGTCAATCGCCGCCATCCACTCATCATTGCTGCCGTACTGTTCTTCAAACTTAGCGCGGACTTCCGCAACGTTATTCTCCCGGGTCTGCTTGTCGTCCGTGAAGACAACCTGCTCCATCTCTTCCGGCGGGCAGAGTTTCATCAGCGCTTCATTGACCTCAGCCGGAACTCCGTAGTGTTGGTAGTCGTGCTTGGGCTTGCCGGTCTCCGCCACGATCTTGTCAAAGAATTCGATGATCTTCTTGTTCTGATCGTCGCAGACATAGATCGCTTCGATCATCTGATCATCGGTCAGCTCATTGGCGCCGGCTTCGATCATGATGACCTTCTCTCTGGTGGACGCGACGGTCAGGGCGAGGTCGGATTTTGACTTCTGCTCATAGCCCGGGTTGATGATCCACTCGCCATCGATGAGGCCCAGCTGGGTCATGGCGCAGGGACCGTCAAAGGGGATATCGGAAATGGAAGTCGCAAGGGAGGAACCCAGCATAGCCGGAATCTCCGGATCGCACTCCGGGTCGACGGACATGACCATATCATTTAAAGTGACGTCGTTCCGGTAGTCCTTGGGGAACAGCGGCCGCATGGGGCGGTCAATGACACGGCTGGTCAGAACGGCGTGGGTGGACGCCTTGCCCTCCCGCTTATTAAAGCCGCCCGGGAACTTGCCGACTGCGTACATCTTCTCATCAAAGTCTACGGAAAGCGGGAAAAAGTCCACGCCCTCTCTGGGCTTTTTGGAAGCGGTTGCGGTCGACAGGACCACCGTATCTCCGTAGTGCATGAGGCAGGCGCCGTTCGCCTGCTTGGCGACGCGGCCGATTTCAACGGTCAGGGTTCTGCCGCCGATTTCCATTGAATAACTCTTGTAATCTCCCATTCTTCTCCTTCTGCCCGATTGGGCTTAACATGGTGCATTTTCTTTAGATGAACACAAAAAAGGGGACAGGAAAAACCTGCCCCTCCCTTTTGATTATTTTCTGAGTCCGAGCTTTTCGATCAGGGCACGATATCTTTCGATGTCCTTGTTCTTAAGGTAGCCGAGAAGGTTTCTTCTCTGACCAACCATCTTCAGAAGACCGCGTCTGGAATGATGATCCTTCATGTTGTGTCTTAAATGCTCCGTCAGCTCGTTGATCCGCTCTGTCAGAACCGCAACCTGAACTTCCGGTGAACCGGTATCGCCTTCCGATCTTGCGAACTCCTTCATGATCTCTGCTTTTTTCTCTTTGGTAATCATTTGTGTTTCCTCCTTAAACTTAAGATTTGCCGTTCATTAAGGAAGGGTTGGAGACGCCATTTCCTGAATGAAGGTAAGATATCCGCTGCTGATCCGCAGCGACTAAAAGTATAACAAAGGGGCGGCATACTTGTCAATTGCGGGATGACAGGCAGACCCGCTATTTTTATCCATTTTTTGCGCCTTCCGCAAAATAGGTCCTGGCGTCGACCGAATCCCGGGCGATCTGCTTCTTTAGCTCTTCAAGCGAATCGAACTTTTTCTCCGGTCTGGTAAACTCAAGGAGACGAACCGTCAGCTTCTCTCCGTAGATATCGCCGCTGAAATCAAAGAGGTAGGTTTCCACACCGACGAATTGACCGTCGACAGTGGGCTTGGTGCCGATATCCGTCACGCCCCGACAGATACGCCCATTGACCTCTGCCTCCGCCGCATAGACCCCGTTGGGAGGCAGCAGCTTGTGTTTACTGGGCTTGATATTGGCAGTCGGAACGCCTATGGTCCGTCCCACCTGCTGACCGTGGATGATCTTGCCCGTCACGCTGAAGGGATAGCCCAAAAGGCGGTTGACCCGGTCCATGTGACCGGCAGCCAGCTCTGCCTTGATGACGGAACTGGAGACCTTGCGGTTGCCGTCCATGACATCGGGGAGGGCGGCTAAACCAAAATCAAACTTTGCCCCCAGGTCCTTTAAAAGATCCGCATCGCCCCGCCGCTCATAACCGAAGCGGAAGTCCCGCCCGACGACGACATAGGCTGTGTGCAGCTGACGGACCAGGATGTCCCGGACAAAATCCTCCGCCGACAGAGTGATGATCCTGGGTCCGAAGGAACATTCGATCAGGGTATCGACGCCCAGGTCTTCCAGCATGGCCCTCCGCTCCTTTTTGGTCAGCAGCATAACAGGAGAGACATCGAAGGCGAAGACGACGGTCCTTGCCTTTACGCCCCGCTCCCTTAAGGACAGGGTCTCTTCTACCGCCCGCCTGATCAAAGCCTGGTGCCCCAGATGCAGACCGTCAAACTTCCCGATCGTCACGACTCCCCTGCCGTCCAGTTCAAACCCTTTCAGTTCTTTGATAATTTCCATGGTTTTCTATCCTTACTTCAGCGCTCCAGCCGATTCTGTCCCGGATCATAAAAATATTTCAAGAGGCGTAAGAGCGGTCCCTGCCGCCGGTAGACGCCGAGGAAGTCCCCATCCGCCGTGTAGAGGCGGACCCGGTCTCCCTCCCTTAAGTTCTCACTTCCGGGAATCCGTTTAGCCATAAGCCCATTGCCGTTGACCGCTGACCCGGTCAGGTCCTCCGGCAGGATCAGATACGGCAGGTCCCGATAGAAATGGTCGATGGGGATCATAAAACTGTAGGGCTGGCCGACCTCATTCGCTTCATCTTCCCGTTCCTTTTGAGCCGCAATCTCCTCCAGGGTCAGGGCGTCATCCAGGGAGAAGTCCTCCACCCTGGTCCGAAGCAGGGACTTCATACAGCCCCCGCAGCTAAGCTTCCTTCCGATATCGTGGCAGAGGGTGCGGATATAGGTCCCGTGGCTGCAGGTGACATCGATGGTCACCTCCGGCAGGTCAAGGTCAAGGATACGGATATCAAAAAATTCGACTTCCCTCGTCGGCCGTTCGATCTCGACGCCCTTGCGCGCCAGGTCCACCAGCTTTTTGCCCCCGATCTTAATGGCGCTGTACATGGGCGGCAGCTGCTGCTGTTTCCCAATAAAGGAAGAGACGACAGCTCTTACCTCTTCCTCAGGGATCGTCACCGGCAGGTCTTTGACAACCGTGCCGCCTGCGTCCTGGGTATCGGTCTCCCTGCCCAGAAGCAGGACAGCCCGGTAGCTCTTGGTGCCCCGGCTCAAATCTTCGACCAGGTGGGTCGCCCTCCCCAGACAAACAGGAAGCACGCCCTCCGCATCCGGATCAAGCGTGCCTGTGTGTCCGATTTTCTTCTGGTTAAAGATCTTCCGAAGTCTGGAAACGACGCCGAAGGAGGTGATCCCCTTTTCTTTTCTGACATTGATCACTCCGTTAACCATGGAGCCTCTTTTCTATTTCCGAAAGGATCCTGGCGATAACCTGATCTGCCGATCCCTCGCCGGAACAGCCCGCCGCGTGGACATGACCGCCGCCGCCAAAGACAGCAGCCGCCTCTGAGACATCAAAGTAGGAATTGCTCCTAAGGGACACCTTGAATTGGCCCGTCTCCTTCTCATAGACAAAGACGGCCACTTCCGCCCCTTCGGTCAGCCTTAGCTGGGAGACGACCATATCGAGGTCCTGCTGGGTCACCTCATACTCTTCCATTTCCTCAAGAGAGATGGAGCTGACCACGACCTGACCGTCAAATGCCTGCTCCGCCTTTTCAAGGGCATAGCCCAGGATCCGGTTCTGGCGGAAGGTCCTCTTGTTAAAGGAGTCGTCGATCAGCTTGTTGTGATCAAAACCCTTCTCCATCAGGTTCGCCGCGCACCGCATGGTGTGGGGACTGGTGTTGCTGTACTGGAAAACTCCCGAATCATGGATGATCCCCGTATAGAGAGACTCCGCGATGTCCTGATCGATCTTGTCAAGAGCCATCAGGTCCGTCAGCACTTCCGCGCAGGAGCTGGCGTCGGGCACAATGTGGTTGACATCGGCAAAGCCCGGATTACTCACATGGTGGTCGATGCAGACGGTGCGGTTCGCCTGTTCAAACAGGTCGCCGGCGACCCCGATCCGGTCCCGGCTGCTGACATCGCAGGTGAAGAAGAGGTCGTAGATGTGGTCCTCATTTGCCGTCTGCCTGGATTCTCCAAACCCCTTCAGGGTCCGCAGGGCCTGCTTGGGCAGTTCCAGGTAGAGGTCCACCTTGATCTTGGGATGATTTTTTCTGAGGTACAAAAAGAGAGCCGTCGTCGATCCGATGCAGTCCCCGTCAGGGTTGACATGACCGGCGATCCCGATCCTGCGGATCTTCCCCTGCAGTAATTCTTCAATGTTCTCCATGCGATTCCTCGTCCTTTGTACGCACTTCGTCGATCAGTTTTGACATTTCCACGCCCCGCTCAATTGAACGGTCGAGTTCAAAGGTCAGCTCGGGCGTATTTCTTAAATTCAGCCTCGCAGCCAGTTCGTGGCGGATAAAGCCCTTAGCGGAATTAAGACCGTCCATCGTATCTTTTTGCGCCTTCTCATCCCCCAGGACGCTGATAAAGACCTTGCAGGTCTTCAGATCCGGGGCGACGTAGGCATCCATGACGGAGGTCATGGGACCGATCCGGGGATCCTTTAGTTCCCGGATAATCCCCGACAGCTCCCGCATGACTTCCTGGTTAATTCGCAGATTTTTCGGACTGTTTTTTCTCATAACTATCTCTTTCTACTTCGACCATGGTATATGCCTCGACAATATCGCCGATTTCAAAGTCTTCAAATTCGGCAAAGACAAGACCGCAGTCAAAGCCCTTCTTAACTTCCTTCACATCATCCTTGCCGATTCTAAGCGAAGCCAGGTCACCGTCAAAGAGAACTTCCTCGCCCCGCTTGACGCGGACCTTGGAATTCTTCTGGATGAGACCGTCGATGACGTTGGATCCGGCGATCTTACCGATCTTGGACGCCTTGAAGATCTGGCGGACCTCGACGTGACCCTGGACCTGCTCTTCATAGACAGCTGCCCGCATACCCTTGATGGCGCGCTCGACATCTTCGATCGCTTCGTAAATGACGTTGTAGAGGTGGATATCCACCTTCTGCTGGTCAGCCATGGACTTTGCGGTCGCGTCCGGCCGGACCGCAAAACCGATGATGATGGCGTTGGATGCAGCCGCTAAAGCGACGTCCGATTCGGTGATGGCACCGACGCCGGCGTGGATGACCTTGACGACAACTTCCTCATTGGACAGCTTCTGCAGGGACTGAGAAACCGCTTCCGCAGACCCCTGGACGTCCGCCTTGACCACGATCGGAAGTTCCTTCAAGCTGCCTTCCTTGATCTGGCTGAACAGATCATCAAGCGACATCTGGGTCCTGGTTCCTTCGAGCAGGTTCTTCTTCTCTTCCGTAACAAAGACCGATGCAAATTCCTTTGCCTCCTTGTCACTGTCAAAGGCCATAAGAACCTCACCTGCTTCCGGAACATCCGAAAGGCCGATGATCTCGCAGGGCATGGACGGTGTAGCCTTGTGGAGGCGCTTGCCGTTTTCGTCGGTCATGGCACGGACCTTGCCAAAGGCAGCGCCGCAGGCGATAAAGTCGCCCTGGTGCAGGGTACCCTTCTGGATGAGAATGGACGCAACCGGGCCGCGGCCCTTGTCCAGCTTTGCCTCGAGGACGATACCTCTTGCGTTCCGGTCCGGATTTGCCTTTAATTCCTTCACTTCCGAGGAGAGCAGGATCATCTCCAGGAGGTTGTCAAGACCTTCGTGGGTCTTGGCGGAAACCGGACAGAAGACGGTGTCTCCGCCCCAGTCTTCCGCAATAAGACCGTACTCGGACAGCTCCTGCTTGACGCGGTCCATGTTGGCGCCCGGCTTATCGATCTTGTTGACTGCCACGATGATCTCGGTATTGGCAGCCTTGGCGTGGTTGATCGCTTCGACAGTCTGCGGCATAACGCCGTCGTCCGCCGCGACAACCAGAACCGCGATATCGGTCGCGTTGGCACCTCTCATTCGCATAGCCGTGAATGCCTCGTGACCCGGCGTATCGAGGAAGGTGATCTTCTGTCCCTTGACGGATACCATGTAAGCGCCGATTGCCTGAGTGATACCGCCGGCTTCGCGCTCGGTCACATGGGTATGACGGATGGCGTCGAGAAGGGAGGTCTTGCCGTGGTCAACGTGACCCATGACGCAGACGACCGGCGGACGGGAAACCATAGCAGCTTCATCCTCTTCTTCCTCCTGAAGAAGCTCTCCGATGACGTCTTCCTTCTCCTCTTTCTCACAGAGGATGTCGTGATCCAAAGCGATCTCTTCCGCCTTTTCGTAGGGGATCTCATGGTTGACTGTCACCATTTCCCCCTTCATGAAGAGTTCCTTGACAAGCTCGGAAGCCTGGATCTTCATCCGCTCCGCCAGATCCCGGATAGTGATTCTCTCCGGTACCCGGATCTCGGTTACGACCTCTTCCGGCTTTCTCTCCTGGGGAGCATTGTTGTGCTTCTTCTGCAGAGCCTTGGGAACCCGGTTAAAGGTACGCCGCTGCTGATTGGGTCTGTTGGCAAAACCGTGGCGGCCGTTCTCCCGGCGCTCCTCCCTGTTTTTATCCTTCTCCTTGGAGCCCTTGGCAAAATCACGGGAGGTCTTGTGGGCTAAAGCACCGTCCGTTCCGCCCGCATGGGGAGCTGCCGGTCCTCTGCCCCTGCCGCCCGGCATGGGTCCGGTCTGCGGTCTGCCCTGACCGAAGCCTCTGCCGCCCTGACCGGCGCGGTTGTTGCGGTTTAAGATAGGTCTTGCCCCCTGACCCCCGCGGCCCTGGAAACCTCCTGACCGGCCCTGTCCACCGGTCCGGTCACCGCCCCGGCCCTGATAGCCGCCGCGGCCCTGGTTGCGGTCGCCGGTATGGTTGGTGTAGATCCGATGTCCCTGGCTGTTTCTCTTCTCTCCACTGCTGCTGCGGGGAGAGGCTGGCTTTCTCACTGCATTTAAATCGATATGGCCAAGAATCTTAACGCCTGAATGTCCGGTCAGTTCCGGTCTTTGTTCCGTCTCTTTCTTCTCGGGAGCCGGCTTTTCTTCCTTAGCTGCCGCAGTCGGTTCTTCCTTTGCCGGCTCTGTCTTTTTAGCCGGAGCCTGAGCTTTATTTACAGCTTTATCGGCCCCTTCCGCCTGAGCGGTCTCCCTGACCTTCTTTTCAGCCGGCTCCTTCTTGGGAGCTGCGGCCTCTTTTTTAGGAGCTGCAGCTAATTTTTCTTTTGCTGCCTCAGTCTTTTTGGGAGCGGGCGCCGCCGCTTCTTCCTGAGCCGCCTTTACCGGCTCCTTAGCCTCTTGCTTTGGCTCTTCCGCGGGTTTTGCCTTGACTCTTCTGACCGGAATCTTCTTTTCCGCGTTCTGGGTATGGATGACGCGGACGATGCCGCTCTTTTTCTTTCCTTCCCCTTCAGATTTGCCCTGGGTCTTGTTCGTTCCGTCAGATTTTTGAGCGTCTGTCTCTTTCGCCGCATCCGAAGCGGGAACTGCCTTGCCGTATCTCTTCCGGATATTGTCCACTTCATGTTCCGGAACAACACTTACAGCAGTTCTGACAGTCAGACCCTTTCCATTCAGGTAATCCAGCACCTCTTTGTTGGAAATGCCGATTTCCTTTGCCAGTTCATGAACCTTGATTCTTGCCATAAATTATCTCCCTTTACCTATCCTTGCTCACTGCCCGTGCCGCTGCTTTTGCCAGTCCCTCGTCGGTCACGGCGCAGGATGCGCGGAACTCTTTCCCGATCGCATGTCCGATGGTCGCCTTGTCAGAAATGATATAGCAGGGGACCTGATAGTAATCGCACATATTCTGAAACTGTTTCTTTGTATTATCCGAAGCGTCGCCTGCTACAAATACCACGCGCGCTTTACCCTTTTTCACTGCTGTCTCTGTGGAAAACTCTCCACTTTCCAGTTTTCGCGCCCTTGCCGCAAGTCCGAGATAGCCCAGAACTTTTTCTTCAACTGTCACGCGCAACCTCCTCCAATAGATCGGAAAATAACTCCGCCGGGATTCCGATTTTAAGAGATCTGCCCAAAGCGCCGGATTTCCTGACCCTTTTAAGGCAGTCCTCATCCCGGCACAGATAGGCGCCGCGCCCGCCCATCTTCTGATCGCGGTCAATCAAAATCCCGCCGTCCGACGTGCGGACGACCCGGATCAGGTCTTCCTTATTCCTGGTCTTCCGGCAGCCCAGACAGGTCCGTGAGGGGTTCCACTTCATCTGCTTCGTCGTAGACGAGTTCTTCTGCTGTATCATCAATCTCCGCATCGCTTTCTTCTTCATAATAGGTCCCGTCCTCGTCGTAGTCGTCGAGGAAGAGTCCGTCAAAGTCGCCGGACTCGCGCGCCTGTGTTTCGGACTTGATGTCGATCTTGTAGCCGGTCAGTCTCGCCGCCAGACGGGCATTCTGTCCCTCCTTGCCGATGGCAAGGGAGAGCTGGTAATCCGGCACGATAACCTTGGCGGACCGTTCGTCCGGATCGGCGCCGACCGTGATGACCTTGGCGGGGCTTAGGGCATTTTCAATTAAGATAGCAGGATTTTCATCCCAGGCGATGATATCGATCTTCTCTCCGCCCAGCTCATCAACGACCGTATTGACACGGCTGCCGTTGACGCCGACGCAGGCGCCGACCGGATCGACGTTGGGGTCGTTGGACCAGACCGCCATCTTAGTCCTGGAGCCCGGCTCGCGTGAAATGCCCTTGATCTCCACGATGCCCTCACTGACTTCCGAAACTTCCTCTTCAAAGAGCTTGCGGACCAGTTCCGGATGGGTTCTCGATACCGTAATCCTGGGGCCCTTGGGCAGGTTCTTGACATCCACGACGTAGACCTTGATCCGGTCGTTGGTGTTGAAATGCTCGGTCTTTACCTGCTCATTTTCCGTCAGGATGGCGTCCGCCTTGCCCAGATTGATGTAGTAATTCTTGCCCTGCTGTCTCTGGACGACGCCGGAGACGACCTGGTGGATCTTATCGTTATAGGCGTTGTAGACGTTGTTGCGTTCTTCTTCACGAATCTTCTGTTTGATGATGTTGGAACCGTTTTGAGCCGCGATTCTGGTGAAGGACTTGGGATCAATATCGATCGTGATGATATCGCCCGCCATAGCATGCGGATCCGTATTTCTCGCTTCCTCGACAGTCACCTGCATGATAGGATCCAGGATGTGGTCCTGGTCCTCGACGACTTCCTTTTCCGCCATAACCCGAAGCTCCAGCGTTTCCGGATCGATTCTGACATCGATATTCTCGTTGTTTCCGTAGCGCTGCTTGCAGGCTGCCAGAAGACTCTGCTCGATGGATTCGATCATCGCATCTTTGCTGATCCCCTTCTCCTTGATAACTGCCTCTAATGCTTCAGCGAATTCACTCATGTTATGCTTTCCTCCATTTAAAAATCAAATGCCGTCCGGATCAGGGAGATCTCCTTTTTCTCAAAGGTCCGATCCTGACCGTTCGCATCGATTGTAACCTGCTTGTCGTCCCAGCTCTTCAAAACGCCGCGGAACTCCTTCTCCCCGTCGTAGGCGCGGTAGGTCTTCACTTCCACTTCCCTGCCGCATGCCCACTCAAAGTCGTGCGGCCGCTTGAGTTTTCTGCCCAGTCCCGGAGAGCTGACATAGAGCGTATAGGTCTCTGAAATGTAGTCCTCCTCATCGAGGATGGGATTTAAGAGATCGCTGACTGCCTGGCAGTCGTCGACCGTGACGCCCCCCTCTTTATCGATGTAGACCGTCAGCGCAAAATCTCCGCCTTCTTTGGTAAATTCCGTGTCCACCAGCTGAAGTCCCAGCCGGCCGCAGATGGGGACCATATGGTCCCAGGTGCGTTTCTCATACTGATCTTTTCTGCTCAAATGATTTCCTCTAACATCAAGTTAGGAGCGGACTTGCGTCCGCTCCTAAGTCTCAAACAATCATGCACCTTGTTGAATATAGCACCCGTCTATGGAAAATGCAAGCCAAATTCACAAAATATGGGCTTTTAGGCGGCTTAAGAGCTATTTTTAGTGGTCAGTGACGGCTTTTGACGCCCTTGCCGCCCCGCTTTGATAATTTCAGCCGGTTGAGGGACATTCTGCCGCCCTCTTTGCCGATCGAAAATTCCCTGCCGTTGGTCAAAAGCCAGGCTCCGTCCACTTTGTCCCCCTCGCTTAAGTGGATACCCCGCACGCCGACGGCGGTCTTTCTCAGTTCGGAGACATCCTCCAGGGAGAAGCGGATGAAGTAGCCTTCCCGGGTCCTTAGGACCGCAAAATCCATCTCATCCGCCGGCTGAACTGTCACGATCCGATCGTCCTCCTGCATCCTGGTCGACTGGATGGACCGGACCGAGGAGACAAATTCCTTCCCCTGGGTCAGTTTGACATTGCCGTTTGCGGTCGCGAAGAAGAAACGGTGCCGGATCACATCCGCCATGGCGCCCACCCAAAGGATCTCCTCCTCCGCATTGGAGAAGTTGCTCAGGTTGTCGATGGGCGTTCCCTTGTCTCTTAGGCGCTTGCGGGGCACATCCAGGACCTTTACGGTATGGAGCTTGCCGGTGTCGGTAAAGATCGCGATCTTATCCGTATTCATGACCCGGATCACATACTTGCTGTCAGCATCCGCCGCCTCTTTGTTCTTTTCGTAGGCGCTAAGATCCAGGACCTTGGCGTAGCCGAAGCGGTCCAGACAGAAGGCGACCTCTTCCTCCTCGATCTTCTTCTCTTCGATGACGATCTCATCGGCATTTTCAATCGTTGTCCTGCGGGCGGTGCCGTACTCCTTCTTCATATCTTCCAGCTCGGAAATCAGCTGGGACGCCATCGCGTCGTGGTCGTCGAGCAGCTTCTGGTAGCGGGCGATCCGCTTCATGGTCTCCGCGTGATCCTTCATGAGGGCGTCGATCTCCAGTCCGATCAGCTTGACCAGCCGCATATCGAGGATGGCGTTGGCCTGGCGCTCCGTGAACACAAGGTTCTGGGCCGCCTCCCGGCTCTCCTCCGACTTAAAGTGAATGCCGTCCGTCTTGCCCATCACCAGGCATTCCAGCGCCATCTTGCGGTTTTTGGACCCCCTTAGGATCTCAATGATGAGGTCGATGACGTCAACGGCGCGGATAAGACCCTCCTGGACCTCCTTTTGTTCCAGTTCCTTGGTCAGCAGGTTCTCATACTTGCGGTCCGCGATCTCGAACTGGAAGTCCACATGGGCTTCGATGATCTGCTGAAGGGACATAGTCTCGGGCCGACCGTTTGATACGACCAGCATGTTGACACCGAAGGTATCTTCCAGCCTGGTCTTTTTAAAGAGGATGTTGCGGATATTTTCCGCATCGGCTCCCTTCCTGCACTCAATGACGATCCGGGTTCCTTCTTTGGAGGACTGGTTGGAGATGTCGACGATCTCCGGACAGGTCCGGTTCTCCGCCAGCTGGGCGACGTCGTTCAGGAACTTGCCGATACCGGCTCCGATCATAGTGTAGGGAATCTCGGTGATGACGATGTTGGTTCTGCCGTTCTTGCCTTTTTCGATCTGGGTCCTGCCCCGGATCTTGAGCTTGCCCTGGCCGGTCTCGTAGATATTCCGCAGCTCATCCTTGTTGACGATGATGCCGCCGGTCGGAAAATCCGGTCCCTTGATGTACCGGGTCAGCCCTTCCGAGGAAATGCTGTCGTCCCGGATATAGGCGATGACCGCGTCAAGGACCTCCGAGAGGTTGTGGGTCGGAATTGAGGTCGCCATACCGACGGCGATCCCCTCCGAGCCGTTGACCAGGATATTGGGGATCCGCGCCGGCAGGATCTCCGGCTCCTTTTCGGTCTCATCAAAGTTGGGAATAAAGTCGACGATATTCTGGTCCAGATCGGATAAGAAGACGTCCTGGGTGAATTTTTCCAGCCTCGCCTCGGTGTAACGCATGGCGGCGGCTCCGTCGCCTTCGATGGAGCCGAAGTTGCCGTGACCGTCCACCAACGTTCTGCCCTTTTTGAAATCCTGCGCCATGACGACCAGGGCGTCGTAGATGGAAGAATCCCCGTGGGGATGGTACTTACCCATGGTATCGCCCACGATACGGGCGCTCTTCCGGTAGGGGCGGTCATATCTCGTCCCCAGTTCCCACATATCAAAAAGGACGCGGCGCTGGACCGGCTTTAAGCCGTCGCGGACATCCGGCAGGGCGCGGGATACGATGACGGACATGGCGTAGTCGATATAATTTTTCTGCATGATCTCGGAATAATCCGTGCGGATAATCCGATCATCCGTTTCTGTCTTTGGCATGATTCACTCCTTACACATCAAGTTCCGCATCCTGGGCGTGTTCATAGATAAAATCCCGGCGGGGCGGAACATCTGTCCCCATCAGAACTTCCGTCACATCGGAGGACAGACCGGCGTCGCCGATCTCGATTCTCCTGAGTCTCCTGGTCTTGGGATCGAGCGTGGTCTCCCAGAGCTGCTGGGGATCCATCTCACCCAGACCTTTGTACCGCTGCAGGGTGAAATTGCGGTTCTTGTGGGCTTTGCGGTAACGATCCAGCGCCTTGTCGTCGTAGAGATACTCTCCCTCTCCTTTGGAGGGGACCACCTTGTAGAGGGGGGGCATGGCGACATAGACGTGCCCCTCGTTGATGAGTTCCGGCATATAGCGGTAGAAGAGGGTCAGAAGGAGGGTCCCGATATGGGCGCCGTCGACGTCGGCGTCCGCCATGATGATGATCTTGTCGTAGCGCAGTTTGGTGATATCAAAGTCATTTCCATAACCCTCCGAAAAACCGCAGCCGAAGGCGTTGATCATGGTCTTGATCTCGGCATTGGCGAGGACCTTGTCGATACTCGCTTTTTCGACATTTAAGATCTTGCCCCGGATGGGCAGGATCGCCTGATAGTTGCGGTCCCTGGCGGTCTTGGCTGACCCACCGGCGGAATCTCCCTCGACGATAAAGATTTCACATTTTTGGGAATCCCGGCTGATGCAGTTGGCGAGTTTACCGTTGGAATCAAAGGAATATTTCTGTTTGGTCAACAGGTTGCTCTTGACCTTCTCGGCGGATTTACGGATCTTGGCGGATTTTTCCGCGCAGGCAAGAACAGCCTTCAACACTTCCAGGTTACGGTCGAAGAAGTGGGGAATCTCTTCCGAAACGATCTTGCCGACCACCCGGGCAGCGTCCGGATTGTCCAGCTTGGTCTTGGTCTGACCCTCAAAGCGGGGATCCGGGTGCTTGATGGAAACAACGGCAGTCATGCCGTTGCGGATATCGGGACCGGTGAAGTTGGCGTCCTTGTCCTTTAGGATGCCCAGCTCCCGGGCGTAGCCGTTCATGACCTGGGTAAAAGCGGTCTTAAAACCGGTCAGGTGGGTTCCGCCGTCGGCGTTGAAGATGTTGTTGCAGTAGCCCAGAATATTTTCATGGAAATCATTGACGTACTGGAAGACGATGCGGACGGAGATGCCCTCGTCCTGCCCCTCGATCTCAATGGGGTCGCAGACCGCCTCTTCCTTCTTATTGATCGCCTTGACAAAACCAAGGATGCCCTCCGGCTCCGCATAAGTGATGGTCTCTGCCTCTGCCCCTCTTAAATCCCTGAAAACAATGGTCAGTTCCGGATTCAGGTAGGCAGTCTCATGGAGGCGGGACTTCACTTCGGGGGCGGAGAACTTAACGACGTCGAAGATCTCCGGATCGGGCGTAAAATTGACCGTCGTCCCAGTCTCCCTGGTCCTGCCTTCTATGGGCAGAAGACCGCCAACCAGTTTCATGGTCGGCTTGCCCTGTTTAAAGTGGTCATGATGAATGGCTCCCTCCCGCCGGATCAGGACGTCCATATCGGTGGACAGGGCGTTGACGACCGAAGACCCGACCCCGTGCAGACCGCCCGACGTCTTGTAGGCGTCCCGGTCGAACTTGCCGCCGGCGTGCAGGGTCGTATAGACCAGCCGCTCCGCCGGCATGCCCTTTTCATGCATACCGACCGGAACGCCCCGTCCGTTGTCGCTGACCGTACAGGACCCGTTCTTCTCCAGCGTCACCTCGATATGGTCGCAGTAACCCGCCAGGTGTTCGTCGACAGAGTTGTCGACGATCTCATAGATCAGATGGTTGAGGCCCTTCCGCGATGTGCTGCCGATATACATACCCGGCCGCTTGCGGACAGCTTCCAGGCCCTCGAGTACGTGGATGCTGGACTCATCATAGACTTCTTTTTTAGACATAAAAACACCTCCGTGTACCGGTCCGTTTCCGGGCCGGCGCCGAAGGCATTATAGCACAGCGAACAAATGTTCTCAAGATCCTGTAACCGCCTCTTTCATGCTGCGGACGTAGGCCGCGACCTCATCCGGCCCGCTGCCGGCGTGAATTTTCCGAAGGACAGCCGACCCGACGATGGCTCCGTCGGACAAGGCAGCCATCTGTTTTGCCTGGTCCGGCGTGCTGATTCCAAAGCCGACCGCGCACCTGGCAGCAGGATTAGTCTCCCGAATGATAGATACCATGTCCCTGACCGCATCGGACTTCAGGTCAGACCGAACGCCGGTGACCCCCATGGAAGAGACCACATAGATAAAGCCCCTGGGATCCTCAGCGATCTTGCGGATGCGGTCCCTGGAGGTCGGTGAGACCATAGAAATGAGGTCCACACCGTACCGGTCCGCCACCTGCCGGACCTCCTCCTGCTCTTCAAAGGGGACGTCCGCCAGAATCAAAGCATCCACCCCATCCTCTTCGCACCGCTTAAAAAACGGAACATAGGGCTCCGGCTCTTCGTCCGGAACCTGGCCTTCCTTTAACGCCTCTTCATAGGCAGCCCCCTTATATTTAAAGACCGGGTTGATGTAGGTCATAAAGGCGATGGGCAGGTCAGGTTTTACCTTCCGGACCCGTTCGACGATCTCAAAGGAGCCGCTTACCGTCATGCCGCCCGCAAGCGCCTTGGCGTCAGCCTCCTGGATGACGGGGCCCTCCGCGGTCGGATCGGAAAAGGGGATGCCCACTTCCACAAGGTCCGCCCCGGCGTCCGCCATAGCCAAAATATAGGACACGGTCGCGTCTGCGTCGGGATCGCCCGCCGTCAAGAAAGGGATAAATGCCTTGCCATTTTTAAATGCGTCCAATGTTTTGCTCATGCTTTCCATCCTCCCTCACTCGTGCAGGTCGTGGCCCCGGTAGCGGGCAATCGCCGCGACGTCCTTATCGCCCCGTCCGCTCAAGCAGACGATCATAATCTGATCCCTGCCCATCCTGGGAGCCAGCTTCATGGCGTGCGCCAGGGCATGAGCGCTTTCAATCGCGCAGATGATGCCCTCTTCCTTAGCCAGGTATTCAAAGGCGCGGACCGCCTCTTCATCCGTTACCGGTACATAGGCAGCCCGACCCGATGTGCCCAGGTAGGCGTGTTCGGGACCGATGCCCGGATAGTCGAGGCCGGCGGAGATGGAATAGACCGGCGCAATCTGACCCTCCTCATTCTGGCAGAAAATGGACTTCATGCCGTGGAAGATGCCGACGGACCCGGTATTCATGGTCGCCGCCGTTCTGGGGGTATCGGCACCCTCGCCCGCTGCCTCGCAGCCGATCAGCCTCACATCCGGATCGTCGATAAAGTTGTAGAACATGCCCATGGCGTTGGACCCGCCGCCGACACAGGCAAGGACCGCATCCGGCAGTCTGCTCTCCTTTGAAAGGATCTGCTCCCTCGCCTCTTTGGAAATGACCGACTGGAAGTCCCGAACCATGGTTGGGAAGGGATAGGGTCCCATGGTCGATCCGATGCAGTAGTGGGTAGTCGCGCACTCCTCCGACCAGACCCGCATCGCCTCATTGACCGCGTCCTTCAAAGTGCCGGTTCCGGAACTGACTCCGTGGACCCGGGCTCCCAACAGTTCCATACGGTAGACATTTAAAGCCTGGCGTTCCATATCGAGCCTCCCCATATAGACGTCGCACTCAAGGTCCAAAAGAGCGGCGACCGTCGCCGTCGCGACCCCGTGCTGCCCGGCTCCCGTCTCGGCGATGAGCCTGGTTTTGCCCATCCGCTTCGCTAAAAGAGCCTGCCCTAAGCAGTTGTTGATCTTGTGGGCGCCCGTGTGGTTTAAGTCTTCGCGTTTTAAATAGATCTTGGCGCCGCCCAGGTCCCGGCTCATCTTTTCCGCATAGTAGAGGAGGGAGGGGCGGTTGGCGTACTCCTTTAAATAGCGGTGAAATTCCGCCTGAAAGTCAGGATCCTCCTTTGCGCTATTGTATGCCTGCTCCAACTCATCGAGCGCATTCATCAGCGTCTCTGTGATATACTGACCGCCGAACTCCCCGAATCTGCCTTTTGTTCCCATATCGTTTCCTTTCTATTACTACTTAACTTCTTTTTACACTTTTCTTTTATACTCTATCTTTTATGTTTTATTCTGTCTTTTAATGCTTATCTTATGTTGCCTTATTGCTGCCTTTTTTCTTAACTCTACTTTGCCCCCGGCTTCCTGACCGCCTCGATAAAACTCTGACAGGCTTCTTCGTTCTTGGAGCAGTCCTCATCTTCCACCGAAGAAGAGACGTCCACGGCGTAGGGATGAAAGGTCTTTATTCCCTCCCGGACATTGTCCGCATTTAAGCCCCCCGCCAGAAAGAAGGGCTGACCGGATGTCCGCTTCAATAAGTTCCAGTCAAAACGCTTTCCGTCTCCCTTTCCGGCATCGTAGAGCAGGTAGTCGGCGGCGGGATAGGTCAATTTCAGGTCCTCCCCGGACCGAACCAGCACCGCCTTGATGACCTTTTTGCCGGTCGCCCGCCGAATCTGCTTGATCTCCTCATTGGTCTCATTTCCGTGAAGCTGCGCCAGGTCGATGGTCCCCTCGTTTAAAAGCCCGATGACCTCCTCCTTGGGCGCATCAACGAAAACGCCCACCGCCGGAATATCCGGATTCAATAGCCTTTTCAGCTCCGCCGCCCTTTGGTGTAAAATCTTATGCCTGGTATTGGCAAAGACAAAACCGGCATAGTCAGCACCAAGGCGATTGACAATCTCAACATCCTCCCTGGTCATAAGCCCGCAGATCTTGACCTTGGGAGGTCGCCCCGACAGGTCCATCAGCGTTTTCGCCTTGTCCTTTGACCGCATCATGGTCTCCCCGACCAGGACCGCGTCCGCCTGCATTTCCTCAGCTGCCACGATGTCAGCCCGGCTCTTTACGCCGCTCTCCGAGATAAAGAGGGTGCCTTCCGGAACCAGGTCCCGCAGCCGTCCGGCATTTTCGATATCCACGGTAAAATCCTTCAGATTCCGGTTGTTGACTCCTATGATGCGGGCACCCGCCCGGACCGCCATAGCGATTTCCTCTTCGCCGTGAGCTTCGACGACGGCGGACAGCCCCAGGTCGTCCGCCATCTGTCGATAATCCTTCAGCTCAACCGGATCGAGGATGGCGCAGATGAGGAGGATCGCCTGTGCCCCGATCGCCTGTGCCTCCCGGATCATATACTCATCGACCGTAAAATCCTTGCGAAGCAGGGGGATATCAACCGCCCGGCGAATCTCCGTCAGGTATTGGTTTTTTCCTTGGAACCAGAAGGGTTCCGTCAGACAGGAAATGGCGTCCGCACCGGCATTTTCATAGTCCCGCGCGATATCGACGTAAGGAAAATCCTGAGCGATCAGCCCCTTGGAGGGGCTGGCTTTTTTCACCTCACAGATAAAGGACAGTCCCTTCTTTTTAAGGGCTGCTTCAAAGGGAAAGGCGCCGAAGGTGTTGACGCCGCCCACCTGGTCCCGCCGCCTTAAAATCTCTCTGCCGGAAAGAGCCTCCCGGGGATCGGGGCAGAGCCGCTTTGCTTCAGCCACCCGCTCCCTGGTCCTTGCCGCGATTTCCTCCAAAATATTCATAGCCCTGCTTACCCCTTCCGATCATCGCTAAAGCCTAAGTTCAAGGCCTTAGCGGCAAATACCAATAGTTCCAAAAGGAAGCTGAAACAAATCCCTGCGGAAAAGAACCATTAAGAACTGAATCAACTCCTTCCGGGCAAGTGCCGGTTGAAGATTTTTCCAATCGCTCACCGGTTGGATGCCTCCGCAAACTGTTCCAGAACCTTGAGGGCTGCTCCGCTGTCAATGAGGTCAGCCGCCGCCTTGATGCCATCCGCCAGGCTGTCTGCCTTGCCTCCGATATAGATGCCTGCACCTGCGTTCATAAGGACCGTATTGCGCTTGGTTCCGGAGATTTCACCCGCCAGGACTCCCCGCGTGATCCGGGCATTTTCCTCCGGCGTCCCGCCGACCAGCTCCTCCTTGGACCCGCGCTCAAAGCCAAAATCTTCCGGCGTGATGACGGCAGTCCGATAGTAGCCGTCCTTTAACTCACAAAGGGCAGTTTCCCCGCAGCTGGAGATCTCGTCCAGCTTCTCCCTGCCGTAGGCGACGAAAGCCCGCTTGACCCCCATCTTATCGAGAACTTTGGCGATCGGCTCCACCAGATATTCGTCGTAGACGCCCAGCAGGTAGTAGTCGGGCTTGGCGGGGTTGGTCAGGGGACCCAGGATATTAAAGACGGTCCGAAAACCCAGTTCCCGCCGAATAGCTCCGACGTATTTCATCGCCGAGTGATATTTCTGGGCAAAGAGGAAGCAGATACCCACCTGGTCCAAAAGCTCTGCTGCCTTCTGCGGGTCCTGGGAAATATTGACACCCAGAGCTTCCAGGCAGTCCGCCGTTCCGGAAAGGGAGGACGCCGCCCGGTTTCCATGCTTGGAAACCTTGATGCCCGCAGATGCGATGACCATGGCGGAGGTCGTGGAAATGTTGAAGCTGTGCGCCCCGTCCCCACCGGTACCGACGATCTCCAGGGTCTTCAAACCCGGATGCGGGACCGGCAGAGCCTGCTCCCGCATGGCGACTGCGCAGCCCGAGATTTCATCAATGGTCTCCGCCTTGGTGCTCTTGGTCGACAGAGCAGCCAAAAATGCCGCATTCTGGGTCTGGCTGGTCTCCCCGGTCATGATCTCCTTCATGACGGTGTACGCCTCATAATAGGTCAGGTCCTGCTTGCTTACAATTTTTTCAATCGCTTCTTTTATCATCTTGCTGCCTCCATGGTGTGGGGATTTTCAGATATAAAAAAATCCCCGACAGTGATTACGCTGTCAAGGACGAATGAAACTGCATTCGCGGTGCCACCTTGATTTGCAGAAGGGACTTCTGCACACTCATGGGATTCAGACAAATCCCCGGTCTTTTTACGTGTTCCTCACGTCGCAGATTTACTGCGCCCTCCGCGGTCCATATTGCAGAGCGCCTCCTGTCCGCTCCCACCATCCGGACTCGCTTAAAGTTCGCTTCCTGTTTTTCTCCGCTTCAACGGTTTAAAGCATTGCTCTGTGAAATTGTTATTATTTTACCATGTCAATCCCATTTTGCAAGCCTGAATTTCAGCCCTTTACAGCGCAGAGCATAAAACCCTTCCGGCGCAAAGTTTTCAACGGCTTTACGATATAAGTTTCAGGGCCGTATGATACAAAGGATAAATATCTTACCAGCAAAAGAGCCGATCCCCTCAAAAGAACCGGCTCACTCTTTTAATCGGACTCCCTCACCACGATGACGGGCGTTCCCCGCTCTGCATGTTCATAGATGGTCTTAGCTGCCGGGACCGGGAGGTTGACGCAGCCGTGCGATCCCTGATCCTTATAGATGGTTCCGCCGAAGGTATCCCTCCAGGGCGCGTCGTGCATCCCGTAGGATTCAAAAAAGGGCATCCAGTAAGAGACATGGGAGACGTAGGTGACCGGACCGTCCGCCGTAATTCTGCCCTCCAGATTTTTATCCTCCGCCTTGCCGTAGATGGCAAAGATCCCGGAAGGGGTCAGCCGTTCCGGATCGCTCTCAAGGCCGGTGACGCAGTCCGTTTCAAAGAACACGGACCCGTTTTGATAGAACCAGAGATGCTGGTTGGTCACGTCGACTTCGATATAGGTTCCGCCGAAGGTCGCATCCGGTTCCTCTTCAAGGGAACTCTTCACCTGCACCTCTCCGCTCTCATGCTTTAAGATCTTCTGATAGAGCTCGTCTGCCACCGCGTCCACATCGACCCGGTAGCCGTAAGCGTCGCAGGGCAGGGTCTTGGTCCCCAGCTTTGTCGTCTGAAAATCCATCCGATCCTTCACATCATCATACTGGTCAGCCAGGTCTTCGACGATCTTCCAGCAGTGGTCGGCGATATCCTTTTCATCGACGGAATAGTTGCCCTCCTGATCCCGATCCAGCCACTTGATCAAGGATGACCGGGATACGGTCCTCTTTGTCCCATCCCGGCACAAAAGGGTCACTTTTGTCGTGATCAGATCATTGATCTCTTTGACCGTATCCTTTAAATTCTTATCATTTTTCAGCACGGTGGGACGCAGATAGGCTCCTTTTACCTTCCTTAAATCCAGGTCCGTCTGTCCCTTTTTCACGGCAGTATCGACGGCTTTCAAAGAAACCTCCGGATCAAGGGTATTGCCCTTAACCTCCGGCACGATCTCAAAGACAAAATCGTTGGTCAGCGACATGTGGGCGTTGGCAGGAGGAGTTGCCTCATCCCGGGCAAATTCCGGCAGGTTCAAAAGAGCGGTTTTTAAGGCGTTCTGGTCATAGACATAGGAGGTACTCACGGTCTCCTTGGCTTTCTTCCCTAAAAGACGGACCAGCCAGGCCATCCGGGGCTGGACCTTCAGCAGCTTCTGTGCCTCCCCGCTTGAGACATAGGTATAGCCCAGATCGGAACTTTTCAGCACTTCCTCTTTTTTGCCCTGAAAATGGAGCCTCAGCCGATACTGTTCGACCGATTTTTTCAGCAGGTCCTCTGTCTCCCCGGCGGTAAGTCCGCCCACCTTGATGTCATTGATCGAGGTCCGGGGCAAAAACCGGTTCCGGTAGGAATGGGCGACAAAGCAGTAAGCGGCAAAAAGAACCGCCAGGCAGATGGCAAGGACGACTAGGCGCTGCTTTAAGACCTCTTTGCGTCTTTGCTCCAGCTTGGATCGGGACAAATGAGCAGAAGAAGCCCCCTGACTCCTATGCTCAGAGGACTTCTTCTGCTGCTTAGCCGCCCTTTGAGCGGCTTCTTTTATCTGATTGAGTCTGTCGAAAAAAGGATTTTCCATAGACGGACCAAATCTCCTTATGATTCTTCCTGCTTGATGGCAATTGACAGTTCATCGAGCTGCTTGACATCAATATCACCCGGCGCATCCATCATCAGATCCGACGCGTCCTTGACCTTGGGGAAGGCGATGACGTCCCGGATGGTATCCGATGCGGAGAAGAGCATGACCATCCGGTCCAGACCGTAGGCAAGCCCTGCGTGAGGCGGAACTCCGTACTTGAAGGCGGTCAAGAGGAAACCAAACTGCTTCTGCGCGCGCTCAGGCGTAAAGCCCAGCACTTCCAGCATCTTTTCCTGTACGTCGTCCATATGGATTCGGATGGAGCCGCCGCCCATTTCCGTCCCGTTTAAAACGATATCATACGCCTGGGCGCGGACCGAACCGGGATCGGTATCGATGTTCTTCCAGTCGTCCTCATTGGGCATGGTGAAGGGATGGTGCATGGCCAAAAAGCGTCCCTCTTCATCAGACCATTCAAGAAGCGGGAAATCGACCACCCAGACGAATTTAAAGTCGTAGGGGCTGATAAGGTCCAGTTCCTGACCGAAATGAAGGCGGAGGGCACCCAGTGCCGCGCAGACAACCTTGAACCTATCCGAGATAAAGACGAGGAGGTCCCCCTTTTCTCCGCCCATGGCAGCGATCAGGTCCTGCATTTCCTCATCGGTCATAAACTTGCTGAAGGAAGACTTGACCGTACCGTCACTCTTGATCTGGATGTAAGCCATGCCCCTGGCGCCGTAAGTCCTGGCGATCTCCGTCAGCTTATCGATCTGCTTGCGGCCCAGATCTCCCAGGCCCTTGGCATTGAGCCCCCGAACCAGACCGCCGTCCTTAATGGCGTTGGTAAAGACCGCAAAGCCGCAGTCCTTGACCTTTTCGGTTACATCGACAATCTTCATGTCAAAGCGGAGGTCCGGCTTGTCGGAGCCATAGAGATCCATGGCATCCTGCCAGGTGATTCTGCCGATTCCATTTTCCTTCAGATCCCTGCCCGCGTGTTCAATCCCCCGGACCAGCTCCTCGGGGAACTGCAGTTCCCGATAGATAGGCGGCAGTTTTTCCAACAGGAAGGTCAAAAGCCTGGTGTTGACGTCGAGAACGTCCTCCTGGTCGACGAAGGACAGTTCCATATCGACCTGGGTGAATTCCGGCTGCCGGTCAGCCCGCAGGTCCTCATCCCGGAAACATCTGGCGATCTGATAGTAGCGGTCAAAACCCGAACACATGAGCAGCTGCTTTAAAAGCTGGGGACTTTGCGGCAGGGCATAAAACTGACCCGGATGGACCCGGCTGGGAACCAGATAGTCCCGTGCGCCTTCCGGCGTACTCTTGATCAGGGTCGGCGTCTCGATATCGAGGAAGCCTTCATTTCTTAAGAATTCCCGGATCAGCTCCACCAGGCGGGACCGAAACATGATCTTATGCTGCAGCTCTGCCCGGCGCAGGTCCAGATAGCGGTACTTCAGTCTTAGATCCTCCCGGGTGTCGATGCCGTCCTGCACCTGGAAGGGAGTTGTCTCCGCCTCGCTTAAGACCCGAAGTTCCTCCGGCAGAACTTCAATCGTACCGGTCTTGAGGTTGGGATTGTCCGCCCCTGCCCGCTTCTGAACGGTTCCGACGACCGCGATCGCCGACTCCGTCTTTAAGTGCCCCCATCTGGGGTCAGCCCCTTCGGATTCCGTCACGATCTGGATGATGCCGGTGCGGTCCCGCAGGTCCACAAAGACCAGGCCGCCCTTGTTTCTGCACTTTGCGACCCATCCCATCAGTGTTACTTTCTTACCAATGAACTCTTCCGTCACCTCGGCACAGCGGCAGGTGCGTTTGAGACCTTTCATTGATTCTGCCATGTCTATCCCCTCACTTGTTTCTTATCGGTTAAAAAATTCCTGTATATCCGTATAGCCCTGGTCCGTCAGCTGCTGCTTCTGGAACTTCTTGTTTTTCTTCATAACGGAAATGTCGACGCAAATTCCCCCGGCGCGCAGTTTCATCGCCTTTTGGAAAATGGGAGCAAGTTCGTCGGCGTCCATCTTCTTTTCCACCAAAAATGCCGTCTTGCCCGAAGTTCCCGGAACCTGAAAGCCCCGCTCCATGAGCAGCATGATGATCCGCTCAAAGCCGATGGAAAATCCGACAGCCGGAGTCTGCTGTCCGGTGAATTTTCCGATCATCTCGTCGTAGCGGCCGCCGCCGCCCACGGATCCGCCGTACTCGTCCATGGAAATTTCAAAAATGGGGCCGGTGTAATAACTCATGCCCCTTACCAGGGTCGGGTCATATTTCATGCTGAAATCAGCGGTCTTGGTCTGATTGACCGTATCAATGATGGCAAGGAGGGGTGATCCCACTTCCTCCATCATCTGCCGGGCATTTTCCGTCACCTCTCCGGAGCCGATCTCTTCAAAAAGAGCCAGATAGGCATCGACCCTGACCTTGTCGTACTTCTCCTCCAGCTCAGCCCGGACACCGTCCCAGCCGATCTTATCGAGCTTGTCAATGATGATGAAGACCTCTCCCAGTTCCTCTTCGGCAAAGCCCGCCTTAAGCGCCATCTCCTTTAAGAGGCGGCGGTCATTGATGCGGATCGTGAAGTTGTGGAAGTCCAGTTTGGAGAGGACGGTCGTGGTCGCCAGGATCAGGTCGATCTCTGCCAGATAGCTGGGATCACCCAGGACATCGATATCGCACTGGGTAAACTGGCGGTACCTGCCCCTCTGCGGCCGGTCGGCTCGGAAAACATTGCCGATCTGGAGAGCCTTAAAGGGAGAGGGCAGCTCGCTTGCGTGGTTGGAATAGTACCGGGACAGGGGCAGGGTCAGGTCGTAGCGAAGCCCGGAGTCCGTTACCGCATCCTCTGTGGTGGGCTTGGTAAGGTCCAGTTTCTTGCCCCGCTTTAAGACCTTAAAGATCAGGGTCTCGTTCTCTCCGCCCTGCTTGGAGAGCAGATTCTCAATATGTTCCACAACCGGCGTTTCAATCGAAGAAAAGCCAAAGCCCGCATAGGTGCCGCGGATGAGACCGATGACATAGGTCCGAAGCGCCATCTCATCCGGCAGGATATCTTTCATTCCGTTTACCGGTTTTTTCTTAAGTGCCATAATTACTCCTTTAATAAGTCTTGTCCGCTTTCTTTTAGCAGCATCCCATCCGTAATCGGCAGCCTGATCTGAAAGGAGGTCCCGACTCTGTGGACCACCCGCTGAAAGGCAAGGAAGATGCGGATATCAAAATGGTTGATCTCATCGATCATGAGGCTCAGTGCCTCCTCGGCAGAAAATTTCTTCCGATAGGGCCGGTCCGTGGTCAGAGCCGCGAAGACATCACAGACCCGGATGATCCTGGCTCCCAGGGGAATATCCTCCCCCTCCAGATTGGACGGATAGCCGCTGCCGTCAAAATTTTCATGATGATAATGGACGGCATCGAGCAGCAGGTCCCGCGTGGGATCAATCTTCTTTAAGATCTCGTAGGAAAACATGGAATGCATGCGGACATATTTCATCTCCTCGATCACAAGCGGATTGTCCGTCCGCTCGCCTCCGGCTATGTAATTTGCCAGACAGAGTTTTCCGATATCGTGAACCAGGCCCGCCAGCCGGAACTGGTAGGCAGCCTGGTCCTCGATGCCCAGCTCTAAGGTCAGTTCCCTGACCAGGCAGCTGACATAGACGCCATGCTCCAGTTCTTCGGTTAGATTATAGTCGACAATCTGCCCCATGCTCTCATTCTTTCTTCCGGTCCTAAAGACCCTAAAGCGCATACCAAAAGTTATTATAAAGTCCGCATTTCCGCGCGTCAAGGCAGCGTCCCCTTAAAAGAGGGCTGCCTTTTTCTTAACCAGATCCCGCCATTTTTCCATATAGACCTCGACGTTCTTGGGATTTACGATCCGGTCGATCCTGCCTCCCCCGGTTACCCTCTTGGTCGAAGCTCCGGCGCCAAAGGCGAGGATGCTCTGCTTCTCCTCCATGATGAGGATATTGTAAAGGCAGGCCTTGCCCGGACGGGCAAAACCGGTATTTTCCAGATTGCCCCGCATATTCTTCTGGCGATAGAGGTAGTAGGGGACCATTCCCAGCCGGTCGGCGCAATCTCCGGCAAGGTCCATCAGGTCCTCGGAATTTTCAAAGACCAGCCCCTCAAAATTGCCGTAGTCCGCCTGCCCGTCCTTCTCCCGATCCTCCCGGATGGTCTGCTTGAGCCTGGAGGCACGCTTGATCGCCAGGGAATGGACGGTCAGGGAATCCGGGTCCATCGTTTGGATCTCCTCCAGGGTGGTCAGGACTTCCTCCCTGCCCTCTCCCGGAAGACCCAGGATCATATCCATATTGATATTGTCAAAGCCAATCTTGCGGGCCAGGTCAAAGGCAGCCCGGACATCTCCGACGGTATGGTCCCGCCCGATGAGGTCTAAGGTCTTCTGATTCATGGTCTGAGGATTGACCGAGATCCTGCTCACGCCATGTTTTTTTAAAACCTGTAACTTATCCGCCGTGATCGAATCGGGCCGCCCCGCCTCCACCGTAAATTCCTCCAGGTCCTGAAAATCCCAGATCTCCTTCATCCGGCTGATCAGGCAGTCCAGCTGATCGGCGGAAAGGGCGGTCGGAGTGCCGCCCCCGAAATAGACTGTGGTCGGTTTTGCCGGATAGCCCTTTTGGACCAACCGGTCCCGGGTCGCCAGCATCTCCCGGATGACCGTATCCAGGTAGCCCTCAATCCGATCCGCCCAGCGGTCGATAGGGCTTGACGCAAAGGTACAGTAGAGACAGATCGAGGGGCAAAAGGGGATGTTGACATAGAGGCTGTAGGAAAAATCCCCCAGTTTCAAGGGAGCAAGCAGCTTCTTTTCTTCCGATGCGACTCGGATGGCGAGATCGATCTTGTCATCCGACGTCTCATAGGTCTCCTTCATGTAGTGGGAGATCTCTTCCTTTAAAACCGGATCTGCCATAGGCCTCCCGCTTGCTTCCGCCTTATCCAGCATCTTCATGGGGATCTTGGTCGGCCGGATGCCGGAGAGGGTCCCCCAGGGCAGACTTTGACCGGTCAGGGCGGCCAGCAGGTGGTAAAGGTCCTTTTTAAGGGCATCTTTCGCCGCCTTCCGGTCCCGGTAGTCCGGGATCGTCAGTTCAAAGAGCAGATCCCTTTGAAGCGCACATTTCTCCCTATCGTCTTCAGTGAAGATGCTGACATCGTCGTCCGGATAAAAGCTCTTGACCAGGGAGTGGACGTCATACATAAAATCATCTTTGTTCAGTTTAATTCCAATATTCAAAGCAGTTCCTCACGGATTTTGGGGCCTCAGTCCTCAAATCCCTCTATTCGTTTCTCATAACCGATCGTGGTCTCGGACCCATGCCCCGGCAGGACCCGGACGTCCTCGGGCAGGGTCGTCAACAGCCTCTCAAGAGAAGTCCTCATCTCCTCCACCGATCCGGTCGGCAGGTCACAGCGGCCATAGCCCTGATAAAAGAGGGTATCCCCAGACAGGAGCAATTTTTCCTCTTCCAGGTAATAACAACAGCTGCCGCCGGTATGGCCCGGCGTCGCCAGGACCTTGAAAGAAAGCCCGGCATAGGTCAGGACCTCTCCGTCCTCTGCCCAATGAGTCGGCTCGATCCGGCAGTCATAGCCGCCTATGCCGCTGTTGAGAGTCTGGTCTTCCACCATGGGCCGCTCCTTTTTGCTGATCACAACCGGAAGGCCCGGATAGCAATTTAAAAGGTCGCCGACCGCCAGGATGTGGTCATAGTGGCCGTGGGTCAAATAAATAGCGGCAGGCGCAGCCTCCCGCTTTTTTATCATATCAAGAAGCAGCCTTGCATGATCCCCCGGATCGACGATGACCGCTTCATTTGTCCTTGCATTTCCTACCAGATAGCAGTTGGTCTGAATGGGTCCTACGACCCTGCCATCCAGCCAGATCCCATCCTTCATAGAAAGTCTCCTATCCTGCATCAGCCCGTCTTGCGGGTGATGTCAATGACGCTTTTTACCTTGCGGATCTGTCTGACCACTTCATTCAGCTCCTGGACCGAGTGGACGTGGAAGCTCAGCTCCATGGTGGCGGTTCCGTTGCGGCTGGTCCTGGTCTGTAAGGAGTCGATGCCGATCTTTTTCTCCGTAAAGAGTCTGGAGATATCGACCAGAAGACCGGTACGGTTATCCGCGTAGATGCTGATTTCCGCCGCATAGGTGCCGCCGCTGGTCTCATCCTCCGCGACCTGCCACTCCGCATCAATGAGGCGGGACCGGTCCTCGTCGGACATGTGCATGACATTGACACAGTCCGACCGATGGATGGTGACCCCCCTTCCTCGGGTGACATAGCCGACGATCTCGTCCCCCGGGATGGGGTTGCAGCACCTTGCAAAATGCACCGCGACGTCGTGGATCCCCTTGACGACGATGCCGCCCTTTTCATCCTTACGGACAAGGGGCAGCTTGTCGCGGTTCTCCGCCGCCGCCTGCAGAACCTCTTCATCGGTCACGTTCTGCTTGTGTTCTTTTTCGTACAGGTCGATGAGCTTGTTCATGACCTGGCCTTCTTTTAAGCCGCCGTGACCGATGGCAGCCAGGACAGAATCCCAGTCGTGGAAACCATATTTGCGCAGAACTCCCGCCTGGTATTCAGGCTTGATGAGTTCTGCAGTGTGGATATAGCCCTTTTGTTTGGCGTAATCCGCCAGCAGTTCCTTGCCCCGCTCGATGTTGTCCGCCTTCAGTTCCCTGCGGAACCACTGGTTGATCTTATTGCGGGCCTGGGTGGACTTGACGATCTTGAGCCAGTCCCGGCTGGGTCCCTTGGAGTTCTGGGAAGTGATGATCTCGACCCGGTCTCCATTTTTTAAGACATAGTCGACCGGGACCAGCTTGCCGTTGACCCGGGCGCCGATCATCCGGTTTCCGACCGCTGAATGGACGCAGTAGGCGAAGTCGATCGTACAGGCCCCGGCCGGCAGGGTCTTGACGTCGCCGTCCGGGGAGAAGCAGTAGACGCTGTCCGAAAAAAGATCCAGGTCGGACTTTAAAAGCAACATGAATTCCTTGTTGTCCGAGGAGTCCTGCTGCCACTCCAGAATCTGGCGCAGCCAGGTCAGCTTTTCCTCCTCCTGGTCCCCGGCAACCTTGTGACCGTTCGAGACTTCCTTGTATTTCCAGTGGGCGGCGATACCGTATTCCGCGACCCGGTGCATCTCGTAGGTCCGGATCTGGATCTCAAAGGGGGTTCCCTCGTGACTGATGACCGTCGTGTGCAGAGACTGGTAGCCGTTTGCCTTGGGCATGGCGATGTAATCTTTAAATCTTCCCGGAATCGGCTTATACATCTCATGGATGACGCCGAGAGCCGCGTAACAGTCCCCCACAGAATTCACGATAATGCGGATGGCGAAGAGATCATAGATCTGATCCAGGGTCTTATCCTGATTGACCATCTTTTTATAGATGGAGAAATAGTGCTTGACCCGGCCACTGATATCCGCCTTGATGTGGGCTTCTTCGATGTGGTTCCGCACTTCCCCGCAGATCTCTTCGATAAATTCCTCGCGGGAATGCTTTTTAGCGTCGACCTGGGCGACCAGGTCCCGGCAGACCTCCGGTTTCCAGTATTTAAGAGCCAGGTCGTCGAGTTCCACCTTGATGCGGGAAATGCCCAGCCGCTGGGCGATCGGCGCATAGATATCCATGGTCTCACACGCCTTCTCCAGCTGCTTTTCGGGCCGCATATATTCCAGGGTCCGCATATTGTGGAGACGGTCGGCGAGCTTGATGATGATGACCCGGATGTCCTTGGCCATGGCAAGGAACATCTTGCGGAGATTCTCCGCCTGAATTTCGACCTTTTCAACCTTGTAGTCGATCTGCCCGATCTTGGTGACGCCGTCCACCAAAAGGGCCACGTCGTCGCCGAACTCCTGCCGGATCTCTTCGACCGTCTCCGGCGTGTCCTCCACGACGTCGTGCAGGATGCCCGCCGCGATCGTCTCCTTATCCATTTCGAGGTCAGCTAAGATGATACCGACGCATAAGGGATGGATGATGTAGGGTTCGCCCGACTTCCGCCTCTGGTCCCTGTGGGCTGCATCCGCCAGATGATAGGCCTTTTCAATCAGGGTCAGATCGCTGGAGGGGTGATACTTGAGGACCCGCCGTTTCAGCTCCTCGTAGAGCTTGTCCGGAGACGTAAAATCGACAGGCGTGGACAGACTGGCGTCCTTATGCTTAAACAAAATCCGGCTGCCGCCGTTTAAGCCCGGTTCCATCTGGTCCGGAAGGCTTCTTTTGACTTCGCCCATCCTCTCACCTGCCTTTCTTTCTCATATTTAAACCAATCTATATCACGCGCCCGGATAGGTGATGACAGCTTCCACGTCGTAGCTTTTGAGCCTTTCTCTGCCCTTTAAGCCTGCCAGTTCCATCAAAAAGACCATCTGGGTCACTTCTCCGCCCAGCTTTTCGATCAGCTTGGCAGCTGCTTCGACTGTACCGCCCGTCGCGATCAGGTCATCGACAATGGCAACCTTCTGACCCGGCTTGATGCTGTCCTTGTGCATCTCGATCTCGGCTGAGCCGTATTCCAGGTCATAGGACTGGGTAACCGTCTCCGCCGGCAGCTTGCCCGCTTTCCGGATCAGGACGAAGGGCTTGTGGAGAAGATAGGCAATCGCAGCTCCGAAAATAAAACCGCGGGATTCCGCTCCTGCAATCACATCGACCCGATCCCTATCGATCAGCCTGGTCATCTCGTCGATTGCAAGCTGCAGCCCGTCCGCGTCCTGCAGTACGGTCGTAATATCCCTGAACATGATTCCTTCCTTGGGAAAATTCGGAATTGTTCTTACATAATCCTCAACCTTTTTTGCCATGTTTCGTCTCCTTACCTGTATCTCTTAGGTTCCGCGCCGTGCGCGTTATCAATAAAGCTAACTATAGCATGAATTTTATGGATTTTAAAGTGGCACATGACCCCATCAGCGGAAGTGGGTGATGACGATCTGGACCCGCCTGCGTCCCATGTATTCATTGATCTGTGGCTTGTAGGTAATGGATACCTCCGGCGACTGCTGGATCCTGGCGTAGAGTTCCTCCGCATGGTGGAAGCAGACCGCGTCAAAAGCAGGACCTTCCACCGCAGCCTGAAAACCCAGCCGGTCCGGATCGGAATCCCCCGGCCTTGCCATGGACCGGACCCGGCAGCGGAGCAGGTTGTGCCTGGCGCCAAAGAGCCTGGGGTGTTCAAAATAGACGTGCTTTTGGGCAAAGACCGGCTGCTCATTTCCCTTGCCATAGGGCTCCAGCTCCTCCAGTTCTTCCACCAGTTCCTCTGTCACATAACTGATGGGCATGGGTACATCGATCCGGACCCGGCTGACCAGGTCGTCCGTGGTCAGGGCACACTCGGCGTTGAGCCGCCTGCGAAACTCGTCTACGTTCTCTTCCTTAAGGGTCAGCCCCGCCGCCAGGGGATGGCCGCCGAAGCGGACCAGCAGGTCCTTGACCTTGACCAGTTCATCGAACATGGAATAGTCCTCGGTGGACCGACCGGACCCCTTTAAAGCCCCATCGCCGTTGGTCAGAACGAAGGCGGGCCGGCTGTACCGTTCCTTGACCCGACCGGCTACGATTCCCGCGACGCTTTCATGGATGCCCGGCAGGACAATGACCATCACCTTGTCCCGCTCATAGCCATGCTCTTTAATCGCCGCCACGGCGCGCTCAAACCCCGCCTCCGTCATCGCCTTGCGGCTGTCGTTGAGGGTCTTCAGCTCTTCGGCATATTTCCGGGCGACGGATTCACTGCCCGCCTTGAGCAGATCGACCGCGTGCATGGCGGAGTCCAGTCTGCCGCTGGCGTTGAGGCAGGGGCCTAAGATAAAACCAATATGGTAGGTGGACAGCTGCCTGAGATCAATGCCCTGCACTTCCGCCAGGGCTTTCAGCCCCAGATTGTCCGTGTGCCGAAGCCGCCGGATCCCTTCTCTTACGATGACCCGGTTCTCCCCGGTCAGATCGACGATATCCCCGACTGTCGCAAAGGCGGCATAGGGGAGCAGGTCCAGATGAGGATCCGCTCCCAGAGCCCGGATCAATTTCCACGCCACGCCGGCGCCGCAGAGATTCTTATTGGGATAGGTGTCCCCCTCCTGCTTGGCATCGATCACCGCGTCCGCCACCGGCAGCTGCAGCACTTCATGGTGGTCGGTCACGATCACCGTCATGCCCAGCTCCTTTGCGAGGGCGACCGGGCCTCCCGCCGAAATTCCATTGTCGCAGGTAAGGATGGTATCGACCCCCTCCTGATAGGCGCTTTTGATCAGATTGTCGTTGATCCCGTAGCCGTCCGTCATCCGGTTGGGGATGCGGATATCGACATCCCCTCCCAGATTGGTAAGCCCCTGCTCCAGAATATAGGATGACATGATACCGTCGATATCGTAATCTCCCATGATCCGGATTTTTTTCCTGCCGTCGATCTTATTGCGTAAGATCCGTACCGCTTTTTCCATACCCAGCAGGTCATAGGGATCGTGGAGACATTCCAGTCCCCCGTGGAGATATTCCTCAATCGCATCATCCCCGATGATATCCCGGTTGCGGATGATCCGTGCCACAACCGGATCGATCTGAAATCTCTGGGCGATCGCGTTAAAGTCAGCCCGCTTGGCAAGTACGGTCCATTTTTCCATCTCTTACTCCTTCATACAGCAAGTAAAAGGGGCTGTCACCAGCAACAGCCCCTTCCGTTTTGCTCAATGTTTCTTTGTCTTCTTTTTCTTCTTCCGAATCACGTTTGGATTCCCGCCTGTACGAACCGCCTGATCGGACTGACCGGCTTCAAATGGGGAAACCTGATCCGCCTTCTTCCGTTCCCGGTACGTTCTGGAGTCCTTTCCAAAATGGAGTCTCATCCAGTGCCAGATGGGACCAGTCAGAAATACCGATGAGCAGGCACCTGCCACAATACCCACTATCATGGGCAGGGTGAATTCCTTGATGGAAGCCACGCCCAAAAGATAAAGAACCAGGATGGAGGCAAAAGTCGTCAGGTTCGTATTGATGGACCGGGTCAGCGTCATATTGACGGACTCATCCACCAGCTCCTCATAGTCGCCGTGCCGGTAGGCCGGCAGGTCTTCCCGGATCCGGTCGAATATAACAATCGTCGAATTGATCGAATATCCGAGGATGGTCAGCATGACAGCTATGAAGGACCCTCCGACCGAGATCCGGAGAATTGCGTACGACATCAGAACGATCAGAATATCGTGACAGAGAGCCAGAACCGCGGACAGCGCAAATCTGAGATCCCTGAACCGGATGAAGATGTAGAGCAGCATCAGCACGACCGCGATCACAACAGCCAGAATGGCATTTTTTCTCATCTCCGTTCCCACTGTCGCGGAAATCGACTCGGCCTTAATGGTTGACGCATCCACATGGAAAGACTCTGCCATTTTCTGCGCCATCTTTTCCCGTTCATTGATATTGAGCGTGCGGGTCTTAATGATAACCTGATCGGAGCCGACAACCTTCTGCATCTGGACATTGGCGTCGCCTGTCACCTCGCTGACAAGCGGCTTTACCTTTTGATCCAGCTCCTTTAAGGAATAGTCCTCCGGAAACTCAACCGTTGTGGAAGTTCCGCCCAAAAATTCCAGAGAGTAGTTCAAAGCCCGCTCCCCTTTTGACGCGTGGTAAATCATCGTGCCGAAGCCGACCGCCAGAATCAGAATCGCCAGGCAGAGATAGACCGGCATAAATCTGATGAATCGAAACTTTGTATAGCGCTTCTTTCTCGCCCACGCCTTCGGATTCCGGATTCCGACTGCATAAACGGCAAGAACAAGCAGTCTGGAAATCATCAGAGCCGTAAACATGGACAGGACGACGCCCAGGGCCAGGGTCATGGCAAAGCCCTGGATCGTACCGGTCCCCAGCACTCCCAGAACAGCCGCCGCAATCAGGGTCGTGATATTTCCATCGATAATGGCGCTCATGGCCTTGTGGAACCCCGCCCCGATGGCGCCCTTTACGGATGTACCCTGGGTGATCTCCTCCTGAATACGGGAGTAGATGATGACATTGGCGTCAACCGCCATCCCGATGCCGAGAATGATACCGGCTATACCGGGCAGGGTCAACGTCAGGTCAAAGGCATTTAACAGGACCAGCATCAGCGCCACATAGATCAAAAGGGCAAAGGATGCGATAACGCCCGGAACCAGATAAAAAATGATCATGATCAGCATGACGATGCCAAGTCCGATCGCGCCTCCGATCAAAGAAGTACGGATCGCCTCCTGGCCAAGCTGGGCTCCGACCACATTGGAGCGGATCTCATTTAAGGTCAGGGAAAGACCTCCGATCCGGATATAGGAAGCCAGTTCCTTCGCTTCCTCAACGGAACTCATCCCGGTGATCTGCGCCTTGCCGTCCGAGATCTCACTGTTGACATTGGGAACGGAAATGAAGGCTCCGTCATAGTAGATCCCAATGGACTGTCTGTTTGCAAAGGCCTTTTTGGTCGCCTCCGCAAACTTCTTGGTTCCCTCTTTGGTAAAGGACAGATCCACAACGTACTGATTGTTTTTCGTTGTACCGTCCTGGGTCACTCCGCCTTCCGCATTTGCCACATCAGTGCCTTCGCAGACGATTGACCCGTCTTTCTTTAAGGACTCAATCGTCTTGCCCTGAGAGAGCTGGAACTTTCCATCCTGTCCATAAGAGTAGTTGGGTTTGCCGTCGGAATCAGTTTCCGCGATGAAATAAAGGGAACCCGGCGTGCCCAGATCCTCCAGGATCTCATTTGCATCGGATACGCCCGGAATCTCAACATTGATCCGGTTGGCGCCTTCTTTGTAGACATTTGCCTCTGTCGAATACTGGGTAACACGCTGCTGCAGCTTGTAGACCGTGTCCTCCATCTCTTCCGACGACGGATTCGTCTCGTCCGCCTGATAGGTGATCGAAACGCCTCCCGACAGGTCGAGACCTGTCTTAATGTTCTTCATCGCACCGGTTCCTGTCGGCCCCCAGCCTTTCAGCGAAGTAAAAAGCAGCAGAGCCGTAACAGCAATCATCACAATGATGGTAAGAATGCCATTACGCTTTTTCATTTTGAATCTCCTCGTCAATAGTTCCTGTATTCACTAATCTTCCTTTTGGAAGGATCAGCCACAAAATCAGACAGCTGCCTTTAGTCCGGCTCATCCGGATCTGCCGGCTTTTTAAAGGACAAAAACCATGCCGCTAAAATCGCAGGCAGGGTCGCCGCCATCATGAGGGCGTAGAGCAAAATGCCTGTCTGATCACCCGTCTGGGGAGCCGACGTCTTGATCTTGCTCCCTTTCGTCCGCTTTTTAGCCGTTCCGCTAATCTCACTGCTTGTCTTTCGGGTGCCGGAAGAAGCCGGCTTTGAAGTAGTGGACGCCCGGGTTCCGGAGGCAGCCTGACCGGTTCCGCTCTGATGATTCCCGCCGTTCCCACTGGCAACAGGATTCTCAGCAGGGGTCGCGGCAGGTTTAGAGCTGTCCGCTGCCCCACTGGATCCGGTGGGAGCAGGCCCTGCCGTAGAGTTCCTGCCACTTTTATAGACCTTGCTTGTATCACCGACCAGCTGGGTTGCGCCGGACATGGCGCCGACAGCCGCTGCCTCTTCCTCGTTCTTCTCTCCGACCAGGGCAGCCTCTTCCAGTTCTTCCTTATCGGCTTTCAGCAACATCAGAGGTCCGACTTCCGGCTCTTTATCAAAGGTCTCGGTTTCTTCCGCCAAGTCCTCTTCTTCCAAAACAGGAGTTTCCTTATCAGCATCGAGAAGCTGATCAGTATCCTCGCTTGCGGAAATCACAGACCTATCAGAAAGAGAAGAATCCTGCTCTCCTTCACCTGCTTCAGTTTGAGCGGACGCGGTTGGCTCAGGACTCTTTGCCGCTTCAAAATTTTCCGGAACCGTAGCCGCAGATTCAGAAGCAGGGCTCACAGATTCCGTAGCAGATACTACTGATTCAGAGGCAGAAGGTAAAGATTCGGCTGCTGATGCTGTAGAATCAGTAGGATTCTTTTCAGGGGACGCAGCTGAAGACGCAGCAGTTCCCTCCGCCGGCTTCGCAGATCCTTCCGTCTTGCCGACAGGATCTGCTGCCTTGCTGTTCTCTTCCTTGGAAGACTGCAGCTCCTTTTCCTGCTCAGCAGCCTTCTGCTCCCCCGCTTCGACCGCCGCAGGAACAGGATTGCCCATGTCCTTTGCAGGTTCGGCCGGGGCCGCCTCTTCTTTTTGGACCGCTTCCGCCTTAGGCGTTTCAGTCTTGGGTTCTTCTTTCTTGGGAGCTTCCGTCCCAGGCGCTTTTTTCAAGACATTCGAGGATAAGCTGACCGAGCCTGCCGGGATGCGGGACGCCGCCAGGGTATCCCGAACCGAGACATTGGTCATCCCCGCCGTCATAACAGCCGCCAGAGCCAGTGCCGCGCTTTTTGCCGCTAATTCTTTTTTATTCTTCATTTTAATTCTGTTTCCCTCTCGGAAGCTTTCCGCCTTCCCCTGATGGTTCAAACAACATACGCAGTTATCTTAACACATTATCCTCTGCCGGGAAACCCGTATTATTGCAATTTGCTCCGCCGTAAGGTATCATTTTCCTGATTAAACCAGCACCTGAAAGGATTTCAAAGCAAATGGCAAAGACCGCTGTCCAGCTTATCATTCTGGTCATTTTGATCGCCCTGTCGGCGTTTTTCTCGTCGTCGGAAACCGCCTTTACGACGGTCAGCCGCATCCGGCTCCAGTCCCTCGCCGAGGACGGCAATAAACGTGCCAGACTCGCCCTGTCCATCATCGACAACCGGGCCAAGATGCTCAGCACCATCCTCATCGGCAATAACATCGCCAATATCGCGGCTTCTGCTCTGACGACCGCCATCACGATCAGCCTCTTGGGGGACCTGGCGGTGGGAATCGCCACAGGCATCCTGACCGTCCTCATCCTGATCTTCGGGGAAATCACACCCAAAACCGCCGCTGCCGTCAATGCCGAACAGATTTCCCTCAAGACGGCCCCCGTCATCCGCTTTTTGATGCTGGTCTTAACTCCGGTCATCTTCGTGGTGGACCTGCTTGCCGGCGGCATCATGAGGCTCTTCGGCATCGATCCGGACGCCCGCCGATCCATGACGGAAATGGAGCTGAGGACCCTGGTCGACGTCTCCAAGGAGGACGGCGTCATTGAAAATGACGAGCGGGAGATGATCAACAACGTTGTGGACCTAAGCGACACCTACGCCCGGGAAATTATGATTCCGCGAATCGACGTCACCGCTGTTCCCCTCTCCGCCTCCTTTACGGACGTCGTGGAGATCTTCCGCCGTCACCGCTTCACCCGCCTGCCGGTCTATGAAGACCGCCAGGAAAATATTGTCGGCATTCTCAACGTCAAGGACCTGCTCCTGATTCCCGAAAAAGATTTCACGGTCAAAAAGGCTATGCGGCCGCCCTGTTTCACTTATGAGATGAAAAATATCTCCGACCTGCTCGATGAGATGCGCCTGAATTCCCTGTCCATCGTAATCGTCCTCGATGAGTACGGCGATGCGTCGGGCCTCATATCCATGGAGGACGTCCTGGAGGAGATCGTTGGGGACATTCAGGACGAATATAAGGGGCGGGACGAAAAAGAACTGACCATCCTGACCGCCGACAGGGAGTACTCCTGCCTGGGCTCCATGGCGATCGACGATCTCAACAAGGCGACGGGTCTTAAACTCACATCGGACGACTATGACTCCGTCGGGGGCTATGTCATCGAGCATTCCGAGGACAACCTGCCCAAGGTCGGAGAATTCGTCATTTCCGACGAGGGCGCCCGTCTGGTCGTTGAAGCCGTTCGGAGAAACCGGATCATGCGGGTCCGGATCTATATGCCGGAGGCGACTGAGGAGGCGATTGAAAAATCCAAAGAAGATTGAGATAATAAGCCTATCTTATTGGAACGGAGGCAGCTGCTTATGCTGTATTTTATCCTAAATCCCGCTTCTCACTCTGCCGAAAAAACCACAGTCTGGAGTCAGGTCCAGACTCGTCTTCATCAGCAGGCTATTCCTTATCGGGTCTTTGCGACCCGCTATTCCGGTCACGCCGGCAGGCTGGCGGAAGAGATCTCCGGTCGGGATCCCCAGGCGGTCATCATCTGCATCGGTGGGGATGGCTCCCTGCACGAAATCCTGAACGGGCTTTTAAATCTTTCGACCGTCACCTTCGGCGTCATCCCCAACGGGTCGGGCAATGATTTTGCCCGCGGCATGAAGATTCCGGCCGATCCCGATCGTGCCCTTGACGCCATCTTATCCCGGCAGCGGATCGTTCCCATGGATCTGGGGCTTCTTAAGACCGGCGGCAGGTCCCACCGCTTCGGGGTCAGCGCCGGAATCGGCTTTGACGCGGCTGTCTGCCAGGAGTCGGTGTCCTCCTCCATTAAAGATACGCTGAACCTGGCGGGAATCGGGGAACTGTCCTATACCGCCATCGCCCTCAGGCAGATCCTTTTGTATCAGCCCGGTCCCATGGAGATCGACCTCGACGGCGACCGCCATTTCCGCTTCCGGGATGTCTTTTTCACCTGCATCATGAACCAGAAATATGAAGGCGGGGGGCTTATGATGACCCCCGATGCCAGACCGGACGATGGTGTCCTCGACCTTATGGTTGTCGGGGACGGTCTGACCAAGCCCCAGCTCGTATCCGCCCTGCCCCTGGCAAGGACCGGCCGCCACGTCCGCTATCCCCATATCCACTTCCTAAAGTGCAGGAAACTGACCATCACAGCCGATAAAAAACGCCCGGTTCACCTCGACGGTGAATCAGGCGGTATGGAAAATATCCTGTCGGCAGAGATCCTGCCGGAAAAACTCAGGGTCATCACAGGCTGATCAGTTGAAGCCGTAGAACCGCTGAACCAGCTGGTAGCCCCGGACAGCCATTTTCCTGCCGGGCTTGCCGGGCATATTTAAGAATCTTCCAAGGAGACCGTGACGAATCCGAAGGTAGAGGAGCAGATCCTTCTTCTTCAGATAGTCCCAGATCTCCTTTTTCTTTTGCAGAGCCTCCTCCGTCCCGATTCTTAAGAGCAGGATGGAGGAGATTGCCATGATGATACTGAGATCGTGGACCATATAGTCGATCTGGTTCTTCTTTTTGAGAAGGTCAGGTCGGTAATCGTCGATCATGATCTTGTTGACGCGGATCTGCTGATCCATGCGGCCCAGCATGACCGTCTCGTTGACACTCTGGTCGGATCTGCCGATAAAGTAGCGGTAAAGGGGCAGATCCAGATAGTAGAGGGTCTTGACATACTGCATGGGCGTAAAGGCAAAGATGTTGTCGACATAGAAGGTATGCTCCGGCAGGGTCAGTCCACATTCCTTCAGAAGCTCCGTCCGATAGATCAGGGAGTGCATGAGAACATAGCGGCGGGCGCTGAGCGGCTTTTCCATTTCCTCCCAGGTGAAGATTCTGCCCTCCGGGAAGGATCCGGTGTAGCGCATCATCCGCTTCTTCCTGGCTCCCACCTTATCGTAGACATAGTTGCAGATCAGGGCATCCAGCGTCTGAGGACCGCTGATCGCCTCCTTCAGCACTTCGATCGCCTTCAGATAGGAGTCATAGTCCAGCCAGTCGTCGCTGTCGCAGACCTTAAAATAGATGCCGGTCGCCTCCGCGATGCCGGTATTGACAGCGCCGCCGTGTCCCTTGTTCTCCTGGTGGATGGCACGGACAATTCCCGGGAAACGCTGCTCATAGTCCTTTGCAATCTCAAGGGTCTTATCCTTGGACCCATCGTCGATTACGAGGACCTCGACGTCGTCTCCTCCGACCACGGCGTGGTCGATCGCCTTTTTCATATAAGCTTCCGAGTTGTAACAGGGAATTGCCACTGTCAGGATTTTCATGACTTCTTTCCTTTCTTTCCGGTTCTGACCGACAACAGTTCGGCGTATGCCGAAAATGCGGACGGGATGGCGTAGGTTTTCTCTATCTGATGCTGGTCGGCAAAGATCCAGTCTCCATTTGCTTCAGCCGGCGCGACCCGGATCTCATAGCCGCTCATCTCCCACTCGACATGGGAGAAAATATGACGTGCCCCTCTGATCTTTTTGATCCGAAGCGGGATCAGCCCCTGGGATCGGACCTCCCCTAAGACAGTCTCTTCATCAAGCCTGCCCGCCAGATTGGGAAATTCATAAAGCCCCGCTAAAAGACCGGTATCGGGCCGTCTTGTGATGGCGGTCTTATCCCCATCCCTGACCAAAAGCACGGTCCGCTCTTCCTTCTTCCGCCCGGTCTTTTTCAAGCGGACCGGAACCGCATCCGTCGTCCCCTCCCTATGGGAGATGCAGAGTTCCTTAAGCGGACACCTTTGGCAGAGAGGCTGACTATTGGGGACGCAGATCAGGGCTCCCAGCTCAATCAGAGCCTGGTTAAAGTCCCCGGGACGAAAATCCTGGTCCGGCGGGACAGCTTCCATAACCGCTTTCAGCTTTTGGGCGACCCGCCTTTTTTCGGAAGCTTTTAGGATATCCTCCCTGGAATTTTCAAGACGGGCCATGACCCGCATGACATTTCCATCGACCGCCGCTTCCCTAAGGGAAAAGGCGATGGAACTGATCGCCCCTGCCGTATAATCCCCGATCCCCGGCAGAGACCGGATCTTATCATAGCTTGTAGGAAAGCTGCCGCCATAGGTCTCCATCATGGTCAGGGCCGCTTTTTTCATGTTGCGAACCCGGCTGTAATAGCCGAGGCCCTCCCAGAGTTTTAAGAGCAGGTCGTCAGGGCAGCCGGCCAGCGCCGGGATGTCCGGCAGGGTTTCTAAAAATCTCTGATAGTAAGATTTGACCGCTTCCACCCGGGTCTGCTGCAGCATAATCTCAGAGACCCAGATTTTATAGGGATCTTTAGTATGCCGCCAGGGCAGGTCACGCTTTTGCTGATTATACCATACCAGGATCGGGTTTACAAAATCACCGCGCATTGCTATACTCCAACCAATTATTGCAGGCTTTAAAGGAAAGGACTTGTTCGCATGAATTCATATCAGACAGATTTATCCAAGACAGATTCTTATATCTTTGACGTCGACGGAACGATATGGGACTCTACCGCTGCCGTCGCTAAGTCCTGGCGGGCAGTCTGCCAAAGGGAGGGCGTCCCGTTTGATCATATCACGCCGCCCCGCCTAAAGCAGGAATTCGGCAAACTTTTAAGAGATATCGGGCTCTCTCTCTTCCCCTCTCTTTCCAAGGAGGAAGCAGACCGGATCACCCGGCTGTGCTGCGAAGAAGAAAATCACTATCTCCTCGACCATGGACCTGAACCCTATCCGGGAATCCGGGAACTTTTTCAAAGACTTTCCCAAAGTCATCCACTCTTTATCGTCAGCAACTGCCAGGCAGGCTACATCGAAGTCATGCTAAAGTCCACCGGACTTGGGATCTATGTCACCGACCACCTCTGCCCGGGAGATACCGGAGAGGTCAAGGCTGCCAACATCCGCCGCATCGTCGATCGGCATGGTCTTCATACCCCCGTCTACATCGGGGATACTCTGGGCGACTACAAGGCTGCCAAAGGAGCCGGTCTGCCCTTTATCTTCGCCTCCTACGGCTTCGGTCAGGTCCCGAATCCCGACGGGGTCATCAAGGAGCCTCTGGATTTATTACCTTCATAAAAAGCGGCAGGGAAATCTCAGACGGTTTCCCTGCCGCTTTTTATTTGTTAAAGGACAATGACATAGGTTCCGACGTTGACCAGGTTATAGATCTTCTGAGCCGCCTCGTATGGGAGGTTGACACAGCCGTGCGAACCGGACGTCTTGTAGATCTGACCGCCGAACTCGGATCTCCAGCTGGCGTCATGCATGCCGACACCGCCGTTGAAGGGCATCCAGAAGTTGACATGAGAGACATAGGACGGCTTTCCGGTCGCCGGATCGATCTTGCCTTTTAAATCGCGGTCTGTCGTATGCAGAAAGATCTTATAGACTCCCTTGGGCGTGATCCGCTCCGGATCGGATGCAAGTCCCGATACGCAGGCGCTGTCAAAGACGACCTGATCCCCCTGGTGAACATAGACGTGCTGGGCATCGAGATCAATCTCCACGAAGGTGTCGCCGAATCCGCCTCCCTGCTTATTCAGGCTGTAGACAGGGGTTCTGGTCTCTGTCTTCTTGGTTGTCAGATCGGTATAGATGGCTTCCGTTTCCGCCTTCTGATCGACCTGATGACCGTAGGCAGGACTCTTCAACTCCAGGTCCCCCTTATTTTGGGAGTGGAACTTCGCCGTATTGTGAACCTCATCATCGGCCGCAGCGAACCCGGCGACATATTCCGCTACCTTCTGCTTCAGAAGATCCGTATTGATGTACCAGTAATTGGGATCGTCCTCCCTGGTCGACAGCCAGGTCTTGGTCGTATTGCGGTCAATTACAGCAGTACCGTCCTTATAGTGGTTGAGCGTAACCGTCGTATCAAGAAAACCGTTCAGATCGTTGACCTGTAAGTTGAGAGCCTCATCCTGACTTGTCACCTTAGGTCTTGCATAGACACCTTCAAGAGCTGTCACATCAAGACTTTTGTCACCATCTTCAATTGCCTGATCCAGAGCCTTACAGACAACTTCGGGAATCAGCTGATTGCCGTCCACTTCCGGAACGATCTCCAGCTTTCCGGCATCCGTATTCATCTTCATGTAGGCATCCCTGGGAGCGACCTGATTCTCAGGCTGAAATTCCGGCAGTGCCTCCACAACCTTCTGCACAGCTGCCTTATCATAGGTGTAAGCTTCCCCCACGGTAAAGTCTTTCTGATTGCCAAAAAGTTTGCCCTCGATCCAGGCATATTTGTCCTGATCGGCTAATATTTTCTCTACCTGACCGTCCGACTGGTATTTCAAACCGATCTCGTCGCCGCTGATCTTCTCTTCCCTGCCTTCATCGAATTTTAAGGTGACCTCGTAAGTCTCCACCCGACTTTTGATTGTATCTTCCACTTCCTCCGCCGTCATATTGCCGACGTTGGTGCCGTTGATGATGGTTCCCTCTATAAATTTCTCCGTATACTGTTCTGCATATACCGCATAGCTGGCTGCTGCGGCTCCTGCCGCAGCGACGAAAACAAGCAGCAGGATCAGTCCCAGATGACCCTTTCTTCTTTTTTTCGCGGACATTCTGTTTATCTCCTTATATCCTGATCTGAAATCTGTTTATGGTTTAGGTTTAGCGTCGATTATACCATAAAAAATAGTCCCGGATCAGTCCAGTCCCCCAAATCAGAAAAATTTAAGAAAGTTTAAGAATTAGGGACCGCATCCTTATGGAAACTTTTCCGGGACTCCTCAGTCCGTGAGATACCCCTGATATCTTTCGCAGCCCATGATGGTCTCCGCTCTTTGAACCGCCTCTTTGCTTGCCGGCTCGATGCCGCTAAGTCGATAGGGGATGCCCAGCTTTTGGTATTTTGAGACGCCCAGCGTGTGATAGGGCAGAACCTCAAACCGCTGCACATGACCAAGCCCTGCGACAAAGGTCCCCAGAGCCTTCAGGTCCTCTTCCCGATCCGTAAGGCCGGGAACCAGGACGTTTCGGATCCACATATCCTTGCCATTTTCCGACAGGTACTTGGCCAGTTCCAGGATATTGGCGTTGGTAAAGCCGGTCAGGGACTTGTGGCGGTCGGCGTCGATTTCCTTGATGTCCAGTAAAAAGAGGTCGGTCACCTCCATCAGAGCCTGGAATTTGGAAAAGAAGGGCTCCTCTTTCGTAAAGGGATTGCCCGATGTATCTATCGTGGTGTGGACCCCGCGAGCCTTGGCAATCTTAAAGAGGTCCGTCACAAAATCAATCTGCAAGAGAGCCTCTCCTCCGCTGACCGTGATGCCGCCCTGCTTCTTCCAATAAGCCCGATAGCGATATGCCTGCCCAAAGGCCTCTTCCGGGGACAGGACCTGACCGCCCTCTATCTTCCAGGTCTCGGGGTTGTGGCAATAAGCGCAGCGCATACGGCAGCCCTGTAAAAAGAAGATATAGCGAACTCCCGGTCCGTCGACGGAGCCAAAGCTCTCTACCGAATTGATATAGCCGTTAGCCATAGTAGGTCCTCCTTCTATATTTGCAGCCTTCTATTTAATAGAAAGTCATAAGGAAGTTCAAATATTAAATCAGGACCGGAAAACCGGTCCTGATTTAATCCGCCGGGCAGACCCGGCTTATTTTATGAACTTCATTACAGATGATCGTGGAAAGTCCGGTTGATGACGTCGAGCTGCTGCTCTCTTGTCAGGTCGATGAACTTGACCGCATAACCGGAAACGCGGATGGTGAAATTTGCGTACTCCGGCTTTTCCGGATGCTCCATGGCATCTTCCAGCTTCTCTCTGCCAAATACGTTGACATTTAAGTGGTGAGCTCCCTGATCAAAATATCCGTCGAGAACGTTGACCAGGTTGTCCACCCGCTCATCCTCATTGTGACCCAAAGCGCTGGGGTTCATGGTCTGAGTATTGGAAATACCATCCAGAGCCCACTCGTAAGGCAGCTTGGTCAGAGAGTTGAGGGAGGCAAGCAGACCATTGGTCTCTGCTCCGTAGCTGGGGTTGGCACCAGGTGCAAGAGGTGTGCCCGCTCTTCTGCCGTCCGGCATATTGCCCGTGTACTTACCGTAGACCACGTTGGAGGTGATGGTAAGGATCGAGGTCGTCGGCTCGGAATTTCTATATGTATGTCTCTTCTTGATCTTGGTGATGAAGGTATGAAGCAGCTCTACCGCAATGTCGTCCGCGCGGTCGTCGTCATTTCCGTACTTGGGGAAATCGCCCTCTGCTTCATAATCAACAGCCAGACCGGACTCATCGCGGATGACCTTGACCTTGGCGTACTTGATCGCGGACAGAGAGTCTACGACGTGGGAGAAGCCTGCGATACCGGTCGCGAAGGTTCTCTTGACGTCCGTATCAATCAGAGCCATCTCGGCAGCTTCATAATAGTACTTGTCATGCATGTACTGGATCAGGTTCAGGGTGTTGACATAAAGCCCTGCCAGCCAGTCCATCATGGCGTCGAACTTCTTGACGACCTCATCATAGTCCAGATATTCGGAGGTGATCGGCTTTACGTCGGGTCCGACCTGCTGACCGCTCTTGCCGTCCACGCCGCCGTTAATTGCGTAGAGCAGGCACTTGGCGAGGTTGGCGCGGGCGCCGAAGAACTGCATTTCCTTACCGGTCTGGGTCGCGGAGACACAGCAGCAGATTGCGTAGTCATCGCCCCAGGTAACCTTCATGACGTCATCGTTCTCATACTGAATGGAGGACGTCTTGACGGAAATTCTGGACGCGTACCGCTTGAAGGCTTCCGGCAGTCTGGAGGAATAAAGAACCGTCAGGTTGGGTTCCGGAGACGGTCCCATGTTCTCCAGGGTATGAAGGAAACGGAAATCGTTCTTGGTGACCATGGACCTGCCGTCGATGCCGGAACCTGCCAGGTCGCAGGTAACCCAGGTCGGGTCGCCGGAGAAGAGTTCGTTGTAGGACTGGACTCTGGCGAACTTGACCATACGGAACTTCATGACCAGGTGGTCAATCAGCTCCTGAGCCTCCTGCTCAGTCAGCTTGCCTGCCTTCATATCGCGCTCGAAATAGATGTCGAGGAAGGTCGAAATACGGCCGACCGACATAGCCGCCCCGTTCTGGGTCTTGACCGCCGCCAGATAGCCGAAATAGAGCCACTGGACCGCTTCTTTCGCGTCCTTTGCCGGCTGGGAAATGTCATAGCCGTAGGATGCAGCCATCGCCTTCATGCCCTTTAAAGCCTTGATCTGGTCGGACAGCTCCTCGCGCAGACGGATGATGTCGTCCGTCATGGTGCCGTCGCCGCAGTTTGCCTTATCATTTTCCTTCTGCTCGATCAGGTAATCGATACCGTAAAGAGCCACCCGGCGGTAATCGCCGACGATTCTGCCTCTGCCGTAGGTATCCGGCAGACCGGTGATAATGTGGCTGTGACGCGCTGCCCGCATCTCCGGTGTATAGGCGTCAAAGACTGCCTGGTTGTGGGTCTTGTGATATTCGGTGAAGATCTTATGAAGCTCAGGATTGACCTTGTAGCCATACTGCTCAGCAGCCTGCTCAGCCATCTTGATTCCGCCGTAGGGCATAAAAGCTCGCTTTAAGGGCTTATCTGTCTGAAGACCGACGACCTGCTCCAGGTCCTTTAAAGATTCGTCGATATAGCCCGGTCCGTAAGCGGTCAGTCCGGTCACAACTTCCGTTTCGCATTCCAGAACGCCGCCCTTGGCGCGTTCCTCATGCTGAAGCTCCTGAAGTTTTCCCCAGAGTTTGTCGGTCGCTTCCGTCGGACCTGCCAAAAAGCTCTCGTCGCCGTCGTAAGGAGTATAATTGCGCTGAATGAAGTCTCTTACATTCACTTCCTCTTTCCAGAGGCGGCCTGCAAAGCCTTCCCATTCCTGTCTTTCGATCATATTTTCCTCCATGTTGAAAATTTTGACTAGATAAATGAAATATGACTGATGGAATTACAGATTGTATACAATCCCGATAAGGGTATTCTAACTGATCGGGTCAAAGTCCGTCTATTGGCACTTACACCAAGGAAGTCTGTATATATATAAGTACACATAGTCAAAATGACGGCAGGAGTTTCTTCTATAAAAATGATGTGCAAAAATAAATCCTTGCGATATAATACATTACTATATTGCTTTAAAGCAAATAAGTGAGGGGGCTTCTATGAGCGAACATGCTTCAAAACGAGAAAATTTCGGGTCCCGGCTGGGCTTTATTCTGGTCTCTGCCGGCTGCGCGATCGGCATCGGGAATGTCTGGAAATTTCCCTATCTCTGCGGCCAGTATGGAGGAGCCGCCTTCATTTTACTGTATCTGATCTTTCTTCTGATCATGGGCATACCGGTCATGGTCATGGAATTTTCAATCGGCAGAGCCTCCAAGCGAAGCGCCGCTGCCGCCTTTGAGATTCTGGAACCCGCCGATTCCCGCTGGCACTATCTGAAATGGATCAGCATCATCGGCTGCTACATGCTGATGATGTACTACACGACGGTCGCCGGCTGGATGCTGCTCTACTGCAGCCGCCATATCGAAGGGAAATTCGTCAACGCTTCCACCGATTTCATCCAGTCCGAATTTTCCCAGATGCTGAGCAACGGTCCCCGGATGGCGTTTTGGACCATTCTGGTCTGCCTGATCGGCTTTGTGGTCTGCTACTTCGGCATCCAAAATGGAGTCGAGCGAATCAGCAAGGTCATGATGAGCGCCCTTTTGGTCCTTATGGTGGTTCTTGCCATCCACTCCGTCTTTTTAGATGGTGCGGATGAGGGCATCCGCTTCTACCTCGTGCCGGATTTTGCCAACATGGTGGATCAGGGCATCGGCAATGTCATCTTCGCCGCCATGAGCCAGGCCTTCTTTACCCTGTCCATTGGAATCGGCGCCATGCTGATCTTCGGCAGCTACCTGGAAAAGAACCGGTCCCTGACCGGGGAGGCTGTAACCGTCACGGCTCTTGACACCCTCGTGGCGTTGATGGCGGGCTTTATCATAATTCCCGCCTGTTTTGCCTTTGGGATCGAACCGGACGCAGGTCCCTCCCTCATCTTCCTGACCATCCCCAATCTGTTTACGAAAATGCCGGGCGGCAGGATCTGGGGAGCGATGTTCTTCGTCTTCCTCTCATTTGCGGCTCTGACAACCGTTGTAGCGGTATTTGAAAATATCATCGCCTTTGACATGGATCTCTTCGGCTGGTCAAGAAAGAAGAGCGTCGCGATCAGTGCCGTCCTGGTCATCTTATTGAGTATGCCCTGCGTCCTGGGTTACAGCGTCTTTTCTGGCTTTCATCCCCTGGGCAAGACCAGCGCCATATTGGATCTGGAAGATTTCATCGTTTCCAACAACCTGCTCCCGCTGGGTTCTCTGGCCTTCGTCCTCTTCTGTACACAAAAGAACGGCTGGGGCTGGACCGGATTTTTAGAGGAAGCGGATTCCGGCGACGGGCTCAAATTTCCCAAGACCCTGCGCATTTATATCTCCTACATCCTGCCCCTTGTCATCATTCTGATCTACCTGAAGGGTTACTACGACCTCTTCTCCCCTATGGGGACTTACACTCTGGCTGCCTGGATGTCCCTGGCCCTGCTCTTTTTGCTCTTTATCTTCTACTGCGCCTTTTCAAAGAAGAGGCAGGCAGCAGCCTGATACACAGGGCATATCTTCTGCTTTAGACAAAGAGCGGTCGTTCTTAAAGAAAGGGCCGCTCTTTGATCATGCCCTGCTTTTCATAGATGGTATCGGCGATATCTCCGAACCGGCTCAGGTAATCGATCTCACCCTCCGAAAATTCGACATCAAAATACCGCTCCGCCATCATGAGGACTTCGATCCTGCCGACTTCATCAAGGGCCAGATCCTGTTTCAGGTCAGCAGCCGGGACAATGCGGTCATCCTCAACCTTCTTCACCAGCTGGACGACCTTCTTCAAGCCCTCCCGAATCTCCTCTCTATTCTCTGCCATTCCGAACTTTTTCCTTTCTTCTTTCACCTGTCCAAAAACAGCAGGAAAGGCATCCGTCTTTCCTGCTGCATTTTTAACCACTATGTCTTTACAGATGGAGAACCCGATCCGCGATTTCAGCGGTCCGACCCTGGTTCCAGAACTGGGTTCCAATATAACCGCAGGTCCGGCGGGCGACGTGCATCTTGCTCTGGTCGCGGTTGCCGCACTTGGGGCATTCCCAGACCAGCTTGCCGGTCTCATCCTTGATGATCTGAATCTCTCCGTCATAGCCGCAGACATCGCAGAAATCACTCTTGGTATTCAGCTCCGCATAGAGAATGGTCTCGTAGATATGCTGCATCACCCGGATAACGGCGGGGATGTTGTTCTGCATATTGGGAACTTCCACATAGCTGATCGCTCCGCCCGGACTGAGCTTCTGGAACTCCGCCTCCTTGGAAAGTTTGCTGAAGGCATCCAGATTCTCTGTAACATGGATGTGATAGCTGTTTGTGATGTAGTTCTTATCCGTCACATGCGGGATCTTGCCGAATCTTCTCTGCAGGCACTTGGCAAACTTATAGGTCGTGGATTCAAGCGGAGTTCCATAGACGGAGTAGTCGATATTTTCCTCTGCCTTCCACTGACTGCATTTATCGTTGAGCAGCTGCATGACCTTAAGACCGAAGTCCTTGCCTTCTTCGCTGGTGTGGGAGACGCCCTTCATGTAGTAGACGCACTCCGCAAGACCGGCGTAACCCAGGGACAGGGTGGAATAGCCGTCATAGAGCAGCTTATCCAGCGTCTCGCCCGGCTTAAGTCTGGCCAAAGCCCCGTCCTGCCAGAGGATGGGCGCGACATCGGAAGGAGTTCCCTTCAGCCTGTCGTGACGGATCCGCATGGCCTTATGACAGAGCTCCAGTCTCTCGTTCATGATTTCCCAGAACTTTTCCTCGTCCCTGCCTGAGGAGCAGGCAGCGTCGACCAGGTTCAGGGTTACGACGCCCTGGTTGAATCTGCCGTAGTACTTGTGCTTACCCGGCACAAAGTTCCTGGCGTCAGCCAGATTGCCCTTGCCCGCATCAGTAAAGCGGTCCGGCGTCAGGAAGCTTCTGCAGCCCATGCAGGGATAGACGTCTCCCTTAAATTCCAGCATCTTCTTTTCGGAAATGTAATCCGGGACCATTCGCTTTGCCGTACACTTGGCTGCCAGCTCGGTCAGATAGAAATACTTGCTGTCCTTTGCAACATTGTCGTCCTGCAAAACGTAGATCAGCTTGGGGAAGGCAGGGGTAATGTAGACGCCCGTCCGGTCCTTGACGCCAAGAATTCTCTGCTCCAGCATCACTTCGATAATAAGAGCCAGGTCGTCCCGGGTCTGTCCCTCCGGAACTTCATGCAGATACATAAAGACCGTGACAAAGGGAGCCTGTCCGTTGGTGGACTGGAGGGTGATCAGCTGGTACTGAATGGTCTGGCAGCCGGATTCCACTTCCTTGCGGACTTCCTTTTCCACCAGCTCGCCGAACTTCTCGTCGCTCAGCTGCACGCCCGCTTCCTGAAGTTCCTCGCCCAATCTTGCCCGGATCTTGCGCCGGCTGATATCGACGAAGGGAGCTAGGTGGGACATGGTAATGGTCTGACCGCCGTACTGGCTGGACGCGACCTGCGCCACGATCTGGGACGCGACGGTACAGGCCGTTGCGAAGCTGTGGGGCTTGTCGATGTGGGTTCCGCTGATGCAGGTGCCGTTTTGCAGCATATCATCCAGATTGACCAGGCAGCAGTTGTGCATGTGCTGGGCAAAGTAGTCCGCGTCATGGAAATGGATGACGCCCTCCTTGTGGGCAGCCACGATCTCCTCCGGCAGCAGGTACTTGTTGGTATAATAGCGGCTCCACTCGCCCGCCATGTAGTCTCGCTGAACGGAGAGGACTGTCGGATTCTTGTTGGAATTCTCCTGCTTGACCTCTTCGTTGTCCCGCTCGACAACGCCGGCGATCTTCTGGTCGATGTTGCTCATCTTCCGCATCTCGTTGTGCTTGTAGCGGTAGGTGATATAGAGTCTTGCGACCTTGGTCTTGCCGCTCAGCATCAGAGCGTCCTCGACCTTATCCTGGATCTCCTCCACAGAAAGGTCGCGTCCTGCATTTCTGGCGTCCTTTTCAATGCCGCGCGTAATCTCATAGATCTGCTCCTGAGTCAGCCGTTCGCTGACAATGCCCTCTTCGGCATTTGCCCGCTCGATCGCCTCCGCGATCTTCTCCCCATTGAACGTCACCCGCTCGCCGGACCGCTTCATGACACAGATCCTGGAATCCTCGACATCCATATTGCCGTCAAGGCTTTCATCATAAACGTACATCTTTGTCCCCCTTTGTCCTCTTTGTTTTCACTTCAAACAGCCATCCGCGCGCAGCCTAAGTTCTTCCTGAAGAATTCCCGAAACTGCGCATCAAGCAAAGTTTTTTCCGCCCCTCAAGCAGATGCAACTATATCTAGCAATTTTCTTCCGGTCACCAACACAATATCTTGTGTTTCAACGTGCAAAGTCTATTATAATAAAAATCCAGAATACTTCAAGATCGAAATCAAAAGGAGCCCCGATTTCCGTGTAGAAAATCGGGGCTCAAAAAATGTCATATTTTGTTGAATATTCCTATTGTCTCCACAAGATCTGGTTCAGCGGGCGCGGAGCCTTGAGATTTCATAATGATGATCTCCCACCGTCAAGGCAAAACCTGCCCGCTCAACAAGCCCCTGCATTGCCGCGCTTCTTAAGAGGAAATAGTTGGCGGGATCGCCTCCCGTCTGCTGCCAGTAAGCGCTGTGCAGATCCTCCTCTTCATCCCAGGCAAAGTGGTCCTCCTCCTGGATCGTGACGGTATTGACATGGTCGCAGGGCATACCGCTTAAGAAGGTCCCGTCCAGATCATGATAGACGTCAAAGGCTGTCGCCGATCCGCCGGACGCGTGCCGGGCGCCAAAGGCATACGCCACGTTCTTCATGACTTCGATCCTGGCAGGGTCGACAGCCATAAGTGTGGTTACCAGCTTGGCGTAGCGGGCCTCGGCATCGTGGATGCTGCCCTGCAGCCAGCCATGGATATTTTGCAGATCGATCCGCTCTTCAAGCGGGCTTGTCTCCTCCTGCCGGACGCAGGCAGCAAAGAGGTCCTCTGTCATCTCCGTCCAGCCCAGTTCTTTCGCCTTAGCCGCCAGGTCCCTTGTCAACTCTTCCTGCCGACCGATCTTCTGATCCATCCAAAGGTGGATCGGTCCTAAAAATTTACTCAAACTCTTACTCCTCCAGAATTATCTTGTTCACGCCTCAATCCCGAAGATCTCGAAGTCGTCTTCTACGTTGGTAATACCGGCGATGCCGAAATTCCTGACCAGAACATCCGCCACATTGGGGGACAGGAAGGCGGGCAGGGTCGGTCCCAGGTGAATGTTCTTTACGCCCAGGGACAGGAGGGCTAAGAGGACAATGACTGCCTTCTGCTCATACCAGGCGATATTGTAGGCGATCGGCAGATCGTTGACATCCTCCAGGCCGAAGACTTCCTTTAATTTCAGGGCGATCAGAGCCAGAGAATAGGAGTCGTTGCACTGACCGGCATCCAGAACCCTGGGGATGCCCCCGATATCGCCCAAATTCAGCTTGTTGTAACGGTATTTCGCGCAGCCCGCCGTCAGAATGACCGTATCCTTGGGCAGCTTCTCGGCAAATTCCGTATAGTAACTTCTCGATTTCTGGCGGCCGTCGCAGCCCGCCATGACAACAAATTTCCTGATGGCGCCGGATTTGACGGCGTCCACCACCTTGTCCGCCAGGGCGAAGACCTGCTCGTGAGCAAAGCCGCCGACGATGACTCCCTGTTCGATCTCCTCCGGAGAGGGACAGGTCTTAGCCTGCTCAATCAGAGCGCTGAAGTCCTTGATCTCCCCATAAGCTGCGTCAATGTGCCTGCAGCCCGGATAGCCGGCAGCTCCGGTCGTCCACAGGCGGTCCTTGTAGCTTTCATCCGGCGGCACAATGCAGTTGGTCGTCATGAGGATGGGGCCGTTGAAATGCTTGAACTCTTCCTTCTGCTTCCACCAGGCATTTCCGTAATTTCCCGCAAAATGCTCATATTTCTTAAAGAAGGGATAGTAATGAGCCGGCAGCATCTCCGAGTGGGTATAGATATCGATGCCGGTCCCCTTCGTCTGCTCCAGCAGCATCTCCAGGTCCTTCAGATCATGGCCGGAGACCAGGATGCCCGGGTTCTCGCGGACGCCCAGATCCACCTGGGTGATCTCCGGATTGCCGTAAGCGGATGTGTTGGCAGCATCCAGATCCGCCATCCCCTGAACGCCGTACCTGCCGGTCTCAAGCGTCAAAGCGACCAGGTCGTCCACGCTCTTGGTGTCATCGAGGGTCGCGGCAAGAGCCCGCTGGATGAAATGATCCACTTCCCCATCTTCCTTTAAGAGGGCGTTCGCGTGCTTGGTGTAGGCAGCCAGCCCCTTAAGACCATAGGTGATCAGCTCCCGCAGGGACCTGACGTCCTCGTCTTTGGTCGCAAGAACGCCGACCAGCACAGCCTGGCCTTCATAGGAAGACCGCTCTCCGTCCCAGGCCGCCGCCTCCGGCAGGTTATCTTTGTTCTCAAGCTGAGCCAGCAGGTCCCGCTTGACCGTCAGGGTCTCGGTCACCTTCGCGGCGATCGCGTCCAGGTCAAAGTTCGCGTTAGTGATGGTGGTAAAGAGGTTGACCGTCACCAGATGGTTGACCTCTTCGGAGACTTCCTTCCCCTCTTCCCTTAGGCGAACCGCGACGCAGGACAGCCCCTTGGTCACATAGACCAAGAGGTCCTGCATACGAGCAACTTCCGGCTTCTTTCCGCAGACGCCCGCCTGGGTGCAGCCCTTACAGCCCGCTGTTTCCTGGCACTGGTAACAGAACATCTTATTTTCCATCGTTTGATCCTCCCGATCTTCCTCTTTGCCGGTCCTTTCACCTGATCATCTTATGCTCAGCTGCCGGCTTTTATATTTTTTCTACTTTGCCTGCAAGGGATGCATCTGACAGCTCATTGCCTTCCCCTGCTGTGACTTAATCCTAACCGACAGGAGGGGGATCATTTGTTGCGTGTGCAACATTTTCATGATAAAATACATTTCATGAAAAAGAAAGCGTTTGAAGTAAGCAGGCTGCCCTTGTTTGACGGCATCTCAGCGGATGCCCTCTCTCCGCTTCTGGTCTGCCTGGCGGGACACGAAAAAAATTTTTCCAAAGGCGAAATCATCATCCTGGAAGAGGACCAGGTCCGCAACGTGGGCGTCACCATGGAAGGGACGGTTCTTATGACCAAGGAGGATATCTGGGGCAATCAGACCATTCTCGCCTATATGGGCCCCGGCGACCTCTTCGGTGAGACCTTCGCCGTGCGGCAGAAGGATCAGAACTCCTTTGTCTCCTTTGTCGCCTCGACCGACTGTCGCATCTATTTCGTCTCCTTCGACCGAATCCTGCACACCTGCCACAAGGCGTGCGGCTTTCACCACAAGGTCATTGAAAATATGATGGACCTGGTCAGCGCCAAGAATATCCGCCTGATGGAAAAGATCGAAGTGACATCAAAAAATACCCTCCGTGAAAAGATCCTGACCTACCTGTCTATCCAGGTCCAGAAGCAGCAATCCAACCAGGTGGAGATTGCCCTCAACCGGTCGGAACTGGCGGGCTACCTCGATTCCAACCGCTGCGCCATGACCCGGGAACTCTCCCATTTAAAAGAAGAGGGAGTCCTTGACTACGATCGGAATACGTTCCGCGTCAAGGCTCTCCCTCAATAAAAGATAGCAAGAGATCTGCTGGATTTTAATTTAGTCGATCAGGCGGCGCTCCTTAAGCCAGCTTCTGGCGTAGGGGGCTGTCGCCTCTATTTTTTTGCCGTGCTGGGAACGGATCTGTTTGACCGCCAGATCCATCAGCTCCTCTTCGATGCCCTGCCCCAGCAGGTCCTCCGCGACATAGGTTCCGTCGATGCTAAAGATCCCCGGCTCCCGCTCGGGGAAGGTCACCTCCGCCAGAATTCTGCCATTCTGGTCCTTACTGTAGATGCTGTGCTTCAGCGTAATATAACTCAGCCTCATGGTTAGTTTCCTCATTCGCTAATGGATGATAGCCTGGTACTGATCCGCAATATCCTGCTTCATCTGGTCCCAGGCTTCCTCATGCTCCACATAGTACTTGGGACAGTCCTTGCCGCTCACATCGTAGTGGCGGATCACGTCGTCCGGCGAGACATTGAACGCCTTACAGCACCAGGCAGCCAGCTGCACGACAGTCCGGTAGGTCGCGTCCGTGAACTTGCCGCTCTCATCCGGGTGGCAGCACTCAATCGAGATCGAGTCCTCATTCCTGGGATAGTTGGCGTATGCCTCCTCGCGGCAGGGAATGTTCTGGATCACCTCGCCGTCCAGCCCGACAATAAAATGGCTGCTCGCCTTGGTTTCGTGGGTATCCTTCAGTCCCTCAAAATAGTCGTGGTTCTGCTGCGCCGTCGAGCCCGGATTGGCGGTATAGTGGATGACAATGCAGTTGACCGTCTTCCGCTTTTTATCCGGTCTGGTATATTCGCTGGGCGTTAAGAGCTGGACGTCGATATCCGGACAGCCCTCCCAATAGGCGGGGTCATCCGTATTTTTACTAAAGGATCGTTTGGGCAGTTCTATGTTGGCATGTGCCCACCTGACCGCTCCGATCAGAATGATAAAGAGCGGAATCAGTAACATGATCCGCCAGACTTTTCTTCTGCCCTGATGTTTGTGTCCCCTCGATTTCAACCACAACACCGCCTTTCAAAAATGCCGCTTAACTCCCAGGCACCTGTCAAATTTCATTTTTCAAATAAACCATCCTGTACTATCATAACCCCAATCCGCCGGACCGGCGGATCTTTTTATCAATCTTAAGAAAACTTAAGAAATTCAGCTCAAGGAGGACTGCCCGGTCTGGTGTGCTACCCGTCAAGTGGA
>DFIU01000004.1:34090-40320 GCA_002371465.1 Lachnospiraceae bacterium UBA3689 | reverse complement strand
TGTTTATTTAATCAGCAAACACTAAATATCCATTCTTTCCCGGTATTCTAAATATATCAATCCATTTTTCGGGAATACACTTTTCCAATACTCTAAATACCCCATATCCAACGTATGCTCCAATTGTGTTCGTAATCAGATCATTTATATCCGTTGCACCACACCCGAACATTTGAATCATTTCAGCAGATAACGAAATCAGAAATCCAGCTAAAAGCACTTTTCTACCCCCACCGAACTTATCATAAAGCAATGATAGCAACTGTCCCTCGTTCAAATCTCCTTGCATTCATTTTGTAAAAATCAAATGCATATTCGAATGTCTCTCCAATGAATGCTTTTCTTTCTCTATGAATCTCCAAGTAGTTTTATATGTTCCTGGAACAGCTACTGTTTCATCCGATATGAAACTAATGAAATCATTTACATTTCCGTCGTATTTTTCTGCAAAAACATCAGACATTTCTTCTTTCTCTTCGTCTGAAAAATCCTTCAGCACACCATATAATACATGTTCCAAATTACAGGAATTAAAATATATGCGGTATCCTATATCATGTACTTTTCCAGTGGAATACAGTTTAAATAAGATTTCTGCCTTATGCTTATTTCTGCGTTCTATTGCCTCAACATTAGCCCCTTCCATGTGATCTTCATAGTATTTAATCCCTTCAACTTCCGATTCATTCACACTATTTTTAGTAAACACTCCATCTGTATCCGCAATATGAATCACCTTTACAAAATCATCCCAACGATACCCATATTTTGTCCTAATACCGTCTATAAGCTCATTAATCTTTGTAATAACGTTATCAACAGTAGTTAAATCATTCGACGTAATATCTCCATGTACTACTGCAAACTGTACTTCTTCTGAAGAAAAATACTCTTTTAAAATACCACCAATAGCATTTTCATCACTAGGTCCTTCAACTATTACCGCAATGACTTTCTTCTCACTCATTATGAAGGCTCCTTCCCGCTTTACGGAAAGCTCGAGCAATCTTTAAACTATCCGTTTCCTCATATATTTCCTCATCCTGTCCCCCCAAAGTAATGCTTCTAATATACATACTACGAAGATTATTATTCTCTTTAACGCGTTTCATATGGATATATCTATTTTCCGGATTGACTGTTGAAAACATAATACTTCTCTTATCCAACATCTCAAGGGCTCTCAGGTTGTGTGAAGTAAAAATCAACTGCCCCTTTGCGCTTTTATCAAATATATCCAGAAGTTCTCCTAGCATATATTCAAAAATACCTGCATCTAACTCATCAATTACGAGACAAATTGATGAATTACCAAATGCCTGAATTAGCACATTCAGGATAGATATAATCTTAATAATTCCCTCTGATTCCATGCGAATAGGAATAGGCTTCTTCCCTTCACGTACAGACATAAGTTCTACTTTCCATCCTTCTTCGCCAGAATCCAGTGCCTGTTGACCATAATCTTTAATATAAATCATCATTCCTGGAATAATTGTATATAATACAGTATTAATTTGATCAACAATAGCATCTAAAATGTCTTTTTTTACAGCATCTAACACAACAGGTTCTGTTAATGGTATAGCAAAATCTCCTTTTGCACCAATCTTATTATTTTCTATACGAAAAGCCATTGGTAAAAAAAAATTTGCTGTTATCATTCCCGAATGAGCATTTCTAATAACAAATAAATCTTTTAACGAGAATTCAAACAAAGCTTTGATTGCAGTGGAATAATCCTTAAATTTCTCCTCAACTTCTTGGCAAAAGATTTCTCTACTACTCTCGCCAAAAATATAGGAACAATTACTCTTCTCTGCCATCTTTCTAGCTACAATCAAATCTGTTCGTCTCTCTTTATGCTTGCCGATTAGCTCATCAAGTCTTTTTTGGGGTTTAAAGATACCCTCAGAATCAGAACGTACATAATCCATAAAAATATTTTTGTTAGTTCGCTTTCCGCCGTAATTAATTGCACAATTCAAAAACTCTCTCTCAATTTCAACCATGCTGTCATTTTTCTTTAAATAAACGTTGTATCCAACCTCATATACTTTCTCTCCGGCAAATATTTTGAACTCAACACATATATGCGCCATATCATCATCTACACCAATATAATCAATAATACTTTGATCAATACTTTGCCCTATCATAATCTGTTGAAGAAAATACAATGCATCTACTATAGCTGTTTTTCCCGAACCATTTTGACCGTAAATGCCAAGAATTTCCGCTCCACTCACATTAAATAGTTTTTCATTGGACATAGGCATAAAAATAGTACCTTTCTTAACGTTTTTTACATTTTCCAATGTCAATGATGACAAACGTACAACGAAATCTCCCATCTTTACCTCCTAAACGCTACTATAAGTAATAGCATAATAGCATACCTGCCCGTTTTTGTAAACATAATTCTTGTTTTAGAACATTTTGTTCCGTTTTCTAATATCTATATTAACCCTTCCATTCCTATTTTTCCTCCAATAAAGTAAATTTCAAAACCTGAATTGAAAAAGTAAATTCCAGTGCAGAGGTAAATTCCACCGCCGCCTTAAAACGCTTTGTTTTTTTATTATTTCTGGTGCTATTAGAGTTAATTCCGCTTATAATGTAATCAACTTCTCGGTAAAAATCTTAAATTCGGGCATGGCTTGTAGACCGCTGGAAATGCAGAGTGCAGAACTGAATTTCACCAGCCACATCTAAAAAATGTGAAAAGTTTACCTCCAGTCTGACAGCAGATTTTTTCGATTAGTTGTTGCGGATCAGCTTAGGCGTCAATTGGACTCTGTCGGGTCCAATGCGCTTAAGCTGAAGTTTTTTTTGACGTCGCTGCCATACGTTGCCAGAGACAGATCGTAAGGTGTTTGTCCATCAAGGCTCTCCCGCGGCGTAGAGTTGATGTGGTTCACAATCGTATGAACGTCCCATTGTGTCAGGAAGCCAAAACTGGTGCCCTTGGGAAGGACCATCCTGAGCATGGTATGCACGTTCTCTACGCCGCCTTTTTGCCCACTCCTCATTGGGTAACAGAAATAGATGCTGGTGCGTTCTATTCCGTCTATCCCGGTTTCTAAAGCCTGTGGTTTTCCGAATTCTACTCCCCAGTCTGAATTATCCTGAATTCGGCATAATTCAGACAACGGCAGCGAGTTTTCCGATCCGAAGAGCATCGAATTCGACGCGAATGGGAATCGCCGCAGCCGCATGTTTTACTGTAACGCTTCGGCTCCTTATCAGAAAGGAAGCTGCGAGGTGCATCACGAAATGATACGCCGCATTCTCCCGAAAGGCGTTGATATCACGCCTTACACGCAGGAGCAGCTCACACTGATGATGAGCCACATCAATTCATACAGAAGGGCGTCTCTGGGCAATAAGAGTCCCTATGAGATGTTCGCTTTCATGTATGGAGAGGAAGTCTTAAAAAGCTCGGGCTCAAACTGATTCCCGTTGACGAAATCAATCTGAGCCCTGCGCTGTTGAAGTAATACGTATCGGTCGGAGCAACAAGCCCGGAGAACCATCCCATGCACCATATTTAGGGGTGGAAATTAAAAGTTCCGAATTTCGGATTTTGAGCTCGACCTCTTAGAGAGATACGCATTTTTATAGAAACGGCCGTCTCTATGCCCCAGTTATAGCCGTTTCAGAATCAGATGTACAGTAGCACGAGGCGAAAAAAAAGAACTTTCGGTTGCAATCCGGGGCTAGGTGGAAGTTACACCTTCAAACTGGAACTTCGGATTTCAACCGACCATCTTACTTTTCCTAGGCATAAAAACACCCCCCAAGTGGTATCACTTTTCAGTGTCCTACTTGGGGGTAGCATATCACACCTTACAGCTCTTTTCGTATTTCTGTTTGGTTCTATAGAAAGCGAAGGAAGACCTTTATTCTTCCGCGCCGACTGTTTCCTGCACGTTGGTGTCGTCTGCGACAGTCTCTGCGCCCTCTTTATCAGCGTCATCTTCCTCGGCGGCAGCTGCTTCCGCTTCTTCCTGCTTTCTTGCAGCGATCAGCTCGTCCGTATCCAGCTTGACATTTCTGTAGCGCTTAAGACCCGTTCCAGCCGGAATCAGCTGACCGATGATAACATTTTCCTTCAGACCGATCAGCGGATCGACCTTGCCCTTGATCGCGGCGTCGGTCAGGACCTTGGTGGTCTCCTGGAAGGATGCGGCTGACAGCCAGGACTCTGTTGCCAGAGCGGACTTGGTGATGCCAAGTACGATCCGTTCGCCCTCTGCCGGTTCCTTGCCTTCCTCTTCCATTCTCTCATTGGCGTCGAGGAAGTCCAGGAAATTGACCGTAGCGCCCGGCAGGAAATCAGTATCTCCGGACTGCTCGATGACAACCTTCTTCAGCATCTGGCGGACAATCACTTCGATGTGCTTGTCGTTGATGTCAACGCCCTGCAGACGGTAGACTCTCTGGACTTCACGCAGCAGATAGTCCTGAACGGCGCGGGCACCCTTGATCTTCATGATGTCGTGCGGGTTGACCGAACCTTCCGTCAGCTCATCGCCGGCTTCCAGCACATCACCGTCAGCAACTTTCAGTCTGGAACCGTAGGGGATCAGATAAGTCTTCTGTCTTTCCTTGCTGCCCTCTTCCGCCGCATCGTTGGTCACGACGACTTCACGCTTCTTCTTGGTATCGAGGACCTGAACCGTTCCGGGGATCTCGGTGATGATGGCAAGACCCTTGGGCTTACGTGCCTCAAAAAGTTCCTCGACACGGGGAAGACCCTGGGTGATATCGCCGCCGGCGACACCGCCGGTATGGAAGGTTCTCATAGTCAGCTGGGTACCGGGCTCGCCGATCGACTGAGCGGCGATGATACCGACTGCTTCACCGACCTGGACTGCCTCACCGGTCGCCATATTGGCGCCGTAGCACTTGACGCAGATACCGACCTTGGACCGGCAGGTCAGGATAGTTCTGATCTTGACTTTTGTGACGGCGTTGCCATTTTCATCGACACCCTTGTTGACGACATTTGCCGCCCGGCTGGGGGTGATCATATGGTTTGCCTTGACGATGACATTTCCATCCTTGTCGAAGACCGTCTCCGCCGCGAAACGACCGGTGATTCTCTCCTCCAGAGATTCGATCTCTTCCTTGCCGTCCGCAAACTTCTTGACCCACATGCCCGGAATTTCTTTCCGACCGATCGAGCAGTCCTTCTCCCGGATGACCAGTTCCTGGGATACGTCGACCATACGACGGGTCAGGTAACCGGAATCGGCAGTCCGAAGAGCGGTATCGGACAGACCCTTGCGGGCGCCATGAGCGGACATGAAGTACTCCAAAACATCCAGACCTTCACGGAAGTTGGACTTGATGGGCAGCTCGATCGTGTGACCGGTTGTATCCGCCATCAGACCGCGCATGCCGGCCAGCTGCTTGATCTGCTTGTCGGAACCACGGGCTCCGGAATCCGCCATCATGTAGATGTTGTTGTACTTATCAAGACCTTCCAGCAGCTTCTTGGTCAGGGCGTCGTCGGTCTCTTTCCAGGTATTGACGACTTCCTTATAACGCTCCTCATCGGTGATGAAGCCACGTCTGTAATTTTTCGTAATCTTGTCGACGGTCCTCTGGGCTTCTTCCAGCATCTGCGGCTTTTCCGGCGGCACGGTCATATCGGAGACCGATACGGTCATAGCTGCCAGGGTGGACCACTTGTAGCCCATTGCCTTGACAAAGTCGAGGACCTCAGCCATGGCGGTCGCGCCGTGCAGGTTGATGACCCTCCACAGCATCTGCTTCAGCTGCTTCTTACCCATGAGGAAGTCGATCTCCGGCTTTAATTCATTGCCCGGAACCGACCGGTCCACAAAACCCAGATCCTGTGGAATTCCTTCATTGACCAAAATTCTCCCGACAGTCGTATCGACCAGGTTTTCCAGCTCTTCGCCGTTTTCCAGGGTCTTGTGCATCTTGACCCGAATTCTGGACTGTAAGGTCAGGGAGTGGTTCTCATAAGCCAAAATCGCCTCGTTGGGAGAGCTGAAGAACTTGCCTTCGCCCTTAGCGCCCGGCCGCTCCTGGGTCAGATAGTAAAGACCCAGGACCATATCCTGTGACGGAACCGCAACCGGACCGCCGTCGGAGGGCTTTAAGAGGTTGTTGGGAGAGAGCAGCATGAAGCGGCACTCCGCCTGCGCCTCTACGGTCAGGGGCAGATGGATCGCCATCTGGTCGCCGTCGAAGTC
>DFIU01000004.1:33580-34045 GCA_002371465.1 Lachnospiraceae bacterium UBA3689 | reverse complement strand
GTCGCCGTCGAAGTCGGCGTTGAAAGCCATACAAGCCAGCGGATGCAGCTTGATCGCCTTGCCTTCCACCAGAACCGGCTCAAATGCCTGGATACCCAGCCGGTGCAGGGTGGGTGCCCGGTTCAGCATGACCGGATGCTCGGTGATGACATCCTCCAGGACATCCCAGACGACGGGCTCCAGTCTTTCAACCATCTTCTTGGCGCTCTTGATGTTGTGAGCCATTTCGCGTGCCACCAGTTCCTTCATGACGAAGGGCTTGAACAGCTCGATCGCCATTTCCTTGGGAACGCCGCACTGGTAGATCTTCAGTTCCGGACCAACGACGATAACGGAACGACCGGAATAGTCGACACGCTTGCCCAGCAGGTTCTGTCTGAACCGACCGGATTTACCCTTCAGCATATCGGACAGGGACTTTAATGCCCGGTTGCCCGGGCCTGTGACCGGACGGCCGCGGCGGCC
>DFIU01000004.1:31513-33527 GCA_002371465.1 Lachnospiraceae bacterium UBA3689 | reverse complement strand
GCGGCCGTTGTCGATCAGGGCGTCAACCGCTTCCTGCAGCATTCTCTTCTCGTTGCGGATGATGATTTCCGGAGCGCCGAGATCGAGCAGTCTCTTCAGACGGTTGTTTCTGTTGATAATTCTTCTGTAGAGGTCGTTGAGGTCAGAGGTCGCGAAACGGCCGCCGTCCAGCTGGACCATAGGACGAAGATCGGGCGGGATGACCGGGATGACGTCCATGACCATCCACTCCGGCTTATTGCCGGATTCACGGAAGGCTTCGACAACATCGAGCCGCTTGACGATTCTTGCCCGCTTCTGACCGGTGGACTCCCGCAGCTCTGCAGTTAAGGTCTCGGCTTCCTGTTCCAGGTCGATATCTCTTAAGAGTTCCTGGATCGCCTCCGCGCCCATACCGACACGGAAGTTCATGCCAAAGTCCTCCCTTGCCTTCTGGTACTCTGCCTCGGTCAGAACCTGCTTCTTCTCAAGAGAGGGGGCGGCGTCTGCCGGATCGAGGACGATATAGTTTGCAAAGTAGAGAACCTTCTCCAGAACTCTGGGTGACATATCGAGGATCAGTCCCATACGGGACGGGATTCCCTTGAAATACCAGATGTGAGAGACCGGAGCCGCCAGTTCGATGTGGCCCATTCTCTCACGGCGGACTGAGGACTTGGTGACCTCAACTCCGCAGCGATCGCAGACCACGCCCTTATAGCGGATCTTCTTATATTTTCCGCAGTGGCACTCCCAATCCTTGGAGGGTCCGAAGATTCTTTCACAGAACAGACCGTCTTTTTCCGGCTTTAAGGTTCTGTAATTGATGGTCTCCGGCTTTTTCACTTCGCCGTGAGACCACTCGCGGATCTTCTCAGGAGAAGCAAGCCTGATCTGAATGGCGTCAAATGTTGTCGGCTTGAACTCTTCCTGCGATTTATTGTTTAAATCTGCCATTATATACCTCCTGCAAGTGAAGCAAACTCAATCGTTCCGATCATTCCTCCTCTGAATTTCCGTCGATGCCGAGGAAGGCGCTCTCCGCGTCCTCATCCGCCTCATAGGAATCGCTCAGAAGATTCTCATCGTCCACGAGCTGTTCGGTCTCTTCATCAAAATGCTGCTCTGTAAAGCCGTGCTTAGCGAAGTCCTCTTCATCATTTCTGCGGCTGCGTCTGCTGTCGCCTTCAATGATGGACCTAAAATCGGTATCGCCGTAGTCAACGGATTCCTTCAAATGGACTTCCTTTCTGCCCTCGTCGAGAACCCGGATATCAAGACCCAGAGCCTGCAGTTCCTTCAGCAGGACCTTGAAGGATTCCGGAATACCCGGAGTCGGGATGTTATCGCCCTTGATGATAGCCTCGTAGGTCTTGACACGGCCCACGACGTCATCGGACTTAACGGTCAGGATTTCCTGCAGCGTATAAGCGGCGCCGTAAGCTTCCAGCGCCCAGACTTCCATCTCTCCGAACCGCTGACCGCCAAACTGGGCCTTACCGCCCAGCGGCTGCTGGGTAACCAGGGAGTAAGGACCGGTCGAACGGGCATGGATCTTATCGTCAACCAGGTGATGCAGCTTCAGATAGTGCATGTGGCCGATGGACGTCATACCGTCGAACTTCTCACCGGTTCTGCCGTCGCGGAGCTGAACCTTACCGTCGCGGCGGATTGGGACGCCCTTCCACAGCTTCCGGTGTTCCAGGTGGTTACCGAGATACTGGTAGACCTCCGGATTTAAAAGATCCTGATACTTTGCCGAGAAATCTTCCCAGCTGTCATTTGCGTAGCTGTTCGCCAGCTCCAGGGTATCCCCGATATCCTGCTCCTTGGCGCCGTCAAAGATCGGAGTCGCCAGATTGCAGCCGAGAACGCCTGCCGCCAGAGAAAGATGCAGTTCCAGGACCTGTCCGATATTCATACGGGACGGGACACCCAGAGGATTCAGGCAGATATCGAGCGGACGGCCGTTGGGCAGGAAGGGCATGTCCTCGACCGGAAGGACGCGGGATACGACACCCTTGTTGCCGTGACG
>DFIU01000004.1:30105-31455 GCA_002371465.1 Lachnospiraceae bacterium UBA3689 | reverse complement strand
ACGGCCTGCCATCTTATCGCCGACCGAGATCTTTCTCTTCTGGGCGATATAAATGCGGACGGACTGGTTGACGCCCGGAGCCAGCTCATCTCCGTTTGCCCGGGAGAAGACCTTGGCGTCCACGACGATTCCATACTCACCGTGCGGAACCTTGAGGGAAGTATCGCGGACTTCGCGCTCCTTCTCACCGAAAATGGCGCGGAGCAGTCTCTCTTCCGCAGTCAGCTCCGTCTCTCCCTTGGGAGTGACCTTGCCGACCAGGATATCACCGGCGCGGACTTCCGCTCCGATGCGGATAATGCCGCGGTCGTCCAGATCCTTCAGAGCATCATCGCCGACGCCCGGGACATCGCGGGTGATCTCTTCCGGTCCCAGCTTGGTATCGCGGGACTCACACTCATACTCTTCAATATGAACAGAGGTGTAGACATCGTCACGAACCAGGCGTTCGGACAGAAGGACCGCATCTTCGTAGTTGTAACCTTCCCACTCGACAAAGCCGATCAGCGGGTTTTTGCCCAGACCCAGCTCGCCGTTTTTAGTGGACGGACCGTCCGCAATGACGGTTCCGGCTTCCACATGCTCGCCCTTGGTGACAATGGGCTTCTGATTGTAGCAGTTGCTCTGGTTGGAGCGCATATACTTGATCAGATGGTAATTCTCAGTCTCGCCGTCATCATAAGTCATACCGATATCGGTAGAAGTTACGGATGTGATCGTGCCGGACCGCTTGGCAACAACACAGTCTCCCGAGTCGACAGCAGCCTTCTCTTCCATACCTGTTCCGACAAAGGGAGCCTCGGTCGTCAGAAGCGGCACTGCCTGTCTCTGCATGTTGGATCCCATCAGAGCCCGGTTCGCGTCGTCGTTCTGCAGGAAGGGAATGAGGGATGTCGCAACCGAGAAGACCATCTTGGGGGAGACGTCCATGTAGTCAAAGAGCTTCTTATCCCAGGACTGGGTCAGCTCTCTAAAGCGGCCGGAAACGTTCTGATGGATAAAATGTCCCTCGGCATCCAGCGGTTCGTTCGCCTGCGCAACATGGTAGTTGTCTTCCTCATCCGCCGTCATATAGCGGACTTCCCTGGTGACAACCGGCTCGTCGCCCGACTTGTCGATTCTGCGGTAGGGCGCTTCAACAAAGCCGTACTGGTTGATCCGGGCATAGGACGCCAGAGAGTTGATCAGACCGATGTTGGGTCCTTCAGGCGTTTCGACCGGACACATACGGCCGTAGTGGGTGTAGTGAATATCACGGACCTCGAATCCGGCGCGGTCACGGGACAGGCCACCGGGACCCAGGGCGGACAGACGTCTCTTGTGGGTAATCTCGGACAGCGGGTTGTTCTG
>DFIU01000004.1:13409-30057 GCA_002371465.1 Lachnospiraceae bacterium UBA3689 | reverse complement strand
GGGTTGTTCTGATCCATGAACTGAGACAGCTGGGAAGATCCGAAGAACTCCTTGATGGCAGCCGTGACCGGTTTGATGTTGATCAGGGACTGGGGTGTGATGGTATCCACATCCTGGGTCTGCATCCGCTCTCTTACGACTCTTTCCAGTCTGGAAAGACCGATCCGGAACTGGTTCTGCAGCAGTTCGCCGACCGCACGGATACGGCGGTTGCCCAGATGATCGATGTCATCCTTGGTGCCAAAGCCAAATTCCAGGTGCATGTTGTAGTTGATGGAGGCAAAGATATCCTCTTTGGTAATGTGCTTGGGGATCAGATCGTGGATCCGGCGCTTGATGGTCAGAGCCAGCTCCTCATCGGAAAGGCCCTGATCCAGGATCTCCTTTAAGGCCGGATAGTAGACCAGTTCGGTTACGCCCGCCTTCTTCTTCTCCTCGTCTGTCATCTGAATCCAGTTGTCGATATCGACCATCATGGAAGAGAGAACCTTGATCGGACGCTCCTCTCCTTCCACTTCCATAAAGACAGCCGGAACCGCTTCATTCTGGATCTTATCGGCAAGCTCTGCCGTCACGGTCATACCCGCTTCCGCCAGAATCTCCCCTGCCGGGCTGACGACATCCTCTGCCAGGACGTGGCCCTTGATCCGGTTGCGAAGAAGCAGCTTCTTATTGTATTTATAGCGGCCGACCTTGGCAAGATCGTAGCGTCTTGCGTCAAAGAACATGCCGTTGATCAGCTGTTCCGCGGAATCCACAGCCAGCGGTTCACCCGGACGGATCTTCTTGTAAAGTTCCAGCAGACCTTCGGTATGATTGGTCGCCTGGTCCTTGGTAAAGGAAGCCTCGATCTTGGGTTCATTTCCGAAAAGATCGATAATCTCCTGGTTGGTGCCGACACCAAGAGCCCGGATCAGAACCGTGATCGGGACTTTTCTGGTCCGGTCCACACGGACATTGAAAACGTCGTTGGAGTCTGTCTCATATTCCAGCCAGGCGCCGCGGTTGGGGATAACGGTACAGGAGTAGAGTTCCTTACCGGTCTTGTCGTGCTGAATATCGTAGTAAATACCTGGAGAACGGACAAGCTGGCTGACGATAACACGCTCTGCGCCATTGATGATGAAGGTTCCGTTGTCGGTCATCAGCGGCAGGTCACCCATAAAGATCTCGTGTTCCTTGATCTCGCCGTTTTCCTTGTTATGAAGACGGACGGTGACTTTCAGAGGCGCTGCGTAATTGGCGTCACGCTCTTTGCATTCCTCAATCGAATACTTCTTTTCATCCCTGCACAGCTCGAAGTCGACGAACTCGAGACTCAGTTTATCAGCGAAGTCCTCAATCGGAGAGATATCATCAAAGATCTCCCGAAGGCCATCCGTGACAAACCAGTCGTAGGAATTCTTCTGGACATCGATCAGGTTCGGTATTTCCAGAACTTCCTTCTGTCTCTGGTAGGTCATGCGCATCGAACGTCCGGATTTAATAGGACGAATTCTGTTTTTCTCCATTCGACGTTTCACCCCGTAATTTCTAAATAAGTTGATTGTTTTGTACTTTCTGTCGTCCTTATTTTTGGGCGCAAAAAAGACAATGCTCCACAATAATGCATCGTATAGAGTAACACATCTGACAGGTACTGTCAAAGAAAATGAGTGGGAATTTACATTTTCCACTTGACAAATCTGCACCTTGTATTTTTGTGACCTGTGCAACACAAGCTTCTCGTAACCATGCAAAAGAAGCTCCGCAGGCTGCTGCCTGCAGAGCTTCCGCATCGCTTCATCAAAAGCCGAATTACTTCAGAGTGACCTTTGCGCCAACTTCTTCCAGCTTCTTCTTCAGATCTTCTGCATCGTCCTTGGAAAGACCTTCCTTCAGAACCTTGGGAGCGCCCTCAACCAGTTCCTTCGCTTCCTTGAGGCCTGCGCCGGTTGCTTCACGGACAACCTTGATAACCTTGATCTTTGCGCTGCCGACTTCTGTCAGCTCGACATCGAATTCAGTCTTCTCTTCTGCCGGAGCAGCTCCTGCTGCGCCGCCAGCTACAACAACGCCTGCAGCTGCAGATACGCCGAATTCTTCTTCGATAGCCTTTACCAGGTCGTTCAGTTCTGTTACAGACAGCTCTTTGATCGCTGCGATAAATTCTTCTGTAGTAAGCTTAGCCATTTTTATTTCCTCCATAAAAATAGTAGATTAATAAAATTTGTTCCAAAAGGTTACATAAAACTCAAGCAATAAGGCTTAAGCTTCCGGTACAGCTTCTGCCTCTGCCGGAGCCGCCGCTCCGCCATTTTCCGCAACCTGATTCAGGACGCGGGCAAGGTTTGTGATGATACCCTGCAGACCGCCTGCCAGTCTTCCGAGAAGAACTTCTCTGGACGGAATGGAAGCGTACTGTTCCAGTTTTGCCGGATCAGCGAGCTGACCTTCGACAATGCCGGCTACAAAGTTGAAGCACTCGTTCTCTTTCGCGTACTTCGCAAGGATTCTTTCCGGTGCAACCGCATCGTCCTTGGAAATCGCAATCGCGTTCGGTCCGTCGAGATACTGGCTCAGAGCTTCAAATTCTGTCCCTTCAAAAGCACGCTTCATCATAGTGTTCTTGTAAACCTTATAATTTACGCCTGCTTCACGAAGTTCCTTACGAAGCTGAGTATCCTTATCAACGGTAAGGCCGAGGTACTGAACGAGGACTGCAGACTGAGCGCCTTCGACTGCCTTGGAAATCTCCTCAACAACCGGCTGTTTCAGTTCTACTTTTGCCATGAACTATTCCTCCTAACGTGATGATTAACTGTTACCGCATCAGCGATGGAGCCATAAAAAAACCCGCGTCCAAAGACACGGGACTCTTGAATACAATCGATTCAATCAACTCCTCGGCAGGCGACGCCGCTTATATCCATCATGTGGACACCTGCTGTCTTCGGTTTGATGCGATTGATAGGATACCACCTGGAACCCGCCTCTGTCAAGAAAAACTTCAGCCATTACAAATTTAACAATCTCACCCGGCAAAAAAAGGAACTCCTGATTGCTCAGAAGTTCCTCTCTATCTTTTATCTCACAGTCGGTTATCAATCTGCTTACTGAACCTTGACCGGATTGACCTTGACGCCAGGACCCATGGTCGGAGCCAGGGTGATGGATCTGAGGTACTGACCCTTGACAGCAGACGGACGAGCCTTGATCAGGGCGCCCATCAGTGCGTCAAAGTTCTCCTTCAGCTGCTCTTCCGTGAAGGAAGCCTTGCCGACCGGAACGTGGATGATGTTTGCTTTGTCAAGACGGTACTCAATCTTACCTGCCTTGATCTCCTTAACGGCATTTGCCACATCCATGGTAACCGTACCCGCCTTGGGGTTGGGCATTAAGCCCTTGGGTCCCAGGATACGGCCCAGACGTCCGACAACACCCATCATATCAGGAGTTGCGACAACGACGTCGAAGTCAAGCCAGCCTTCGTTCTGGATCTTCGGAACCAGGTCCATCTCGCCGACAAAGTCAGCGCCTGCTTCCTTAGCTTCGTCAGCCTTAGCACCCTTCGCGAACACCAGGACCCGAACCTTCTTACCTGTTCCGTTGGGCAGGACAACTGCGCCGCGGATCTGCTGATCCGCATGACGGCCGTCGCAGCCTGTGCGGATATGAGCTTCAATCGTTTCATCGAACTTGGCAGTAGCAGCCTGCTTGACCAGCTTTACTGCCTCTTCCGGATCATAGAGATTGGAATGATCGATTGCTTTTGCTGCTTCCGTATATTTCTTACCGTGTTTCATTCTTTATAACCTCCGTGTGGTAATAGCGGAATCCTTACATTCCTTCCACTTACAATTAGTCGACGACTTCTACGCCCATGCTGCGGCATGTGCCTTCTACAATTCTCATGGCTGCTTCGATATCCGCAGCATTGAGATCCGGCATCTTTGTTTCAGCAATTTCCTTGACCTGAGCCTTTGTGATCTTGCCGACCTTGTTCTTGTTCGGTTCGCCGGAACCGGACTTCAGATTGATCGCCTTCTTGATCAGAACTGCTGCAGGCGGAGTCTTTGTAATGAATGTGAAAGATCTGTCAGCGTAAACGGTGATGACAACCGGAATCAGGACGTCGCCCATCTGAGCGGTCTTTGCGTTAAATGCCTTTGTAAACTGGACAATGTTGACGCCGTGCTGACCAAGTGCCGGGCCTACAGGCGGAGCCGGTGTTGCCTTGCCTGCCGGAATCTGTAACTTGATGTAGCCTTCTACTTTCTTTGCCATAATGTTACCTCCTCATGTGGTAATGTCGAGTCTTTCAACTCTTCCACTTGTAACTTGTATCTGTCATGCCCTTTCTACCCGGATCTGGCTGATTTTTGAACCGGCGGGACACGATATCAGGTTTACTTTTTCTTGACCTCTTTGAAACTGATTTCTACCGGAGTTTCCCGGCCGAACAGATCGACGGAGATCGTAACAGTCTGCTTCTGCGGGTTGACGGATGCGACAGCCCCCTCCGTGCCTTCCCAGGCTCCGGCGATGACGACAACCATATCTCCCTTTTCATAGTCGACAACATACTGCGGCTTCTTCGCATCAGACGGAGCTTTCGCGCCGCCGGCAATGCCGAGCTTCCACATTTCATCATAGGAAAGCGGTACCGGCTTGCTGTCAGGACCGACAAAGCCGGTGACGCCGCGGGTGTTGCGGACGATATACCAGGTCTCGTCGTTCATGATCATGTTGACCAGAACGTAGCCCGGGAAGCGTTTTCTCTGTACTGTCTTGGTGACACCGTTTTTGGTCTCCATGACGTCTTCGAGCGGGATCTGCACTTCCAGGATCTGGTCCTCCAGATGGCGGTTCTCGACTGTCTTTTCGATATTCGCTTTTACCTTATTCTCATATCCTGAATAGGTATGAGCAATGTACCATTTTGCTTCTGCCATGTGCTGCCTCTTAGCTAAATCCGATTTCCGGTTCAGATACCGAGAATCTGCTCAATCAGTCTCAGGGATGCGCTGTCTGCGACAGTAATGATAATTCCCATTAAAATAGAAACCACAACGACCAGTGCAGTCTGCTTTCCGAGGTCCTTTGTCGGAGTCCAGATGATCTTATCCCACTCCTGACGGATGCCTTTCCAGAAACTGGTCTTTTTTGCTTTCGTTTTGACCTCTTTTGTTTCTGCCATCTTCGTTACCTGTACCTTCCCAAAGATTACTTCGTCTCTTTGTGCAGAGTATGCTTGCGGCAGTGCGGACAATACTTCTTTGTCTCCATCCTCTCCGGATGTTCTTTCTTGTCTTTCGTCGTATTGTAGTTACGATTCTTGCACTCTGTGCATGCTAACGTTATCCTTGTACGCACGGTTTTCCACCTCCAATGATAATCTCGTTGTAGTTCTCTTTTCACTTTGCTTAAACTTGATCCCGGCTCTTGCCTCGACCGCATTTTTTTGCAAAAAAAAAGAACCTTGTTACTCGTATCTCTACAATTATAGCACAAGGCTCATGTACCGTCAATTCCCTTTTTCAGCGCATTTTCTCCGTATCTACGGCTGATCTCGTCCATCATGCCGTCGAGTTTTGCCTTCTTCTGCTCCGCCTTCCGGTCCTTTAGATAATCGAACAGATTCATCTGCCGGAACTCGCCGGTGTCGAGTTTTAAAGCCCCGACCCCCATCAGCCTCACGCTGTGCCCCTTGGCAAAAAGTCCTTCGGGACTTAAAAGCAGATCCTCTATCAGCTGACCTGCCGTCCTGCAGATGGTATCCTCCTCGTCGGTCGACTCGGCAAGGACCCGCTGCCTGGAGTGCCGCTTAAAATCATCCGTCTTCACCGACACCGCAATCGTCCCCGCCCGAAAGCCGTCCCGTTTCAGCCGTTTTGAGACCTTGCCGGACAAATAGCGGATGATGGGCAGAGCCTCTTTTTGATAGTTGTCCCGGGTGATATCGACCGCCGTCGTCGTCTCGTTGGAATAGCTCTTGGCATCTTCCGCCTGCCCATGAATGACCGTCGAGCCCCTGCCGTTGGCGCTTTCAAAGATATAGGTCCCCGCCTTATTGCCCAGAGCCGCCTTCAGGACAGCCGGGTCCGTGTGGGCGGCATCGCCGATGGTCAAAATCCCCATACTGCCCAGCCGCCGGGCAGTCGCCCTGCCGCAGCCGTGAAGCTCCCCAATCGGAAGGCTCCATAGTTTCCCCGGCACCTCCTCCTGCCAGAGGGTGTGGGTCTTATCCGGCTTTTCAAAATCGCTTGCGGTTTTTGCCAGTAATTTATTGGAAGAAATGCCCACGTTGACCGTAAATCCCAGTTTCTGCCTGATCTCAGCCCGCAGACGATCCGCCACTTCCTGCGGATTTTGGACGCCCGTCATATCGAGGTAGGCCTCATCGATCGAGACCTGTTCCACCAGGTCGGAATATTCATGCAGGATCCTGATAAAGGCGTGGGAATAGGACCGATAGGTTGTAAAATCAGACCGCACCAGGACCAGCTGGGGGCACTTGGCCAGCGCCTGGACGACCGGTTCCCCTGTCTTGACGCCGTACTTCTTTGCCGGTATCGATTTTGCCGTGATCACCCCATGCCGGGTCTTGATATCCCCTCCGACCGCAGACGGTATGGTCCTGAGGTCGACAGAGCCGGGCTGGTCTTTCAGCCTTTTGAGCGCGGACCACGACAAAAACGCCGAATTGACATCGACGTGAAAGATGCAGATGGACTTATCCTGTTTTTCGCTTTCCGCCCTCATCGCTCTGCCCTCACCTACCTTAAATTTTAAATTCCTATTCAGAAAATGCAAGTCCCGCCCCAGTGAAAAGACAATCTCACAAGGAACAAAATAATTTATAAGGCAAAAATGACCGGTTCAGTTGAGAAATTGTTTCCCAACCGGATCGGTCATTCTTTTTATTTGGCCTTACAAACCCGCTGCACCTGAAAACCAATGCAGTTCCGCTCAGGCGCAGCTAAGATATCTATATACAGTAAACTTTCGGAGAGAACCTTTGTTTTATATTGAAGAATTCACTTCCTGGTTCTCCGTTTCCGAAGCGCCGATCACTTCTTCAGCCGTCGAATCGACGGTTTCCGGCTTAGCCAGCAGGATCTTCATAAATTCCTCACCGGTGATCGTCTCGTGATCGTAGAGGTACTTGGCAAGTTCATGGAGCTTGTCCTGATGCTCCTCCAGGATAGCGTATGCCTTATCGTGCTGTTCCTTCACGACCTTGACAACCGCGTCATCGATCTTCTTGGCGGTCTCGGGTGAGCAGGCAAGCTGCTGGTCTCCGCCCAGGTACATATTTGACTGAGTGGACATAGCCACCATGCCGAAGTCGTCGTCCATACCGTACTGGGTAATCATGGCGCGGGCAAAGCGGGTCGCCTGTTCGATATCGTTGGAAGCCCCGGTCGTGATGCTGTGGAAGATCAGTTCCTCCGCGCACCGTCCGCCCGTGAAGGTCGCGATTCGGTTGAGCATCTCCTCCTTCGATAGAAGGAATTTATCGCCCTCGTCCACCTGCAGGGTATAGCCCAGCGCCCCATTGGTTCTGGGGATAATGGTGATCTTCTGAACCGGAGCAGAGTTGGTCTGGTAAGCCGCCACCATAGCGTGACCGATCTCGTGGTAGGAGACGATCAGTTTTTCCTTGGTGGACAGGACCCGGCTCTTCTTCTGGTAGCCGGCGATAACCACTTCGATAGATTCCTGCAGATCCTCCTGGGTGACGAAGCGTCTGCCCTGACGAACCGCGCGAAGCGCCGCCTCATTGACGATATTGGCAAGTTCCGCCCCGGACGTACCGGAAGCCGTCCTGGCGATCGAGGAAAAGTCGACGTTATCCGCCATCTTGACGTCCTTGGAATGGACCTTCAGGATGTCAATTCGTCCCTGTAAATCCGGCAGTTCAACCGGAATCCGTCTGTCAAAACGACCCGGACGAAGCAGAGCCGGATCGAGAACTTCCGGTCGGTTGGTAGCGCCCAGAATGATGACGCCCTTGGAGGCATCGAAACCGTCCATCTCTGTCAACAGCTGGTTGAGGGTCTGCTCCCGTTCATCATTTCCGCCGATGGCGCTGGCGCCGTCACGCTTTTTCCCGATGGTATCGATCTCGTCGATAAAGACGATACAGGGGGCATTTTTCGCCGCCTGATCAAAGAGGTCACGGACCTTGGACGCGCCCATACCGACGAACATTTCCACGAATTCGGAACCCGCGATGGAGAAGAAGGGGACGTTAGCCTCGCCTGCAATAGCCTTGGCAAGAAGGGTTTTACCGGTTCCGGGAGGTCCGACCAGAAGAGCGCCCTTGGGGCACTTGGCGCCGATATCGGCGTACTTCTTGGGGTCCTTTAAGTACTGGACCAGCTCCTGCAGCAGCTGCTTTGCCTCTTCCTCACCGGCGACATCCTTGAATTTGATGGAGGTCGTCGAGGGGACATAGACCTTGGCGTTGCTCTTACCGAAGGACATCATGGGATTGCCGCCCAAACCTCCTCCGGCCCCGCCGCCCATCCGTTTGATCATCATGCGGGACAGCAGCATGCCGATCACATAGAAAATGACCAGAGGCAGGATCCAGCTCAATAAGAAGGCAACGATGGGATTCGTCTCCGTAATGACTCTGCCAAAGGCAACACCCGCGTCATTCAGACGGTTGACCAGATCCGGATCGTTGAAGGTCGTGGTCTTGTAATAATTGCCTTCTTTGTCCTCAAAGGTGATGTAATCATTGTTGAGCTGAGCCTTGGAAACATTCTTATCTTCGACCATGCTGAGGAAGGAACTGTAGTCCACTTCCCTCACATGCTGGTTATTAATTGCCGGAACCAACAGGGCATTGATCATCAGCATAGCCACAATGACAATCGCAACATAAATCAGCAGGGGTTTATTATCAGGTTTTTTCACATGATTCATATGGATGCCTTTCTGAAGCTGCCAACATATTTTACGCAACTTGATATTAGCACTTTAGCACACAGAGTGCTAAAGTCAATACAGTTCACATTTATTTTAGAATTCTTTTAAAGTCCGCATCCCGGAATTTAAAAATAAGCGGTCTGCCCGGCAGGTTCGCCCCATCCCAGGGACAGACAAACTGTCGGCAGACCGCTTACTTATTCTAAAACCTGATGCTGCTTAACTTTTATTTAGCATCGCCAGCCGCATTTCCCTTTCGTTCCGCTTCCGGTATGTAGTCCGGATGGTCGGATTTCCACAGCTTGTCAGCCACCGGCGTCCAGGCCTTGGCATAGGGCTCCACCTTCTTGCAAAGGTGGTCGGCAGATTCCGGTTCCTGCATATCGGTGCTGTGGGCGCCGGTCTTTTGAACCATCTCGGTCAGCTTGCCCGGGTTTTCCAGGAAGGGGCAGGGACGGAGCAGGTTGTCGCTGAAGGGCTGACCCCTGTGGTATTCCTGGAAGAGGGGCTGGGTCAGACATTCCATCAGGCTCTTCTCGTGGATATTGGCGCCCGAATAGTGGATGAAGACGCAGGGCTCCATATCGCCGTTCGGATTGATATGGCAGTATGCCTTGCCGCCTGCGATGCAGCCGCCGACCCACTCGCCGTCGTTCTGGAAGTCCATGAGGAAAATGGGCTTGCCGCCTTCAAAGCCCCGAACCTCACGAATCCGATGGTACATGTACTCCCGGTCCTCAGGCTTGGGAACCAGATCCATAGCCGCGTCCATACCGGTCGGCATAAAGTGGAAATACCAGCCGTAGGTGACGCCCTTGCTGATCAGGAAGTCCAGGAATTCATCGGACGTAACATTCTTATAGTTGGCGGAGGTGTAGCAGATGGATACGCCGTAGACCAGACCGTTTTTCCGCAGCAGATCCATGGTGTCCATAACCTTCTGGAAGACTCCCTCACCGCGGCGGGCATCAGTGGACGCCTCCATACCCTCAATCGACATGGAGAGAAGGATATTCTTGCACTCCTTCATTTCGTCGCAGAAGGCCTGGTCGACCAGGGTACCGTTGGTATAGAGCATAAAGCCGCAGTCGCTGTGCTTGTGAGCCAGTTTAAAGACGTCCTTTTTCCGGACGGTCGGCTCGCCGCCGGTCATAACATAGAGGTGGCAGCCGTAAGCCTTGCCCTCAGTTACAATCTTGTCCATATCCTCATAGGACAGGTTCAGCTGACGGGAATATTCCGAAGCCCAGCAGCCGGTGCAGTGAAGATTGCAGGCGCTGGTCGGATCGAAGAGGATGACCCAGGGCAGGGTGGTTCCCATCTTCTTAGCCGTCTTCTGCACTTCCCGATAACCCATAGCGCCTTCAAAGCCAAAGCTCATGAAGATCCCCTTTAAGAAGTCAATGTCCACATAGTCCAGCAGGTTGTTGAAGAACTTGGTCCACTTGCCCTCTTTGCTGAAAGTCTCCCGCAGACGGTCATAAGCCTCCGGCTTCCAGGTGTCGCCAAGGACCTTCTGCAGAGTATTGATCACTTCTACATAGCCTTCCTCGCGATTCTTAATTGCCTTCTTGCCGACATTGTCCAAAACAAGTTCAAATGCCTTGCGTTCGGCGGCATGTACAATCTTATTTGCCATAACTGATCCAATCCTCCTAAAGCCTGATATCTTCTTAGTTTCCGTTTGATGAGGTTTAGTATAACCCTTTTAAACGAAAAAGTAAGGCAATTTAGACAGATTGGATACAGATTCTAAAGATTGTTCCATGCATATCTGACAATGAGCGTTTCCTGCCTGTTTACAGGCAGAGACAGGCGTTGCAAAGGAGATTCAGCGCGCACATGCTGAGGCACCAGCCCGCCGGATTGCTGACCGGATTAAAACCGCCGTAGTCCTGACCTCGCTGCTGATACCAGGTCCCGCCGGTCTGCAGCGCATTTAAAAGCTGCTGATAGCGGGCGTTGTCCGGGTCCAGATCGCAGGCGCGCTTGGCAAAGTTCAGAGCGTCGACATTGCTGCCCCGCCCCTGGCTGGCAAGGGAGGCGTAGTAGTACCAAAGGGCGCTGCGGCTGCTCTCCATGGTCTGGTTCAGAGCATTCATAGCCTCCGCATAGTGACCGCTGTTGATATAGTTCCTTGCCGCCTGCATTTCGATGGTCTCATCCGGAGTCTCCCTTTGAGTCTGGTTTTGATAGGAAGTAAAGCCGCCAAAGAAGTCATCGAAGCCAAAGCCGGCATAGGAGCCCGCCTGCTCGTAGGCGCCGGTTCCGCGTTCTCTCACCTCTACGATCTGGCGATAGGCTTCCTGCACCTGCTTGAATTTCTCCTCGGCGGCCTCCGGATCATCCGGATTGGCGTCCGGGTGGTAGCGTTTACTGAGATCTCGATAGGCTTTTTTCAGCTCGGCGTCCGAGCAGGTCTCCCTGACGCCAAGCACCTGATAGGGGTCCTGAATCATATCGTTTCCTCTTCCATCTCCGGATTTCTCTTCTTCTGGATTTCGCGGAACTTGACCCAGACACCGGAATACATGATATTTCGTAGAATATTGACATCCTGCACAATCGGCAGTTTTTCAAATTCTCTGGCGCTCGCCGCCATCATCATCGTCAGCGTATTTTCCACCAGCGCCTCAAAGTCCCTGCGGGACCGGTAGGGCTCCCAGGGATTGTAATTTCCCGACTTCAGGTCCCGTTCCAGATCGTCGTAGGCATCCAGCAGGTAAATGAATTTTCCCAGATAAAAGCCCATTTTCCGGAAAATATCGGACCAGAGATCTTCGCGAAAGACGAAAATCTCCCCGATCACGCTGCCGGTCAGACCGGCGACCGCATCCAGATCATAGACCCGGTCCTTCTCGTACTCACCCAGCTGTAAAATATAATGTTCAACAGCCTTGGTCTGGCGGGGATAGGCGGTCCGGATCTTCCTGACCGGCTTTTTTAAGGTGGCTGCATACGCCTTGGCCTTAAGGCTCCCGTCGTCGCGGACGTCGTCCAGCATCTTATAGTAGGCGAGCAGAATCCCCATATCGGCGCAGTAATCCGTGACGCGGTTGAAGACCATGTGCTGCTTTTTGACCGGATGGAGGACGCACCGCTCGTCGGTCTCCTCCAGAGGCTCCTCGAGGTAGGCGTTCAGCAGGACGTCCGCAAAGGTCAGGTCGTTGGGCAGGAGCATCTGCCCCTTCAGTCCGCACCGCTTCTTCAGAGAATGACAAAGACCGCAGTAAAAACTGCGGTACCTTTTGTAGTCCTTGATTTTCAGTTCATTTTGATTGATTGTAATGTAACCGAACATCTCCCCGCAACCTCCGGCAAATTGCCAGCGTCAGACGGTGCGGTCAAACTGGGTCCGGCACTTGGGACAGGTGATCCGGATATGACCCTTGCCCTTGGGCACGCGGACCTCCTGGCCGCAGGCCGGGCAACGGAAGTAGCGATAGTAACGTCTGCCGTCCAGCCTCTGCTTTTCCCTTTCCGCCGCTGCCCTCACGGCATTTGCCGCCGCCAGGAACCGTTCATTTTCCGCCGTCCTCTTCCCGAAGTCCTTCGACAGCATCCGCAGCCAGCAAAGCGTGATGCCAAATGCAGCCAGCAGATACAAAAGACCGCTCCTTAAGACAAGTGACAGGATATAGAAGATCAACGCCGCGACGACCAGAAATCTGGAAAAATGGTCCATCCCGCAGCGGCCCGCCAGTAAGGTCCTGATCCTGTCACCCAATTTTTCAAAAATGTCCTTCATAAAAGGCACTCCTTCATGATCAGGCGAATTCATGATAATACGATTCATTTTCCGGTACAATCCCATCCACCAATCTTTAGAAAAGTTTCATATTTACGGATCAGACGTCCGTGCGAACCGCCGTTTTGAGGGCAATTTCCATCATTTCATGGAAGCTGTCCTGCCGCTCCTCAGCCGAGAGCGCCTCGCCGCTGAAGATGTGGTCGGAAATAGACAGGATGGACAGCGCCTTCTTGCCGCTTGCCATCGCTTCGAGATAAATACCGGCCGTCTCCATCTCAAGGCAGAGGTGGCCAAAGTCCTTCGCCTTCTGATTGATAGACGGATCCGGATAATAGAAGAAATCGGAGGTGTAGACCCTGCCCACATCGGCTCTGACCCCCAGCTCTTTGGCTGCGGCGACCGCCTCGGCCAGCATGCCGAAATCGGCGGTCGGAGCCAGCTGGCCCGGAATATCATAGGCATTTAAAAAGCCGGAGTTGGTCGACGCACTCATGGCGATCACGACGTCGCGGACATGGACGTCATCCCCCAGACCGCCGGCGGATCCCACCCGAATAACCGCTTCGACGCCAAAGAACTGGAAGAGTTCGTGCAGGTAGAGGCAGGCGGACGGAATCCCCATGCCGGAGCCCATGACCGAGACTTCCCTGCCCTCATACGTTCCCGTATAAGCCAGCATGTTGCGGACGTCGTTGACCAGAACCGGATGGTCCAGGTAGTGTTCCGCGATATACTTGGCGCGGAGCGGATCGCCCGGCATCAGGACAACTTTTGCAAAATGAGTTCCCGGCTTTAATTCAATGCAAGCCGACGGTGAAGATGTCATCATGGTCTTACTTCCTCCTGCTTCCTTAAAACATAGTCAACTGGCAAATCATACAGCATATTCTACATCATTTTCAGCTGCCCGCGCAATTTTTTTAGGTCCCTTATAAAGGCGCAAAAAAAGCGCGGGCATAAAACCCGCGCCTCCTATTTTTCAGATAAGTCGTTATCTTCCTTATGATTCCTGCAATTCCATGGTTGTAAGGACGCTTCGCATAAGGACGATCATGAGGGCGATCACCACGCCCAAAAAGATCGGCAGCATGGTGCTGATGGTTTGTGTGCCCAGCCCGATGAGGCCAAAGGCGACCAGACAGACCGCCAACACAGTTAAAATCGTGTAGACAAGCCTCAGCATCCGACCGGAACGGGATGCTAAAAACTCCCTGGTTCTGCCCGGCTTTTTACCGGACTGCTTCGTTTCGATGTAAGCGGCTGCAACTTCTTCCGGCGTCCCCAGGTCCCTGAGTGCGTCTCTGCAGTCGAGGATATCCGGCTCCTTGCCGCCGGCATACTCCTTCATCATCTCGTAAATCAGGTCCGTCAGTTCCCTGTCGACTCTGCCTCTGTCCCTTAAAGGAACCTGATTCGTCACCGCGCGGACATAACCTGCGACTTTTCTGTCTATCAGCATCTGCAAACCCTTTTCTATATCTAGTATTCCCCGCTCCAGTTTCACAACTAGATGCAGTATTCATTATATCTAAACAGCAGGGTTCGTCAAGAGTCAATTCTGTTATATTTTCACAAAATATATTACAATTTTATTGCAAAGTCCACAAGTTCTTGTGATCAGGAGGGATAACCGTACCAGGAGATCCCCTCATACCTCCAGCCCGCCCTCACAATGGAGTCAATTTCCTTCCGGCTTAAGGTATAGTGATGAGATCCTGCCCTGGCATTGGGATTGTAGGCGCGGTATAGGGGAGCCGGTCCTCCCGAGTACCAGGAGACTCCCTCGTAGTTCCAGCCGGCGCCGATCAGCATATCGCGCTCTTTTACGCTGAGTGTATAGTGGTGGTCGCCGGCATTGGGGTTGTACATGCGATAAACCGGGGAACCCGAGACCGGAGCATACCAGGCGATCCCTTCATAGCGCCAGCCGACCGAGACCAGGTGATTCTTTTCCGCCAGGCTCGCCGTATAAAAATGCTCCCCGCTGTTCGAATTATAGACCCGGTACATGGTCCGCTTTGCGACTGTGACCGGTTTGGGCGCGGGCTGGGGGGCGGCGTTTCTGCCGTAAGCCTTGATGCAGACGTTGCCGTAGGGCGTCCCGGCATAGCCCCCACTGCTTACTTTGCTTCCATAGAAATCCTGAAATTCCGCTTTTCCCCCAACCGGATATTCCGCGATATAGGACTGTTTGGGCGAGCTGCTCATAACTCTGTACTTTGTTTGCGTCACTTCGGCAGAGATAACACTTTCGCCAGCCGCGTTTAAGGTCTGGACAATCACCGCAAACTTTTTGCCTTTCGGAACGCTGACAGGCTTGTCCAGGGGGATGACATAATAACCGCCAGTCTCAATCCCCGCTTTCTCTGCTCTTGCCGCAAGATAGCCTGAATCGGGAAGTTCCGTCTTCAGACCCGTCCGCAATTCAATCTGATAAGACCCTCCGGCAGGGACATAGATGCCCACCTGGTCGATGACATCATCATAGGATGTCGTAAAGACATTGGCATACTTGGACTGCTTCCCCTCGTCTGCTTTTTTTAATGCCATATTGCCCGTTCCGTCATAATAATAGACAGATCGGTCTCTTAGAGTTCCATACTCAAAGTCAAAGACGCAGGGATCGCACATGGTCAGATCCTGGAAAGAAAGCCAGGCATATCCGTTCCTTCCCGACGACGTTCCCCAGGTATTTTTTATCAGAAAAGCCCCCGGAACTTCCGCTTTTGTTTTCTTAAACTCATTGTAGCCAACAACGATAACCTGGTGAGTCGGCTGGGACAGGGAAGAATGGTAATAGGAGTTCGTATCTTGATCGTAGCCGTCCGCCCGGAACGACAAAGTCACGGCTTTATTGGCGTCAATAAACTTCTTAATACTGCCGACCGACGCTGCACGGGCTTCATTCCTCTCTTCATCAGTGGGATTATTTTTCCCGATCCCTGTATTCATGTTGGTTAACTGCCGGACACTCTTCAGATGGGCAATAGCATCCGTCTTTTGACCGGAAGTTAAGGACCTCGCCTTGTCCTCATTATAGGAAGCAGATGCCGCGCCCCAATATTTCGCCAGAGTTGAAGTCACGACCTGATAATTTCCCGGTGTCGCATAAGGCGTACCACCCGGGAGTTTCCACTCATCTCCTCGGTCCGGTCCGCTAAAGGAGGAAGAAGCCAAGTGGTAAGGAGAAAACAACATATTTTTTTCCCTTACTGTTCCACTTGAAATAAGATTGATTTGAGCCGAATCAAGCCCTGCAAAAGCCCAGCAAAGGGCGCTATTGCCCTGATTCAGTACATTTGAAATCGTCCCATTGAGATAGGCAGCAAGAAAATGGGCATGGTCAGAGTTCTTTAGATAATCCTCTTCCCTTTCCCCTGCCCCGACCGGCGCCGCCTCTTCGACCGATTCCACAGACCTTCTCGCCCGACGGAGAACCTGATTTCCGCTCACGGTCGTTTCCGCTTCGTCTTCCCCATAGGGTTCCGCCTCAGAGAAAGCCTCCTCCGTCTCTTCTATCCCTTCGGCTCTGCTTTCCTCTTCCTCCCGGGCTTTTACCGCTGCCGCTGCCGCTCGCTCCGACGCAAGCTGGACCGCCGCCTCCGTCTCCAGGTCCGGTGACTGGGTCAGTATCTCATCCCCCGTCGTCAGAATCATGCCGCTGTCCGTCACGGTATCTTCAAAGACAGATTCTTCCGCATCAGGCTCATCGGCATATGCCGTCACCCCCTGGGGGACTGCCCCCGCAAAAAGAATTGCCGCTGATGCAAAAGCCAACATTCGCTTCTTAAAATATTTCATATTCAGTCCTCACCTGAAAAACACGCATTTGCGCCCCTTGTCCTGTTGCCGCCATTCTACTGTCATCCGAAACTTTTGTACAGGATAAAACAAAAGACGGTCCCTAAGAACCGTCTTTTCGTGCGCCTCCAGGGACTCGAACCCTGGACACCCTGATTAAGAGTCAGGTGCTCT
>DFIU01000004.1:13234-13359 GCA_002371465.1 Lachnospiraceae bacterium UBA3689 | reverse complement strand
TCAGGTGCTCTGCCAACTGAGCTAGAAGCGCTTAGCCCTATGAAATTTTGGAATAAAAAGCACCGCCCCCAGGCCCCTGTGTCCTGAAAACAGTGCTTTCGAATGCGCCTCCAGGGACTCGAACC
>DFIU01000004.1:0-13159 GCA_002371465.1 Lachnospiraceae bacterium UBA3689 | reverse complement strand
CAGGTGCTCTACCAACTGAGCTAGAAGCGCTTAGCGCGGTGCGTGACTCACAACGCAAGTGTTATTATAGTCACGCCCCTTTGAAATTGCAAGCGCTTTTTAAGATTTTTTTTAGAATTCGCGGCAGCGAATAACCATCTTGCAGATCTTGTTGCCCAGGGCGGAAAACTTCCGCTCGTACTCGGTCATGATATTGTCCTCATTCAGAACCGGGTCGCCGTGCAGATTCCGCGTCACGGTCAGAATCTCCCAGTGGGGAGCCGCCTCCGCCTCTTCGACCGAAAATTCAAAGAGACCGGCATTGTCGGTCTTAACCTCAACCAGACCCCCGTCCTTTAAAATCTGCTCATAAAGATGAAGGAACTGGTGCGAGGTCAGCCTCCTCTTGGCGTGGCGGGCCTTGGGCCAGGGGTCTGAAAAATTCAAAAAGATGTGGTCGACTTCCCCTTTTTCAAAGATATCCGGCAGCGCCTTGGCGTCCAGGTCCAGAAAATGCAGGTTTTGAGGAGCCCTGAAATCTTTCAGCAGCTCGGGATGCTTCTCATAGTTCTTCTGGTCGTAGGGCGTCTTATAGCCCTCTCCCGCCATCCGCTCACAGGCGCGGAAGAGGACGCTCTCATAGCGTTCCATACCCAGATATTCCCGGTCCGGATGTCTCTGCGCGTGTTCAATAAGGAAGCGGCCCTTGCCCATACCGATCTCCAGGTAGATGGGCTTGTCGCTTAGATCCTTCCATCTCCCCTTCCGTTTTTCCGCATCGTGGATAACGAAGGGGCTCTTTGCTACAATTTCCTTTGCCTGCGGCACATTTCTAAGTCTCATCTTAACCGTCCAGTCTTTCTATCATAAAGCCAGTCGGGACAAAAACCCGGTCCCGGTCTTTCTTTTCGTACTCGATTTTCCTTATAACAGGTGCTTTCCCAGGTTATGATTGTACCATACTTTCTTTTCCCGAAAAGGCTTATTTCTGCCTCATTTGCCTTGAAACTGTCGAATTTCGAGAACTTCTACATCCTTTCTTTGTGGAAAAATGCTCTTACGAAAGTTCATTTTTCAGCGTAATATAACCAATATCACGAGGAAAATTTTGTGTAACTTTACCAGTGGCACGGTCTTTTTCTCGATAAGATAATGAAATATAAAAAGGAAAGGAGGCAGACTATGTCAGATCAGGTTCTGGATCAATTCGATCGGATCGAGGAAGCCGCCGGCAAAATCCTGGAAGAGGCAAAGGAACAGAAGGCCTCTTTGGTCAAGGCCAATGATGAGCGAATGACCGCCTTTGACCAAAAGACGGACGCTGCCGCTGCCGTGAGGATCGACCGGCTAAGAGAAAAGCTGCAAAGCCAGCACGAGGCGGAGCTGCAGAAGTTAAAAACGGAGACCGACCGGATCCTTGCCCGACTTGAAACGGGCTATCGGGCAAGAAAAGAGGAACTTGCCGATGAGATCATCAAAAATATGCTCACCTAAAGCGGGCTGCCTTAGGCGTTTGATGAAGAAAGAAAATCAGGGGTAGACTCTAGCACGGCAATTAGGTCTGCCCCGCGCGTTTGATGAAGAAAGACTTTATATTAGGAAAGAAGGGAGGAACAATGAGCAGCGGATTATTAGCCTACAGCGGCATCGTCACCAAGGTCCGTGCCATGCAGGCACGGTTCCTGACGGAGGATGACTTCCGGCAGATCGTGTCGCTTCCGGACGTTCCCGCCGTTGCCGCCTATCTGAAGAAGAAGCCCGCCTACGAGAGCGTCCTCGCCTCGGAGGACTGTCAGAACCTCCATCGGGGTCAGTTGGAATTTGACCTCATGGATACGCTCCTTCGGGATTTTGAAAAGATCTACCACTTTTCCGACGATTCGCAGAGAAATTTCCTCCTGCACTACGCCAGAAGATTTGAAGTCCGGGTTTTAAAGGACAGTCTGACCCGGCTTTTGCAGGGGACCGGGGCTCCTGCCGAATACCGCCTCTTCCGCCATTATTTCGACCGGTACTCCAGTATCCATGTTCCCGACCTGCTTGAGGCAAAGACCATAGACGGGTGGATCGCCGCCCTTAAGGGCAGCCCCTATTTCGAACCCATGGCGGATGTCCGCAAGCGGAATGAGCAGGCGTCTCTTTTTGATTATGAGACGGCTCTTGACCTCTTTCATTTCCGTACCATCTGGCAGGATAGGGAAGAGATCGCCGGCAGCCGGGACAATGCGGAAATCCTGACGGAATTTTATGGAACCAAGTTCGACCTGCTCAACCTCTGGTACATTTACCGCGCCCATAAATTCTACAAGATGGACAAGGTGGACATCTACGCCCTCACCATTCCGGTCCTCTATCGCTTGAAAAAGACCGATATCCGGAACCTGGTGGAGGCTCCCTCCGAGGATGCCTTCGGCAAGATCCTGAAGACCACCTGGTATGGTCGAACCATGGCGGACCTGGATCCCGCCCGCCTCCAGTATCTCTATACAAGGAAGTGCCGGGATATCGTCCGGGCGGGAACCAAGAAGAATCCCTATTCCGTCGCCTCCCTCTACTGCTACCTCTATTTAAAGGAGCATGAGATTTACCGGCTGACCAGCGCCCTTGAGTGCGTGCGGTACAGGATGGTGCCTGCAGACGCCATGAAGATTGTCACGTTGAGGTAACGATATGATAGTAAAAATGAAACTGATTTCCCTGACCGGACCGGTCTCCGATCTGGACTGCGTGGTCGATCAGTACCTTTCCAGGTACGATATCAATCTGGAAAACGCTCTGACCGAACTCGGCGACGTCCGGACCCTGGTTCCCTTCAGTGAATCCAATCCCTACCAGGAACCCCTGCAGAAGTTAAACGGCTATGCGGACCTGCTCAGCCAGACGGAAGCCCAGCCGGCAGCCGGACCTGTCGACCTGGACCATGCTATGGAGATGATCACCTGTCTCGACGGTACCTTCGCCGATAAAAACAGGAAAAAGGAAGAGATCGGCAAAGAAGTCGATGAGATCGCCCGGCAGATTGAGACCCTGACCCCCTTTAAGATGCTGCCCGCGGACCTGTCCAAACTCCTTCAATACCACTTCATCGACTTCCGTTTCGGCAGAATCCCCCGGGATTTCTTTGAGAAGTTTAACAACTACATCTACGACAACTTCGATACGATCTTCATCAAGTGCCAGCAGACCGAATCGGACGTCTGGGGGGTCTATTTTACGCCGGCGTCCGAATCCCACAAGATCGACGCCGTCTACTCGTCCATGCATTTTGAACGGATCTATGTTCCCGGGGAAAATGCCGGAACGCCCGAACAGATGATCCGGTCTCTTGAAGAGACGAAGAAACAGAAAGAGGACCAGATCCGGGCGCTGGATCGGGAAATGGAGACCGCCTTAAAGGCTGACGCCCCCCTGCTCCTTGCCGCCCGGGACCGCCTCGCTGCCCTGTCCGGCCACTTCGACGTGCGGAAGATGGCGGCGATCATGAAGACCCACTCGGAGGACTATTACATCCTCTGCGGCTGGATGGCGGAAGACGACGTCAAAAAGTTCCAGGCTGAGATTGCCAACGACGACCGGGCTGTCTGCGTCATCGAAGACACCGACCCGGACGACAAGAACCTCACTCCGCCGACCCGGCTCAAGAACCCCAGGCTCTTTAAGCCCTACGAGATGTATGTGCAGATGTACGGCCTGCCCAACTACCGGGAACTGGACCCGACCATCTTCATCGCCCTCACCTACTCCTTTATCTTCGGAGCTATGTTCGGCGACTGGGGGCAGGGCCTGGTCCTTTTGATCGGAGGAGCCCTCCTGTACCATTTCCGCCACATCAAACTGGCGGGCATCATCAGCTGCGCGGGGATCTTCTCGACTATCTTCGGCCTTCTCTTCGGCTCCTTCTTCGGATTTGAAGATACCATCGTCAGACATCTCTGGCTCAAACCCAAGGAAGCGACCATGACCCTGCCCGGCATCGGCACGATCAATACGGTCCTGGTCTGCGCCATCGTCTTCGGTATGTTCCTGATCCTGGTGACCATGGTGCTGAACATCATCAATGCCAGAAGGCTGAGGGACCGGGAAAATGAATGGTTTGGAACCAACTCCGTGGCCGGACTGCTCTTCTACACCGGAGTGGTCATTTTCATCATCCACGCCTTCTCCGGCGGTCAGACCAAGCTGGGAACCTGGTTCATCGTCCTCTTCTTCGCCATCCCGCTGATCCTCATGTTCTTCAGGGAACCGCTGACCGGGATCATCGAGCGCAGAAAGGGGCCCAAGGTCGAAGGCGGAGCCGTCATGTTCATCGTTCAGAGCTTCTTTGAAATGTTTGAAGTCCTCTTGTCCTTCTTCTCCAATACGCTCTCCTTCGTCCGAATCGGCGCCTTCGCGGTCAGCCACGCCGCGATGATGGAGGTCGTCCTGATGCTGGCAGGAGCCGAGGCGGGTCATCCCAACTGGATCGCCGTCGTCCTGGGCAACCTCTTCGTCATGGGCATGGAGGGACTGATCGTCGGCATCCAGGTCCTGCGACTGGAATATTACGAGATGTTCTCCCGTTTCTATAAGGGAGACGGCAGACCCTTCCGGTCCTTTTTCAAGCAGACAAAAGACGAGACCTGATCCCGCCTTTGCCAAACTCATAGATCTATTAACCTTAGCCTAAAAATCATGGAAACAGTCTTTATCAGGAGGAAAAAATCATGTCACTTGCAGTAGAAATCACTTTGGTCATCGCACTTGTTCTCAGCATCATCGTTCCGGGCCTTGCCTTTATCAAGGGTCAGCAGACAAAGGGCCGCTTCAAGTCCCATCTGGCAGTCAACGTCGTAACCTTCTTCGGGCTTTTGATCATCGCCGCCGTCTCCACCCTGGCAGGCGGAGTCAACGCGCAGGCCGCTTCCGTCACCGCTGACAACGGCTTTGCGACCGGTATGGGTTACATCGCCGCGGCTTTAGTCACCGGCATCTCCTGCATCGGCGGCGGTATCGCCGTCGCCTCCGCAGCTTCCGCTGCCCTGGGCGCCATCTCCGAAGACCAGTCCATCCTGGGTAAGTCCCTGATCTACGTCGGTCTGGCAGAAGGTGTCTGCCTCTACGGGCTCATTATCGCCTTCATGATCTTAGGTCAGCTGTAAAGACGTTCCGATTTCAATATGAGGCTTTTGCATGAAGATCTACTTAATCAGCGACAACATCGATACCCTTACCGGCATGAGGCTGGCGGGTGTCGAAGGGGTTGTCGTCCATGAGAAAAATGAGTTTCGTGACGCGCTGGAAAAAGCCTGCAGCGATCCGGACAACGGCATTCTGCTTTTGACCGAGAAGTTTGGGCGGGACTGGCCGGACCTGGTCAATGACCTTAAAATGGCGCACCAGACGCCCCTCATCATTGACATCCCGGACCGGCACGGCTCCGGCCGCCGCAAGGATTTCATTACCGGCTACGTCAACGAAGCGATAGGATTAAAGTTATGACACTTGATGAAAAATTACAGCATTTTTATGATCACTCCATGGAGGACGCCAGGGAGGAGGGGCGGCAGATCCTTGCCGACTACCAGGCAAACCTGGACAAGCTCTTTGAGGACCACTGCCGGGAAAAGACCAAAGAGGCGGAGATCCGGGTCCAGACCGAGCAGGCGGCCCTGGAACGGGACCTGAATAAGGAACTGTCCGCCAGGCAGCTGGACATCCGGCACGAGCTGTCCGCCAGACAGGACAAGATCAAAGAAGAGATCTTTTCCCTGGCCAGGACAAAACTTGTGGCGATGAAGGCAGATCCCTCCTATTTCCACTGGATCTGCCGCAAGATCATGATCTCCAAGAAGGTCGCAAACGGCGAGCCCATGACCGTCTACCTGGATCCCTCCGATCAGGGTCTCCAGCAGAAGATCGAGGAAACGACCGAGACCAGGATCCTCCTTTCAAAAGAGAGCTTTGGCGGCGGCATCCGCATCGTCATCAGGTCAAGGCACATTCTGATTGACGACTCCTTTGATACCCTCCTGCAGGATGCCAGCGATCACTTTTCCTTTGAAGGAGGCGTCCAGTTATGAGGGAAGCAATAACAGGAAAAATTTACGGAATCAACGGTCCCATCGTCTACTTAAAGGGGACTCCGGGTTTTAAAATGTCGGAAATGGTCTACGTCGGCAGCGAAAAGCTGGTCGGAGAGGTCATTTCCCTAAAAGGCGACACCACCTCCATCCAGGTCTTTGAGGAGACCAGCGGTATGAAGCCGGGTGAACCGGTCATCGGCACAGGGGACGCCATTTCCGTCACCTTGGGCCCCGGCATCCTGGACAACATTTACGACGGCATCGAGCGGCCGCTGGAAAAGATCGCGGAGACATCCGGGACCTTCATTTCAAGAGGCGTCAGTGCCGCTGCCCTCGACCAGACAAAGACCTGGCAGGTCACCATGCAGGTAAAGCCGGGCGACCGCATCCATGGCGGTCAGATCATCGCGACCTGTCCGGAGACGCCGTCCATCACCCATCGGTCCATGATGACGCCCCTTATCGACACGGCAGTCGTCAAGAGCGTCAAGCCCGATGGTCCCTACACCGTCGTGGATCCCCTTATGACCGTGGAACTGCCGGACGGAACGACCAGGGACCTGACCCTGATGCAGAAGTGGCCCATCCGGGTCCCCAGACCCGCAATGAAACGGCTGCCGGCGTCCGAACCCTTAATTACCGGTCAGCGGGTCCTCGACTCCGTCTTCCCCATTGCCCGCGGCGGCACGGCAGCGATTCCGGGCGGTTTCGGGACCGGCAAGACCATGACCCAGCACTCGATCGCCAAGTTCTCCAATGCCAACGTCATCATCTACATCGGCTGCGGCGAGCGGGGAAATGAGATGACCGAGGTCCTGGAGGACTTCTCCAAGCTGGAAGATCCCCAAACCGGCAACAAGCTGATGGCGAGAACCGCCCTCATTGCCAACACCTCCAACATGCCGGTCGCCGCCCGTGAAGCCTCCATCTACACCGGCATCACCTTGGCGGAATACTACCGGGACATGGGCTACGACGTCGCCATCATGGCCGATTCCACCTCCCGCTGGGCAGAGGCGCTCCGGGAACTTTCGGGCCGTATGGAGGAGATGCCCGCGGAAGAGGGCTTCCCTGCCTATCTGGCTTCCCGCCTCTCCGCCTTTTACGAGCGGGCGGGTCAGATGCAGACCTTGAGCGGCAGTGTCGGATCGGTCTCCATCATCGGAGCCGTCTCCCCCCAGGGCGGTGACTTCTCCGAGCCGGTCACCATGAATACCAAGCGCTTTGTCCGCTGTTTCTGGGGGCTGGACAAGTCCCTTGCCTACGCCCGTCACTATCCCGCCATCAACTGGATGGAGAGCTACTCCGAATATGTCGGTGGCCTTTCCAAATGGTACCGGGATCAAGTCGATCCCCGGTTCGTCGCCGACCGCACCCGGATCATCGCCCTCCTCCACGATGAGGATAAACTCAATGAAACGGTCAAGCTGATCGGATCGGACGTCCTGCCGGATGAGCAGAAGCTGACCCTTGAAATCGCCCGCGTCATCCGTCTGGGATTTTTGCAGCAGAACGCCTTCCACGATCAGGACCAGAACGTCCCCATCAAAAAGCAGTTCCTCATGATGGAGACCATCCTCTACCTCTACGACAAGTGCAGGCGGTTGATCGCCCAGGGCCATCCCATGGCGGTATTGAAGAGGGAACCGATCTTTGAAGCGGTCATCGCCATCAAATACGACGTCCCCAATGACAAGCCGGACCTGTTCGATACCTACAAAGACAAAATCGATCAGTTCTACGACGATGTCACGACCAAGAACGCATAAGAAGGAAATACACTATGGCAATCGAATACTTAGGCTTAAACGAAATCAACGGCCCCCTGGTCGTCCTCGAAGGCGTTCAGAACGCAGCCTATAACGAAATCGTGTCCTTCACGGTGGACGGCAGCCAGAAGAAGCTGGGCCGCATCATCGAGGACTACGAGAACCGCGCCGTCATCCAGGTCTTCGAGGGCACCCAGGGCATGAGCCTTACCAATACCCACACCCGGCTGACCGGCCACCCCATGGAGATCGGGCTTTCTCCCGATATCCTGGGCAGGACCTTCGACGGAATCGGACGGCCCATTGACGGGCTGGGTCCCATCGTCTCCGAAGTGCGGCGGGACATCAACGGTCTGCCCTTAAATCCCTGTCGGCGGGAATATCCCCGCAATTACATCCACACCGGCATTTCCGCCATCGACGGACTGACGACCCTGATCCGGGGACAGAAGCTCCCCATTTTCTCGGGAAATGGTCTGCCCCACGACCAGCTTGCCGCCCAGATCGTCCGCCAGGCTAATATCGGCAATGACGAGGAGAGCTTCGGCATCGTCTTTGCGGCGATGGGCATCCAGCACGACGTCGCGGACTATTTCCGCAGAACCTTTGAGGAGAGCGGCGTTTCCGACCACGTCACCATGTTCTTAAATCTTGCCAACGACCCCGTCGTCGAGCGGCTGATTACGCCCAAGGCGGTTCTGACCGCCGCCGAGTACCTAGCCTTCGACAGGCACATGAATATTCTGGTCATCCTGACCGATATCACCTCCTACTGCGAGGCGATGCGGGAGGTCTCCTCTTCAAAGGGAGAGATCCCATCCCGTAAGGGCTATCCCGGCTACCTCTACTCCGACCTGGCTTCCCTTTACGAACGCGCCGGCATCGTCGAGGGCCAGGAGGGGTCTGTGACGCAGATTCCGATTCTGACCATGCCCAACGACGACATCACCCATCCCATTCCCGATCTGACCGGCTACATCACGGAAGGACAGATCGTTCTGGACCGCCAGCTGGACGGTCAGGGCGTCTATCCGCCCATCGGGGTCCTGCCGTCGCTCAGCCGCCTCATGAAGGACGGCATCGGGGAAGGCTATACCAGGAAGGACCACCAGGCAGTCGCCAACCAGCTCTTCTCCTCCTACGCAAAAGTGGCTGACGCCCGCTCCCTTGCCTCCGTCATCGGAGAGGACGAGCTGTCCGACACCGACCGGCAGTATCTGAAATTCGGTCAAGCCTTTGAACAGCATTTTGTCGGGCAGGGGGAGGAAGAAAACCGGTCCATGGAGGGCACCCTTGACATCGGCTGGAACCTGCTGGGTCTTTTGCCCAGATCTGAACTGGACCGGATCGATACCAAGGTCCTGGATGAGTTCTACCACCCCTATCAGGACCCGGACCAGGCTTAAGGAGGTCTTACTATGCCCAATATCAATGAAGCCGCTACCAAGGGCAATCTGATCCGAGCCCGGACCTCCCTGAAGCTTGCCCGCCAGGGCTACGAGATGATGGACCGGAGGCGGAACATCCTGATCCGGGAACTGATGCAGCATGTGGACCAGGCTAAGGAGATCCAGGAGCAGATCGATACTGCCTTTCCCACCGCCTACGCCGCTCTGCAGAAGGCAAACGTCGAACTCGGTATCTCTACGGTCCAGGGACTGGCTCTGACGGTTCCGGTCGAACATTCAATTGAGGTGAGGAGCCGGAGCATCATGGGGACCGAGATCCCCCTGGTGCGGTCCCAGAAGCCGGAGACGAGGAAACCCTCCTACGCCCTCTATCGGACCCGGGATTCGCTCGATGAGGCGAGGCAGGCATTTGAGAAAGTCAAGGACCTGACCATCGAGCTGAGCCAGGTCGAGATCACAGCCCGCCGTCTGGCGGCGGACATCCAGAAGACCCAGAAGCGTGCCAACGCCCTGCAAAACATCCAGATTCCCCGCTTTGAAGCCCTGATCAAGCGGATCTCCAATGAACTGGAGGAAAAGGAGCGGGAGGAATTCACCAAGCTCAAGGTCATCAAGGCCAGGAAAGCGACCAGCTAATTGATCCGACAAAATCAGGCAGATCCTGATAAAGAAAAACGGAACCGGCGATGCGGTTCCGTTTTTCTTTGCAATCCTTTTGTTACAATTTTGTAAAAATGTATCCACTTTCATACAGGAAGTTACCATAAGAATGCACCGATAATTGGTGGATAAAGTGGATAAGTCCGTGCATAAGTCCATTTTTTACCGAAAAACAAGGCTTGCCGTCAGACAGGCATTGTGGACAAGCCTGTGAATCATTTACTTTTTATAAAAGTTATTAACAATTTGTTATCACTGGCATTGAACAATATTCCTTGTGCGTCCTGAAAAAGCTTTATTTTAGCGCCTTTTCAAGATTGTTCAGTGCCTTAATCCTCTCTAGTCCTCTGCATATCTGTCTCCGTTGGTGGCAAAATGGTGGCAACCACCACCATTTAAGAAATTATTTTAAATTTGCAGGTATTTACCAGAAACATAGCCTTTCTTCCCATCTGAATTTTCAATCAGATACCAACCATTCGTACAGGACTTGACTACAGTGACCCTTTCTCCCTGCTTGAGTGGGGAGAAGCTGCAACGTGCCGCGGTTTGGATCGGGTGCTTTCTGACATTTAGATCAGTCAACACTTCTGCCATTTTTTGCGCCGGCGCAATTTTCGACAGCTGATTCAGAGCGGATACGGTATCCGCACCCAGACGTTTCTCTGTACCTTTCAGCACAAACGTGATGTAGTGTTGGTAGTATTTGGTCCAATCGTCCCCATACGCCGCTGCCACATCCGGATTGTGGGTCTTATAGAATACCGGATCAAAGGTGGAGCATCCCTGCCGACCTTCCTTGACCCCATAGGTCCTAAAATGGTCGTAAGCATCCTTGGCCCCATACACCTTCCTGATATCCGGGTACAGAGACTTATAGAAGGCATCGTCAAAGACCGGTCTGTAGTCAAAAGCCACCTTTACCGGCTTGCTCATAGCCGCCTTTCCCTCTCCCAGGTTGACAGCCGTATGATGCCCTTCATAGAGCAAGATATCGCCGGGCAAGAGCTTGTCCGGACTGGATATATACTCTGACATGGTATAAACCTTCACATCGGCACCGCAGGACGTGATAATCTGCCGCATGTTTCCGGTGTATCCATCCACAGTGATACGATCTGCCCAGTCCTTATGCCCAGACAAGATCAGAGATGCCTTGACATTCGCCAACACACCTGCAGAGCAATCATCAGCGCAAGGAATTGTGATCTGCCTTGGATCGTATCCGGATGCTTCAAGATGCTTCCAGTACGACGTGCGCTTATACTGATCGTATCCGACCAAGTTATTTTGAGCCGCATAGATTGATAGCGTGGCCAGCATTTCAGCGATCTGCCGGTCACTGAATCTGATCACATGCGTCCACGGCCGGCTGTACCAATTGATAACGGACCACTCAGTCCCGGTCTGGTCTCCATCCTTGCCGCCTGAGTAGCGTCCCCGCTCATCATGCCCGCTGTTGCTGATCTTTCCTTTATATGCTGAAAAATCTGTAATTGCTGTCAATTCTGCTTTCACCTCTTTTACCTGTTCATCTTCGCAGTATCGATCAATAAATTCTCTACACTTTAAATGACGCGACCAGAATTTCGCATCGCCCACCTGATTGTTAGAGCTGGGATCCCTCTGATCCTTTACCAGGGATGCCATAATCGCATCCAGGGAGAAATTACCACCTAACCGATCAAAGACCCGGTTGACCGGTTTCAGACCGCCCAGATGACGGATCTCGCAGTACATCATCACGGCTTTGGTGTTTTTCGTGTAGGTCTTTTCGCAGTCAGCAATGTACTTTTCCATCAATGCTGCAAAAAGGCTGTCCTGGCATTCATGCCCTGCTGGTGAATCGATCAGGCTGATCAGGATCCGCTTCTGGGCGGAAGATGGATTCCATCTCTCTTTGACCCAATCATGTCTTCCGTCAATCATGTTTCTGATCGATCCGGACCTATCAATCTGCTTAAAGGCTTCCGGATCTTTGGCATAGATCATGGAGATTAGCTTTTGCGCTTCATCCCCGTAGTTCTGCGCCCATCCCAGGGTAACAGTGAACTCTTTGGAGCTGTTAGTGTAAGGGGCAGCATAGGCAGAGTATCGCCTCTGCCCGTAGATCTGTCCGCCGGACTCTACCGCGCCGATTACGTTTACCAGGACATCCACGTTGTGCTTATTCATGGTCACTCTCCTTTCAGATCGTCAGCTTTGCTTGTCAGGACATCGACCGCTTTTGTGATTGCCGCCGGAAGAGGAATGCCCATAAGACCGGCATTCTCAACGATCGAGATCAGTTCGTTGGCAACGAAACCGATCACGACCGAATCCCTCACATAAGTTGTCCCCATGATCAGGTCAAGCCGCGCAGCGATCAGCACAAAGAGTAAAGCAATTGCTTTCCGGCAAAGACCTTTAAAGCCTGCCCTGCTTTCGAGTGCCCCGCTTTCACTTTTCTTACTGGCATGGAAAACGCCGGCCACGACCAGCCCCGAAAAGTAGTCGATTGCCATAAAAATAATTAGAGTAGCCAAAGCTTCATCCCATCCACCAAATAGGGCAGCAACAGCTCCCCCTACTACACCTACACCTGCACAAATACTTGCTTTCATAGATTTTTCCATCCTTTCTTTGCATTAAAAAAGTGACCGCCTAAGCGATCACTGAACTTCCTTCCAAAGTGTCTGAGACCCTTCCGCGCCAGGTTCCCACACGTTACCATCGATGAGAGACTCATATATCTTGTCCTTATGCTTCACTCGATCCCCGATCTTATACGGATTCGTGCTATCCGGCTGGATCCACTCCCCAACCTTTGTCCCGTCCTGCCCGGGAAGAATCCTTGCAAAAAGAGAAGGTGCCATCTCCGGTGTCCAGTCAGCCTGTGAGATATGATCCTGTAGGATCTTATATGGCTCCCCTTTATAGGATACTTTATGCCCGGTCTTATACTCAATCCCATCCCCCGACCATTCCGGAAGCAGGGATGGGAGCTTGACAGCCGTCTCATCCGGCATCGCCGTGCTGCAGGCGTCCTCAATAGCCACTCTAGCGTCTTTAGCCTCTTCCTTCGTCAAGTCCACATCTCCGACGATCGTATGTGCAACCTCAATATCCCTGGCTTCCTTTTCCGTTAGAGCAGATTCTCGTTTGACCGTGCGCCCATTCTGAAACTCAAAGGTCACTACGATGTCACCGCCCCAATCGCTGCATCTCATACCAAAGGGCTCTGACTGTACGATCTGGCAAAGCTCTGTATCGTCCTCGTAGAGTAAGGCTCCTTCCATGT
>DFIU01000021.1 GCA_002371465.1 Lachnospiraceae bacterium UBA3689 | reverse complement strand
TCCACTTGACGGGTAGCACACCAGTTTGTACTTGTAGCCTTCGCTGCGCTCGCGGAAGGCGGCTGCCGCATAGCGGATCAGGTTGTTGACTTTGGTGGAGTTGGGATCATCGTGGGACAGGTAGAGCCCCTCCAGCCTGGGATTGGTAACGGCAAAATCAAAGAGTTCCTCTCTGAGCGCATGGTTTTGCGGAAAAATGCTGGGATTGACCAGGGCACAGAGGTAGGAGCAGTCATCCGTCCCGTTTTGGTGCATGAAATGCATTTGCCGACAGTTGACGATGAGGATATCGCCCACTTCAAGGACAAAGACCTTGGTGTTGATCGTGACCTTCATGGTGCCTTCGGTGATGCTTAAGATCTCCAGATCCTCGTTCCAGTGGCTCTCGGTCCGCATCTGATAGAAGTCAGAGAGTTTTTCTCTGCCGAAGTATACAGGCATGTTGGGGACATTGTAGATCTGGTAGCTGGACATGAGGTCAACGCCCGGTCTCCGGCTGCGGTCCGGCAGGGCGTGATGGTCGGCGATATATTGTTCAGCCAGGGACAAGATGTGGTCCGGCTGGGCGCTTGGGTGATTGGACATGGGAATCTCCTTTTTATCAATATTTCGGATCGGGGTGGTAGTTGTTTTTGTTGGGGCTGATTTTGCAGTCCGATTTTCAGGCTTAAAATTCTGAAAGGATTTTCCTGCAAAGGCTCTCCCAAAAATTCAGTTTGGATGCTTTCGATTATAAGGGATAGAACCGCGATTGTGTACGATAGTGCAAAAAATACGAGAGAATATTGATATATTTGCCGGAACTTGAGGAATAAAATACAAAAGTATTGAAACATAATTATGTCAAACGCGGCAGTAGGAAGTACCGTCTGTGTCACTTGTGACTTCGTGCTTTGGGAGACCCTCGACTCCCGGAGCAGCAGACCGTTCCTGCTGCCGTTTTTATATGTGTAAAGATGTTATTTTAAGATGAAGTTTGGATTATAACTTTATCGAACAGAATGTGCTGATGAAAACCGTCTTCAGCCTTTATCTGGCAAGGGTAGAGACGGTTTGATCTTGCTTGAAAGAATGTTGAGGATAGATAAAACGCTCTGATAGTAAGTGTTCCAAAGCCTTGCAGATCAAAGGCTTTGGAAGTTTCAACTTACTTACAATCGTAGTTTTCAACAAAGAGGAAAATAGGTGCAGGGTTTAGGCAACTGCGTGTTTCTATTTTCGATATCGGAAGGTATAATATGGCGGAGATGAGGGAGAAAGAACAGTCCCCGCGGAACAGGTGAAATTCGTAAGTATATTCCTAATCTATAAATGACAGGGATTTGAGATGAGCGGCAGTATCGGATTTTTTATCAACAGTATTTTGCTTGGAATCGGATTGGCGATGGATGCATTTTCCGTATCCATCGTCAATGCCTTAAATGAGCCCCGGATGCACCGGAGCCGGATGGTCAAGATGGCAGGCGTCTACGCCTTCTTTCAGTTCGCCATGCCCCTGATCGGCTGGATTGCCGTCCACACCATCGTGCAGGTTTTCCACGCTTTTGAAAAAGCCATTCCCTGGATCGCCCTGGTCCTCCTTCTTCTGATCGGCGGCTCTATGCTGGTTGAGGGGCTTCGGAACAGAGGAAGCATTGATGCCCGGGAAAGGGCGGGCAGGCGGGTCGGGACGGCGGCGGTCCTCATGCAGGGAGTCGCAACCTCCATTGACGCCCTGTCCGTCGGCTTTACCATTTCAGAGTACGGCATCTTCATGGCTCTGACGTCAGCTCTGATCATCGCTGCCGTTACTTATATCATCTGCCTGGGCGGACTTTTGATCGGAAAGAAGGTCGGGGAGAAAATTACCAACAAGGCAAGTATCCTGGGCGGTATCATCCTGATCGGAATCGGGATTGAGATCTTCCTCCGCGGAGTAGCATAAGAGACCGCCCGATCATGGTTAAACCAAGAGCGTCCTTCAGGATCAGTTAAGCAGCTGCTTCAATATTTATGAAGAAATTTTATTCCCACCAGGCCCTGCCGGCGCAGCCGCAGGGGAGGACCAGCCCGTTTGAAGAGACGGGCAGACCGACTTCTCCCGATTCGATCCGGGAGGGGTGATGAGAGGCGAGGGCGGAATTAAGCATATAGGTGAGGACCCCGCTCTGCAGCCCTGTGGTGTAGGAGTTGACTAAAAAGAAGAGGGGGGTATCACTTAAGAGATCCGCGCACAGGAGGATCAGTTCGTAGATGGTGTTCTCAATCTTCCAGATTTCCCCCTTAGGGCCTCTTCCATAAGAGGGAGGGTCCATGATGATGGCGTCGTAGGTGTTCCCCCTTCTGATTTCCCGCTGGACAAAGCGGGTGCAGTCGTCAACCAGCCAGCGAACCGGACTGGATGAAAGATGAGAGGCGTCAGCATTTTCATGCGCCCAGGTGACCATGCCCTTGGAGGCGTCCACGTGAGTAACGGAGGCTCCCGCCGCCAGGGCGGCACAGGTCGCTCCCCCGGTGTAGGCAAAGAGATTTAAGACCCGGACCGGGCGATCCGCCGGACGATTAGCGGCTTTCTTCTTAATTAAAGCAGAGAACCAGTCCCAGTTGACTGCCTGCTCCGGAAAGAGGCCGGTATGTTTAAAATGGAAGGGCTTTAAGTTGAAGGTCAGCCCCAGCTTCTGGTACTGAATCTGCCAGACCTTGGGGAGGTCGAAAAATTCCCAGCTTCCCCCGCCCTTACTGCTGCGGTGGTAGTGGGCGTTGGGCTTCTTCCAGCCATCCAGCTTCTTTGGCGTCTGCCAGATGACCTGGGGGTCCGGCCGGACCAGCTGATAGGTCCCCCATCTCTCTAGTTTTTCCCCATCAGATGTGTCTAAAACCTCATAGTCCTTCCAGTTCTCGGCAACCCACATGGCGCAACCTCCCTTTATTTCCCGATAGAATCTGTCCATCATGTTAGCGTAAGGCAGACAGGATTTCAAGATAGCCGGGGAAATCTGCCTGCAAATCCATGGAAATCTGTCTGCAGCTCTGCGCGCAATTAGCCAGGAAATCCGCTGATCCAGGAATCATGCTGCAAATTCCCGTGAATTGACACGGACACTTTCGTGCGATAAACTAGCTCTGATTACGGAATTTCCGGATTTTCTCTTTTTTTAGAGATGGATCCGGACTAAATGAGACAGAAAAAGGAGAAGCGCGGATGAAACCATACAGGGAAATGACACGGGAAGAACTGCAGGCGGAGACACTGAAGTTAAGAGCGGAGTTCGAGCAGATCAAGTCTTTGCACTTAAAACTTGATATGTCCAGAGGCAAGCCCAGTCAGGACCAGCTGAATCTGTCCAACGAGCTGATGGATGTCCTCAATTCCGACAGTTATTTCCTTGACAGCACCGGGACGGACTGCCGTAACTACGGTGTATCCGGCGGCATTCCGGAAGCCAAGAACCTTATGGGCGAAATGTCCGAGGTTGCCGGCAACGATATGATCATTTTCGGCAATTCTTCTTTAAATATTATGTTCGACCAGGTATCCCGCTCCTATACCCACGGCGTCTGCGGCAACACGCCCTGGTGCAAGCTGGACCAGCCGGTCAAGTGGCTCTGCCCCTCTCCGGGTTACGACCGCCACTTCAAGGTCACCGAATATTTCGGTTTTGAGCTGATTACCATCCCCATGACGCCGACCGGACCGGATATGGACCTGGTCGAGCAGTATGTCAATAACGATCCCATGGTCAAGGGCATCTGGTGCGTTCCCAAGTACAGCAATCCTCAGGGCTACAGCTACTCTGATGAGACGGTCCGGCGTTTTGCCAACCTCAATCCGGCAGCGGACGATTTCCGGATCTACTGGGACAATGCTTACTCCATCCATCATCTCTACGATGAACCGGAGCGGCAGGACACCATCCTGGAGCTGCTGCACGAGTGCAGAAAGGCGGGCCATCCGGATATCTGCTTTAAGTTCATTTCCACGTCCAAGGTAACCTTCCCGGGCGCGGGACTTGCCGCTCTGGCGGCTTCCCAGAAGAACCTGGAGGATATCGCCCGGCACATGAGCGTCCAGACCATCGGCCACGACAAGCTCAACCAGCTCCGTCATGTCCGTTATTTTGGAAATATGGCAAATATGCGCCAGCACATGAGGCGGCATGCGGCGACCCTCCGCCCCAAGTTCGAGGCGGTTGAGGAGACCTTAGAGCAGGAGATCGGCGGTCTGGGCATCGGAAGCTGGACCAAGCCCAACGGCGGCTACTTCATTTCCTTTGATTCTCTGGACGGCTGCGCCAGGGAGATCGTGCAGCGGTGCGCGGAGGCAGGGGTCAAGATGACGCCGGCAGGCGCGACCTATCCCTACGGCAGGGATCCCCACGACAGCAACATCCGGGTCGCTCCGTCCTATCCTCCTCTGGATGAACTGAAAAAAGCGGCTCAGGTCTTTGCTTTGAGCATCAAACTTGTCAGCGCTGAGCATCTGCTTCAGGAAAAGGAGCAGGAGAAAGCATAAGAAACCGGGTTGAAACATGGCAGATCGAAACCAGACTCCGGATGCGGACTTTCAGGAAATTTCCCAGGAGGAATTTCAGAAGGAGCGGAAGGAGCAGAAAAAGGAACACAATCAAAAGGAAGATTCCCGTCTGAAAAAGCGGGCAGAACAAAGAAAAGAGCGGGCAGCGGCGCGGGCTAAGGAAAAGGCGGACCGCAAGGCGGCAAAGATCAAGTCGAAGGCGGATTTCAAGGCGGAGAAGGTCCGAACCCGCGAGGAAAAAAAGCGGGTCAAGGCTCAGCTCAAGGCTGACTGGAAGGCGGAGAAGCGGGCACAGCGGCTCGCCAACCGCCCCAAGCGGATCAGGAGGCTGATCATTTTCCTGGTCGTACTCTTTGTCATCCTGGGAGCGGCGGGCTACGGTTATTTCCACTATGTCGGTTATTTTCGGACCCATTTTCTGCATGGAACCGTGATCAATGGGGAAGATGTCTCCTATCAGACGGCTGACTATGTCCGCGGCAGGATGAAGAAGGACGTCGGAGCCTATACGCTGACGATCAAGGAGCGGAAGAACGAGGAAGTGCTGAAGGCTGCCGACCTGGGCTGGACTTATGTGGATGACGGGACGGTCGGCAAGGTTCTGGGGGCGCAAAATGCCTGGAAGTGGCCCTTTGAAATGACCACGGTCAAGAAGTACAAGGTGACGCACGGAACTTCCTATGATAAGGAGAAGGCAAAGAAGGCAGTTGCCCAGCTGGACTGTCTGACCGGGGAGATCACCGAGCCGGCCGACGCTTCGATCAAGACCCTGGCAGACGGTTCCTATGAAATCGTTCCTGAGGTCGAGGGAAATGAAGTCGATCCCGATAAGCTGAGGGAGATTATCTTTGCCGCCCTTGATGCGGGGAAAAAGACCGTCGACATAGAGGAGACTTATGTAAAACCCAAGGTGAGGGCGGATGACCGGAAGCTGAATGACCGGGTCAGGGATTGGAACTCCTATCTGCACGTCAATCTGACCTATCAGTTCGGATCGAATACGGAAAATGTCAACGGCTCTTATCTTAAACAGTACCTTTCCGATAATGGCTCCAAGATCTCTCTTTCTACGGACTGGATCAAGACCTTAGTCTATCAGTGGGGCGAGAAATACAATACCTTCGGCAGAGAGGTGACCTTTACCACCCATGGTGGGACCCAGGTTAAGATCCCTTCGGGCGGCGATTACGGCTGGTATCTCAACACCGACAAGATGATCGACGACCTGACTGAGGCGATTAAAAACGGGGAGAGCGGTACCCGGGAACCCATCTGGCTCTTTGAGGCAAAGGGCTGGGACAACAACAACCTGACCGGAACCTATATCGAAATCAGTCTGGAGGACCAGAAGCTCTGGCTCTATCAGGACGGCGTCCAGACGCTGGAGACCGATATTGTCAGCGGCGATCCGGCTGCGGACCGGGCGACCCAGAAGGGCCTGTTCGCGATCGATACGAAAAAGTCCCCGGAACGGCTGAACGAGCGGGACGAGCAGGGCTATGAGGACCCGGTCGGTTACTGGGTCCCCTATAACGGCGGTCAGGGAATCCATGACGCGCCCTGGCGGTCCGCTTTTGGCGGAGAGATATACAAGACCAACGGGTCCTACGGCAGTGTCAATGTGCCGCCGGATCAGATGGAAACCATCTACAATGCGGTTTCTGCCGGAACTGCGGTGGTTGTCTACTAATTATCAGAAGAAGTGGAAGCGTTGGGTGCAGGGTCCGGGATGGGACCGGCGCCTTGCCGGATGATAAAATTCTGGGAGGATCAATGGAAGAACTGGATAAGAAGAAGCAAAAGAAGGGTATGGGCGCGGTCAGCACCCTGATTCTGGTCCTGGCTCTGTGCGTATTTTGCTTTGCCGGTTTTAAGCTGCTGTCTATCCTCCGCGATTACCGGTCCTCCAACGATGAATACGAGGAACTGACGGAGGACTTTACCCAAAAGACCGGAACAGACTCTACGGCGGGCAGGGATGCGGGGGGAGCACCCGCTCCTCCCGGAGATCTGATTGAGGACGCGGATCCGCCCCTTACCGTCGATTGGGCGGATCTTAAGGCGGTCAACCCGGACATCGTCGGCTGGATCTATGTGGACGGTGAGAAGGGGATCAGCTACCCCGTCTGCCGGGCTGAGGACAACGACTACTATCTGCACCGGACCTTCCGCAAGGAGCAGCGGTACGCGGGCTCCATTTTTATGGATTACCACAACCAGGGGGACTGGGCGGACCCCAACACGATCGTCTACGGCCACAATATGCGGAACGGGTCTATGTTCGGGACCTTGAAATTTCTCTATGATCAGGCGAAATACGACAAGGATCCCTATTTCTGGATCCTGACGCCGCAAGGAAATTATCGCTACCATATCTACGCCATTTTCCGGACCAAAGTCGACTCCGCGGTCTATACCCTCTATTCTCAGAACGGACCGGAATTTCTGGACTGGGAGAAGCATATCAAGGAGGGGTCGGGCGTGCAGAACGAGGTGCCTTTGACGGAGCAGGACAAGACGGTGGTCCTGTCCACCTGTACATCCGACCAGTCGGAGCGGTGCGTGGTCATCGGCAAGTGCGTCTCATCGGTCAAGCCGACCAGAAGTCAGCCCATAAACAAATAGTATAAAATTGAATTGTTAAAGAGTTATAAATCCCTTGAGACTTTGGGTAAAACGTGTCATACTTCAAACTGAGTCAGTGCCTCAGTTGGGGCGGCTCATGCTTTACGAAAAGTCCAAGGGGTCTTATTTTTATGGAAAAATACAGCGTCAGAAAGCCGTTTACGGTACTGGTTGCCGTGGTACTGGTCATCATTTTGGGATTCGTGTCCCTCACCAATATGAGTACGGACCTTCTTCCGTCCATGTCGCTTCCCTATATGGTCGTCGTGACGACCTACCCGGGCGCGCCGCCGGACCGCGTGGAGCGGGAAGTGGCAGAGCCCATGGAAAATGCCCTGGGAACGGTCACCAATGTCAAAAATGTTACGTCAGCTGCGGGTGAGAACTTCGCCATGACCCAGCTGGAATTTGAAGACGGGACCGACATGGACAGCGCCATGGTCAAGGTCTCGAGCGCGGTCAACCAGGTCGCTGCCTCCCTGCCGGACGGGGTGGGAACGCCAAATATCATGGAAATCAGCCTCGATATGGTGGCGACCATGTATCTGGCGGTCAGCAAGAAGGACGCGGATATCTACCACCTGTCCGACTATGTCAAGGAGGAGGTGACGCCCCGTTTTGAGCGGGTCAATGGCGTCGCTTCGGTCAATACCATCGGTCTGGTGGACCGGTCGGTCCAGGTGGAGTTAAATAGGGACAAGATCGATTCCTTAAATGACCGGGTTCTGGAGCAGATCAACAGCGCTCTGCGGGACGCCAAGGCGGAGCTGGACTCTGCCAAAGCTCAGGTAGAAGCGGGGCAGAAGCAGCTGCAGGAGAAGGAGGCGCAGTTTGGGAAAAAGGCTGCGGAGGGAATTTTCGGTCAGATCGACGCCTCCGCCCTGCAGGGACAGCTGGTTGGGGCGGCTGACGCTCTGGAGGACCAGTTGGCAGCCCTTGCCTCTTCCCTTGACGGAGCGGATCTGGGGATCTCCTCTGATCTGACCGATGCGGGAGAAAATTTTCAGGATGCCTATCAAAGTGCCGGTCAGGACGCCCGGACGGCAGGATCCGCCCTGTTCCGGGCGGGGGATATCCTGTCTCCGTCCGTTTCGGCAAACTCGGCAGCGGGGCAGACCCCGATCACTCCGCCCGATCCTTCCGCCCTGACAGAGGAATTGGAGAGCCGCCTGACGGACCTTCAAAAGGAAATTCGGTCAGCGGCAAATGAAATCAGTCAAAGTACGACCCTCTCCTCCCTGACCAGCGGGGTTTCCTCCTTGATTACAGCAGGCGCTAAGGCTGCGGGGTTGGTCCAAATTATCTCGGCTTTCGATCTTAAGGGGGCTTTGACCCGGCAGCTTGATCAGGTCTCAGCGGGAGCGGAGGCTCTTAAGAGCGGGGCTTCCAGCCTGCCCCAGGCTTTGGATGGGCTGGAAAGCGGGACGGAGGCTCTTTTAAATGGCCAGCTCCAGGCCGCGGTCGGATTTTCCACGGCAGCCAATCAGCTGACCTCAGCCCAGAGCCAGCTGGATGCGGCCCTAAACTCCTATGAGATCCAGCGGGCTGCTGCTCTTAAAAATGCCAACGTCGACAGTCTGATCTCGGCGTCCACCCTCTCCCAGCTGGTCTATGCCCAGAACTTCTCCATGCCGGCGGGCTATCTGGATGATAAACATGATAATTCCTGGCTCTTAAAGGTCGGGGATGAATATACTTCCTCCGACCAGATCGACCAGGCGCTCCTGGCGGATATCGACGGGATCGGCACCGTCCGCTTAAGCGATGTTGCGGATGTGACGGTTATCGACAACGCCAGGGAGAGCTACACCAAGCTGAACGGTCAGCCGGCGGTCGTCCTTGGCATCTATAAGGGCTCGACAGCCGGGACCAATGAGGTGTCCCGCGCCCTTCGGAAGACCATCAAAGAAATGGAACGGGGGGGAGACGGCGTCCGGGCGGCGGTCCTCATGGACCAGGGAGAATATATCACCCAGATCGTCAATGACATCCTGTCCAGCATGGCACTGGGGGCGCTTTTGGCGATCCTGGTCCTTGCCCTCTTCCTAAGGGATATCAGACCGACTCTGATCGTCGGAATCAGCATTCCGATCTCGGTCCTCTTTACCATCGTCCTCATGTATTTTTCGAGACTTTCGATGAATATCATGACGCTGGGCGGTCTGTCCCTGGGGATCGGGATGCTGGTGGACAACTCGATTGTCGTTATGGAAAACATCATCCGGCTCCGCCAGCGGGGCATGACGGCGGCACGGGCTTCGGTTCAGGGGGCGCGTCAGGTTTCGGGAGCCATCATTTCCTCGACCCTGACCACGGTCTGCGTCTTTTTGCCCATGGTCTTTACGACCGGAACGGTGAGGGAACTTTTGATTCCCATGGCTCTGTCCATCACCTACTGCCTGACTGCTTCCCTCATTGTGGCGCAGACGGTGGTGCCGGCGTCTGCAAGTTTTATTCTGCGCCGGGTCAAGGCAAAAAAGCGGGGCTTCTTTGACCGGGTACTTGACCGCTATGAGGTGGCGGTAAGCTGGGTGCTGAATCACAAGACAGCTGCCCTTCTGACCACGGTCGCCTTGCTGGGGCTTAGCATCTGGCGGCTGACGGCGATGGGCATTGTCATTTTACCGGAGATGACGTCGGATAATATTCAGATTGAAATTGCGACGCCGGAGGGGTTGGATAAGGAGACCTCCCACAAAAAGACCGATGAAATCATGGAAGCGGTCATGAAGGTGCCGGGCGTTTCCGACTCCGGTGCCATGGACCAGTCCGCATCCGCCGGTCTGGTTTCTTCCCTGCAGACCAATACGGACCAGTATGGAAATTACATCGCTTATGTCTCCGTCAAGGAGGGGGCTAAGCCTAAAGAAGTGCGGAACATGGTGACCGAGATGAAGAAGGCGGTAAAGCCTTTTGATTCGGAGGTAACGATCTCAACCGGCGGGATGTCGGATACGTCCGCCCTTGCCAGCACGGGTCTGACCGCCCAGATCTATGGAGAGGATGCGGATAAGCTGGTCGATATCAGTGAGCAGCTGATGAAGGAGGTCCGTTCGGTCAGGGGCTTTGAGCAGATCAGCAACGGAACGGAGGACAACCAGAAGGCGCTTCACTTAAAAATCGACAAGGACAAGGCAAGGTCCTACGGTTTGACCGTCGCCCAGATCTATGCCCAGATCGCGTCCAGGCTGACGACCGATGTAACCTCGACCCGGATCACGGATGGGAAGGAGACCTTAGATGTCACCATTAAAAATGAGACCAATCCGCTGACCTACGAGAACCTGCTCGATATGGAATTTGAAAGCGCCTCGTCGGCATCTTCAGGCGGATCGGCGGCATCCCAGTTGACTGGCGGCGCTTCCCCGGCGGGAGGCTGGTCTTCTTTGTCGGGCGGCAGTGTTTCCCTGGGAACTATGGGGGCGGGCGCCGCGATGAGTCAGGGGGCTTCACTTAGCTCTGCCGCCAAGACAGGCGGCTTTATGTCGGGAGGAGCTTCCTCTGCCGGGAACCTTGCGGGCGGATCGTCCGCTAAGACAGAAACGCAGGAGGACCGGGTCCACAAACTCTCGGAATTCGCCACTTTGGAGGAGACCGAGACGCCGTCCCGGATCAGCCGGGAAAACCAGCGGCGCTATATGACGGTCACGGCAGTGACTTCCAAGGGTTACAATACGACACTGTTGAGCCGGAAGCTGGAGTCCAGGATTAAGAAGTTAAACGGGACCCTGCCGGAGGGCTACGAAGTGGAACTGGGCGGCGAGACGACCCAGGTCTCCGACATGGTCTCTCAGATGTCCAAGATGCTGGCTCTGGCGCTGGCTATGATCTACCTGGTCATGGTGGCGCAGTTCCAGTCCCTCCTGTCCCCCTTTATCATTTTGTTCACGATCCCCCTTGCCTTTACGGGAGGTATGGTGGGGCTGATCATTTCCGGTCAGCAGGTCTCCATGATGGCGCTGATGGGATTTTTGGTCCTCATGGGGACGGTCGTCAACAACGGCATCGTCTTTGTCGACTACACCAACCAGCTGCGGATGGGAGGTATGGAGCGGCGGGAGGCTCTGATTGCGGCGGGGCGCACCCGGATGCGCCCCATCCTGATGACGGCAATGACGACTATCCTTGCCATGACCCAGCTGATCTTCGGCAGCGGCATGGGCAGCCAGATGTCCCGGGGTATGGCAATTGTCATTGCGGGAGGTCTGACCTATGCGACTTTCATGACTCTCTTTATTGTTCCGGTTATGTACGATATCTTCTACAAGCGCCAGCCCCTGCAGGTCGACGTCGGCAGTGACATTAACGACGCGCCGGACGACGCGGCGGAGTTCCTGGCGGAGAAGGCGGCGGCCGAGGAAAACAGCGAGGCCTACGAGGAGGCGCTCGAAGCGGAGCGGAAGGGGGAAATTTAATTTAGGAGGTGCAGGTATGACAAATGAGGAGAAAATAGGGGAACTGCAGGAAATCATCGATTCCCACCGGCATATCGTCTTTTTCGGAGGGGCTGGCGTCTCGACGGAGAGCGGCATACCGGACTTTCGGAGTCAGGATGGGATCTATCACATGAATTACAAGTACCCGCCCGAGACCATCATCAGCCACAGCTTCTTTTGGGAAAATCCGGAAGAATTCTATCGCTTCTATAAGGACAAGATGCTGGCGTTAGATGCCCGGCCCAATGCCGCCCATAAAAAGCTGGCGGAGCTGGAGACTGCCGGCAAGTTGGACGCCGTGGTGACTCAGAATATCGACGGTCTCCACCAAAAGGCGGGGAGCAGGCGGGTCTTTGAACTGCACGGATCGACCCTGCGCAACTACTGCACGCGCTGTCACAAATTCTTCGACGCTTCCTATATCTTGCATGCGGAAGGAATTCCCACCTGCGATGCCTGCGGCGGCATGGTCAAACCGGATGTCGTGCTGTATGAAGAGGGTTTGGATTCGGATGTGATCAATGGGGCGGTTGCCGCCATTCGGGGGGCGGACTGCCTGATCATCGGCGGCACCTCCCTGGTCGTCTATCCGGCGGCAGGACTGATCGATTATTTCCGCGGCGATAAGCTGGTCCTCATCAACCGGTCCGCTACCAGCCGGGACGCCCTGGCGGATCTGGCCATCAGCGCTCCGATTGGGGAAGTCCTGGGGCAGATTAAGGTTCGATAGAGTTTAACTAGGGACAGATAAAAGAGACGTAAGAGACTGTCCCGAATCTGTGAGTCTCAAATCTGTTCATGGCAAGTAGGGAAGCGGATGTCGCAAATATCTACAGACTGATGCTGTAAAAGGGCGAATTTCCAAAAATTCTGCCTTGAATCGCCGCCTCAAAGGTGTTATATTACTAGCTTGTGAGACTTTATTAATGATCCTTGTCTCCTGCGGATGTAGGAAGCAAAAGCAGGGGGCCCAAGGCCATAAGGAGGAAAAAACATGAACAACTACGAATTAGCACTGGTTGTCAACGCAAAGATTGATGACGATGCGCGCGCAGCTGTTGTTGACAAGGCGAAGGCTCTGATCGAGCGCTTTGGCGGCAAGGTTGGCGAAACAGAAGAATGGGGCAAGAGAAAGCTTGCTTATGAGATCCAGAAGATGAACGAAGGCTACTACTATTTCGTTCAGTTTGAGGCTGAGCCGTCAGCTCCGGAAGAAATTGAATCCCGCATGAGAATCGCTGAGAACGTTCTCCGTTATCTGATTGTCAGAAAAGACGAGAACGATGACTTTACCGTAGCTCCGGAAAAGACAGAAGCTCCGGCAGCGGAGGAAACAGCTGCAGCACCGGCTGCTGAGGAGAAAGCGGAAGAAGCAGCTCCGGCTGAAGAGAAGGCTGAATAAGATTCTGTCCCCATTAACTTCTGTATAACAAGTAAACATCTCAATTCGAGGAAACGAGGACGTATATGAATACTGTTATCTTAATGGGAAGATTGACAAGAGATCCGGAAATCCGTTACACGGCAGGAGACAATCCTACCGGAATCGCAAGTTTTTCCCTTGCTGTTGACCGCCGTTTCAGAAGAGACGGTCAGCCGGAAGCGGATTTCTTCAACTGCGTCGCCTTTGGGCGGCAGGCAGAGTTTGCCGAGAAATACCTTCACAAGGGTATCAAGATGGTAGTTCAAGGCAGACTGCAGAACGATAACTATCAGAATAAAGAAGGCCAGATGGTTTACCGGAACCAGATCGTCGTCGAAAATATGGAATTTGCCGAGAGCAAGGCGGTCAGCCAGCAGAACGCGGGCGCTTACCGCGCACCGGCTGCGGCTCAGGAAGCTCCGGCGCCGGCAGCTCCCAATACGGGGGCGGATGGTTTCATGAATATTCCGGATGGCATCAGCGAGGAACTTCCTTTTAACTAAAGGAAGGCGGATTCGATTGACTCTCGGTATTTGAGAGTTTGAAAGGAGAGTAACATGGCTTACCAGAGAAATAATGAAGGCGGCTACAGACGTAAGGGCGGTTTCCGCAGAAGAAAGAAAGTCTGCGTATTCTGCGGTGATAAGGACCACGCAATCAGCTACAAGGATGTTAAGAAGCTTCAGAGATACGTATCGGAACGGGGCAAGATCCTTCCGAGAAGAATCACAGGAAACTGCGCAAAGCATCAGCGTGAGCTGACCAGCGCCATCAAGAGAGCGCGTCATCTGGCAATTCTTCCCTACGTTCAGGACTGATTCAAAGAGCGGCCCTGCATTTTATGGAAGTAAGGTCAAAATCATGATATAATCGAACCGTCATCTATGGGATGACGGTTCTTTTTTGCGTCAGGATAAGTACGTAAAAGCAGGAGGGAAATGCAATGGATGCCATTACAATCGGGGAGATTCTGATCGATTTTATTCCGGGGACGGAAGAGGCGAGTTACATCCGCAATCCGGGCGGAGGTCCGGCAAATGCAGCGGTCGCCATGGCTAAGAACGGCTTGGATGTGGGTATGTATACCCGTATGGGAAATGATGATTTCGGTCGTTTTCTGACCCGGACCATGAAAGACTACCATGTCCGGCTCTTAACGCCGGAGCTGACCGACGAGGCGGTTACAACCATGGCATTTGTCACCCTGTATCCGGGCGGGGAGCGGACCTTTACCTTTGCGAGAAAACCGGGCGCCGATATGCTGCTGAAAAAAGAGGATATCAGGGACAGCGATATCGAGGATACCAAGCTGGTCCACGCCTCCTCCTTCTCCATGTCGGCAGGTCCCGCGGTAGAGGCGACCAAATATTTCATCCGCCGCGCCCATGAGCTGGGCAAACTGGTCGCTTACGATATCAATTATCGCAACGTCGTCTGGCATGACGATAAAATGGCTTGCGCGGATGCGGTCAAGGAGATCCTGCCCTATGTGGACCTCTTAAAGATCAGCGACGAAGAAGTCGATATGATCGGCGGCCCGGACAAGATCTTTGATACGATGAAGGAGTACGATATCGCCGTCGTCGTCGAGACCCTGGGCAGCAAGGGGGCGGCATGCTGCTTCAAGGGGCAGCGGATCGAAGTTGCCGGCCGCAAGGCGGATGCCGTGGACGCCACCGGCTGCGGAGATGCCTTCTGGGGAGGCTTTTTGGCAAGCCTTTTAAACCAGGACGTCCGCAAAACTTCCGATCTGACCTCGGATATTTTAAAAAAAGCGATCACCTACGGCAATATCGGCGGTTGGTGCTGCGTCCAGGTCAAAGGGGGCATGTCCGCGCTTCCGGCGAAAGACCGAATCGAAGAAGTTCTGAAAGAGGAGAGCTGACGGACAGATCAGGCATCTGTCTGCTTCAGCGAATCAAACATGGACAATAAGGTAAAACTGACCGGAAAACTCAAACTATATCTGGGATGGCCGCTCACGATAGCAGTGTTGTGGGCGGTCATGGTCATTCTGCTCTTCTGGCTGGCGGGCTGGCCGGCGGGGCTTATCTCCCTCGCCTTTTTTGCGGTCTATATGATCTTCGCCCTGACCCTCGCCTACCGCAGCAATCCGGTTTTAATGAACGAGATGGTGTCCTTTGCGACCCAGTACGGTCAGGTGCAGAAGAAGCTTCTGCAGGAGTTCGCGGAACCCTACGCGATTCTGGATCTTAAGGGGAATTTTCTTTACATGAACGATTCCTTTGCCGCTTTGACCGGCAAGGACCGGCACTATAATAAGAACATTTCCAGTATCTTCGCCGGGGTCCGCCAGGAGGAGCTGCCTCTTGACGAGGAGAAGGCGGCATTTACGGTCACTGCCAACAACCGCATTTTCCGAGCCGAGCTGCAAAGAGTCCTGATCGACGACATGATCGATGAGGACGAGCTGCTGGACCCGGATGAGACCGAGTACCTGATTACGGTCATTCTCCACGACGAGACCGAACTGAGAGGTCTTCAGGAGGAGCGGGACGACAATCAGATTGTGATCGGGCTTTTGACCCTGGACAACTATGACGAAGTCCTGGAGGGGGTCGAGGACGTCCGCAAGTCCCTGCTGCTTGCCTTGATCGAACGAAAGATCAACCAGCATCTAAAGGAAGTGGACGGCGTGGTCAGGAAGCTTGGCCATGACCGCTATATCTTCCTTATGCGGAAGGCATCACTTAAGAAGCTGGAGAAGCAGAAATTTGAGATTCTGGAGGATGTCAAGACCGTCAATATCGGAAATGAGATGTCCATGACCCTCTCTGCCGGGATTGGTCTGGGAGCGGAGTCTCTGACGCAAAATGCGGAAGCCGCCCGTGTCGCCATGGAACTGGCTCTGGGCCGCGGCGGCGACCAGGTCGTCGTCAAGGACGGTTACCAGACCCGTTTCTATGGGGGCAATTCCGAATCGACGGAGAAGACCACCCGGGTCAAGGCCCGGGTCAAGGCTCAGGCTCTTAAGGAGATCATGCAGGGCAAGAGCCGGGTCATCATCATGGGCCACAAGATCAGCGATATCGACGCGATCGGAGCGGCAATAGGCATCTACACCGCAGCCCGGACGGTCGGCAAGCCCGCCTCCATCGTCGCGGATGATGTCACAGAATCTGTCCTTCCGGTTATTGCCGGCTTTCGGGAGAAGAAGGACTACGATCAGGAGATGTTCGTCGACCGGAAGCGAGCCAGGGAACTGACCAATGCGGATACGGTCCTGGTCATCGTCGACACCAACAAGGTCAGCTACACCGTCTGTCCGGACCTCTTGAAGCTGACCAATACCATTGTCGTCTTCGACCACCACCGCCAGGGCGTGGACCGGGTGGAAAATGCGGTCCTGTCCTACATCGAGCCCTACGCCTCCAGTGCCTCGGAGATGGTCGCCGAAGTGCTGCAATATTTTGACGACACTTTAAAGCTGAAGAGCTGTGAGGCGGACGCCCTCTATGCCGGCATCGTGGTCGATACCAGCGGCTTTGTGACCCGGACCGGGGTCCGGACTTTTGAAGCCGCCGCCTATTTAAGACGGTGCGGGGCGGACGTGACCCGGGTCCGGAAGATGTTCCGGGAACATCCGGAGGATTTAAAGGCGAAGGCGCAGGCGATCGCCAATACGGAACTCTTTAATGAAAAGTACGCCATTTCCGTCTGCCCCAGCCAGGGCGTCAGCCAGCCGACGGTCGTATCCGCCCAGGCGGCAAATGAACTGTTGAATGTCGAAGGGGTCAAGGCTTCCTTTGTTCTGACCAACTATCATGATACGATCTATATCAGCGCGCGCGCCATCGATGAGGTCAACGTCCAGCTGATCATGGAGCGATTGGGAGGCGGCGGTCATCTCAATATCGCCGGCGCCCAGCTGACCGACTATACGACCGAAGAGGCGGTCGACCTCTTAAAGACGACCATCGTCCAGATGAGGGAAGACGGAGATATATAAGGAGGAAAAACAAGTGAAGGTTATTTTATTGGAAGATGTCAAGGCTTTGGGCAAGAAGGGGGACCTGGTCAACGCGTCCGACGGCTATGCCCGCAACATGCTCTTTCCCAAGAAACTTGCGGTCCCGGCGACTGCCGGCAACCAGAAGGATCTGGAGGCGAAAAAGAGAAGCGAGGACAAGCACGCGGCGGAAGCGCTGGCTGCGGCAAAGGAGCTGAAGGCAGAAATTGAGCAGGGCTTTGTCACCCTGTCCATCAAGGTCGGCGAGGGCGGCCGCGTCTTCGGCTCCGTCTCCGCCAAGGAAATCGTCCTTGCGGCAAAAGACCAGCTGGGCCTGGAACTCGATAAGAAGAAGCTGAACCTGTCCCAGCCGATCAAGGAAATCGGGGAGAAGAAGGTTCAGGTCAAGCTGCATCCCAAGGTTACAGCCGATCTGAAGGTCATCGTAAAGGAAGCGTAATCCATGGCAAATGATGAAGCTGTCATGAAACGGATTCCGCCCCATTCCACCGACGCGGAAAAATCCGTGATCGGCTCCATGCTCCTGGGCAGGGAGGCGGTCACCACGGCGGTGGAAATGCTGGAGGCGGACGATTTTTACAATCAGCAGTACGGCGTCATCTTTGATGCCATGAAGGAGCTGAGTGACGGCGGCAAGCCGGTGGATATCGTGACGCTTTCGGACGAGCTGAAGAAGAAAAATCTGCCGGAGGAGCTGACCAGCGCGGCCTTTGTCGCCGACTTGGTCAGCGCGGTCCCCACTTCCGCCAATGTCCGCTACTATGCGGGCATCGTGAAGGAGAAGGCTCAGCTGCGCCGTCTGATCCATGCGGCAGCGGAGATTGAGACAGACTGCTACCTGGGTCAGAAAGAGACCCAGGATATCATGGACCAGGCGGAAAAGAACATCTTCGCGGTCCTGCAGCAGCGGTCGAGCGACGGGGCCCTGCCCATCCGGGACGTCGTCCTCAACCAGATGGACGCGATTGAAAGCGCCTCCAAGTCGACCAGCCATGTCACGGGTCTTGAGACCGGTTTTACGGATCTGGATTACAAGACCTCCGGCTTCCAGCCCTCCGACATGATCCTGGTGGCGGCGCGGCCATCCATGGGTAAGACTGCCTTCGTCCTCAACATTGCCCAGTATATGGCCTTCCACAAGCACATCCCCTGCGCCCTTTTTTCGCTGGAAATGTCGGCAGGTCAGCTGATGAACCGTCTTTTGTCATTGGAGTCGCGCGTCGATTCCCAGAAGATCAGAACCGGAAATCTGACCGACGACGACTGGCAGAAGCTGGTCGAGGCGGCAACCGTCATCGCCAATTCCAACCTGGTCATCGACGATACGCCCGGCATCAATTTGCAGGAGTTCCGCTCCCGCGCCCGCAAGTACAAGATGGATCAGGACATCCAGATCATTTTCATCGACTACCTGCAGCTGATGGCGGGTACCGGCAGGGGATCGGAGAACCGCCAGCAGGAGATTTCCGATATCTCCCGCGCCTTAAAATCCCTGGCGCGTGAGCTGAATATCCCGATCGTGGCGCTCTCCCAGCTCAACAGAAGCGTCGAAACCAGAGACGACCACCGTCCCATGCTGTCCGACCTCCGAGAATCAGGAGCCATCGAGCAGGACGCCGACGTCGTCATGTTTATTTACCGCGACGACTACTACCATAAGGACACCGAGGAAAAGAACGTCGCGGAAATCATCATAGCCAAGCAGCGTAACGGCCCGATTGGAACGACCAAACTGGTCTGGCTGCCGGAGTATACCAAGTTTGCCAACATGAAGAAGGGCAGTGCCGGCTCGCATGAATAAGATCGGCATCTGCCAGATACATCCGATGAAAGGAGTTTTGCCATGTACACGTTCGATGATATCAAAGCGGTCGACCCCGAGGTTGCAGCTGCCATCCAGGCAGAGATCGACCGTCAGAATTCCCATCTGGAACTGATCGCTTCCGAAAACTGGGTCAGCAAGGCAGTCATGTCCGCCATGGGCAGCGTCCTGACCAACAAGTACGCAGAGGGCTATCCGGGTCACCGCTATTACGGCGGCTGCGAAAATGTCGATGTGATCGAGGACCTGGCGCGGGAACGTGCCAGGAAACTGTTCGGCTGTACCTACGCCAATGTCCAGCCCCATTCCGGCGCTCAGGCGAATATGGCAGTTTTCTACGCCCTGCTGCAGCCGGGAGATACCTTCATGGGCATGAACCTCGATGAGGGCGGCCATCTCTCCCACGGATCTTCCGCCAATATCTCCGGCAACTATTTCCACCAGGTTCCCTATGGTGTGGACGAAAACGGCTGGATCGATTACGACGAGATGGAGCGGATCGCCAAAGAATGCCATCCTAAAATGATTATCGGCGGCGCCAGCGCCTACTGCCGGACGATCGACTTTAAGCGGATGCGGGAGATCGCCGACGAGGTAGGGGCTTACCTCCTGGTCGATATGGCGCACATCGCGGGCCTGGTCGCGGCGGGCGTTCATCCCAGCCCCATCCCCTATGCCCATGTTGTGACCACGACGACCCACAAGACCCTGCGCGGTCCCCGCGGCGGTCTCATTTTAAGTTCCGAAGAATTTGCCAGGGAGCATAAGTTCAACAAGGCGATCTTCCCGGGCACCCAGGGAGGTCCTCTGGAACATGTCATCGCGGCTAAGGCGGTCTGCTTCAAGGAGGACCTGCAGCCGGAATTCGTCACCTACGCTAAGAATATCGTGGCAAATGCCCAGGCGCTGGCAAATGGTCTGATTTCCCGGGGCGTCAAGATTGTCTCCGGCGGCACGGACAACCATCTGATGCTGATCGACTTAAGGGACACGGAACTAACCGGCAAGGAGTTGGAAGCCCGCCTTGATGATGCTCATATCACGGCAAATAAGAATACCGTTCCCAAGGATCCCCGGTCTCCCTTTGTGACCTCCGGTATCCGGCTGGGTACGCCTGCCGTCACTACCAGGGGCTTAAATACGGAAGATATGGACCGGGTGGCGGAGGCGATTGCCCTGGTCGTCAAGTCTGCCGACAACGTGGAAGCGGCGAGGGCGATCGTCAAGTCAATCACCGATAAGTATCCGCTCAACGCCTGACCAACCAGTATTGAAAGGAATCATATGGCTTCAAAACGGATAAGTGAGATCCTTGGAGTTTTGGATGAGAGATACGGGACCGACCTCTACGCCTATCTCCACCATCAAAATGCGGGCCAGCTCCTGATCGCGACCATCCTAAGCGCCCAGTGTACCGACGCCAGGGTCAATATCGTGACCAGGGACCTCTTTCGGAAATATCCCAACCTGCAGGCTTTCGCCGACGCGGATTTAAAAGAACTGGAGCAGGACATCAAGCCCTGCGGATTTTATCACAGCAAGGCGCAGCACATCATCGGCTGTGCCCGGATGATCTGCCGGAAGTTTGGCGGGGAGGTGCCGTCTTCCATCGAAGATCTGACCTCCCTGCCCGGGGTAGGGCGCAAGACGGCGAATGTCATCCGGGGCAATATTTTCGGGGAACCGTCCGTCGTCGTCGACACCCACGTCAAGCGCATATCCTACCGCCTGGGGCTGACAGATCAGAAGGACCCGGAGAAGGTCGAGTACGATCTGATGAAGGTCCTGCCCAAGGACCACTGGATTCTGTGGAACCTCCATATCATCACCTTCGGGCGTGAGATCTGCTTTGCCCAGCATCCCAAGTGCTGGGACTGCCCGCTGATCAGCTACTGCCGGGAACCCAAGAAGCAGCTGGAGCCGCCCAAGGTGGAGGCGAAGAGCCGGGTGACCAAGCGGGTGGAGATTAAAAAGTAAAAAAGTAGAAAAATTGATAGTCTGCAAGCACTCTTAAAAAACGCTTAGAGAATAAAAAACATATTCAGGGGGTTGGTTCATCCTGCCATATACTTCAACTTAGTTTATCTTGAAGCCTGGTGTGGGAAAGACCAAGGGCAAGGTCCCAATTAGGAGTGCTTGTTTTTCTTGATAAGATTTTTGAATAAGATTATAAGGTAAGGTTAGAGAGTGTTCATAGGAGAAGAGGGAAAAGAACTATGATGAATCGAAATACCCAGCGGGTTGTGATCGCTGTGATCGCCGTCATTCTTGCCGTCACAATGGTTCTGACGCTGGTCGTGCCGGCGATGGGAGCCTGAACGGGATGAATCAAAAGAGGAATCTAAATCGAATTGAAGGATCGCTGCTGGTGACGAATTCTATCGCCCTGGAAGCGGTCGCCATTTTGATGAAGAAAAGAGGAGGGGAGATTGAGGACAGCTTCCCCTCCTTTTTTGTGGACCGGATCAAAGAATGGATTAAGGACCGAGAAAAAAAGGAAGAAGAGATTAAGAACTGGAATTTGCTGACCTCCATTCTTCACAAAGAGGGAGAGGACCACGGTATTGAGAATCTTCAGGACTATATAGGAAGCTTGGGAGTTAAGCCTTTTGATGAAGGGGAGAAGGTTCTGGGAGAGAAGCCCTTTGACGAAGAGTTGAGGTTGACGAACGTAAAGTTCCTTGACGAAAATTCAGGACTTCTTGGCGTTAAGCCCCTGGGCAGGGGCGGCATATTCAACGCCCTTTGGGATCTTTGCCAGGAACAGGGAACCGGCTGCCGGGTCCTGTTAGATGCGATTCCCATCCGCCAGGAGACCGTCGAAATCTGTGAACTCTTTGGCTTAAACCCCTATTATGCCGCCTCGTCGGGCAGCCTCCTGCTTGCCTGCCAAAGGGGGAATGAGCTGGCTTGGACCTTGGGACAGCAGGGTCTTCCGGTCTCGATCATCGGCGTGTTAACGCCCGGTCCCTCCCGGACCATCTTATCGGGGGAACATGGGGAGCATGTCCGCTGCCTGGACCGCCCCCAGAGGGAAGAATTGGAAAAAGTAGGATTATAAGACTCAAACTAATTGCAGCATTGGAGCTTTTAATCTAAAAACGCGTAAGCTCTTAATCTCCTACGAGTTTAAAAGCTTACGCGTTACGAAAGAAATCTAAAGTATTTCTTACTTAGCCAGTGCCAGCGAGAAGGTGAACTCAGTCCCGACCCGCTCGGTGCTGACGCAGGAGATGGTCTGACCGTGGGCTGTCATGATCTCCTTGGCGATGGCGAGCCCCAGCCCGGTCCCGCTCCGGTCCCTGCCGCGGGAACTGTCCGCCTTGTAGAAGCGGTCCCAGATATGGGTCAGGTGGTCCTTGGGGATGCCGCAACCCTCGTCCTTGACGGAGACGAAGCATTTGCCGTGCCGCTCCGTCGTCTCCAACTGAATTTCCGAATTTTTTTCGCTGAATTTGATGGCGTTGTCGAGCAGGTTGTAGATGACCTGCTCGATTTTTTCGCGGTCGGCGTGGACCTTGAGGACGTCCCCTAAAAGGATCAGGCGGATCGACAGTTTCTTCCTGCGGCAGCTGCCCTCAAAGACGGCGGCACTGGATTTGAGGACCTCGTTGATATCAAAATCCGTCAGGTTGAGAATGACCCGGTCCTGGTCCATGGAATTTAGTTCCAGAATGCCGTGGGTCAGCTTCTCCAGCCGGTCCGCCTCCCCGGAGATGACCTTGAGATAGTGGCCGTGCATCTGGGGCGGAATGGTGCCGTCCCGCATCGCCTCCGAAAAGCCCTTGATGGAGGTCAGGGGGGAGCGGAAGTCGTGACTGACATTGGAAATGAACTTCTTCTGGTAGTCGGTATTTTTTCGCAGCTCGTCCGCCATGAAATTCATGGTGTCCGCCAGATAGCCCATTTCATCATTGGTGCGGATCTCGATCCGGTGCCCCATATTGCCGCTGGCAAATTCCCTGGCACCCTCCGTGATCCTGCCCAGTGGGCGGTAGACGGCGAAGGTGAAGAGAAAGAGAATGAGGAGGGAGAGGATAAAATTGACCAGGACGACGATGTAGACGACGGTCAGGACCCGGTCCCGCTCACTGTAGATGCCGGTCATGGATCGGCTGATGGCAAGATAACCCCGGACCGCCATCCGGTAGGAGATGGGAACCAGGACCGTCAGCGTGGGCTGGTCGTACTGCCCGAAGAAGGTGCTGACTTCAAAGAATTTGGGACCGAACTTGGCGTAGTCAAAACCCCCGATCCGGTCGACAGGCCGGTCGGAGTAGGCTTTTGCCGTGTTGAGAATTTCCGTCCCGTCGGGACCGATGACCCGGATATCCGCCTGGTCGCCTGCCGCAATCGCCTGCAGGGACCGGTGGACCTCCTGCCTGGACCGGTTGGGATCGGACAGGATGGGAGCGTGGGAGGAGACGAAGGCTCCCGCCTGCCGATAGAGGTCCTCGGCATGGATGGCGACCAGGCGGTTCTCGATCAGCTGGCTGCCCAGGGAGGCGGTCACAAAGATCCCCAGAATCGCCAGGAGGACATAGGCGAAGATGAATTTGAAATAGAGCGTCTTTTTCATGATGGTGGTTGGATCGAATTTTAAGAAAATGCGGCTTTAGCGGGACTCGAACTTATAGCCGATCCCCCAGACCGTGCCGATGGACCAGTGGTGGTTGCCTCTTAACTTTTCCCTGAGGCGCTTGATGTGGACATCCACGGTCCGGGTGTCGCCGATGTATTCGTAGCCCCAGATATGATCGAGCAGCTGTTCCCTTGTAAAGACCTGGTTTGGCTGGGAGGCAAGGAAATACAAGAGCTCCAGCTCCTTGGGCGGCATTTCAAGCGGCTGGTCCTCGTAGAGGACCGAGTAGTTGGACAGATTCACGGTAAGCCCCGGATAGGAGACCTCCTTGACTGACTTTGGCTTTGGCGGTTTATCCTGCAGCCCTGCCCCCGCCTGGCAGCGGCGGAGGACCGCCTTGACCCGCGCTAAGAGTTCCTTTGCCTCAAAGGGCTTGATCACATAGTCGTCCGCCCCTAATTCAAGCCCCAGGACCTTGTCAAAGGTCTCTCCCTTGGCGGAAAGGAGGATGACCGGGACATTGCTGTCCTTCCGGATCTCCCGGAGAACGTCATAGCCGTCCCGACCGGGCAACATGATATCGAGGATGATCAGGTCCGGACCAAAGGAGCGGAAGAGTTTCAAAGCCTCGTCCCCGTCGGAGGCAGTCCTGGCTTCGTACTGCTCTTTGGCAAGATAGAGGGAGATCAGCTCCGCGATGTTGCTGTCGTCGTCGACCACCAGAATTTTCTGCTTAGCTGTCATACTGCCTCCCTTAATAGCGGATCTTTACGATGGTCACGCCGGAGTCCCCTTCGCCGAATTCGCCCAGGCGGAAGGAGGCGGCGTGCCTGTTCTTTTTCAGATATTTGTGGATGCCGGTGCGAAGAGCCCCCGTGCCCTTGCCGTGGACGACCCGGACCTGCTCCAGGTGGGCGAGGAAGGCGTCGTCCAGATATTTACCCAGCTCGCTGGTAGCTTCATCGACCGTCTTGCCCAAAAGGTTAATCTCCGGGGAGATGGACATGGACTTGCCGAAACTGCCGGTCCCGGCTCCTCCCTTGCGTCCGGTCTGTTTCAGGTCGACCTTGTCTTCATCCGGCAGCTTTTCCAGATCCTTAAGGCTCGCCTTCATCCGCATGATGCCGCAGGTGACGAAGAGATCCCCCTTCTTGTCCGGCAGGGTGCTGACCGTTCCCTTCAAATTAAGGGACAGGATGCGGACCCGGTCGCCGACTGTCAGATCCTTGTCGGTCAGCTGACCCCTGGCTCTTTCGGTCGGAGAAAGGTTCACAATCTGCTTGTCAAGCCCGGTCATTTTCCGGCGCAGCGCCTGCCGCTCCTGCTCCATCTCCCGGACATTGCCGCCATGCTTTTGGAAATAGCTGATGGTCTTGTCGGCGTACTCTTTTGCCTCCAGCAGGATCCGCTTTGCCTCGGCAGAGGAGTCGCTGATCATGTTCTTCTTCTTGTCCTGAAGCTGGGCCTTTTGCTCTTCCAGTTCCTTGCGGAGCTGCTTTAACTCCCGGCGGACAGTTTCTGCCTCGGTCCGTTCCTTCTCCAATTTTGACCTCTGTTTATCCAGATTGGAAATGACATCCTCGAAGGATTCGTCCTCTTCGGAAATGCGCTCCCTGGCGTCATCGATGATCCGCGCCGGCAGACCCAGCTTACGGGAAATGGCAAAGGCGTTGGATTTGCCGGGGACGCCGATTAAGAGGCGGTAGGTCGGGGATAAGGTCGCCACGTCGAACTCACAACTGGCATTTTCCACGCCGGGCGTTCGCAGGGCATAGATCTTGATCTCCGAATAGTGGGTCGTCGCCATGGTCCGGATTCCTTTCTGGTGGAGGCTGTCTAAGATCGCCATGGCAAGCGCCGCCCCCTCCTCCGGGTCCGTCCCGGCACCCAGCTCGTCGAAGAGAACCAGGGAATCGCGGTCCGCGAACTTTAAGAACTTGACCACATTGGTCATGTGGGAGGAGAAGGTCGAAAGGGACTGCTCGATGCTCTGCTCGTCCCCGATATCGGCGTAGACTTTTTTAAAGACCGCGATCCGGCTTCTGGCAGCGGCGGGGATATGAAGCCCCGCCATGCCCATCAGCTCCAGAAGACCGGTCGTCTTCAGGGAGACAGTCTTACCGCCGGTGTTGGGACCAGTGATGACCAGAAGATCAAAGGTCTCCCCCAGGCGGATGTCGATGGGGACCACCTTTTGGCTGTCAATCAGGGGGTGGCGCGCCTTCCTGATGTCGATGACGCCCTCGGTCTCAATGATGGGCCGGGTGGCGTTCTGTTCCATGGCGAGGCGGGCGCGGGCGAAGATGAAGTCCAGTTCGACCATGCCCTGGTAGTTGTGCAGGATGACCGTTGAACAGGGGGCGAAGCCTTCCGATAATTCCGCCAGGATCTTTGCGATCTCCTGCTGCTCCCTGCCCTCCAACTCCCGGATGTCGTTGTTGAGGCGGACGACCGCCGCCGGTTCGATAAAGACCGTGGAGCCGGAACTGGACTGGTCATGGATGATGCCGGAGACCTGGCTGCGGAACTCATTTTTAACCGGAATACAGTACCTGCCGTCGCGGGTCGTCACCAGGGTGTCCTGAAGGATGTCCCGGTTGGCGGAGGAGGAAATGATCCGGGTCAGTTCGGTATGAATCCGATCCTCGGTCTGCCGGATCTGCCTGCGGATGGCATGAAGAGCCGGAGAGGCGTCGTCCGCGATCTCATCTTCGGACAGGATGCAGCGGCGGACCTCCTCAGTCTGCCGGCGCAGGGGATCGAGGCTGACAAAATAGGATGTCAGGATGTCCTGGTTGGTCTCGCTGCGGTCCGCTTCCCCATAACTTTTGACCAGGGCGGCATTTTCACAGAGCTTGGTGATCTGAAGCAGCTCGTGGATGCCCAGGGCGGACCCGATTTCCAGACGCTTTAAAGAAGCCCTTACGTCGTAAGTGCTTCCAAATGAGATCGTTCCCTTTTTTAAGAGCCGGCTAAACGCCGCCTCGGTTTCCTCCTGCAGCCGGTCGATTCGATTCGGATCGGATAGGGGCTGTAAATTCCGGCATTTTTCCTTGCCGGGAAGGGAGGAGGCAAGCTCGGCTAAACGAGCGGTTATTTTATCATATTCCAGGATATGTAAGGCTTTTTCATTCATGCCCCTATTTTAATCGAAAGAGGGTTCATTTGCAAAGCTTTCGGGAGGGGGGTGGGCTTGTCATCAAGCAAAACCATATAGAGAGGGCAGCAGTTTCCAAGCGGCTTTTACCGATTTGTCATATTTTGTTCATACCGCGATGATAAGATGATTCTGTTATGAGCGAGGATCGGGACTTAAAAGAAGGCAATCATATAGAAAATGACGGAGAGCGGCCGGAAGAGGACTATCGCTTTTTAAGCGAGATACATAAGAGGCGACCGCTCTCCTTTCGGACCATACTGACGACCGCGGCAGGCGTTACCTGCTGTGCGGTCCTTTTTGGCGTGGTTGCCGCTCTCGTCTTCGGGGCTGTGTCGGACCGGCGGCAGGAAAAAAAGAGCGATAAGGTTTCCCTGGTCAGCCAATCGGAAGTGGAGGAGTCCTCATCAAAATCAAATCCAGAACAAAATGGGTCAAGTGGAGCATCCGATACAGGAAATAATGCCTCTTCAAACAAAGGAGGTACTTCTGCCTTGACTGGGGGAAAGGAAGCTACAGAAACCGGAAGCGGTGGGATCCAAACCCAAGAAGGTGCTTCCGGCGCTGCCGGGTCAGGTACGGTCACTGGCAGCCCTACAACGTTGACCCCGGAGGAAGAAACTGAACAAGACCAAATAGACAGCCTTGTCAATTTTCAAGCTCTCAACGCGAAGATGAAGCAGATCGGCGATGACGCGTCGGCATCCTTCGTCCGCGTCATCGGCATCAAGGAAGCAGAGGACTGGGTTCACACCAAGGATGTCGGCACATCCGCCCGGACCGGGCTCATTGTGGCGGACAATGGACAGAATCTTTTGATCCTGACCGATTATGGGTCGCTGACCACGATGAAGCAAATCGCCGCGGAAATGCCGGATGGAGAGATCCTCAAAGCCTCCCTGGTCAAGCATGATCCGATCACGGATCTTTCTGTCATCAGCATTCCTAAAAATACGTTGAAGGGTGGAACCGGGGCCAGCTTTCGGACCGCGGATCTGGGCAATTCCTACCAGGTCCGGGAAGGGGATTCCGTGATTGCAATCGGCAGTCCGTTAGGGTATAGTGGATCTGTTGTTTACGGTCAGGTAACATCCATTGAGAGTACCGTTTCGGTAACGGACGGTGAGTACAATCTGATCACGACGGACATTTTGGGCTCGCCTTCGGGCAGTGGTTTCCTCATCAATACGGACGGTCAGGTTGTGGGTCTGATCAATCAGAAATACGCGACCCAGAACGCCTCTGTCGTCACAGGGGTACCCATTTCCCTCTTAAAACATCTGATCGAAGTGCTTTCCAACAAGGGGGCGCTCAGCTATGCCGGGATCCACGGGCAGGAAGTGTCCGCGGAAGTGTCGAAAAGTTCCGGTATACCGGTCGGCGTCTACCTGACCGGGGTCGATGCAACCTCTCCCGCTCTGGCGGCGGGGCTGCAGGTGGGCGATATTCTGGAGAGCATGGACGGCTTGCGGACGACCAGTATGAAGCTGGTCCATAATAAGCTGACATCTCTCAAGCCGGGTGATACCGTGCCGGTGACAGTCCGGAGGCTGGGCGCCGACGGATATGTCAAATTTGACTTTAAACTCACAATCGGAGAGAGTAAGTAAATGATGAAATATATAAAAGAACTTCGTGATGGCGGTCGGATCCAGGACGTCTATCTCTGCAAGCATAAGCAGTCCATGGTGACAAAAAACGGCAAGCCCTACGACAGTCTGATCCTGCAGGACCGGACGGGAACCCTGGATGCCAAGATCTGGGACCCCAATTCAGAGGGCATTTCCGAATTCGATGAACTCGAATATATCTATGTCAGCGGCAGTGTCAGTATGTTCAACGGACAACTGCAGGCAAACCTCCGTCAGGTCCGGAAGGCGGACGCGAGCGAATACATCGCGGCGGATTACCTCCCTGTCACCCAGAAGAATCGGAAAATGCTCTACAGCGAGTTGATGGACTTTGTCAGGAGCATCAAAAATCCCTATTTAAAGGAGCTGCTGACCGGCTTCTTTGTCGACGATACGGATTTTGTCAAAAGTTTTGCCGAACATTCCGCGGCTAAGACCGTCCATCACGGCTTTGTCGGGGGCCTGCTGGAGCATACGGTTTCCGTGACCAAATTTGCGGACTTCCTTGCCCACAGCTATCCCCTCATCAACCGGGACCTGCTGATTACGGCAGCTCTTTTGCACGACATCGGAAAAACTAAAGAGCTGAGCCTCTTCCCCCACAATGACTATACGGACGATGGGCAGATGCTGGGCCATATCGTTATCGGATCGGAAATGATCCACGATCGCGCCGCCAAGATTGCGGGTTTTCCGGAACTTCTGGAAACGGAACTCAAGCACTGCATCCTCGCCCACCACGGGGAACTGGAGTACGGTTCGCCCAAAAAGCCCGAGTTGATCGAGGCACTGGCGCTTAATTTAGCGGACAACGCGGACGCCAAGCTCGAGACCATGACTGAAATCCTGGAAGCCGGTAAAGACAGCCATGACAAATGGCTGGGTTTCAACCGCTTTTTTGATTCCAATATCAGAAAAACAGAAGACGAAAGGATATGAAGGAGAGCCGGATGCTCCGGCGGATCTGCCTATGAATAAAAATGAGACAGTAAGGGTTACAATCGAAGATCTGTCTAAAACGGGAGAGGGTATCGGTCATGTAAATGGCTATACCCTCTTTGTTAAAGATGCCCTGATTGCGGACACGGTACTGGCAAAGATTACAAAACCAAAAAAGCAGTACGCCTACGCGCGCTGTGAAAAAATCCTGACCCCCTCCCCCGACCGGGTAGAGGCCCCCTGTCCGGTTGCCAGAGCCTGCGGAGGCTGCCGACTGCAGGAGCTGGACTATGCCGCCCAGAAGCGGTTTAAAGAAAAGCTGGTCCTCGACTCCCTGACCAGAATCGGCGGCTTTGGGGAGGAAGACCTGCACCTAAAGCCCCTTTTGGGCATGGATACGCCCTTCCGTTACCGCAATAAGGCGCAGTATCCGGTCGGTATGGTCAAAGACGGGGAAAGGACCCGGCTGGCAGCGGGCTTTTATGCCGGCAGGACGCACAACATCATCGAAACCAGGGACTGCCTGCTGACCCGCAAAATCAACGGATCTATCACAGAAGCTTTGTTGACCCACATGAAGAAATACAAAATTCCCGCCTATAACGAAAAGACCGGCAAGGGGCTGGTCCGTCATTTGCTGATCCGCGAGGGCTTTCAAACAGGGGAGATTCTCGTCTGCCCGGTTATAAACGGAATGGACTTTCCTCATGCGGATGAATTTGTCCAAAGTCTGTTGGCGCTCAATCAACAGTCTAAAGATGGGCAAATTCGCTCGGTCTGCTTCAATGTCAATACCAAAAAGGGAAATGTCATTTTGGGAGATACCGTCATCCCCTGCTATGGGGAGTCCTGGATTACCGATCGATCCGGCGGCCTTGAGTTTCGCATTTCCCCGCTCAGCTTCTATCAGGTCAACCCTTCCCAGATGGAGGTGCTGTATACCAAAGCTCTGGAGGGGGCTCTCCTTACCGGCAAGGAAACCGTTTACGACCTCTACTGCGGGATCGGGACGATCTCTCTTTTTATGGCGCAAAAGGCAAAGGAAGTATACGGCGTCGAAATCGTGCCTCAGGCAGTCGAGGACGCCAGGATCAATGCCCGGCTGAATCGGATTCAAAATGCCCACTTCTACGCCGGTGCTGCCGAGGACCTGGTCGTCTCCGGCAAATTCGACGATGACACGCCCTGCCCCAAGGCGGACGTCGTCTGCGTCGACCCGCCGCGCAAGGGCTGCGCGCCGGAACTGATCGAAACCATCAAGAAAATGGCTCCCCAGCGAATCGTCTACGTCAGCTGCGATCCGGCGACTTTAGCCCGCGACCTGAAGCTGTTGGCAGGAGGGGAGAACGCCACCTACCGGATCGAGTCAGTGCAGCCAGTGGATATGTTCCCGCAAAGTGTTCATGTTGAGACAGTAGTATTGATGTCAAGGAAAGACACATAAGGTCGCTGAAAGTGCCGTGTTTCCGGGCTTTTCGGGCATCTGACCGTCAACGGCAGAAGCCGGATCAGGCCGTAAAAACCGCTTTATCAGAACATATCAATCGCATCTTTCGGAGGGTTGAGTAGGCCGTTTAGATGTCGGCAGGTTGAGTGGGCGGTTTAGATGTTTTTGCGGCAGGGTTGAGTTAGTGATTTGGATAACATAGGGTTGTGGCTGTGATATAGATGTCAGGGCGATAACGCGTGTTTTGTGAGGAAAACACAATGGATATATGGGAAAGAATGTACGAAAAAGCAAAGGAACAGTATCATCCTGAAGAAGTATCTCCTTTTGTCTATGCACATCATGTGGTTTGCGCGTTAGAAGCAGATAATGGAGAAATTTATACAGGATTCTGCATTGAAAGCTGCAGCGGAGTAATGAACCTTTGTGCTGAGAGAGTTGCAGCGATAAATATGTATGCTAATGGCGGACAGACAAAAGTGAAGCGGCTTGTGGCATTTCGTGATTATGCTCCAAATGGAGGCGGCAGCGGCATGCCTTGTGGTGCATGCAGGGAGTTCTTTTATCAATTGGATGAAGCCAATGAAGATATGGAAATCATGGTGGATTACGAAAAAAGGGAGACTGTTACTCTTAAAGAGCTTATGCCAAATTGGTGGGGCAAGGAACGATACACAGCAGCTAAGAGTGAACGATAGAATGGTAATTATTATAAAAAACAGGATTGCAACCAGCAGTTGACAAGGTTCCGCTCCAAGATGGTGGCATCGCAACCAAAGGAAAGGGTAAGATAAAGCTACCAAAGGAGGTACACACCATGAAACTTGCAGACAGAATTTTAGAACTAAGGAAGCAAAAGGGAATTTCGCAGGAGGCACTGGCAGACAAATTAGGAGTCAGCAGACAGGCTATCAGTAAATGGGAATCTGAACAAAGTACGCCTGAATTAGACAAGATCGTTTTGATGAGTGATTTCTTTGAGGTTACAACAGACTATCTCTTGAAAGGAATAGAGCCTGTTTCGGAGGATAACGAAAAAAGCAGGCGTATTGGGAATGCTTTATCCTTGCTTTCACCGTGGATGGCGTGGATTGGTTTTATCACAGCCTGTGCTCTCTGGTATGAATATCAGAATGCATTCGCGATCATGGACGGATTTATATGGATGATTGGCTCCGGGGTAGTAATCTATGTGTCCAAACTCAATCGTATAATTGATCAGAAAGCAGTGTGTCGCTATTGGATGATTTCAATACCGGCGATCAGTGTCTTCGTACTGTCCATTTTGTATAATGCTTTATCATCGGGATCACTGGCACCATATCCGCTTCTCTACACCAATAGGTACAGTTTATTGGTGATATGCTTACTGCTGCTGATTGGTGTAAACATTGCTGTAGAGGTGGGCATGTATAAACGAATAAAGCAGTGAGTTTCAGTTTCAGGAGATGATATATTGTACGAAAAGGAACTGTACAAAGAGCTTGGTGTTTTGACCAAGGATAAGAGCAAGTGGGAAGAAAAAATCCCATATGTTTCGTCTCTTCTCACCCATGAATCCGTAAAGATACAGGCAAAGGCACTCTGGCTGCTCGGTGAGATGGGACTTGCTCATCCGCAGTCCGTGCAGGATGCCGTTCCAACCATTGCATCTTTTCTTGACAACTCAGAGCCGCTTCTGAGGGAACGTGCCGTGAATGCTCTCGGCAGGATCGGACGAGGAAGCTATTCGCTGATTGAACCGTATTGGACAGAACTTTTCCGCTTTGCCTCTGATGAGGACGCAAAGGTCAGGCTGAGCTTTATTTGGGCGTCAGAGAATATCGCTACAAATACTTGGGATATCTATGAGAATCACATGTCAGTATTTGAAAAACTGCTGTATGATTCGGATGATAAGGTCAGAATGGAAGCACCTGAGATTTTCCGTGTTCTCGGAAAGCGCAGGCCGGAGTTCGTCAGACCATATCTGGAACGGCTGAGGCAGATATCCGAAGCTGATGACAATCGTGTCGTAAGGATACACTGTCTGGGTGCAATTAAGGCTACTAATCCATGAAATAGAAGTTAGGGGCAACAGCGGGTTGCTTGTCAGAACTACCTATGCGGTTCATAATGAATGTGAACTAAGATTATGGAGGTACAGTTCAATGACAGTACAGGATACAATTAAAAGCCTGCGTGAAAAGCACGGATTATCACAGGATCAGCTTGCCGAGCGAGTAATGGTAACAAGGCAAGCTGTGAGTCGCTGGGAGACAGGAGAAACGCAGCCAAATACAGATACGCTTCAATTATTGTCAAAAGAGTTTGACGTGTCGATCAACACGCTGCTTGGCAAACCGAGACAGCTTATTTGCCAGTGTTGCGGTATGCCTCTGAGTGAAGACGAGGTCATCAGCAAAGAGCCGGACGGAAGTTTCAACGAGGACTTTTGTAAATGGTGCTATGCAGATGGGAAGTTTGCTTATAAGACAAAAGACTCTTTACTTGATTATCTGGTAGGTCATATGCCGAATCCAGACAATACTCCTGACGACGAAAGACGTGCTCAGTTTGATGGATATCTTTCACAGCTGAAACATTGGAAGTAGGACGCACGAAGGCTCCCACACTGCCATCAGCGGCGGCAAGGGAGCCTTTCTTATGCTTTGATTTCAATGGTGACTCCGGACTTGAAGTCGATGGTGAAGTGGTCTTCGAAAACCGTGATCTTCGTGATCAGGCGCTTGACCAACGTCTCGTCAAACTCCGTGATGGTGGTGGGCTGCTGCCGGATGAAATCCTGAAGGTCTCTGATCAGACGCATCTGTTCGTCTCGGACAACGCTGTCAACTTCGGCCTGCTTTCGCATGTCCCGGAGCCGGAGGATCTCGTCCGCGATGGCGTCATAGTCATCCTTCTGGTTGGCTTTCTTCAGGAGTTCCTTCTGCAGCTCCCGCAGGCGTTCGTCGATGACCTCTGGCGATAGGGTATCTCCCTGTTTGATCACCGTGGCGATGTTTGTCTGAAGGGCTTTCAGGAAGTCGTCCTTTTTGCAGAGCACCTGATTGATGGCCTGAATGACTACCTCCTGCAGGTATTCCTCATTGACCGTCCGAGCTCGGCAGACGTGGCCGGTATTCTCTAATCGGCTAACGCATCGCCAGACGACCGACTTGCAGCCTCGGTTGTTCCAGTGGACGCGCCGGAAGAATTCTCCGCAGTCGCCGCAGAAAACCATCTGGGCAAAACAGTGTTTGCAGGAGTAAGCTCGGCGCTTTCCGTTATTGCTCAGGTGCACCGCACGTCGCCGGGCAAGCTCCTCCTGCACCAGAAGGAAGATGTCCTTCGGGATGATTGCTTCGTGATCGCCCTCTACGTAGTATTGCGGAACGGTGCCGTTATTCTTGATCCGCTTCTTCGTTAGGAAGTCTGTGGTATAGGTCTTCTGGAGCAGGGCGTCGCCGATGTATTTTTCGTTTCGCAGGATCTTGCTGACCGTGCTGGTGTGCCATTTTGCTTTGCCTGCGCCGGTGAGTATTCCGTCTGCTTCAAGACCGGCAGCAATCTTGTCCATGCTGAGGCCTTCAAGGTATTCCCGGTAGATCCGCTTAACGATTTCTGCCTGCTCCGGATCAATGATCAGGTGTCCTTCGGCATCCTTGGTGTATCCGAGGAAGCGGTTGTGGTTGACCTGTACCTGTCCCTGCTGGTATCGGTACTGCAGGCCGAGCTTTACGTTTTGCGAAAGGCTCTGGCTTTCCTGCTGGGCAAGGGACGCCATGATGGTCAGCAGCACCTCGCCTTTGGCATCCATTGTGTTAATGGACTCTTTCTCGAAGAAAACGGGAATATTGATCTCTTTCAGCTCACGGATGTATTTCAGGCAGTCCAGCGTGTTCCGGGCAAACCGGCTGATTGACTTGGTAATGATCATGTCGATGTTACCGGCATGGCACTCGTCGATCATGCGGTTAAACTCGTCGCGCTTCTTTGTGTTGGTGCCGGAAATACCGTCGTCTGCAAAAATGCCTGCCAGCACCCAATCAGGATTCTTGGAAATGTACTCCGTGTAATGCTCGATCTGAGCCTCATAGCTGGTGGCCTGCTCATCGCTGTCAGTACTGACGCGGCAGTACGCTGCGACTCGGAGCTTTGGCTTTTCAGCTTTTTTGATGTTGTTTCCGACCTGTCTTCTGGCCGGGATAACCATAACATTTCCCATCAAACCACCTCGCTTTTCAGCAGGCTGTAGATGTACTCGGCCTGTGTTGCCGGATTGTCGTAATGCTCCATAATATCGCCAAAGCTAAACAGCTTCGATATCTTGGGAGCTTTTCTTGTTGACTTCCGGTCTAAACGTCCGAGGGCAGCGGCTCGCTTGATCCGTTCTGTCTGCACCCGGTCGAAGGTTTCTTTGTCAATGATCGCCGGATAGAAATCATCACCGAGGTAATGCTCCGTCATCAGCAGCCGTTTTGCGGAAGCGTGGTAGGTTTCGATTCCGGCTTCATTGGCTGCGTTTTTCAGGCTCATCCCATCAAGGTAGTTGGCGTAGAGCATCCGGAGCTTTCCAGCTGCGTCTTCATCAATCACGGCGACACCGTTCTTAATGCGGTAGCCGAATGGCGTATGTCCCATCTGATCACATCCTTTCCTTTAATTTCAAACCGCATTTCAGCTCGAAAACAAACTCGCTCCGGGACTGGACGGTGATGCGGTCAACGGTCTGTTCAAATAGCTCTTCGTCAAATGTGTCGAGCATAGCGCTTTTGCCTGCAAAGTGAAGCAGGGTTGTCGCCGCCTGCAGATGACTGGCGTCACCGCTGATGTTCTTGTTCAGCATTTCGATCTCAGCGCGATAATCGTCAGCCTGTCGGAGCAGGGCATTATTCTCTTCGTTATAGATGATCGGGTCAATGTAGCCCTGTCCCATGAGCTTCGTCAGTGTTTCGCGCTGGTCGGAATTCTGAAGAAGCAGCGTTTGGATCTGCTGAATCCTTCTTAAGGAGCCGTCCTTGTTCTCCGAGCGGAGGGCTTCAACATAAGGCTTCAGGATCATGCGGTGAGCGAAAACAAGCTTGTTCATCATTGTGATGAAGGCGGCCTTCAGGACATCGTCCTCCACGTATTTCATGGAGCATTGGCTTTTGTCGTTGATATGCGTATTACAGCACCATGCGGCATACTTATTCCCGGCGCAGGAGTGTGTCCGGCGCTTAAAGGTATCACCGCACTCTCCGCAGATGATCCTGCCGGAGAAGCAGTAGCGATTTTGGTATTTATCGCTGCCGGTGATAATGCCTTTCTCTCTGCCTCGCTGATGAATCAAGGCGCGGACTGCGTCAAAGTCCTCCCTGCTGATGATTGCTTCGTGGTGGTCGGAAAGGGCATATCTGTCTTTTTCTCCGCGATTGACGTGCCGGTTGAATTGGGAATCCGTATAGGTTTTCTGGAAGATTACATCGCCGGTGTACTTCTCGTTGGCCAGCATGCCGCGCACTGTAGTGGCAGTCCATCGTCCTCCCTTTTTGCTGGGGACGCCTTTCTCATTCAGAGCGTCAGCGACTGCCTGCGTTCCCTTTCCGGAAAGCACCTGCGCGAACATCCAGCGTACAACCTCGGCCTGCTCCGGATTGATCACCATCTGCTCACCATTCCATTCGTAGCCGTATGGCGGATAGCTGATTTTGAAGGTGCCATTCTGGAACCGCTTCTGAATTGACCACTTGCTGTTTTCGGAAATGGATGTAGACTCTCCCTCGGCCATACTGCTTAGAATGGCGAGAAAGAGCTCACTTTCCATCGAGCTGGTATTCAGGTTTTCCTTCTCGAAATAAATTGGGATGTTTAGCTCCAGCAGTTTTCTGACCATCTCCAGACAGTCGGTTGTGTTCCGGGCAAATCGGCTGATAGACTTCGTAACGATGAAGTCGATCTTACCGGCCTCGCAATCGGAAATCATGCGGAGGAGTTCCGGCCTGCGATCCTTCTTGGTGCCGGAGATACCTTCATCAAAGTACAAACCGGCAAATTTCCAGTCATCTCGTCCGGAGATATAGTTTTCATAGTGCTGCTTCTGCGCTTCGAGGCTTTCGAGCTGTGCATCACTGTCGGTGGAAACCCGGCAGTAGGCAGCTACGCGGAGCAGCTTCTTTTTTGCCTTCGATGCTTTGCCAGCACCGAGTTTCGTAACCTTTTTCAAGACTTCACCTCCCTTCGGTAGTGTCGCATATTACCTCTGTTTTGAAGAGTTATCAACGGTATTCGGGAATATATCTGCAAGGAAGGGAGAGAAAGTTTTCCGGTTCATTTCGGACAATTTGTCGAATTGAGACAAGGAAATAAGTCCAGCATCCAGCAGTGTTTTTGAGATCCGCTGAGCCCGGAAATAATCGACATCCTGCTGGAACTGCTCCGGGGTAAAGAAGTGGTCGGTGCTTACCCCGTCCAATGCCGCAACCAGATCCGGATCGAGTATCTTCTTATCTATCATGGGAACGCCTCCTTCGGAATATGGATATTCAGAAGGCCGTTTGATGGGGTGCTCCTGAAAATCTCTCACTTTCCACTGGAGGTGAGATAGGCGGATTGACGAAGGGAAATGAAAAAAGCCGCCTGCAGGCACAAAGCCCACAAGCGGCAACAGATTAGATGCGTGTTGTATAGTCGAGGGAGATCCAGCCAGCGCCGGATTTGAGGCGTCCCCAGCCAGCGTCAGAGCCCTGACCGGATTTGACCTCCAGAATCGTAAAGATACCCTTGCCGGTGTACTGGCCGGTACGGGAGTAGTTGGTTCCGGCTCCGGTGCGGATGTTCAGGTCGCTGATATCCACGCGGACGAGGAAGGGAGTCTTGACCGCCGCCTTTCCTGCGTAGACGACTTTTCCGGCATCATCAAAAACAGAATAACCGGGATTGGCATCCGCGCACTTCTTGGCGTTGGCCAGTACCTTATAGGCTCCCTTCTGGGAAGCGGCATCTGACCAGCTCTTACGGACGCGGTACCATTTGACCGAAGCAGGAGCCTCAGCCTTGTCGTACTGCGTGAGGTTCCATCTTTCGATGATGCTGCAGAGCTTGGAAACGTAGGACGTACTGGTGGCGTAGCCGCCGTCCTTGATGATCTGCACGGCTTTCTTATAATCCTTGCAGCCCTTGAGCCCATCATAGCGGAGCTTGCTGCCGTTCTTTGCGCCTAAGAGGTATGCGGAGTGGTCGGCGATGGAATCCTCGATGCACGGATACTTGCGGAAGTCTGCCGTGATGGTATAGAGCTTTCCGGAACCGTCATCCTCCTGCGTCTTTTTGGTATAGACGGACTTGCCTTCCCACGAAGATCCGTCCCATGTGTTTCCGGAGAGGGACTTCTTCATGCCAAAGACATTATTGGCGTTCTGGGCGAGCTCGCTTTTCCCGTACCCGGATTCCAGAATGAACTGCGCCAGAGATACCGAGGCGAGGATGCCAGACTTATTCATATCTGCAGTGAAAAGAGCACCGACCGTCTTAATTGCATCACCCTCAGACAGTCCGGCCAGCACCTTAGCCTGTGTGCCGGAGGTCTTGACGGGTGTGTCAGAGGAGGTGCCAAGCTGCGCAGTGACCTTGTTTGCCAGATCACCCATGCGAGCATACATCCAGTTGCCCGGACAGGACTTGTTGGCAAACCAGCGGTGCACCGTCAGGATCATCTCGTCCGACTTCGGAGAGTAGTTCAGGGTCTTGTCCTTGTCTCCAAACCAGATGAGTTTCTTCTTGCCGTTGCGTTTGCAGATATCAACGCAGAGCTTGATCAGCGTCTGGTAAACGACGTCCCGGAAGGCGTAAGGCTCCGAGGTATCAGAGGCGCACTCGATGGTGATCGCCCTTTGGTCGTTGGCGTTACTGGAGGAGCACCACGAGCGGTTTTTCTCCTCGACGTAAAGACCGACACGGCCATCACGGTCAATGCCATAGTTGCTGGAGGCCTGCGTCGAGGACTTGGCAAACCAGTCTCCGAGGCCTTCCGCTGTACACTGGCCGACGACGCAGTGAGGCGTAATGCGGTCGATGGTATGTGTTC
>DFIU01000002.1 GCA_002371465.1 Lachnospiraceae bacterium UBA3689 | reverse complement strand
AACGGCTATCTGCACATCGGCCACGCCAAGTCCATCCTTTTAAACTACGGACTGGCTCAGGAATACCATGGGCAGTTTAACCTGCGGTTCGACGATACCAATCCGACCAAGGAAAAATCAGAGTTTGTCGACGCGATCAAGCGGGATGTGAAATGGCTGGGAGCGGACTTCGGCGACCGCTGTTTTTTTGCGTCCGATTACTTTGACACCATGTACCAAAAGGCGGAGCTGCTGATTCAAAAAGGACTTGCCTATGTCTCCGATTTAAATGCCGACCAGATCCGGGAGTACCGGGGCACTCTGACCGAGCCGGGCAGGGACGATCCCAGCCGGGACCGGTCGGTGGGGGAGAACCTGGACCTCTTCCGCCAGATGAAGGCCGGCGCCTTTGCCGACGGCGAGAAGGTGCTGCGCGCCAGGATCGATATGAAATCGCCCAACATCAACATGCGGGACCCGATCATTTACCGGATCGCCCACTTAAAGCACCAGAATACGGGGGATAAGTGGTGCATTTACCCCATGTATGACTTCGCCCATCCCATCGAGGACGCGATCGAGGGTGTGACCCATTCCATCTGCACCCTGGAATTTGAGGACCACCGTCCGCTCTACAACTGGGTCGTGGAGCATACGGGCTGGGAGCATCCGCCCAAGCAGATCGAGTTTGCCAAGATGTATCTGACCAATGTCGTGACCGGCAAGCGTTATATTAAGAAGCTGGTGGAAAATGGCACCGTTGACGGTTGGGACGATCCCCGTCTGGTGACCATCGCCGCCCTCCGCCGCCGGGGCTTTACACCGGAGGCTTTGCAGAAGTTCATTGAGCTGGCGGGCGTCTCCAAAGCAGACAGCTCCATTGAATATCCCATGCTGGAATACTGCATCCGGGACGACTTAAAGCTCAAGCGGCCCCGCGTGATGGCAGTCCTCCATCCCATGAGGCTCATCATCGACAACTACCCCGAGGGACAGGTGGAGATGCTGGAAGCCGACAACAATATGGAGAATCCGGAGCTGGGCAGACACCAGATTCCCTTTGGCAAAGAGCTCTACATCGAGCAGGATGACTTCATGGAGGAGCCGGTTCCCAAGTACAAGCGGCTCTATCCGGGAAATGAGGTCCGCCTCATGCACGCCTACTTCGTCAAGTGCGTCGGCGTGGACAAGGATGCGGATGGAAATGTGACCGCTGTCCATGTCACCTATGATCCCAAGACCAAGGTCGGCAGCGGCTTTACCGGCCGTAAAGTCAAGGGGACCATCCATTGGGTACCGGCTAAGGAGGCACTCGACGCGACGGTCCGCCTCTATGAGAATCTGATCGATGAGACCAAGGGGGTCTACAACGAGGACGGCTCCATGAACATCAACCCCAATTCCCTGACCGTGGTGGAACATGCCAAGCTTGAGCCTCTCTTAAAGGACGCTAAGGCATACGAGAGCTTCCAGTTTGTCCGCAACGGCTACTACTGCGTCGATTACAAGGATTCTGCAGAAGGGGCTCCAGTCTTCAACAGAATCGTAACCATGAAGAGTTCCTTTAAGCTGCCCAAGAAATGATCAAGGCATGTATCTTTGATCTGGACGGCACAGTGCTGTATACGCTGGAGTCTATCGCGCTTGCCGGAAATCGCATGTTAAAGGAACTGGGCTACGCCCCCCAGCCCCTCGATGATTACCGTTACTATTGCGGGGACGGGTCGGACGAGCTGGTCAAGCGGTGCCTCAAGAAGGTCGGCGGCTTTACGGCGGAGAATTTTGCGGCAGGAAAGATCTTAAACCGAAAATTCCTGGCGGACCAGCCCTCCTACGGTGTCCATCCCTATGAGGGTATGGAAGCGGTGTTAAGAATCTTAAAAGACCGGGGGCTTGGGATCGCGGTCGTCTCCAATAAGCCGGACGAGGCGGCTCAGCTGGCGGTCAGGGACGCCTATGGGGATCTCTTTGATCGCGTCCAGGGTCAGGGAAAGGGAATTCCCGTTAAGCCCGATCCGACCGGAGCCTTAAAGACGGCGGCTGCCTTTGGCGTAAAGCCTGAGGAGTGCCTTTATTTTGGAGATACCTGGACCGATATGCAAACCGGGACCAATGCAGGTATGCATACGGTCGGGGTCCTCTGGGGCTATCGGGACCGGCAGGAACTGGAAGAAAATGGAGCGGAGAGGGTGCTAGAAGCTCCTAAGGATATTTTAGAATTGGATTTATTACATGGTTAAACTGATCGCAAGCGATATGGATGGGACCCTGCTCCCTCACTTTGGGGCGCATGTGGACCCGGAGATCTTTGAGATCATCAGAAAATTAAAACAGCACGGGATTCGCTTTATGGCGGCGAGCGGCAGGCAGCATCCCAACCTAATGAAGGAGTTTGCCCCGGTCAAGGACGACATCGACTATATGTGCGAAAATGGCTGTCTGGTCTTTCACGAAGGCCGCCTCCTCTTTAAGGAAACCATGCCGGAGGATCTCGCCCGGGACCTGATCGGGACCATCCTGGTTACGCCCGGTTATAAAGCTCTTGTATCGGGAGAGAATACCAGTTATATTTTGAAAGGGGACCCGGAATTCTATCACCAGCTCCACGATGAGGTGGGAAATGAGATCACGGAAGTGGACGACCTCTTAGCTATTCCCGAACCCTATTTCAAGATCTCGGCGTTTAAGCCAAATGAACAGGCGGTTCTTCAAGAGATCGACCGCTACTGGAAGGGACTCTATGACGGTCAGCTGACCTGTGTCTACGGCGGCAACGGCTGGGCGGACTTTTCCCCGATCGGGGTGACCAAGGGAACGTCCATCACCCGGCTCATGAGCAGCCTGCATCTGAAGAAGGACCAGGTCATGGCATTTGGCGATAACTATAACGACGAGGAAATGCTCAACGACGTGGAGTACAGCTTCGCGATGGAGCGGGCTCCGCAGGAAATCAAGGATTTTGCCTACGGAACAACCGGCAGCGTAAAGGACACGCTGAAAGATTTTTTTAAAGATTTGCTGTAAGGATGTCCGGCGGACCCGTCTGCCGAGATAATTTTATAGAAAGATAACGTTTAACTTGGGAGGATTTCTTATGGAATTCAGCGATGAGTGTCTGGACACATTTCTGGAACATCAGGACCAGCTCTTTGACGAGCCGGTAGCGGGCAGCCGGGAAGAGGCTGAGGCATTTTTGGAGGACTGCATGGCGCAGATTGTACCCAACATCAAGGCGGTCAGAAAGGTCCTGGATGAATCGGGAATGGATGTGGAAGGTCTTAGCAATGATGAGCTGGAAGAGCAGAGCGAGGTATTTCCGCTTCCGGACGGAACTTATCTTCTGGTCGAGGGATAAGAAGGTCATTGGGACATCGGTGGGGAAAGTCCTCCGGTGCTGAAATGGAAATGAGACGCACAGCTTAAGGGGCAGCCTGCCTTTTGAGCTGTGTGTTTTGTCGTCCTGTGGATCGGTTATCGTGTGAATGGGTACACTGTGAATCGGTAGGCAGAGTTATCTGCTAATTGCTATTGTTAAGTATTGCTTTAATGAATAGTTATATATATCTGCAAGTAGAGTAATGGAAGCTTAGCCATCATCGTCAATAAGTGATGAGAGATCTTTGGTTTTATACCAAGCAGGAAATCTGACGGGATTTACACAAGATAATTGACACAAGCGAGCATGAAAATTATCCCTGTTCAGGTACTTTCAGTGCCTTAGTTATTAGCACTCTAGCCTAATGAGTGCTGAATTTCCCTTGACATTTTTGGAAAAGCTTTCTAAAATAAAGAATTGTTGGAACATTTTTGAACCAAATCTGATGGGTCTGTCCGGTACCTGCCAAGGGGGATGGGCAGACCCTTCTATATCGGAGGGAACTGCCATGTCAAAAGTTGGAAATCTTTCTATCAACAGCGAAAACATGATGCCGATCATCAAAAAATGGCTGTACTCGGATCATGATATCTTTATCCGGGAGCAGGTTTCAAATGCCAGCGACGCGATCACCAAGCTGAAGAAGCTGGAAGCGGTCGGGGAGTATCAGCCCAAGGAGGGCAATCACTACCAGGTCCGCGTCGTTGTGAACCCGGACGAGAAGACCCTGAAATTCATCGACAACGGAATCGGCATGACTGAAGACGAAGTCGTGGAATACATCACCCAGATCGCTTTTTCCGGCGCGACCAGGTTCCTCGAAAAATACAAGGGCAAGACGGACCAGGACCAGATTATCGGTCATTTCGGTCTGGGCTTTTACTCCGCCTTCATGGTTGCGGACGAAGTCCATATCGATACCCTAAGCTACCTGCCGGACGCCAAGCCGGTTCACTGGGAGAGCGACGGCGTAAAGGATTACTCCATCGAAGAGGGCTCAAAGAAGGAAATCGGGACGGAGATCACCCTTTTCTTAAATGATGAGTCTTTAGAGTTCTGCAATGAGTACCGGGTCCGGGAAGTTCTGGAGAAGTACTGCAGCTTTATGCCGACCGAGATCTACCTGGAGGATGAGGGCAAGGACGCCAAAAAGCGGGCAGAGGACGAGGAAAAGCGCCTGACCGAAGAGGATAAAAAGAAGGCGGAAGAAGCGGCAAAGAAGGGGGAGGCAGCTCCCGAGTCCCACAAAAAGGCGGAGCCCAAGCCCATCAACGATATCCACCCGATCTGGACCAGGCAGCCCAAGGACTGCACGGATGACGACTATAAGGGCTTCTACCGCAAGGTCTTCCATGACTACAAGGAGCCCCTTTTCTGGATCCACCTGAATACGGACTACCCCTTCAACCTGCGCGGTATCCTGTATTTCCCCAGGATCAATATGGAGTATGACGCGCTGGAGGCGCAGATCAAGCTCTATAACAACCAGGTCTTCATCGCCGACAATATCAAGGAGGTCGTGCCGGAATTCCTGATGACCTTAAAGGGCATCATCGACTGCCCGGACCTGCCCCTCAACGTGTCCCGGTCCGCCCTGCAGAATGACGGTACCGTCAAAAAGATTTCCGAGTACATTTCCCGCAAGGCAGCGGACAAGCTCTCCGGTATGTGCAAGACCGACCGTGAGACCTACGAAAAGAACTGGGACAACATCAGCCCCTTCGTCAAGTACGGCACCATCCGGGACACCAAGTTCGCGGATAAGATGATGGACTACATGCTCTTTAAGGATCTGGACGGAAAATATCTGACCCTCAAGGAGTATGAGGAGAAGAATCAGATCGCGGCTAAGGCAGAGACCGCCGTCGATGAAAAAGGCGATCAGGTCCAGGCTGAGGTTGTGGATGATCAGAAGACCCAGGCGGAAGAAGCAAATGCCGGCAAGGAGAGCCGGGATCAGAAGGAAGATAAGGAGCCGGAGAAGTCCACAATCTTCTATGTGACCGACGAGGTCCAGCAGGCGCAGTATATCGCCATGTTCCGCAAGAAGGGCAAGGACGCCGTCATTTTAAAGGAAAATATCGACAAGCCCTTCATTCAGCAGCTGGAGGCAAAGAACGACCATCTGCGATTCGCCCGGATCGACTCGGAACTGGCGGAAGACTTTAAGGGCGAGGCGGTCAGCAAGGAAGACGCCGAGACTCTGACCGAGATTTTCCGCAAGAATCTTAAAAATGACAAGCTGGAAGTAAAGGCTGAAAATATGGAAGATAAGGACATCGCCGCGATCACGACGGTGTCGGAAGAGAACCGCAGAATGCAGGATATGATGCGGGCTTACGGCATGGGCGATCAGGGAACGGATATGACCGGCATGGAGACCCTGGTTCTAAATGCCGCTCATCCCCTGGTGCAGTTTGTGCTGCAGCACAAGAAGGCGCAGGCGGTTCCGGTCATCTGCGAGCAGCTCTATGATCTGGCAAGACTGTCCCAGAGACCCCTGTCTCAGGAAGAGATGACGAAATTTGTAAAACGGTCCAATGATCTCATGATGCTCCTGACCAAATAAGAATCAAAGGGGGGCGGCAGAGATGCCGCTCTTCTTTAAAAAGTTCCGGACATACTGATCCCAGGCGTGGTCGACGGTCCGGTCCATGGAGAAGGTCTTCATGGAGACCCCGGTCGTTAGATAAAGACCGGTCCGGTCGAAGCGGAGATTGAGGCAGAGTCCGTAGGCTCCCTCTTTAGAGGCGGGGATGCCGTTTTTATTTAAGAAGGCAGCTGTCTCCTCCTCCGGATAATAGAAGACGAATTTGAAGGCAAGCGGGGTCCGCTTGCCTTTTATAATGGAAAAGCAGAGATCTTTGACCTCCTTCCAAAGGACATAGGGACGGGCAGGGGAGCCAGCGCCATCCGAAGCGGCTGGTGGGGCTGTCTCGGAGTCCGTCGATAAGGAATTTTGGTAGAAATCTTTCTGAAAAGCGCCGTCGATGGTAAAGGTGCAGAAGGTCGTAACGAAACCGTCGGTCAGCTGGTAGCGATCGAGCAGGTGTCCGACCAGAAAACCCGCCATAAAGGTCTTAATATCCAGGATTTTTAATACGATCATCAGTGGCTCCTTTCCCGGGCGGACCCGGATGGAAAATATTTTAGAGGATCGGCGTCTGAAAAGCAAGAAAGGGAAACGGAGGCAGTTTACACTTATTTTATTTGTATCTGGGGAAGGGGCGGTGTATAATGTACATGGTTTTAAAAACTAGATAAAATGGTATTGATAAAAACGCGGATGGACTGATAAGAAGAGGGAAATTTAAGGACAGCCGGATCAACCATGGAAAGCGAGATACGCTTGTGAAGTACAGAATTGTAGTAGACAGCTGCGGCGAACTGCCGGAAAAACAGAAACAGGATGAGCATTTTGCATCGGTACCGCTGACCCTTAGGGTAAATGGCGAAGAGATCGCCGACGACGGGCACATGTCCTGCCGGGATCTGGTCGAAAAGATCGCGGCTGACCCGGACTGCCCCAAATCCGCCTGCCCATCGCCGGAGGCATATTTAAGAGCCTACGACTGCGGGGCGGACCATATCTACTGCCTCACCCTGTCCGCGGAGCTGTCCGGTTCCTACCAGAGTGCGGTTATCGGCATGAACCTCTATCTGGAGGATCATCCGGATGCCAAGATCCATGTCTTCAACAGCGTCTCGGCGTCGATTGGGGAGTCGATCCCGGCTCTTATGATCGAGCAGATGGAAGAGAAAGGCCTGGACTTTGAGGAGATTGTGCGGAGGATCGAAGAATACCTGCCCCAAAAGCAGACTCTCTTTGTTCTCGATAACCTGGAGACACTTCGGAAAAACGGTCGTTTGAGCCGGATGAAGGCGATCGCCGCGACAATTTTAAAAATCAAGCCGGTATGCTACGGAACCCCGGAGGGGACCATCGGGCAGCTGGACCAGGCGCGCGGCATCAATAAGGCGATTCAGAAGATGGTCGGTTACGCGGTGGAGCGGACGCCGGACCCGGAAAACCGGATTTTGGGCATCACCCACTGCAACTGTCCGGACCGGGCGGAAATCGTCAAAAATGCCCTTTTGGAGCGGATGAAGGTCAAGGATGTCTATGTCCTGGAGACCGGAGGGGTATCCACTCTCTACGCCAACGACGGGGGGATCATTGTCGTGATCTGATCAGGATTTGTTTGATTCTCCAAGCATGATTGACGCTTTTCATTTGGACTTGAAAAGAGTATACTTCTTTTTATAGTTTGCGTAAAAGGAGTTGTCAGGATGAGTCAGAAAAAGGTTGATCGGTACAAGAAATATAAGAATAACAAAGAGAAGATTTTAAAGCGGGAGAAGTTCATGACCCGGCTGGAGATTGCAGTTGCCTGCCTGATCGCAGTGGCATTTGTCGGCTGGTTCGGTTGGTCCGTCTACGACACCGTCACCAAGAAGGGGGACGATCAGGCGGCAGAGGCGACGGAGATCGATATGAACGCCTACACCAACTATGTCGCGTCCCTTCAATCTGGCTATACCTCCTGACGATCTGATCGGATGATCAATCATAAAAGAAGATCATAAGATAAAATCATAAGGTAAGACCAATCGGATAAACCAATAAAATAAAACGCTAAGACAAAAAATATCCCCGGGAAAGTTCCCGGGGAATTTTTTTGTCAGTTCCGTATTCTATGCTGATAATTACAGCTTAACAACGTTCGCTGCCTGCGGTCCACGCGCACCCTGCTGAACGTCAAATGTTACTGACTGGCCTTCTTCCAGAGACTTGAAGCCTTCGCCCTGGATAGCGGAGAAATGTACGAAAACATCCTTGCCGTCTTCGCCTGTGATGAATCCGTAGCCCTTTTCAGCATTGAACCACTTAACAGTACCCTTGTTCATTGTGTTACCTCCATAAAAATGTTAAATAAAATTAGCAGCACCGGATAGAAAAAAATCACCGGCTATTACAGATCATAGGCCATCCTGCATATAATCTCTAATAACCAGTGAATCCATATGCGTTACTTACCCGATGCAAAAAATTATAGACTGAAATGTCTGTTTCGTCAATAAAAAACGACCTCAAAAGTGCTTTATTAAAAAGAATGAATCGTGTATGATTGAAAAAGTGAGGTGGCAAGATGAAGACCATTTTGATTAAAAACGGATATGTCGTCGATCCTGCTTCAAAATTTGAGGGAATCGCGGATCTTTACCTGGAAAATGGCGTCATTTGCAAGGTCTCACCTGATCTTGACATAATTGCCGACCGGGTCCTTGACGCGGCCGGTCTGACCGTTCTGCCGGGGCTTGTAGATCTCCACGTCCACTTGCGGGACCCGGGGCAGACCCACAAGGAGGATGCCGGAACAGCCGGGGCGGCAGCTGCCCACGGCGGCGTCACCAGCCTGCTTGCTATGCCCAACACCAAACCGCCTATGGATTCGGTCGACCGGGTCTCCTACATCGTCAACAAGGCGCAGTCCCAATCTCCGGTCCATATCTATCAGACCGCCGCTTTGACGAAGGAGATGAAGGGAGAGGACTTGGTGGACTTTGACGCCCTCTGCGCCTATGGGGTCAAGGCATTTTCCGAGGACGGAAAATCCGTGATGAACGGGGGACTCATGAGAAAGGCGCTCAAGGAAGCGGCAGCTCATGGTACCTTAGTTTGTGAACACGCCGAGGACAGTACCATGGCCGAAGGCGGTGTCATGAACGAGGATGAAAATGCCCGTCGGCTGGGGCTGCCCGGTATTTCCAACTCCGTCGAGGACGTCATCGTCGCAAGGGATGTCGTCCTGGCAAAGGAGACCGGGGCGAAGCTTCATTTCTGCCACTGTTCGACCGCTGGTTCGGTCCGCCTGATCGCCATGGCGAAGGAGACCGGGGCGCATGTGACCGCGGAGGTCTGCCCCCACCATTTTATCCTGACTTCGGACGACATACCGGGAGACGACGCCAATTACAAGATGAATCCGCCTCTTCGGTCCAAAGCGGATGCAGAGGCTTTGAAAAAAGGTTTGCAGGATGGGACGATCGACTGCATCAGTACCGACCACGCCCCCCACAGCGCCGATGAAAAGTCCGGAGGCTTTCGGAAAGCTCCCTTTGGAATTGTTGGACTTGAGACCAGCGCGGCTCTGGCCTATACCGAACTCGTGAAGGGCGGAACCCTCACCCTGATGCAGATGGCGGAGAAGATGTGCCTGAATCCGGCGAGGATTCTCGGCATTGACGCCGGGACGCTGACGGTCGGGGCACCGGCGGATATTGCCGTCTTTGATTTTGAGCATCCTTACCGTATCGATCCTGAGACTTTCCTGTCCAAGGGGAAAAATACGCCCTTTGCGGGCCGTGAAGTCTATGGGGCGGTTAAATACACACTGACAGATGGAGACCTTGTCTGGGAGGGCGGAAATGATTGATCAGCTGGTAGCAAAGATTCAGAAGACGGAAGCGCCGATTGTCGTAGGACTTGATCCGCAGCTCAAGTTTATCCCGCAGCAGATTTTAAAGAAGGCGATCGGTGAGCAGGGTGAGACTTTAGAAGCTGCCGCTCAGGCGATCCTTACCTTTAACAAGGGCATCGTAGACGCGGTAGCCGACCTCGTTCCGGCAGTCAAACCCCAGATCGCCATGTACGAGCAGTTCGGCGTTCCGGGCGTAAAGGCTTTTAAGAAGACAGTCGATTACTGCCACAAAAAGGGACTCATCGTCATTGGCGACGTCAAGCGCGGCGATATCGGATCGACTTCCGGCGCCTATGCGGCTGCCCATCTGGGGACAGTCCGGATCGGGAGTAAGACCATCGCTCCCTTTGACGAGGACTTTGCCACGGTCAACCCCTATCTGGGGTCTGACGGCATCAATCCCTTCATCGACGTCTGTCGGGACCACAACAAGGGCATTTTTATCCTGGTCAAGACTTCTAATCCTTCCAGCGGAGAGTTTCAGGACCGCCTGGTCGACGGCAAGCCCCTCTATGAAGAGGTGGGCCGCCGGGTCAGCCAGTGGGGAGCTGTCTGCTACGGCGATTCCGGCTATTCAGAGGTCGGTGCCGTGGCCGGCGCGACCTATCCGGAGATGGGCAAGGCGCTTCGCCGCCTGATGCCCAAGACCTTTATCCTGGTGCCGGGCTACGGAGCCCAGGGCGGCAGGGGAAAAGATCTGGTTCATTTCTTCAACGATGACGGACTGGGCGCTATTATCAATTCGTCGAGAGGTATCATCGCGGCATGGCAGAAGGACCCCTATCTGGACTTCGGCGCAGAGGGCTATGGAGACGCGGCAAGAGCGGCGGTACTTGACATGAAGCAGGACATCCGGGAGGCGCTGGACTGATCGATGAAGAGAAAAGAACTGGGAGAAATCCTGACACAGAGGGAACTGGCGCCCGGAATTTTCAGCATGGAGCTGAAAGTCTCCTTTGCCGACCAGGTAAGGGCGGGGCAGTTTGTCTCTCTGTTTTCCAAGGACCGGAGCAGACTTCTGCCCCGGCCGATTTCTGTCTGCGAAACGGATGCGGAAAATGGGACCATCCGCCTGGTCTATCGGACTGCCGGGGCGGGAACGACGGAATTTTCCCAAATGGCAGAGGGAGAGAAGCTGGCGGTTTTCGGACCCCTGGGCAATGGGTTTCCGACCCGGAAAGCCCTGGGCAAAAAGGTCCTGCTGGTCGGAGGCGGCATCGGTATTCCCCCCATGGTCAGCTGCGCCCGGGAACTGGAACTTGTGGGTGAGCTGAACCCGGAGTACAGAACCCGGATGACCTTTGCCGTCGGCTACCGGTCTTTCGAGACCTATCTCCTTGATGAACTGGAGGACCTGGCTCCGACCTTCGTGTCGACGGACGACGGCTCTTTGGGAACCAAGGGGACGGTGCTGGATGCGATCCGGGAGCAAAAGATAGAGGCGGATCTGGTCTTTGCCTGCGGCCCCATGCCCATGCTGCGGGGAATTAAGGAATACGCAAAGGAGAAGGGCATCCCCTGCTATATATCCATGGAGGAGCGGATGGCGTGCGGGATCGGTGTCTGCCTGGGCTGTGTCTGCAAGACCCAGGAGGTCGATGACCATTCCAAGGTGAAAAATACCCGGATCTGTAAGGACGGACCGGTCTTTGATGCCGAGGAGGTGGATCTTTCATGAAGGATGTGAATCTGAAGGTTAGGATCGCGGGCGTGGACTTTCAAAATCCGGTCTTTACCTGTTCCGGAACTTACGGTATGGGGCAGGAATACGGGGAACTGATCGATCTGTCCAAACTGGGAGCCGTGACGACCAAGGGGATCGCCGACGTAGCCTGGGAGGGCAATCCCGCCCCCCGCATCTGGGAGACCCCGTCCGGCATGCTCAACTGCATCGGGTTGCAGGGGACGGGTGTGGAAGTTTTCTGCCAGCGGGACCTGCCCTTTTTGCGGGAAGCGGGCTGCGGCGTGATCGTCAACGTCTGCGGTCACACCAATGAAGAATATCTGCGGGTCGTGGACCGGCTGGCGGAAGAGGAGGGGATTGATCTTCTGGAGATCAATATTTCCTGCCCCAATGTCAAGGCGGGGGGGCTGTCCCTGGGGACCGATCCCAAGCTGGTCGAGGAGATTACAAAGGAGTGTAAGGCTCACGCCGGGCAGCCGGTCATGATGAAACTGACCCCAAACGTGACCGACATCAAGGAGATCGCCAGGGCAGCGGAGGCGGGCGGCGCGGACGCCATTTCCCTCATCAACACACTGACCGGCATGGCAATCGATATTGAGCGGCAGACCTTCCGTCTGTCCAACCGGACCGGCGGTCTGTCAGGACCTGCCATCAGGCCCATTGCCGTCCGCCTGGTTTATGAGGCGGCGCACGCCGTTCAGATTCCGGTCGTCGGCATGGGGGGCATCGCGTCAGCTGAGGACGCAATCGAATTTATGCTGGCGGGGGCGCGGGCGGTTTCGATCGGCAGCGCCAACTTCTGGGATCCCCAGGTGACTTTGGATGTGATTGACGGCATCCGGGACTATCTGGTGAGGCACGGGATCGATGACGTAAATGATCTGGTCGGGGCAGTTCACTGACACTCCAGAGTAGCTTGATAGATCACAACTCTTTTTCGGTAAGAGTGATGTTAGACAGCTGCTTTTGCTCTAGAAGTGATGAGTGACATCAATTTACGATTGGAAATCGATCGTTAAGAACAGGTATGCTTGAGTCTTAGGGCTTAACAGACAGGAAACAGATGGCTACAGCAAAAAAGGAGTCTCAAATGGAAGCATATAAGGAAGAGTTTATACATTTTATGGTGGACTGCGGCGTGCTGCGCTTCGGGGATTTCGTGACCAAGAGCGGGAGAAAGACTCCGTTTTTTGTCAACACAGGCAATTACCAGAGCGGGTCCCAGCTGCGGAGGCTGGGCGGCTATTACGCAAGAGCCATCAAGGACAAGTTCGGGCTTGATTTTGACGTTCTCTTCGGACCTGCATACAAGGGAATTCCGCTCTCCGCCGCGGCGTCCATCGCCATCAGTGAGGACTATGGGGCGGATATCCGCTACTGCTCCAACCGCAAGGAGGTCAAGGACCACGGCGACAAGGGCATCCTTTTGGGAAGTCCCTTAAAGGACGGGGATCAGGTCGTCATCATCGAGGATGTGACGACGGCGGGAACTTCGATCAAGGAGACTATCCCGATCTTAAAAGCCCAGGGTCAGGTGAATCCGATCGGTCTGGTCGTATCCGTCGACCGCTGCGAAAGAGGGCAGGGGAAAAAGGGCGCTTTGCAGGAGATCGGCGAGACCTACGGGCTGAAAACGGCCGCCATCGTGACGATGAAGGAAGTCGTTGAATGTCTCTACAATAAGCGCTATAATGGCACAGTCGTCATAGACGATGAAATTAAGAAGGCGATTGACAGATATTATGAACAGTACGGGGCAGAATCATAAACCAGAGAGCTTGCGAAAGCGAAGAGCCCGGAAATTCGGACTTCTGCTCTTTGTTATCTACCTCATTGTACTGACCTATTTTCTGTTCTTTGCGGACTGGTATGACCACGCGCCCGGCAAGCACTGGACCTATCATGCCAACTTGATTCCCTTTCTGGAAATCTTAAGGTTCTGCCGATACGCCGGTCAGCTCAGTCCGCTCACCGTATTTTTGAACTTGGTAGGAAATATCCTGGGTTTTCTGCCCTTTGGATTTTTCCTTCCTGTTATAGCCAGAAAGAACCGCAGATTTTTGAAGGTGACCCTCTTGGGCTGCCTCACCTCCGTTTTGGTGGAGCTGGTTCAGCTGGTGACCCGGACCGGCGTCTGTGACATCGATGATGTCATCTTGAACACGGCGGGCGCAGCTTTGGGCTATCTGTTGTTCCTGCTGGCTGATAACTTAAGAATCAGGAGATAGACGGATCAAATGACAGATAAACGCAGATTTCATTTTAGTCAAAAGAAAGAGTCCCGCGGCGGAAAGTTCTCCATGTATATGGCAGGACTTTCTTTTCTTATGTTCCTGGCGGACGTCATCTTTTCCTTTGCAAATGGAGGCAAGGCGGGCTACCTTGCCGGTGTGATCGGTCTTGCCGCTCTGCTTTTTTCCGTCTACGGTTTTTACTGCGGCATGAAGTCCTTTTCGGAAGAAAAGGAGATCTCCCCTGTCTGGTCCGTCCTGGGTACGCTGGCAAGCGGGGTGACGGCGGTCGGCTGGATCACCATATTCATGAGCGGGATCTGACTTGTCCTGAATTAAGAAGAAACCTGGCATGTTTGAAAGGGTTCATCAGAGATCCGATTTAAGCTGATCCATGTGAAAAAACACGCATGTTAGAAAAAAGGGAAGAGCTGTAGTAACTTTTTAAAGGCGATTAAGTACAGCCTGGAGACGAATTTTGGGAAGGAGTTGATGGAGCGATATGGCAACAAGGGAAATGGCAGATTTAAATGAACGCCTGGCATCCGACCTGGACCGGCTGCGGGCGATTCCGGCGGAAGACACCGTTCCGTCCCCTTTTGATGACTACTTCCGGTCCGTGGCGAAGTTTCTTCTTTCTGTTAAAAAGGACGCGCCCAACCGGACTCTCTACGAGGATATCCTGCCGGAAAATTACGGGATTTCCTACGCGAATCCGGAGTATGCCGCAAGAATTTTGGGGGACAAGATGGGACCCCTTTTGTCTTCGGTCTATGCGGAACTGCGCTCGCTGATTCCGGCGGTCTTCGAGGATCAAAAAGAGGTGCAGGCAGCCCTCTATGAGTTATTCCTCGAGATCTATTTTGAATTTGAAAATGAAGAAGTCCCGGAGGAAAAGACCGTCCGGTCTATTTTCGGAGCGTATCTGAGGGACTATCTTTCCTTATTTGCGGAAAATCGCATCCGCGCCCAGGTCGATTCGGACCAGACCTTTGCCGCGGATATCATCCGAACCGCGGATTTTTCCAATCCGGCTTATCTCTACCGTTTCGGAGAGTATGTCTCTGAGGATACCATCAAGACGGCAGTCTATATCAATGCGCTTCCGCAGGAGAAGATTGACCGCATGGCAGAGACCTTTACCGAGGGATATCGTCTTGGTTTTGTTCATGCGCGTAAAGATCTAGAAGAACAAAAAACCGTTCAGATCGTGTACGAATTGGGTTTCGAGCGCATGATCAGGGCGGCTTTTTTGAATTTTGAAGAGATGGGGCTAAAGCCCACCCTGGTCCGCGCCGCCTCCCACCTCATCACCTGGACTGCCAACCGCCACAGCGGCTACTCGGGAGCGGTCCCCAATCCCCAGTTCGACTACGATCACCGCTACGACCTGGCGTTGGTCCTGGACGAGGATTTTGTATCGGAGCGGAAGCGCTGCACCCAGGAGATCTTTGAACGACTCTCTGACAAGTCCCTGCGTCACGCGGGACCGGCTGTCCTGGAGACCTTCGGCGTCCCGCCCTTCGTCCCGGACCTGCATCCCCACGCCTTGAAGCTGACCGGGCATCAGACCCGCCTCTACCTCGATATGAAGAACGCCCTGCTTGCCATCACCAAGCGCTATATCCCCGAGAAGAGCCGGAGTTTTACCATCATCGATTTTCCGGTACCGGCGATCGGTCCGGACTTTGAAGCGATCTTTGACGCGACGGTCGAGGTCAACACTCTGGATTCCGCCCACTACAGCCGGATTCAGCAGCATCTGATCGACGCTCTGGATCAGGGAACTTCGGTTGAGGTTCTGGGACAGGGAAAAAATGAGACCCATCTGACTGTCGCCTTACAGAGGCTTCAGGATCCCGCCAAAGAGACCATTTTTGAAAATTGTGTCGCGGATGTCAACATCCCGGTCGGGGAGGTCTTCACCTCGCCGAGGCTCAAAGGGACCAGCGGGCTTTTGCATGTCGGGCACGTATTCCTGGAGGGTTTTGAATACCGGAACCTTAAGATCTGGCTCAAAGACGGCATGATCACGGACTACACCTGCGGCAATTTTCCGACAGAGGCAGAAAATAAAAAATACATCGAAGACAACATTTTATTCCACCATCCGACGCTGACCATCGGCGAATTTGCCATCGGAACCAATACAAAGGCCTACCAGATGGCTAAGACTTTCGGCATCGAGAACCTGATGCCCATTTTGATCGCGGAGAAGACCGGTCCCCATTTTGCCATGGGCGATACCTGCTACAGCTGGGAAGAGGACAATCCGGTCTACAATCCGGACGGAAAGGAAATGATTGCCAGGGACAACGAACACACGCTGATCCGCAGGCAGGACCTTTCCAAAGCTTACTATGGGTGCCACACGGATATCACCATTCCGTATGACGAACTCGGCAGTATCCGGGTCATAAAGAAAGACGGAGGCAGGATCCCCTTGCTGGAAGGGGGAAGATTCGTGCTTCCGGGCACTGAAGAACTCAACTTACCGCTTCTTGAAATGGAGAGACAGTGAAAGGAGAACGCAGCATGGCAACAGTAGGAATTGTAATGGGATCTGATTCAGATATGCCGGTCATGGCAAAGGCGGCAGAGGTCCTGGACCAACTGGGAATTTCCTATGAAATGAGGATCATTTCCGCCCACCGCGAACCCGATATCTTTTTTGACTGGGCAAAGCATGCAGAGGAAAATGGAATCAAGGTTATCATCGCCGGCGCCGGCATGGCAGCCCATCTGCCCGGCATGTGCGCCGCCCTCTTCCCCCTGCCGGTCATCGGAATTCCCATGCACACCACCTCCCTGGGCGGACGCGACAGTCTCTATTCCATCGTGCAGATGCCCAGCGGCATCCCGGTTGCGACCGTCGCCATCAATGGGGGAAAAAATGCGGCACTCCTGGCAGCTAAGATTCTGGCGGTCTCCGATGCGGACCTGTTGGACAAGCTCAAGCAGAATTCCGAGGAGATGAAAGAGGAAGTGGCCGCCAAGGACGCAAGGCTTCAGGAGAGCGGCTATCAGCATTACAGCAAGTAAGGGACACCGGCAGACACTGCAACCATTTTTGGGAGGACAGTATGGATTACAAGAGTTCAGGAGTTGATATTGAAGCAGGCTACCAGTCCGTGGAGCTGATGAAGGAATATGTGAAAAAGACGATGCGGCCAGAGGTGCTGGGCGGCATCGGCGGCTTTTCCGGAGCCTTCTCCCTTGCCAAATTTCAGGGCATGGAGAAGCCGACCCTCCTTTCGGGAACAGATGGCGTCGGGACCAAGCTGAAGCTTGCCTTTACACTTGAAAAATATGACACGGTCGGTATCGACTGTGTCGCCATGTGCGTCAACGATGTCGCCTGCGCGGGCGGAGAGCCCCTTTTCTTTTTGGATTACATTGCCTGCGGCAAGAACTATCCGGAGCGGATCGCAGAGATTGTCAAGGGCGTGGCGGAAGGCTGCCTACAGGCGGATTCTGCCCTGATCGGCGGCGAGACGGCGGAGATGCCGGGCTTTTATCCGGTCGATGAATTTGATCTTGCCGGTTTTGCGGTCGGCATTGCCGATGAAAAGGACCTGATTACCGGGGAGAACTTAAAAGATGGGGATGCCCTCATCGGGATCGCCTCCTCCGGCGTTCACTCCAACGGCTTCTCCCTGGTCCGCAAGATCTTCCCCATGGAGAAGGACTATCTGAATCAGTACGATGAAAAACTGGGCAAGACCATCGGCGAAGCCCTTCTGGCTCCGACCAGGATCTATGTCAAGGCACTCAGGTCCGTCAAAGAGGCGGGCGTTTTGGTCCACGCCTGCAGCCACATCACCGGCGGCGGTTTCTATGAAAATGTACCGCGGATGCTGCGGGACGATACCCGCGCCGTCATCCGTAAGGACAGCTACGAAGTCCCCTACCTCTTCCGCCTCATGGCGAAGCAGGGAGAAGTGGAGGAACGAGTCATGTACAATACCTACAACATGGGCATTGGTATGGTCCTGGCGGTCGACGCGGCGGATGCCGATGCGACGCTGAAGGCTCTGGCAGCTGCCGGCGAGCAGGGCTATCGGATCGGTGAGATCGTAAGCGGCGCGAAAGGTGTTGATCTGGTATGAGGAAAACAAGTCCCTTTCGGATGGCGGTCCTGGTTTCGGGCGGAGGAACCAATCTGCAGGCGATCATGGATGCTCTGAACAATGGGCAGATCGGGCAGGCTGAGATCGCGGTCGTTATTTCCAACAATGCAAATGCCTATGCCCTGACCCGGGCGGACCGGGCGGGGATTCCTGCTAAAGTCCTGTCCCCCAAGGATTTTGAAGACCGGGCTGCCTTTGATCGGGCGCTGAAGGACCTGATTGATTCCTTTGAGGTCGACCTGATCGTTCTGGCAGGCTGCCTCATGAAGATCCCGGAGATTTTGATTGAGGCTTACCCCAACCGGATCATCAACATCCATCCGGCTCTGATCCCCGCCTTTTGCGGCAAGGGGATGTACGGGCTAAAGCCCCACCAGGCGGCTCTTCAGCGGGGCGTCAAAGTGACTGGGGCGACCGTGCATTTTGTCAACGCCGATCTGGATGCCGGTCCCATCATCCTGCAAAAAGCGGTTCAGGTCAAAGAGGGCGATACGCCCGAGATCCTGCAAAGACGGGTCATGGAAGAGGCGGAGTGGAAGATCATGCCGGAGGCGATCAGATTGATCGCGGAGGGCAGAGTTCGGGTGGACGACCAGCAGATCGTCCACATTGAGGAAGATAAAAGAGGAGAGCAAAGATGAAAGTTCTGATCGTTGGCGGCGGCGGCAGAGAACATGCCATCACCTGGGCTGTCGCAAAGAGCCCCAAAGTGGATAAGATCTACTGCGCGCCGGGAAATGCCGGCATCGCGGAAGTGGCAGAATGTGTCCCGATCGGTCCCATGGAATTCGACAAGCTGGTTGAGTTTGCCAAAACGCATGACATCGATCTGACTGTGGTCGGCATGGATGATCCCCTGGTCGGCGGCATTGTCGATGTCTTTGAAGCTGCCGGTCTGCGCGTCTTCGGACCCAGAAAGAACGCGGCGATCCTGGAAGGGTCCAAGGCATTTTCCAAGGACCTCATGAAAAAATACAACATTCCTTCGGCAGCATCCGTCACAGTTGGCAGCCCGGAAGAGGCGTATGCCTATTTAAAGACCGCCAAAATGCCGATTGTCTTAAAGGCTGACGGTCTGGCTCTGGGCAAGGGCGTCCTGATCTGCCAGAACCTGGAAGAGGCGAACGCCGGCGTCAAGGAACTGATGGAGGATAAGAAGTTCGGTCATTCCGGCGATCATGTCGTCATTGAAGAGTTTATGACGGGCAGAGAGATCTCCGTCCTCTCCTTTGTCGATGGCAAGACCATCAAGCTCATGTCCTCGGCTATGGACCACAAGCGGGCAGGAGATGGTGATATGGGCCTTAATACCGGCGGAATGGGGAATTTTTCTCCCAGCCCCTACTACACCAAAGAAGTGGATGATTTCTGCAAGAAGTACATTTACCAGGCGACCGTCGACGCGATGAAGGCAGAGGGCAGACCCTTTACCGGGGTCATTTTCTTCGGCCTGATGCTGACAGAGGACGGACCCAAGGTGCTGGAATACAACGCCCGCTTCGGCGATCCCGAAGCCCAGGTCGTTCTGCCCCGGCTGGAAAATGATATTGTCGACGTCTTTGAAGCCTGCATCGACGGCAGGTTGGACCAGCTGGATCTCAAGTTCTCCGATGAAGCCTGCCTCTGCGTCGTGCTGGCGTCGGACGGCTACCCGGTCCACTACGAAAAGGGCTTCCCCATCCACGGGCTTGAGACCTTCCGCGGCAAGACGGATGAGTTTGTCTTTCACGCGGGAACTAAATTCAACAAAAAGGGTGAGGTCGTCACGAATGGCGGCCGCGTCCTGGCGGTGACGGCGCTCGCGCCCAACCTCAAGGAGGCAAGGGCAAAAGCCTACCGGGCGGTCGAGCGAATTTCCTTTGAAAATTGCTATATGCGGCATGACATCGGTCACGCCATCGATGAAGCAGAATCGGAAGGCTATCCGGTCTGACTGTTAATCCTCTCCTTACTGATGAGCAGTAAGGAGAGGATTTTTTTGATCTGTTCCAGCTGGACAAAGCTCCTCCCCCTCTGTTATAGTGTCCGTGACACATGGCAACGAGGGAGGAAATGAGGATGTTCATTCAGATCGATTTGGAAAGCGGCGAGGCGATCTACCGCCAGCTCTGCAGACAGATCATTCTGCAGATTGCATCGGATGTGCTCAGGGAGGGCGATTCCCTGCCGTCCGTCCGCGATCTGGCTGATGAAATCGGCATCAACATGCATACGGTCAATAAGGCGTATGCCATCCTCCGCGAGGAGGGCTTCCTCACCGTCGATCGCCGCAACGGAGCGGTCGTCGATATTGATTATGAAAAGATCCATGCCGAAGAGGAACTGAAAGATACGCTGAAACTGGCTCTTGCAAAGGCGCGGTGCCGCAGGGTCAGCAAGGAAGAAATCCATCGGCTGCTGGATGATCTCTATGAGGAATATGATAAATGAGTGACAGATTGACAAAAGAAGCGAAAAAAGCGCTGGAGGCGGCGAAGCGAGCTGCCGGTTACCACAGACAGAATTACGCCGGGACCGAGCATCTGCTGGTCGGTCTTTTACGGGCGGCAAATGGAACAGCTGCAGCGGTCCTGTCGGATGCAGGCGTAACCTTGGAAAAATTGACCGGTCTCATCGACCGCCTGATCGCTCCTCAAGGCGGCGTGGCGCTGGAGGAGCGGCTGGAATTTTCCCCGCGCGCCCTTGAAATCTTACGGGACGCGGATGAACTGGCGGACCGCTTCGGCACAGAGGAGACCGGGACCGAGCATATCCTGCTCTCCATACTGTCGGATACGGACTGTGTCGCGACCCGCCTGCTCCACACCATGAGCATCGACATCCGCAAGCTCTACGCGGACACCCTGATCGCGATGGGGGCGGCGGATGAATTAAAATCCGAGGATATCGCAAATGGTCACGTTCTGAACCAGCCGGAGGGCGGCACGCCGACCCTCGATAAGTACAGCCGGGACCTGACCAGGTTGGCGGAAGAGGGCAAGCTGGATCCCGTGATCGGGAGGGACAAGGAAATTACCCGCATGATCGAAATTTCCAGCCGCAGAAGCAAAAACAATCCCTGTCTGATCGGCGAGCCCGGCGTCGGTAAGACCGCCATCGTGGAGGGACTGGCTCTTCGCATTGCCAACGGGCTGGTGCCTGAATACATGGCGGACAAGCGGGTGGTCTCCCTGGACCTGTCCAGCATGGTGGCAGGCTCCAAGTACCGGGGCGAGTTCGAGGAGCGCATCAAAAACGTGATCGCCGAAGTCTCAAAAAATCGAAACATCCTGCTCTTTATCGACGAGCTGCACACCATTGTCGGAGCAGGCGGTGCGGAAGGGGCGCTGGATGCCTCCAACATCATGAAGCCGGCTCTCTCCCGTGGGGAGATCCAGGTGATCGGCGCGACGACGATCGACGAGTATCGCAAATATATCGAAAAGGACGCGGCTCTTGAGCGCCGTTTCCAGCCGGTTACCGTGGAAGAGCCGACCGCTGGGGATTCGGTTGAGATTTTAAAGGGTCTCCGTCCCTACTATGAAAAGCATCACCATGTGACTATTTCCGACCAGGCTCTGACGGCTGCCGTGACGCTTTCGGAGCGCTATATCAACGACCGCCGGCTGCCCGACAAGGCGCTCGATCTGGTCGATGAGGCAGCGGCGAAACTCCGCATGGGAAATTTCCGGAATTCCAAAAAGCTGCTGGATGAAGAGGACCGGGTCAAAAAACTTGCCGAGGAAAAGGAGCAGGCGATCCTTGCCGGCGATATGAAGAAGGCAAAGGACCTGCATGAGGAGCAGATATCTCTGGAGAGCAAGGTGGAGCGGAATCTGGCTCGCCGCCACCGCAAGGAAGAAAAGAATGACCGCCCGGTCGTCACCGAGGATCTGGTGGCGGAGGTCGTGGCGGAGTGGACAGGGATTCCGGTTGTCCGCCTGGAGGAAGCGGAGAGCAAGCGGCTGGCGAGATTGGACCAGGAGCTGCACAAGCGGGTGATTGGTCAGGATGAAGCCGTGACGGCGGTGGCAAATGCGATCAAGCGGGGACGTGTGGGCTTAAAAGACCCCAACCGCCCGACCGGCAGCTTCCTCTTTTTGGGGCCGACCGGCGTCGGCAAGACCGAGCTGTCCAAGGCGGTAGCGGAAGCGGTCTTTGGCTCGGAGGACAACATGATCCGGGTCGATATGTCCGAATACATGGAAAAGTACAGCGTGTCCAAGCTGATCGGGTCCGCTCCCGGCTACATCGGCTATGATGAGGGCGGTCAGCTCTCGGAGCGGGTCCGCCGCCACCCCTATAGCGTCATTTTGTTCGATGAAATCGAAAAAGCCCATCCCGACGTCTTCAACATTCTGCTCCAGGTGCTGGATGAGGGGCATATCACGGATTCGCACGGCCGGCGGGTCGATTTTAAAAATACCTGCATCATTATGACGTCAAATGCCGGCGCCCAGGCGATCGTCGAGCCCAGGCATCTGGGCTTCCAGGCGCAGCAGAGCGCGGAGCGGGACTACCAGATGATGAAGGGAAATGTCATGGATCAGGTCCACCGCATGTTCCGTCCGGAATTCCTCAATCGAATCGATGAAATGATTGTCTTCCATCCCCTAAATGAGGCGGAAGTCGAGCAGATCGCCGGTCTTCAGTTCAAGAACCTGGAAAAACGCGCCTTGGGTCAGATGGGTATTCGCCTTAAGGTGACAGGAGCCGCGAAAAAATATATCGCCCGGAAGGGCTTTTCACCCAAATTCGGAGCCAGACCCCTGCGCCGTCTGATACAGAATGAGATTGAGAATCCCCTCTCCGAGATGATTTTAAGCGGGGAGGCGAAAGAGGGAGGATCCGTGACGGTCGGCGCATCCCACGACAAGATCACCCTGAAGGCAAAGAACTGACGGGACTGAAATTTCCATAAATTTCCCCGGATCGACTCGAATTTATCGAATTATAAGAGTAAAATAGAGGTAGTTTATTGAAGGAGGACATACAGAATGTCAGCAGTAAAAGAACTGATTCGTACGGAGAGTGACGGAAGCATCAGTTTTGGTGATTATGAACTCGGCGAGAAGACGAAGAAGTCCGATTTTGAACACGACGGCGACCTCTACAAGGTCAAAACCTTTAAGGAAATCACCCGTCTGGAAAAAAATGAAATGTTCGCGTATGAGTCTGAACCGGGAACTGCCGTCAGCCACATGAAAAGTGACGGCAAGACCATGACCTTCACGGTCGACGGACCGGAAGATGCCATGATCACCGTGATGGGCGAACCCGATACGGATTATAAGATCGTGATTGGCGGCGTCTACCGCGATACGCAGAAGTCCAACCTGGGCGGAAAGATCTCCTTCAGCGTGGAACTGGACGCGGGCAAGTCTTATGAAGTGCAGATCGAGAAGGTTGAGTAAAAAGGAGCGTATAGATTTCGTCAAATGTTGAATGTCATCATCTGTCAAGGTGATTACTGATGTCGGTAATTGGGATTTCTAAAGGAACTGGATCCATGGATCTGAAAATTTGCTTGGGTGGTTAGTGCCGGGATTTTGGACGAACTTAACTTGACCGGTATAAGTGCCTGAACATAACCGGCAGTGAAAGATTTTTAAAAGATTAGATTGGGAAGGGCATCACTTCAAAAGTGGTGCCCTTCCTTAGCGATAAGGAGGAATTATGCCGAAACTTAAGACCAAGACGGTCTTCTTTTGCCAGGAGTGTGGCTACGAGTCCACCAAGTGGATGGGACAGTGCCCTGCCTGCCGCCAGTGGAATACCTTTGTGGAAGAGACCGTCAGCCCGGCAAAGACAGGGGCGGGAATCCACCATGGGAGTCGGGAGAAGGTCAAGCCGACCCGGATGAACGACATTTCCATGACGGAGACGGCGAGGACCAAAACCGGAATCGGCGAACTGGACCGCGTACTGGGCGGGGGTATCGTCCGGGGTTCCATGGTCCTCATCGGCGGCGATCCCGGAATCGGCAAGTCCACCCTCCTTTTGCAGGCTTGCCGCAACCTGGCGGCTGCCGGCAAGCAGGTTCTCTACATTTCTGGAGAGGAATCCCTGCAGCAGATCCGGATGCGGGCGGAGCGGATCGGAGATATGTCAGATTCCCTGCTCCTTCTGACCGAGACCAACCTGGGGACCATCAAGGAGACCATCGAAGAGGTCAAGCCTGATATCTGCGTTATCGATTCGATCCAGACCATGTACAATGAGGAAATTACCTCCGCCCCGGGCTCGGTTTCCCAGGTGCGGGAGGCGACCGGAACGTTGATGATGCTGGCAAAGGGACTGGACATTTCCATTTTCATTGTCGGTCATGTCACCAAGGACGGCTCGGTCGCCGGTCCCCGAGTGCTGGAACACATGGTCGATACTGTCCTGTACTTTGAAGGGGACCGCCAGGCTTCCTACCGGATTTTGCGGGCGGTCAAGAATCGGTTTGGTTCGACAAATGAGATCGGCGTCTTTGAAATGCGGGAGTCGGGGCTGACCGAAGTGCCCAATCCCTCCGAATATATGCTGAGCGGAAAGCCGGAGGGGGCGTCGGGTTCTGTCGTCGCCTGTTCCGTAGAGGGCAGCCGTCCGGTTTTAATTGAGATTCAGGCTCTGGTCTGTAAGACCAACTTCAACCTGCCCAAGCGGACGGCAGCGGGCACGGACTACAACCGCGTCAATCTGCTGATGGCGGTCCTGGAAAAACGGTGCGATCTGCAGCTGGGCTACTATGACGCCTATGTCAATATCGCGGGCGGAATCCGCATGAACGAGCCGGCGGTCGACCTGGGTATTGCTCTGGCGATCGCCTCCTCCTATCAGGATAAGGCGATTTCGGACCGGACCATCGTCTTTGGCGAAGTCGGTCTGTCCGGCGAAGTCCGCGCGGTCAGCGGAGCGGATATCCGGGTACAGGAGGCGAAGAAGCTGGGCTTTGATACGGCGGTCGTCCCCCAAGCGAATATGCGAAGCTTGAAAGGAATCACCGGAATCACCCTTGTTCCGGTTGACAGCATCCGTACCGCCATCCGCGAGATTCTAAAGTGATTTCAAAGGAAGCGTCAGCAAAACAGGTAGAAGGGAAGCTGAGATTTTCTGAAAAACTTTTAAAAACCTGTTGACAAAGAGGTTCCAGGTCCCTATAATTATTTTTGCTGTCGACGAGAGAAGACAGCAAAATAAAACCCAAGTTCCTTGATAACTGAACAGTGAAACACATACAAAACTCGAAAATTTCTTTACAGTTTCTTGAAACGGAAACAAAAACAGTAAGTATGGAAACGAATGAGAATAGCGAAAGCTAACGCTCATCCGAGAAGAATCAGAAATCTTTAAGAGAGTTCGATCCTGGCTCAGGATGAACGCTGGCGGCGTGCCTAATACATGCAAGTCGAACGGAGCACCTTGGTGCTCAGTGGCGAACGGGTGAGGAGAACATAGGTAACCTGCCCCTCCGAGGGGGACAACAGCTGGAAAC